>CACGZQ010000001.1:0-57500 GCA_902577575.1 uncultured Pelagibacteraceae bacterium
AAAATAATAATTATATTATGAAAAGTGACTATTCAAACATATATTCTTTTAATAAGAAGACATTAACAAAGACTTTAAGGTATCTTAATAAAGGAGAAATAGCAGGTTTACCAACAGAAACAGTATATGGATTAGCTGGAAATGCTTATTCTTCCAAAGCTGTTAAAAAAATTTTTGGGCTTAAAAAAAGACCAAAAAAAAACCCGTTGATAATTCATTACTATAATATTAATTCAATAAATAAAGATGTAATAATAAGCAAAAATTTTGTAAAACTATATAAAAAGTTTTGTCCAGGTCCACTCACTTTCATTTTAAAAAAGAATAAAAACTCTAAAATTGTAAAAAAGGCAACAGCAGGATTAAAAACTATAGCTATTAGGTTTCCAAGTCACAAAATAGTAAGGTCAATACTAAAATATTCTAATTTTCCACTTGCCATGCCAAGTGCAAATATTTCAACTAGGCTAAGCCCGGTTAATGCTATTGATGTATTCGAAGACTTTGGAAAAAAAATAAATATAATTATAGATGGTGGAAAATCTAAAATTGGGATTGAGTCAACAGTAATTGACTTAACAGGAAAACCAAAAATTCTTAGGCCTGGAGTATTTGGCTATCAAGATTTTAAAAAGATTTTAAAGGTGAATTCTTATAAAAAAAGTAAACTAATAAAATCTCCAGGTATGCTAGAAAAACACTATTCTCCAGGTATACCTATTATTTTAAATAAAGATCCAAAAAATAAAAGTGACGCACACGTCATATTCGGTAATAAATTTAAAGGAAAAAAAAATAAATTTAATTTAAGCAAAAAAGCTAACTTGAATGAAGCTGCATCTAATTTATATAAGATATTAAGAGATATAAAAAATAAAGGATATAAAAAAATTTATGTATCAAAAATACCAAACAAAGGACCAGGAATTGCAATCAATGATAGGCTTCGAAAGGCAGCTAAATAATGCTTATTGAAGTTAATAACCTTACTAAAATTTACAATAAGTATGTAGCTGTCAACAAAGTAAATTTTAAAATTGAAAAAAATAAAACAATTGGATTGTTGGGCCCTAATGGATGTGGGAAGACCACCTCGATTGGCATGCTTTTAGGACTAATAACACCAACAGAGGGTAAAATTTTAATAAATAACAAAAATCTGAAGGATTATAAAAGAGACGATATTCTGTCTCAATTAAATTTTGCCTCCCCTTACGTTGAGCTTCCAAAAAAACTTACAGTAAAACAAAATCTCCAGATTTACGGAAGATTGTATGGAGTAAAAAATTTAGATGAATGTATAAACGAAGTTTCTTCTGATTTAGACATAAAAAAGTTTTTTGAAAGAAAAACAGGTGAGCTTTCTTCTGGTCAAAAAAATAGAGTCGCATTAGCAAAATCTCTAATAAACAAACCAAAAATACTTTTATTAGATGAACCTACTGCAAGTTTAGATCCTGATATAGGTGATTTTATAAGAAGTTATTTACAAGAATATAAGTCTAAAAATGAAGTTACTATTTTATTAGCCTCACACAATATGAATGAAGTTGAAAGACTTTGTGACTCCATCATAATGATGAAGAGTGGAAAAATTGTCGATCGAGGGACTTGCGAACAGCTAATAAAAAAACATGGAAGAAATAATTTAGAAGAGACTTTTTTGAAATTAGTAAGAGGTTTAGATGAATTTCAATAAAATATATGCCTTAGGCTTAAGGCATCTTTACTTAATTATGAATTCGTTCCCAAGAGTTCTTGACTTGATTTATTGGCCTACTGTTCAAATATTTTTATGGGGTTTTATCTCAAAATTCTTTACTTTAAGTTCAGATTATTACAGCAATACAGTCGGTATTATTTTGACCGCTGCAATACTATATGATTTTTTGTTTAGGGCTAGTATTAGCTTCAATATGATGTTTCTTGAAGAAATTTGGAGTAGAAATTTTACAAATCTATTTATTGCTCCTATTAGAATTAGGGAGATTATTGCTTCACTAACTTTGACGGCTATTTTAAGAACTTTAATTGGATTAGTTCCAGCTGTATTAATATCTATACCTTTATTCGGTGTTTCTATTTTGAAACTAGGCTTCCCTTTAGTCTTTCTATTAATTTCACTATATTTATTTGGAATAAGTTTAGGTTTATTCGTTACCTCAGGATTACTTAGATTTGGACCGTCATTTGAAAATATTGCTTGGGCAAGCTTATTTTTTTTAGCACCTTTGGGATGTATATATTACCCTATTGAAATTTTGCCTAATATTCTTCAAATTTTTGCAAAAGGGCTTCCTTTGGTTCATATTTTTGAGGAAATGAGGGATATGCTAATTAATCAACAAGTAAACTATTATAACATTTATAAATCAATATTAATTTCCTTAATATATTTTGTTTTAGGTGTAATAGTATTTTATGCCTCTTATTATGGTGCAAAAAAAAGAGGTACTCTCATAAATATGGGAGAATAATTAAAATGAAAATAATAGATTGTTTTATGTATTTCGACGAAGATCTAGTTTTAGAAATTAGATTAAATACTTTAAACAAATTTGTTGATAAATTTATATTATGTGAGGCTACAAAAGATCATGCTGGAAACAAAAGAGATTTAAAGTTTAATATAGATCATTTTCCAAACTTCAAGGACAAAATTGAGTATATAATCGTAAATGATATGCCTTCAAAGATTAAGTCTTTAAAAAAAAATTGGCATGAAAGTCATATTAGGGATCAATTTCAAAGAAATGCATTACAAAGAGGGATAGCCAAATATGACTCTGACGACTTGATAATGATATCTGATATTGATGAAATTCCAGATCCAAAAAAAATTAAAGAGTTTGATATTAAAAATAAATATGCTTGTTTTTTACAAAAAAACTTTCAATCTAAAATAAATTTACTAAACGTAACTGATAAACATTGGGCGGGTACAAAAATATGTCAAAAAAAATACTTAAAATCACCTCAATGGCTTAGAAATATTAAGATTAAAAAACAACCTTTTTGGAAGATATTTTCTGATAAACAACCCCAACTTATACATAATGGGGGATGGCATTTCAGTTTTTTAAAAACTCCAGAGTCAATAAAAAGAAAAATTAATTCTTTTGCTCATCAAGAGTTTAACATACCAAAATTTAATAATATTAAGGAAATAGAAAATAAAATTGCTAAGGGAGAAGATTTATTTGAGAGAAATATTGATTATAAAGTTGTAGATTTAGATAATAGTTTCCCAAATTATATAATAGTTAATAAAAATAAATTTAAAAACTGGATTATGTGATTTATGGTGCGCCGGATAGGAGTCGAACCCATAACCTCCGGAGCCGAAATCCGGCGCTCTATCCAGTTGAAGCTACCGGCGCAATAATTTTATTTTAAATTAATTTATGAATAAAACAATCAAATTCTTAGTAAACAAATCGAATGATGGTAAAAGGGTTGACATTTTTTTATCCGATAATTTAAGTTTATACACTAGATCTTATATAAAAAGACTTATTGAAAATAGAAAACTTAAAATAAATAGTGATTACATAATTAAATCTTCAACAAAAATTAAAGCTAATGATAAAATTCAATTAAATATATCTGAGGTCAATAAAGATAATATAACCTCAAATAAAATTGCGCTAGATATAGTACACGAAGATAATGACTTACTTGTAATTAACAAGCCAAAAGGATTAGTGGTTCATCCAGGCGCAGGAAATTATAAAAATACTTTAGCAAACGGTTTGGTTTATAAATATAAGAAAAATTTATCTGACATTAATGGCTCTCTTCGCCCAGGTATAGTTCACAGAATTGATAAAGAAACTAGTGGTTTATTAGTAGTTGCAAAAAATAATTTTGCTCACTCAAATTTAAGTGAACAATTTAGCAATCATACTATAAAAAGGAAATATCAATGTTTAATATGGGGTGTAATAAGACCACTTGGGGGTCGTATTGAAACGTTAATAACACGAGATAAAAAAAATAGGCAAATAATGACCGTTTCAGATTTTAGGGGTAAAAAAGCAATAACAAATTATAAAACAATTAAAACTTTTAATCTAAAAGATATACCGAAAATAAGTTTTGTAGAATGTGAATTAGAAACTGGAAGAACTCATCAAATCAGAGTTCATTTAAAACATAAAGGCACCTCTCTTCTAGGAGATACTAAATATGGGGGGAAAAAAAATAAATTTAAAAAAATTAATCAAATTTTTTTAAAAAAGCTGAACGATATTAAAGGTCAGGCTTTACATGCCCAAACTCTTGAATTCACTCATCCAAAAAATAACAAACGGTTAAATTTCAAGAGTGATTTACCAAGAGATTTTAAAAAAATGCTAGATTTTCTAAAAAATCTTGAAAATTAAAAAAAAAAAATTAATATACATACTTTTAAATGAGCAAACATAAAAATATTAGTAATTTACCAACTCCATCAGCTGGTGGTTTATCAGTTTATTTGACTCAGATCAAAAAATTTCCAATGTTAGATGCTGAAGAGGAATATATGCTTGCAAAAAATTGGAGAGAAAGTGGCAACTTACAATCAGCCCATAAATTGGTTACAAGTCATTTAAGATTAGTTGCTAAAATTGCTATGGGCTACAGAGGATATGGATTGCCAGTAAGTGAACTAATTTCAGAAGGAAACTTAGGATTAATGCAAGCTGTTAAAAAGTTTGATCCTGATAAAGGATTTAGATTAGCAACATATGCTATGTGGTGGATCAAAGCAGCTATTCAAGAATATGTTTTAAGATCGTGGAGTTTAGTGAAAATGGGTACTACCACAGCTCAAAAAAAACTTTTTTTCAATCTAAAAAAGATAAAAAATCAAATTGCGCCGGAGCAGGAAGGTGATCTTAAAGACGAACAAGTAAAAGAGATTTCAAAAAGATTAGACGTGGACTCTACTGAGGTTATTAATATGAATAGAAGAATGATGGGGCAAGAAAAATCACTTAACGATCCTATTAAAAGTGGTGAAACAGACGAATGGCAAGACTGGTTGGTAGATGATAGTTTAGATCAAGAATTAATAATTTCGCAAAAACAAGAATACGATGATAAAAAAGAACTTTTAAAAAGTGCAATGGGAATTTTAAACGATAGAGAAAAAGAAATTATTAACCAAAGGAGACTAAAAGAAAATCCAACTACTCTTGAGGAATTAAGTAAAAAGTATAAAATTAGTAGAGAGCGAATTAGACAAATTGAAACAAAAGCTTTTGAAAAATTGCAAAAATCTATGATCTCTGCAAGCAAATCGAAGAATTTATTACCAGCAAACTAATCTTTAAAAGGATCCTCGATTAAAATTGTATCAGCTCGTTCAGGACTAGTTGAAATGCTAGAAATTTTAGCACCAATAAAATCTTCTAAAGCAAATATATATTTTTTTGCATTTTCTGGTAAATCTCTGATATTTCTTACCCCTTTAGTATTGCTTTTCCAGCCTGAAAAAGTTTTATAAACTGGTTTAATCTTAAATTGATCTTCGGTTGCAGCTGGTAAATAATCTAATTTTTTTCCATTTAGATCATATTTGATACACATTTTAATTTCATCAAGTTCATCTAAAACATCGAGTTTCGTAAGGGCTATACCATTAATGCCAGAAATTTTTATAGTTTGTCTTACTAAAACTCCATCAAACCAACCACACCTCCTTTTTCTAGCAGTTACTGTTCCAAATTCTTTTCCTCTTCGTCCAAGGGTATCGCCGATCTTATTCTTTAATTCTGTTGGGAATGGTCCGCTACCAACTCTAGTTGTATAGGCCTTAGTAATTCCCAAAATATATCCTATTTTATCTGGACTTAATCCAGATCCTGTTGCTGCCATAGCCGGAACAGTATTTGATGATGTGACATAAGGATATGTGCCGTGATCAACATCTAAAAGTATTCCTTGAGCTCCTTCAAATAGAATTTTTTTTCTATCTTTTTTAAATTCTTCTAATTTTAACCATATAGGTTTAGCATATTTGAGGATTTCAGGTGCAATTTTCATAAGTTTTTTTTTAATATCAATTTTTTTAAAAACTTTTTTTTTCAATCCTTTTCTAATTGTATTGTGGTGTAGCAAAACATTTTCAAGCCTACTATCAAGGTTACTCTCTGATCTAAGGTCCATCACTCTTATAGATCTTCTTCCAACTTTGTCCTCATAACATGGCCCGATACCTCTTCTTGTAGTGCCAATTTTTTCTTTTCCAGCTGCATCCTCTCTAATTTCATCCATTTCTTGATGAAAAGGAAGTATTAGAGAAGCTGTTTCAGAAATCATAAAATTTTTAGGATCTACATTGATACCTTTTTTTTTAATTTCAGAAATTTCATCCAAAAGAGACCAGGGATCTATAACCACTCCATTGCCAAGAATTGAGATTTTTCCACTTCTAACAATACCTGAGGGAAGTAACCTCAATTTAAATACTTTTTTATCGATTACAAGTGTGTGTCCAGCATTATGCCCTCCTTGAAAACGGACTACAACATCTGCTTCACTTGACAACCAATCAACAATCTTTCCTTTACCTTCATCTCCCCACTGTGAACCTACAACTACTACATTTTTCATTATAAAAATTTTCTTTTTAATTTAAATGAATTTAAGTGATTTATTGGACCATGCCCTTTTCCATAATTTAGATTTGATCTAATTGCATGATTAACATATTTAATTCCCAACTCACAGGATTTGTTTATAGGTTTTCCACACGACAAATAAGTTGCTATGGCGCTAGATAATGTGCACCCTGTGCCATGAGTATTTTTTGTATTAATTCTTTTGTGATTGAATATTTTATATTTTTTTTGACTAAAAAAAACATCCTGAATATAATTAGATTTACTATGACCCCCTTTTATTAAAACATTTTTCACACCTAGTTTTAATAAGATTTTACCAGCTATAATCATATCACTTAAATTTTTAATCTTTTTTTTTGTTAAAACTTCAGCTTCAGGAATGTTTGGAGTCAACAAAAAAGTTTTAGCCAGTAATTTTTTTTTTAAGGTTGATATAGCTTTTTTATTTATAAGTCTTGCGCCACTTTTGGCAACCATAACGGGGTCTACAATGAGATATTTTGTTGAAGTTATTTTTAATGAATTAACTACTGAAGAAATAACATTAGATGAATGTAGCATGCCTATTTTTACTGCATCGGGCTTTATATCTTTACATGTAAATAAAATCTGTTTTGCTATATCATTTGGATTTAGAGGAATTACAGATTTAACACCGACTGTGTTTTGTGCTGTTATAGCAGTAACTGCGGTCATAGCATAACTGCCTAAAGCAGTCACAGTTTTTATATCAGCTTGGATACCTGCTCCTCCAGATGAGTCTGAACCTGCAATAATCAAAATTTTAGATCTTGGTTTCAACTTATTTTATTGATTTTTTAATTAATTTGATACATTTGGTAATTAAAATTCTGTCGTGTGACTCAGCCATTACTCTAATTTTTGGTTCAGTCCCAGATTTCCTTACAAGTATTCTTCCATTACTACCCATTAATCTTTTAGATTTTATAATTGCTTCTTTACATTTAGTTTTATTTATTATCTCTTTGTCTTTTACAACTATATTCTCAAGAACCTGTGGTAAAGGTTTAAAAACGTTTAAAAGCTTACTTGCTTTTTTTATCTTTCTGAGAGAAAACAATACCTCTAAGGCAACTAGCAAGCCATCTCCAGTTGTAGCAAATTTACCAAGAATAATGTGCCCTGATTGTTCTCCTCCTAAATTAAAATTCATTTTTTTCATTTTTTCTTTAACATATCTGTCTCCAACTTTAGATCTATAAAACCTAATTTTTTCATTTTTAAGAAATTTTTCTAATCCATAGTTAGACATTAGAGTACCAATTACACCTCCTTTTAAAATCTTTTTCAATTTCCATCTTTTAGCTATCATTGCTATAATTTGATCACCATTTACAATTTTTCCATTTTCATCTGACATTATTATTCTGTCTGCGTCTCCATCAAATGATATTCCAAGGTGAGCTTTACATTTTTTTACTGCTAATTTCATTTTTTTGGGTTGGGTCGAGCCACATTTATTATTAATATTTAAACCATTGGGGTTTACACCAATAGCTATAACCTTTGCACCAAGATCCTTAAGCAGCTTAGGGGCTGCTTTGTAGCAAGCACCATGAGCACAATCTAAAACTATTTTCAAACCTTTTAAATTAAAGTTTTTAGGAAAATTTTCTTTAAGTATATTTATATATCTGTCATTACCATCTTCTAATCTTTTAACTCTTCCTAAAGATTTAGGGTGAGTTAATTGTTTAGTATTTTTTGCATCTATTAATTTCTCTATTTTTTTTTCAATTTTATCTGATAGTTTTAGTCCATCTGGTCCAAATAGTTTTAAACCATTGTCATAATATGGATTATGGGATGCCGTAATCATTATACCCATATTTGCTTTCATAGATTTAGTTAACATCGCAAGACCGTTAGTAGGTAATGGTCCAAGAGTAAAAACATGCATACCGCCAGAAACCAAACCCGAAACAAGAGCAGGTTCAAGAGTATAACCTGATAATCTAGTATCTTTAGCTATAATTGCAATTTGTTTTCTTTTTTTTTGATTTTTAAAATATGTTCCTGAAGCAAGTCCAAATTTAAAAAATTTTTGTCCAGTAATATTACCTTTATTTACAATGCCTCTTATTCCGTCAGTTCCAAAATATTTATTTCTCATTAACTATTAATAATTTTGTCGAAAACCAAAATTCCTTGTTTAACATCGATAACGTTGTGAACTCTAAATATTTGTACTCCTTGTGATAATAAAAAAATAATTGATGCAACTGTTCCACCGGTCCTACCTATACTATCATATCTCCCTGATATTTGATTTATAAACTTTTTTCTCGATGTTCCAACTAAAATTGGAAATCCTAAACTATGAAACAAAGAAATCTTAGAAATTAAAGTCAAATTATGTTTCAAAGTTTTACCAAACCCAATACCTGGATCAATAATTACTTTACTTTTAAATTTATTATCTTTGATTTTTTTTTCAAAAAAATCGTAAACGTCTAACAAAACATTTTTATAATTTGGATTATTTTGCATTGTTTTAGGTATACCCTTCATATGGTGTAATACTTTTGAAATATTCGACTTTTTTATTATAGGTATCGAATTTTTATCGTAATCAAATCCTGATACATCGTTTACTAGATTTGCACCGTATTTAATACTTTTAATCATTAATTCAGATTTTCGTGTATCTACAGACAAACAAGTTTGCTTAAACCTTTTTTTAAAATTTTTAATTACTTTTTCAATTCTTTTCCACTCAATTTTTGGATCTACTGTATTTGAGCCTGGCCTAGTTGACTCACCACCTACATCTATTATGTTTGCTCCAGCATTTATCATATCTATTATGTGTTTTATAGATTTTTTATAACTATTATATTTTCCACCGTCAGAAAAACTATCAGGTGTCAAATTTAAAATTCCCATTATAGAAGGTTTTTTAAAATTTATATTTTTTAAAAAATTTTTTCTTTTAGATGTAATATTTTTTAAATGATTTTTAATTATTTTTTGTTTTTTTTTTTTAAATTTTTTTACATTTTTAATATTTACGAAGTTACTCTCAATCTTGTTTTTTTTTCGAGTGAATATCTCTATTTCATCAAAAGCAATTTTATTTTCACCGCAAAGTGGTAGTGCTTGTTTTTTTTTAATTAGGGTTTTTGCTTGAGTTCCGTAATAAAAATTACACGCTCTAGTGTAATATTTATTCATTTTTAAATTGCTGGTTTTGGTTTCAATCCCAGCGAACCTAAAGCTGATGAAGATTTACCGTCATTATCTTCTTCCTCTTTAAAAGATCTTGTAGGCTTTATATCTTTAAGTATTAAGTCTCTAATTTCGTCTCCTGATAAAGTTTCATAAATTAATAAGGCCTTAGCAATTTTATGTAAATCATCTATTTTTTCATTAAGAACTTTTTTCGCTCTTTCGTATCCTTTATCAACAATTTTTTTAACTTCAGCATCAATTTTTTTAGCAGTTTCTTCTGACATATTTTGTTGTTTTGTCACCGATCTTCCTAAAAATACCTCTTCTTCGTTCTCGCCGTAAGCAATCGTACCTAATTCAGTGGTCATTCCATATTTCGTTACCATATTTTTTGCCATTTTAGTTACCATCTCAATGTCGGAAGAAGCTCCAGATGTAACTTTATCATGACCAAATATAATTTCCTCAGCTATTCTTCCTCCCATCGCTACAGCTATGTCTGCATGCATTTTTTCTCTTGTTACTGATAATTGATCTCTTTCTGGAAGTCTCATAACCATTCCAAGAGCTCTCCCTCTAGGAATAATAGTAGCTTTATGTATAGGGTCAGAAGCTTTTTCATTTAATGCAACTATTGCATGACCACCTTCGTGATAAGCGGTTAATTTTTTCTCATCTTCAGTCATTACCATGGATCTTCTTTCTGCGCCCATCATTACTTTATCCTTTGCTTCCTCAATGTCTGACATTGTAACAACTCTTTTATTTTTTCTTGCAGCTAACAAAGCAGACTCGTTAATTAGATTAGCTAAATCTGCACCTGAGAATCCTGGCGTACCTCTAGCAATAGTTCTTAGTTTTACATCTGGACCAGTATTAATCTTTTTCACATGAACTTTTAAAATTTGTTCTCTTCCAATAATGTCAGGGTTACCAACAACTACCTGTCTATCAAATCTACCAGGTCTTAATAGTGCTGGGTCAAGCACATCAGGTCTATTAGTAGCTGCAATTAAAATTATTCCCTCATTTGTATCAAAACCGTCCATTTCAACAAGTAATTGATTTAAGGTTTGCTCTCTTTCATCATTCCCGCCTCCTAAACCTGCGCCTCTACTTCTTCCAACAGCGTCGATTTCATCAATAAAAATTATACATGGAGAGTGTTTTTTACCTTGTTCAAACATATCTCTTACTCTTGAAGCTCCCACTCCTACAAACATTTCAACAAAATCTGAACCTGAAATTGAGAAGAAAGGGACGTTTGCTTCTCCAGCTATAGCTTTAGCTAACAAAGTTTTTCCAGTTCCAGGAGGTCCAATGAGTAAAGCTCCTTTTGGAATTTTACCTCCTAATCTACTGAATTTTTTTGGATCTTTTAAGAATTCAACAATTTCTTCTACCTCTTCTTTAGCTTCCTCAACCCCAGCAACATCGTTAAATGTTACTTTGCCTTGCGCCTCGTTTAGAAGTTTAGCCTTAGACCTACCAAATCCCATGGCGCCGCCTTTGCCGCCTTGCATTTGACGCATAAAGAATATCCATACACCTATAAGTAAAAGCATCGGAAACCAGGAAAGTAGTATGCCCAAAAGTGATGGCATCTTATCTTCTTGTGGAGAAGCTACAATACTTACGCCGTTGCTTGAAAGTTTTTCAACAAGTTCAGGATAGTTTGGTGAGTAAGTTTTAAAAGAACTTCCATCTGCTAACATGCCATTTATATTATTCCCTTGAATTTGAACTTCTACAACTCTTCCTGCTTCAACCTCGTTTAAAAAATTAGAAAAAGCTAAATTGTTTTTTTCAGAGTTAACCTTACTTGGATCCTGAAACATGTTAAACAGTCCTACAGAAAGTAAGACTATGATGACCCACATTATTAAATTCTTAATATTCATATTTTCTAGATAATTACTAAATCTAATTAATCAAGTATTATTGAAGTTTAATTCAGTTGTAAATAAGACAAATTATAACTAAATCTCCTTAAAATAACGTTTTTTCTCTTTTTTTATTAATAATTGATCTTTTTGTCTCTCAAAAACACAGTTGCTTAGGGTGCTTTTTTTAAACGCTTTATCTTTAATATTTTTAATCAAATTTACAACCTTCTTTGATCTTGGATTATAATAGTTATTATGTAATTCTTTTATTACATCATTGATTACTCTAATTCGGATTTCTTCATTAGATTTATTGAATTGTTTTAAATCTAAGTAAATCTTGCCATTTATTTTTTTTTTAATGAATTCTTTTGATTTTTTAATCATGAAATTCTCTAAAGTGACTTTGCTGGATGCTAGGTTATTAATCGATTTAATTATTTGATCATAGCTTATTCCGCTATTCATCAATGGTTTCTTTAGCTTTCTAATTTTGACTCTTAGATATTTTGTATTTATATTTGAAGGATCTCTTATATATTCACCAAATATTTTTTTTGAAATTTTCGTTAAATCTCTTTTTTTTATCTCTAATAAAGGTCGGTATAATCTTAAATATTTGTGTATTTTGGTTGAAGATTGCATCGCTGATAATCCCTTTAAACCACTTCCCCTTGATAGTCTGATAAAAAATGTTTCAACCTGATCCTCTAAATTGTGAGCTGTTAATATTGTTGCAATATTTTTTTTTTCGCAAAATTTCGAGAGTAATTTATATCTAATAGTTCTAGCGGTACTTTGAACATTTTTCTCAATTTTTAAATAATTCGTTAAAATGTCCAGTTTAATCTTAAATCTTTTTAAAATTTTTTTTACTTTTAAAGCCTCTTTGGAAGAGTTTTTTCTTATTCTGTGATCTACTAACACATAATAAAATCTTGTTTTTTTTTCTAAACTATAATTTTTAGCAAGAGCCGCTAAAGCTAAGCTATCGGGTCCACCAGATATAGCGATTGCTATACGCTTTTTATAAATATTTCTTATTTTTCCTTTAAATTTTAAGTAAATTTTTGAAAGCTCTTCGTGGTCTTTAAATTTAACCTTAAGACTTGCACTTGAATTTTTTTTGCTCATACTGAGCTTTTTGTAACACAGACTTGCTTGCTTTTGGGTATTCTTTTTTTAATCCAATTATCATTTTACAACCTTGATCTTTTTCTCCTAGTTGCACCATAGTGATACCAAGTTTAAGTAGGTTATCAGGTGCTTTTTTGCTTTTAGGATAATTTTGATATCCATCTAAATATGCTGTTGCTGCATCTGAATACAATTGTCTTATACGAAAGGTTTCGCCATACCAATACTGTGCGCTACCTGCTAGATCGTGATCTTTATTTTTATCAATAAACTCTTTTAAAGCTGCTTCAGCAGTTTCATAATCTCCAATTTTCATAAAGCTTACGGCAAACTCGTATTGCTCTTTAGGACTTTTATTTGGTAGTAAAGATTTTTGATTTTCTGGTAGTTCTGAAATTACGGTTTGGGCTCCCTCTACTGAATTAATTGATTGTTGTTTTGGTAAGCTAGAAGTTTGGTAAGCTGGAGTTGCACCAAAATCTTGTGGTTTGCTTGAACCAGGTAAAACTAATTTCTCATCTTTTTTTGCTAATGTATTACCATTTTCTAAGTCAGAAAATCGTAATTGTGTATCTGATTGAATTTTAGTAACTCTTGTAGATAATTTATCTAATTTAAAATTGACCTCTTCAAATTTGTTTGTGAGTTCTCTGAATTGGTTCTCAATTCCATTTAATTTTAGCAAATGTTTAGTTAAGATATCCTCATTTAAACCATCAGACGAAATATTTGCAGATATCGAAGCAACATCTGATTTTTGATAAACCGCTTTTTCTAAAGTTTTTAAATCTTTTGTAATTACTTGAATTTGATCAGAGATGGACTTTAAATAAATTTCCTCCTCCTCGGCTTGTAGCATCGACTCAGTAGAAAAAATAAAAGCTATTGATAATAAAATATTTATAAATTTTCTATTAACATCCATGTTAATTATTTATTGATACAAAATGGCAAAAAAAAGACCCTTTAATATTTAGTATTAAAGGGTCTTATAAATATAATTTATTAATTTACTTTTACAGTAACAGATCTTCTGTTCTGAGACCAAGAAACTGGTGAAGATTTAGGATTAACAGGTTTCTCTTTTCCGTAGCTAATTACTGAAAGTCTCTTTCCAGATATCCCATAGGTCATCAAATAATCTCTTGCAGCATTTGCTCTTCTTTCGCCTAATGCCAAGTTATATTCTCTAGTACCTCTTTCATCAGCATGTCCTTCAATCACTACATTAAGATTTTTATTTTTTCTTAGAAAGGTAGCTTGTTTTCTCAAAGTTGCTCTAGATGCTGTTGTCAATGATGATTTGTTTGTTGCAAAAAACACTCTGTCAGGAACACCAGCAGCCAAATACTCAACTGTCTCCGAGCCTGTATAAACGTCACCCTCTATAATTCCAGATTTTTTTGCTGTAGAACACGCGCTTAATATTAAAGTCGTAAAAACTACAAGTAATATATTTTTTAAATTCGTATTTAATGTCATTTTTTCCCCTAGGTTCAATGAATTTATTTCAAATTATTTGAAATTATTCAAGCTTATTTTGCATAAAAATTATGGTCACTTTGATAATAAAGAGGACCAAGATGGGTCTGAAGCGTCTGTTTTCGTTAAAAGCCTTCTCTCATTATAGCCTGTAATATCTATAGACCACAATTTTGCAGAAAATCCTTTACCTTTATCTCCGGCTTTAGTTTCTCTGTAAAAAACTAAAACTCTTCCATTAGGCGACCATGAAGGTGCTTCTTGATAATAGTTTTCTGTAAGTAACCTCTCACCAGTGCCGTCTGTTCTCATGACCCCTATATAAAATTTACCTTTGTGCATTTTTGTAAATGCAATTAAATCACCTCTAGGTGACCAAACAGGTGTCCCATAAATTCCCTTTCCAAAGGTAATTCTTTTAACATTACTACCATCACTTCTCATTACATAAATTTGTTGCAACCCACTTCTATCTGAATTAAATGCAATAAATTTACCATCAGGAGAAAATGACGGAGATGTATCAATAGAAGAATGTTCAGTAATTCTCTCAACAACTCTGTTATCTAAATTCATTGTGTAAATATCTGAATTTCCATCTTTTGCGAAACTCATTATTATTTTTTTTCCATCTGGTGAAAATCTTGGGGCAAAAGTCATACCTGGAAAATTACCCACTATCTCTTGAGTACCTGTTTCGATATCTAAAAGATATACTCTTGGCATATTCCTAAAATATGACATGTACGTTACCATTTGGCTGGTTGGATTGAATCTTGGGGTCAATACTAATTCATTTCCTAAAGTTAGATATTTTGTGTTTTCTCCATCTTGATCCATGATTGCTAATTTTTTAACTCTCTGGTTTTTTGGACCAGTTTCCGAAACATAAATTATTCTTGTGTCGAAGTATCCTTCTTCTCCGGTTAATCGCTCGTAAATTTTATCTGATATTATATGTGCGACTCTTCTCCAATTAGAAGGTGTAGTCGTAAAAGCTAAAGCAGTCATTTCTTGAGCTGCTGCTAAATCCCATAATCTAAATTCAACTTTTAATTTTCCACCAATTACTAAAAGTTTTCCAGTAACTAATGCTTGAGCTTTAATAAGTCTCCAATCCTCAAATCGAGGCTTTAAGTGAGCAATATCAGGTTTTTGTACAAATGCATCTTTTTTAAGCGGATTAAAAAGACCAGTATTTTTGAAATTATTCTCTATGATCTCTGAAATTTTCGTTCCTAATTCTTTTGTTTTTAAATTTTTAGTTTCTTCTGACTTAATATCAACGTGTAGTGGAGAAACTGCTATTGGCAACGGATCAAGGTTTCCCCTAGTTATATCTACCTCTATTAAAGCAAATAATTTTGAACAGCTTAAGAAGAAAAAAAGATTCAATAGTAGTAATCTGATCATATTAGCCTTTCAACATTTCCATTGGATTAAAATTTAGTTGAAGATCTTTCCATTTTTCATATCCAGTCGGTGGTACTTTAAGTGGTTGACATAATCTAACAGCTCTTAAAGCGCTTTCTGCTAAAACTTTATAAAATTTTTGACCTGGTTTATTCATCCTTTCATGGTCTAATATTTCAGATTTCATTATCGTCCCGTCTTTTTTTAATTGTAGCTTTACTCTTACTAATAAGTCTTGATCATAAGGTAGACCTAGAGGAACACTCCAACAACCAAATATTTGAGCTCTTAAAGCATCTTCTTCTGACAAAGAAAGTGCTGTAGCAAAGGAGTTTTTTTTATTACTTTGAGTAATTTTATTGCTATCCTTTTTCTTAACTGCCTCAACTTCTTTTGCTTTATCTATTAAAGCTGCAATTTGATTTGTGTCAATTATCTCTTTTTTTTCAAATTCTGAGGATTGTCTGATTTGAGGCTTTACCTCTTCTGGGTTTTGCTTTTTTTTCACTATTTTTTTTTGTTCATCTTTTTCGTCAGGTAAAGGTATCCTATCTGGCTTTTCTTTTTCTTTAGCAGCAGGTGGTGCCTGCTCTGACACTATTCTTTCCTCTTTTTTTTTTGTTTCTTCTATTATTTTTCTTGCTTTTGGAGCGTAAGGTATATTTGTCTTATCTGAAATTTGAATTAATTCTACTGAAACTATCGGAGGTAGATCTACTGGTTCTCTAAGCATGAAAGGAAAGCTTAATATTGTTAATATAATCATTATAGTATGAAAGGTAATTGAGTAAAATAAACTTTTTATCATATTCCATCCTAATTTTTATATGGTTCTGAAATTAAAGCCACTTTGGAAAATCCTGCACCAGATAATGTCCCCATGACTTCAAGAACTCTCCCATAGTTAATGTTTTTATCCCCCCTGACATAAATTCTGGTATCAGTTCTATTCTTAGCTATAGCTAAAAGTTTTGGAACCATTTTTTGATAAGAGACTTGATGTTCTTGAATATATATTTCACCTTTAGCGTTAATACTTATTGTTAGAGGTTCCTGATCGTCAGGTAGAGAGTCTGCAGCGGATTCCGGTAAATCAACTTGAACGCCTACAGTCAATAAAGGTGCCGTAACCATAAAAATAATTAAAAGAACTAACATCACATCTACAAATGGTGTAACGTTAATTTCACTCATTGGTTCGTTTCTTGAGCGATTAATTTTGAAAGCCATTATTAAATTATTGATAAAAATCTTTTTGAAAAATTATCTATTTTTGAAAAATATCTTCTAGAGTCGCTATTAAATTTATTATAGGCAACAACTGCAGGAATTGCAGCTAATAATCCTAAAGCAGTGGCAAATAACGCCTCGGCAATTCCGGGAGCTACTATAGCCAAACTTGTATTTCTCGAAATAGCTATAGATTGAAATGAGTTCATAATTCCCCAAACTGTTCCAAATAAACCGATAAATGGTGCCGTTGATCCAATGGTTGCTAAAAATGTAAAATTTTTCTCAACTTTTTTAACTTCATTATCAGTTGCAATTTCTAAAATTCTTTCAACTCTAGCAGTCTGAACAGCTGATGACTGTCTTTTAGTTTTAAGTAGCTCTGCCATTGCAGCCTTGAAAATTAAAGTAGCAGGATCCTTGGTGCTTGCAGGAAGGTTGCTATTAAAACTCTCTGCAGACTTTGCTTTCCAAAATTTTTTTTCAAAATCTTCCGTTGATTTATTTATACTTTTAAATAACTTGAATTTATCGAAAATTAATGCCCATGAAAAAATAGAGCTAGCAATTAATAAAATAATTACAAATTTTACTACAAAATCTGCTCGCAAAAAAAGGCTCCATAATGAAAAGTCCGATGATCCACCTAAACCTACAACTTGGGCTGCAATATCTTGTTCCATTGAATTTGATTACTTTTAGATTGTGTCATGAATTTGGCGCTTTTTGATAATTTGATACTTAATTGCTATCTTTTAATCGTGTGTCACTAAAAAATCTAGCTATTAAAATAGCGTCAGATTTATTAACGTCTTTTTTTTTTGATAATTGATCTGCAATTGATGGATACATTTCTATAGCTTTAGTTCTGCTAGAATCTTTAGATGAATTAATTAATTCAAAATATTTTTTCCATTTTGAAGGTCTTATAAAAAAGATGGGTAAATTTAGAGCAGCACACACGCCTTTTATAGCTCCAAAGGTTTGTCCAAAATTGAACATACTAGTAACTCCCTGGCCTGGCATTGCATTAACTTGCTCTACCACTACGTTTATTTCTTCACGGTTTTCAATATTTTCTTTGATAATGTTCACAAGTTGAGCGCTATTTAATTGTTTTTTGTTTTTCTTACCTTCTGCCATGACTGGCATATCATATATTTTTAACACTTTGTTATTATCGAGAACTGCTATTGCACCGCTTAACCCGGGGTCTATACCTATTATTCTCATTTCAATTTTCTAAATTTGCATTAGTAAAAATATTTTGAACATCATCTAATTCCTCTAAAGCGGTTAAAACTTCTACCATTTTTTTTGTTTGATCTTTATTTAAATCTAAATAACTTAAAGCTCTCCACTCTATAGCTGAATAAACAAAACTATCTACTTTCTTTTCAAGAGTTGTTTTTATTCTATAAAAGTCCTCCTTTTCAGTAATTATCTCATAAATTTCTTCAATTTGGCTACAATCTTTAGCTCCAGCGTTTATGGCGATTTCAAATGCATCACTCTCGGTAATTTTATTTTTTTCAAGGTGGATAATTCCACAATTATTAAACATGTGTGTTGTTGACCCCGACTCTCCCAATATACCTCCATTTTTTTGAAGAACTGTTCTTATACTTGATGCTGATCTATTTTTATTATCTGTTAAGGTCTCAATTATTAAAGCTGTATTATAAGGTCCAAAACCTTCATATCTTAAATTTTCATAATTTTTTTCGTTTGATATTTCTGATTTACTAATTGCTCTTTTAATATTCTCCTTAGGCATGTTTGCTTGTTTTGCTGCTTGAATAGCTGCTCTTAATCTAGGATTCATGTCAGGACTTTTATCTCCAAGTTTAGCTGCCACTGTTATCTCCCTTGACAGCTTTGAGAAAATTCTAGATCTCTCTTTATCTACTCTTCCCTTTTTATGTTTTATTCCAGCCCAATGAGAGTGTCCTGCCATAACTATTTTTTTAAAGTCCCGCCAACAATCAATCTAGAAACTTTTATTGCAAGTCCAGTGTTTTCATCTGCTTCAACTATTACTCCAGATACCGTTCCTTCTCCATCTGAAGGAAAATGTTTTACTGAATTTTTGTCTTTAAAAAATTTCTTTAAAGAGTTTTCTTTGTTCATACCTATCACTGAATTATAATCACCACACATGCCAATATCAGTTTGATAAGCTGTGCCTTTTTCAAGGACTCTAGTATCTGCAGTTGGTACATGTGTGTGCGTTCCAACAACACATGTTGTGGAACCATCTAAAAAATGTGCAATTGCCATTTTTTCACTCGTGATCTCACCGTGAAAATCTACTATAGAAAAATCTACATTTTTTTTTAAAGTAATTTTTTTCATAATTTCTTTTGCTTTTTTAAATACATCATCTGATTTTCTCATAAAGACATTTCCCATTAAGTTTATAACACCAATTTTAAATTTTTTATCTTTTGATAAAAATATTCCGTATCCTTTACCTGGAGATCCTTCTGCTAAGTTTGCGGGTCTTAAAAGCCTACTTTCTTTTTCTATAAATTTTATAGTTTCTTCTTTATCCCATATATGATTTCCAGAAGTAATGACGTCTATGCCTAGTGAAAAAAGTTCTTCTGCTATTTCTTTAGTAATTCCTTTACCATCGTCAGCGGCGTTTTCACCATTTATTATTGAGAAATTAATTTGATTTTTTTCTAAAATTTCATAAAGATTTTTTTTTATTGCTTTCCTACCAGATAAAGCCATTACGTCGCCTAGAACTAAAATTTTCATTATAAAACTCCTTTTTCAGTTATAATATAATCTAATTTAAAATCATTTTTATTAGTTGGTAGTTTATTATATTTCTGAAAATAAAATGCAATACCAATGGCTAAGCTCCTTTTCTTTTTTCTTTTTAGACTATTAAGATATCTGTCGTAAAATCCTTTTCCATAACCAAGTCTATTTTTATTCTTATCAAAGGCTAACATGGGGACCAAAATAATATCTGGTGTAATAATTTTAGACTTAATAGGCTCTGGTACTCCTAAAGAATTCAATCTTAATACGTCATTTTTTTTCCATTCACAAAAATACATTGAATGATTTTTTTTTATAATCGGCAGAAGAAATTTAAAATTTTTAAAAAATTTGACGTTAACAATATTTAATATGTTTAGTTCATGAGAAATTGGATAATATAACGAAATATTCTTTTTTTTATATTTATATTTTTTAACGATTTTACTAAGAGGACTGAAGAAGCTTTTATCGACTTTAAAGAACTTTTTTTTTCGTATTGAATAATATTTTTTCCTAATAAAATATTTTTTTTTCATCTACTGTATTTTAGACAGTGATTCTGTATTGGAAATTATCTTTTCAAGAGATTGGGTCGTCTTATCTAACATTTCCTCGTAATGATTGTTGTTATCTTCAATTGTTTTTTTAAACTCATCTAATTGATCATTCAGATGCTTAATTTCTTTATCTTTATCTTTTTTATACTCAATAGCTAAAGCTCTTATTTCACGAAATTTATTAGATATTTCATCAAGTCTTTGTTTTTGGTTAGTAACCTTTTGTTTCAGATCAAAATATTCATCTATTAGTTTTATCGTTGTAATTAGTAAAAGTTTATTTTCTCCAATATTGCCAAGCCTGTCTTTTAGTTCTGAATATTTTTTATCTAAAAATTTTGTTAATTTTTTTAAAGACTCTTCCTGCCCGTCATCACATGAAAGAAGATAGTCTTTGTTGTTAAATTTAATGTTTACGTTTGCCATTTTTCAATATCTGAAACTAAATTTTCAGTTTCTTGGGTTAATTCATCAATTTCCTTGTTGAAGTTTTCCTCGATTTCTAATTTACTCTTAACTTCTAGTTGTAATTTTTTAATTTTATCTTTTAAATATTTGTGTTCTCTCATTAGATCTAAATTTTTTTTTTCTATCTGAAGTTTTTTTCTTAAGATTTCTTCTCTTTCAGTTTTAATTTTTTCAATTTCATAATTTGGTTGTGAATAAGTTAAGGATAATGAGTTCAACTTATCTATTAGTCCGATTAGATTTTTTTCTTTTTTTTCTATCAAGCTCATAAATATTATATCATATTATTGATATACTTAGTTTAAGTCTATATAGGTTATTAAAAGTGAGCGTAAATATAAATCAATTATCAAATGCAGTAAGATTTTTGTCGATCGACGCTGTCCAAAAAGCAAACTCAGGTCATCCTGGAATGCCTATGGGAATGGCAGACGTGGCTACAGTTTTATTTAAATACCACCTGAGGTTTAATCCTAAAAATCCTAATTGGATTAATAGAGATAGGTTTATTTTATCAGCAGGACACGGTTCAATGCTCCTTTATGCTTTGCTTTACTTAACTGGATACAAAAGTGTATCCATCGAGGATATAAAAAATTTTAGACAGCTAAATTCTATATGTGCTGGACACCCCGAATACAAAAAAGGAACTGGGATTGAAACGACAACTGGACCATTGGGTCAAGGTTTAGGAAATGCTGTAGGTATGGCGGTGGCTGAAGAAATTTACAGAAAAAAGTTTGGTGCAAATATTATTAATAATAAGACTTATGTTATCGCGAGCGATGGTGACCTTATGGAGGGTATAAGTCACGAAGCAATGAGTTTAGCGGGTCATCTAAAATTAAAAAATTTAATAGTTTTTTTTGATAACAATAAAATATCAATAGATGGTTCAACTTCCTTAAGTGTCTCAGATAATTATAAAAAAAGATTTGAAGCATATGGTTGGAATTTTTTGGATATTAACGGACATAATGAAAAACAAATTTCAAAAGCAATTTCAAAAGCATCTAAATCTAATAAACCTACTATTATATCTTGCAAAACAGTAATTGGTTTTGGATCGCCCAATAAATCTGGAAAAGCTTCATCACACGGCTCTCCTTTAGGTGATGAAGAGATTGCGTTGGTCAGAAAGAAACTTAAATGGCCAAACAAGCCATTCGAAATTCCTAAAGAAATACTAAATGAATGGAAAAAAATCGGTGAAAAAGGGGAAATATTAGAAAAAAGATGGGAAGAAAATTTTAATAAAAAAAATACTAAAATAAAAAACGATTTTAAAAGTACCTATGTAAACTCTGATTTAAAAAATTTAGAAAGTTTAATACAAAAAGAAAAAGCTAAATATTTTGAGTCTAAACCGAGTTTAGCTACTCGTCAGTGCTCGATGGCATCAATTGAGATTATTTCAACTATAATTCCTCAACTAATTGGTGGATCAGCTGACTTGAGTGGTTCTAATAATACAAAAACTAATAATTCTAAAATTGTAAATGCTAAAAATTTTGATGGAAATTATATACATTATGGAGTTAGAGAGCACGGTATGTCTGCGGTTATGAATGGTTTGGCCCTTTACGGGGGGTTAATACCCTACGGCGGTACATTTTTAATTTTTTCTGATTATAGCAAACCATCTATTAGATTGTCTGCTTTAATGGGTTTAAGAGTAATATATATTTTTTCACATGACTCGATTGGTTTAGGTGAGGACGGGCCTACTCACCAACCTGTAGAACAGCTTGCTGGACTTAGAGCTATTCCAAACTTAAATGTTTTTAGACCTGCAGATATAAATGAAACTTTAGAGTGTTGGGAAATTGCTTTAAAAAATCAAAACACTCCAAGCGCTATAGCCTTATCAAGACAAAAGGTCCCATACATTAATCCGAAAAATACAAAAGAAAATAAATGTGAAAAAGGAGCGTATGTTGTAAATATTACCTCCCATGAGAGCAATGTTACCATTATTGCTTCGGGTACTGAGGTAGATCTAGCCCTAAAGGTTCAAGAAAAATTAAAACAAAGTAATATTCACTCAAAAGTAGTTTCAATGCCATGTATGGAGCTTTTTGATAAACAGCCACAAGAATTTCGTAAAGATATTATAGAAGAAAATTCATTGGTTGTTACCATAGAAGCTGGAAGTATTTTGTCATGGCAAAAATATACTGGAAATAATGGCATGAATTTTGGAATAGACCGATTTGGTGAAAGTGCTCCTTACAAAGATGTTTATGATCATTTTGAATTATCAGAAGAAAAGATAAGTGGTTTCATTCAAAAAAAATTAAGAGAATAATTCAAATTAATGGATAAAATAAATTTTTTTCCTGATAACTTTAATGTTCAAAATCAAACAATAATTTTGAGATTAGATTTAAATGTGCCAATTAAAGATAAAATAATTACTGATGATACTAGAATAAGTTTATGCTTGCCATTTATTAATAAATTAATTGAAAAAAAAGCTAAAATAATAATTATCAGCCATCTAGGTCGGCCAAAAGGAATTAGAGATCCTAGTTTATCTTTATCGCCAATTTATAAATACCTTAAAAAAAAACTACAAACTAACGTTTATTTCTTTATGGGCGATCTTGATGACGACGTAAAAAATAAATTTTCTTACTTAAAAGGTGGAGAAGTAATATTAATTGAAAATATAAGATATTTTAAAGAGGAGACAGATGACGATGAAAATTTTTCAAAAAAATTAGCCTCTTTGGGAGATGTTTATATTAATGATGCTTTTTCATGCTCTCACAGAAAACAGTCATCAATTCATAAAATTACTAAGTTTATGAAAAAAAAATTTGGTGGTCCTTTATTAAAAAAAGAGTTAGATGCGATAAATTTAGTAATAAATAGCAAGAAAGAGCCGGTTACATGCATTATCGGTGGTTCAAAGATTTCTTCAAAAATAGATGTAATCATAAGCCTAATTGAGAAAATCAATAATCTGATAATTGTAGGTGCGATGGCTAACAATTTTTTTATTTATAAAAAATTTAATGTTGGGAAATCTTTAATTGAAAAAAATAAAGAAGAAATCATTAAACAAATTTATGATAAGGCCAAAAAAAGTAATTGTGAAATAGTAATTCCAGAGGATTGTATGGTTAGTACTAGTTTAAATGGTGAAGGTAAAAATAAAAATTTAAAGCAAATTGAAGATAACGAAATTATTTTAGATGTTGGAATAAACACTTTAAAAAATATTAAAAAGATAATAGATCAATCTAGCACTATATTATGGAATGGGCCTGCAGGTTATTTTGAGAATAAAAATTTTCTTAATGGAACAATGTCTATAGCTGAAATAATTTCTGAAAATACTCACAAAAAAACTTTGATTTCAGTTATTGGTGGAGGAGATACTCTAGCCGCAATCAATAAAAGTAGAAATAAACTTTATTTTTCTCACTTATCAACAGCAGGTGGTGCGTTTTTAGAGTACTTGGAAGGAAAAGACTTGCCTGGTCTAAGTGTTTTAAAATAAATAATCGTTTATGAATTTAAATGAAATAGCAAAAAAAATGTGTGCAAAGGGTAAAGGCATTCTAGCCGCTGATGAGAGCACTGGCACAATCGCTAAAAGATTTAAAAGTATCAATGTCGAAAATTTGGAGAAAAATAGACTAAATTTTCGGCAAACTCTATTTAATGCGAGTGCTATGAAAGAATTCATAGGTGGTGTAATTTTATTCGATGAAACGATAAAACAGAAATCAACTTTAGGGCCAACTATACCTGAATTAATTTTTAAACATGGCGCAATCCCAGGTATAAAAGTTGACAAAGGAGCTAAACCTTTAGCAGGATCAAGTGAAGAAACAATTACAGAAGGTTTAGATGGTTTAAGAGAAAGATTAAACGAATATTATAATTTAGGAGCTAGGTTTACTAAGTGGAGAGCTGTATATAAAATTTCAGGAAAATTCCCTTCAATTCAGTCTATTAAATCTAATGCACATGCGCTTGCAAGATATGCTGCATTGGTCCAAGAAGCAAAAATGGTTCCAATAATTGAGCCAGAAGTTTTAATGGACGGCTCACATAATATTGATAAATGTTATGCCGTAACAACTGATGTTTTAAATGAATGCTACAATGAGCTGGAAGTTCATAAAATTGATCTAAAAGGAACCGTACTAAAACCTAATATGATTGTGCCTGGTACCGAATGTAAAGATAAATCTAGTTCAGATGAAATTGCAAAAAAAACGTTAGATTGTTTAAAAAAAAATGTGCCAAATGAAGTGCCTGGAATAGCTTTTTTATCTGGGGGGCAGTCTGAAATAGAAGCTAGTAAAAATTTAAATGCAATAAACAAGATAAATGATACTAACTTTCTAATTACCTTTTCTTATGGTAGGGGGTTGCAAGCTAGCGCTTTAAAAGAATTTGGAAAAAATCAAAACAATATTGTTAATATACAGCAAGCCTTCAATCATAGAGCTAAAATGAATGGTTTGTCATCAAAAGGGGAATGGTCTGAAGACTTAGAAAAAGGACCTGTAGCTTAAAATCATTGAAAAGATTTATATATCTAATTTCACCATCAAACATAAATCATAATTTTTATAAAGACCTAGATAATGTTTTATCATTTAAAAACGTTAAATATTTTCAATTGAGATTAAAAAAGGAAAAAAAAAATAATCTTTTAAAAATTGCAAAGAAAATTAAAAAAATTACAGAGAAACATAAAGTAAAATTTATCTTAAATGATAAATTTTTTTTAGTTAATAAGATTAAAGCAGATGGTTGCCATATGGGGCAACTTGATGGATCTTTTATAATTGCAAGAAAAAAACTTAAAAATAAAATTTTGGGAATAACTTGTCATAATTCAAAAAATCTTGCAAAAAATGCCATTAAATTAAAAGCAAACTACGTTGCTTTTGGATCATTTTTTAAATCAAAATTGAAACCGAATGCAAAAAAAGCAAATCTTGAAGTATTAAAATGGTCGAAAAAGAACATAAAAAAGCCAGTTGTAGTGATTGGTGGAATTAATAGTGTTAACTATAAAAAATTATTAAATGCTGGGGCAAAATATATTGCAATATCAAGTTTTATTTGGGATAACCCGAAACTTAAACCTGAATTAGCAATAAGGACGTTCAAATGAAAATAACTGCGAATGAGATAAAACCTGGAATGATAATTGAGCATAAAAATGATTATTGGAATGTTTTAAAAACTCAACATGTAAAACCAGGTAAAGGTGGAGCGTTCAATCAAGTTGAGTTAAAAAGTGTTTTAAAAGGCACAAAACTTAATGAAAGATTTAGATCAAGTGAAACGGTCGAAAAAGCAGAGGTAGACGAAAGAAAATTTAATTTCTTGTATGTTGATGGAGATAATTGTTATTTTATGGACAATAATAGTTTTGAACAAGTTGAAATTTCTAAATCGATTACAGGTGAACAACATAAACTCTTAAAAGAAAATTTAGAGGTGACTATTTTTTTCATGGAAGATAAACCAATTTCTATGGAACTACCTAATAATATTGAATGTATTATAGAAAGTACGGATGTTGCCATTAAAAATCAAACTGCGTCCTCGTCATACAAACCAGCTTTATTAGATTGTGGTATAAAGATAAATGTGCCACCTTTTATTGAAAGTGGTGAGAAAGTAATAGTCGATACTAGAACTTTAGAGTATGTAAAAAGAGTGAACTAATGAGGTTGAGCTCTCCACAAACTAATGTGATTATCAAAGCTATTATGAAAGCTTCAAGATCATTAATTAGAGATTTTGGAGAAATTGAAAATCTACAAGTTTCAACAAAAGCTCCTGGAGACTTTGTTTCTTCAGCAGATAAAAGGACCGAAAAAATTTTAATTGAAGAATTGCAAAAAGCTCATCCAGAATATGGAATTATTACAGAAGAAAGTGGAATAATAAATCGGTCAAATATTAATAATAGATGGATCATTGATCCTATTGATGGAACTATGAATTTTTTAAATGGAGTTCCCCAGTTTGCTATTTCTGTTGGTTATGAGGAAAACAATGAGATAAAGTGCGGAGTTATTTTAAATCCTATTACAAATGAGATGTTTTGCGCTGAAAAGGGTAATGGGGCATTTTTAAATAATTCAAGAATAAGAGTTTCAAATAAAAAAAAGTTAGAGGATGCTTTACTAGTCACAGGTGGTCCAAAACAAAATAGTAATATTAAAGAAAAAATTTTCTCAGAATATATCAATGTCTCGAAAAAAGTTTCTAACGTAAGAAAATTTGGTAGCGCAGCTTTAGATATGGCTTTTGTTGCATCAGGAAGATTTGATGCATATTGGCAAAGAGAACTAAATTATTGGGATGTTGCCGCAGGTATTATAATTGTTAAAGAGGCAGGAGGCTTTGTGAGTTTTTTTGAAGATGATAAAGATAACCAGTTAAAAAAGAATATTATTGCGAGTAATTCTAATGTTCATGATAAATTAAGAGACTTAATTGATAAAAAAGATATTGAATAAAAAATATTAATCGTATAAGACTCCGCTCATGAAAAAAAACATACATCCTAAGTATCATAAAATTAAAGTTGTTATGACTGACGGGACAGAATTCGAAACTCGTTCCACTTGGGGCAAAGAAAATGATGTTCTAAAGTTAGATATAGATCCTAAATCTCACTTCGCATGGACTGGTGGGGCTCAGAAAATTTTAGATAAAGGTAGAGTAAGCAAATACAATAAAAAGTTTAGTAACTTAAGATCAAAGAAATAATAATTTATGAGTGAAGCACCATTTATGCCAAAAGCTACAGCTGTTTGGCTTGTAGAAAACACCACTTTAACTTTTAAACAAATTGCCGAGTTTTGTAATTTGCATGAACTAGAGGTAAAAGGTATTGCAGATGGAGATGTTGCTAAAGGTATAAAGGCTTATAATCCAATTTTAGCTGGTCAGCTATCAAGAGAAGAAATTGAGAAATGTTCAAAAGACAAAACACAAAAACTTAGTCTTTTAAAAAAAATTGAGGAAGTTGAGATAAAAGAAAGAAAAAAACCAAAATATACTCCTTTATCAAAAAGACAAGACAGACCAGATGCAATATTATGGTTGTGTAAAAATGCGTCAGAGCTAACTGATGGACAAATTTCAAAATTAGTTGGTAGCACTAAAGGAACTGTTTCTTTAATTAGAAAGAGAAGTTATTGGAACTTTTCAAATTTGAAGCCAAGAGACCCTGTAATTTTAGCTTTATGTACTCAAGAAGCCTTTCAAAAAAGTTTAGATAAAGCCAAAAGGAGAATTGAAAGAGAAAAAAAAGCTAAGTTAAGAGAGGAAAAAAAGGCTCAAGCAGCTTCACTATAGACAAATAATATATCAAATGATAACTACCAGTAAAATTAACCGGAGGTTTTTATTAAAATAGATGTTAAAGATAACAACGTAGAACAAGCTATAAGAGTTCTAAAAAGGAAGCTTCAAAAAGAAGGTTTTTTTAAAGTGATGAAAATGAAAAGCACTTATGAAAAACCGTCTGAGAAAAAAAAACGTGTACAGACGGAAAATTTAAAAAGAATAAAAAAACTCCAAAAACTAAAGAATAGATATTAATAATAAAATGAGAGGATTACAAATGCCATCAGGTAAGCTTAAGTGGTTTAATGCCAAAAAAGGATATGGATTTATAACTGATGATGAAACAAAAAAAGATATTTTTCTACATGTTTCAGCTTTAGAGGAATCAAAATTAAGAGTTTTAAAAGAGGATCAAAAAATAATTTACGATATTAAAGAAGAAAAAAATAAACTTCAGGCTATTAATATAAAAAAAAAGTAATTTAACGCGGGGTGGAGCAGTCTGGTAGCTCGTCAGGCTCATAACCTGAAGGTCGCTGGTTCAAATCCAGCCCCCGCAACCAATTTATTATTATAGATAGAATTTTGATTTTTGGCTGTCTTTAAGAAAACCTTTAACAGTATCTAAGGTCATTTTATTAAAACTTTTTCCAAAAGTATTAATTTGATTAATAATTTTTGGTGGCATTGTAATAATATTACATTTAATTTGTTTTGCCTGAATATAATTATATGCTTCTCTAGTACTAGCCCATAAAATTTCAATATTTTTATTTTTTTTTGTTAAAAAAAGACTTTTTTTAAATATTGGTAAAGGATCTTTTCCTTTATCTGCCATTCGTCCAGCAAATATGGAGATTATCGACTTAGTTTTTTTATTTAAATTTTTATAAATTTTTTTGGTTTGTTCAAATGTATAAACCGCAGTTATATTCAACTTTATTCCCTTATCACTTAATTCTTTAATTACTGATCCCATAAATATTCCTTTGGAGTTTACTACTGGTATTTTAACATATACGTTTTTACCCCAGGAATTAATCTCATAAGCTTGTTTTAACATATTCTTGGAATTATCTGCAAACACCTCAAAAGAAATTGGTTTTTTTTTACAAATTTTAAGAATTTTTAGAGAATAATCTTTATAATTTTTTGCTCCAGCTAATCTCATTAGACTTGGATTAGTAGTAAAACCATCTACCAAAGATTTTTTATTAAAAAATTTAATTGTTTTATAATCAGCAATGTCACAAAATACTTTCGTTTTCATCAATCCAAATTCTTCACAATATCCTCGGTCATTTTTTTCGCATCAGCAAATAACATTAAAGTATTGTCTTTATAAAATAGTTCATTATCTATTCCAGCATAACCAGGTGATAAGCTTCTTTTAACAAATAAAACTGATTTACATTTCTCCACATCAAGAACTGGCATACCAAATATTGGGCTTTTGGGATCTGTTTTTGCTACAGGATTTGTTACATCATTAGCACCAATTACAAAAGCAACATCTGAATTTGCAAAATCGTTATTGATATCCTCTAATTCAAAAACTTCATCATATGGAACATTTGCCTCTGCTAACAATACATTCATGTGACCTGGCATTCTTCCGGCGACCGGGTGTATAGCATAGGTAACTTTGATATCATTCTTTTTTAATTTATCTACCATTTCTCTTAGCGCATGCTGAGCTTGAGCCACGGCCATACCATAACCTGGCACAATAATAACTGATGATGCATTTTTCATTAAAAAAGCAGCATCTTCTGCATTACCACTTTTTACTGGTTTTTGATCTTGCTTATCTTTTTTACTTTCAGCTGAATTATCAGCTCCAAAACCGCCGAGTATCACGCTTACAAAAGACCTATTCATTGCCTTACACATTATATAAGAAAGTATCGCGCCTGATGAACCTACTAATGCTCCAGTTATAATCAAAGCTGTATTTTCTAATGTAAAACCTATTCCAGCTGCTGCCCAACCAGAATAAGAATTAAGCATTGAAATCACCACAGGCATATCAGCTCCACCAATTGGTATAATCAATAAAATTCCTACTAAAAATGAAATTAAGACTAAAATCCAAAAGATGTTAGCAGATTGGGTTTTACATAGATAAAAAATTAAAGCAAAGATACCTATACCAAGTAATAAATTTAAAAAGTGCTGACCACTAAAGGTAATTGGAGAACCAGACATTATCCCTCTTAATTTTAAAAAAGCTATTATAGAACCGGAAAAAGTTATTGCACCTACTGCAGCACCTATCGACATTTCTATCAAACTCGCTAGTTTTATATCTCCAACAAATCCTAGATTAAAAGCTTCAGGATTTAAGAAAGCTGCAATTGCAACAAAGACAGCAGCTAATCCAACTAAACTGTGAAAACCTGCAACTAACTCAGGCATTGCTGTCATTGGAATTTTAAAAGCAATAAAAGCGCCCAACGCACCTCCAATTAACAAAAAAATAATCACATATGATAAAGACGTGGAAAAATTGCCTATAGATAAGAATGTTACAATTATTGCAATTATCATTCCTGCAATACCAAAATAATTACCTTGTCTGGACGTATCTGGTGAAGATAGGCCTCTCAGTGCAAGAATAAACAATATGCCCGATACCAAATAAAAAACTGCTGAGAAATTCGCAGATATCATTTCTTTTTATCTTTCTTTTTTTTATACATTTGGAGCATTCTTTGGGTAACCAAAAAACCTCCGAAGATATTAATTGCTGCTAAGATAATTGCGATATATCCAAAAATACTTGATACATCAAAAATATCTCCCGGTGTTCCAGCTAAAGCTGCTATTATAGCTCCAACAATAATAACTGATGAAATTGCATTAGTGACTGACATTAAAGGTGTATGAAGAGACGGTGTTACACTCCAAACTACATAATAACCAATAAATATCGATAAAATAAATATGCTCAATCTAAATATAAACGGATCTATTTCCATAATTAAATCTCTTTTATCAGTGTTTTTTCAATAATTTCATCTTCAAAATTAATATTAAAAATCTTCTTTTCTCTGCTATACAAATTTCTAATAAAGCTAAATAAGTTTTTAGCATATAAGCTCGAGGCAGTAAGGGGCAAACTATTCATTAAACTTTTTACACCTATTATCTTTATTCCGTCAATTGTATTAATTTTTCCAGGCTCTGAAAAGGCAGAGTTACCACCTTGTTCAGCAGCTAAATCATAAACAATAGAACCTGGTTTCATTAATTTTACTAATTCATCAGTTAGAATTCTTGGGGCTGGCTTACCAGGTATTAATGCGGTGCATATCACAATATCATTTTTTTTTAATGCTTCTTTCATCATTTCTGCTTGTTTTTTTTTGTAGTCCTCTGATGCTTCTTTAGCATATCCTCCTTTTGTTTCCATATCCTCAGATTGTTCAACCATTAAAAACTTTCCACCTAAACTTTCTACTTGCTCTTTTGAGGCCACTCTAACATCTGTGGCTGAAACAATTGCTCCTAATCTTTTTGCAGTAGCAATAGCTTGTAATCCTGCTACTCCAGCTCCTATGACTAAAACTTTTGCAGCTGGAACTGTCCCTGCAGCTGTCATCATCATTGGTATAGATTTTTCAAATTCTGCAACACAGTCTATGACTGCTCTATAACCTGCTAAATTTGATTGAGATGATAAAACATCCATTGACTGAGCTCTTGTGATACGAGGTAGTAATTCAAGTGAAAAAATTTTAATTTTTTTATTAATGATTTTATGAATTTGATTTTTATTTTTTGACGGGTTCATCATTCCAACTAATATTGTGTTTTCTTCAAAAATATTAATTTCGTTTTCAGATGGACAATTTACCTTTGTTATCAAGTCACTAGATTTTGAAACTTCCTTTGCTGAAGACTTAATTTCGACGCCCACATCTTTGTAATTGTTATCATCTATGCCTAAATGATTAGCATAATCTTTCTCGATATATACTTTTAATCCTAATCCTATTAAGTTTTTTGCTGTTTCAGGAGTAATTGAAACTCTTTTTTCTGATGCTAAATCTTCTTTTATTGAACCCACTATCATTTAATTGCTCTCTTTGATTTTTAAAGTAAAGTAATTGCAAGAATAACTAAAATAGCTAAAACAGCTAATGTTCCCCATAATACAAACTTGGTGAAACCATCATAAGTTTTTTTGAAGTCATTTTTACTCATATTAACCCTGACGAGCTTTAAATCTTGGGTTTTTTTTATTAATAACGTAAAGCTTACCTCTTCGTTTAACTAACTTAGAATTAAGATCTCTTTTTTTCAATGACTTTAAAGAACTTGCTATTTTCATAATTTTGTGAGCCTGGCAATGTCCTACTCTTCCATGTCTTAAGACAAAGTACCATTGGCGCTGAAGGACTTAACTTCCGAGTTCGGAATGGGATCGGGTGTAACCCCTTCGCAATAATCACCAGGCAGCGATTTATAATATTTTTAGATGATTATGTAAATAGCCGATTATTGGCTAATTTTGCAATTAAAAGTAAGTTCTATGTTGATGCCAATCAAGTATTAGTAATTTAATTTACTTTTTTAAAACTATAAAAAACTGTTTTTGAACAATCTTTCTTAATATTTTTAAATTTAAAGTAATTAATACTTTAAGCTATTTAAAATTTTTTTTACTTTTAAATAGAGCTTCTGCAACAATAAAATCTACAATGTCATCTATATCAATAGATTTCCACTTTTTTGATATAAAAGCCAAAGTTCTTGAATGATAAAAAGATTTTTTTTCTATTAATTTATCAATCTTTGAAATAAATATACTTCCGTCATAAGAATAAAGCTTTGTTAAATCTTGCCTGCGAAAATTGGAAAATTTTTTTTCTAATGGCTTAATAAAACTAGATTTATTCACTTTTGCATTAAACGATGGATGATGGTGGGTATTTTCAGAAACACCAACTATAGAGTCAGCTTTATTTCTTTTGTTATGTAATTTTAATAAAGCTTTATCAATATCCTCATTTGTAGTTAATGGTGATGTTGGTTGTAAAAGAATAAGGTAATCAAATAATTCTTTTCTTTTTTTAAGAAAATTTAAAGCATGAAGTATAAATTCTATACTTTTAGAATTATCTTTTGAGATTTTTTTCGGCCTTAAAAAAGGAACATCTACTTTCATTGATTTGCAGTAATTTCTTATCTTTTTTGAGTCGGTGGAAACTATAATCTTATCAATGTATTTAGATTTTTTTGCAGATTTTATAGACCAATGAATTAAGGGTTTACCTGCAAATCTTTTTATGTTCTTATTTTTTAGACCTTTGCTTCCCTTCCTTGCAGGTATAATTGCTAATATTTTTTTATTATTGAGGCTCATATTTTAATTATGGTGGACCGTGTAGGTAACGCTCCTACTACCCCTCCCATGTCAAGGGAGTACTCTACTTTTGAGCTAACGGTCCTAATTATAATATTTCAGTTCTTTTATATAATTTTTAATTGAATCGGAAGATATTTTAAAAACTTTTTTTGGATTTTTGTAAAATTTTCTATACCAATCAATAGTAAATTTTAATGTCACATCTAAATTTAAGCTAGTTTTCCATCTTAATTTTTTAAAAGCTTTACTACTATTTAGCTTTAAAAGTTTACTTTCATAGAAAGACGAATTTTTGATTATTCTCCATTTTACTCCTGGCCAAATTTTTTTTACAATTTTCAAAACTTCAATAACTTTGTAATTCTTTTTATAATTTGGACCGAAATTAAATACCTCACCGTTGAGTTTTTTATTTTTGGATAAAAGGTAACCTAAAATTAAGTAACCATAAAGAACGTCAAGGACATGCTGCCAAGGTCTTGTGGATATAGGATTTCTCACAGTTAAAGATTTATTTACTATCCAGGATTTAACAGCATCAGGCATAAGTCTATCTGCTGTCCAATCCCCTCCACCAATCACATTTCCAGCTCTAGCAACTACTAATTTAATCTTTTTATCTTTATTTAAAAAAGATTTAAAATATGATTGGATTGCAAGCTCTGCTGAAGATTTAGATGCGCTATAAGGATCTTCACCGCCAATTAAATCTGTCTCTTTGTAACCTCTTTTGATCTCAAGATTTTTATAACTTTTATCACTTGTTATAATTATTAAGCTACATTTTTTATTATATTTTCTTAAACATTCTAAAATATTAATTGTCCCTAGAGAATTAGTTTTCCAAGTTTCTAAAGGGTTTAAAAAAGATTTTTTTACCATAGACTGACCAGCTAGGTGAAAGATAATGTCTGGTTTACTTTTTTTAATAACACTATTCAATAATTCCATTTTAGAAATATCTAAACTCAAGTGTTTAATTTTTCTGTTTAATTTCAATAATTTAAAATGTGATGGTTTTGTATAAAAACTATTAGATATACCTGTTATTTTAGCGCCTAATAAAAACAGCCATAGTGTAAGCCATGTTCCCTTGAAGCCAGTGTGACCAGTAATCAAAACTTTTTTATTTTTATAGAAATTATGAAACATTTTAATAATTTATTAATTTTTTTAAAAGTGTATTTGGAATGAGAAAAAAAATTAAAAACTTAATCTTTTTAAGGGATGTAGGATAAATAATAATACTTTTAAATGCTTCTTTATAATTTTTTTCTATAAAAAATTTAGTAATTTCCAGTTCTAATATTTTATTTTTAAAATTGTCAAACCCATTGATTTTTGAAAGATCACTTTTTTTATTTTCATTAAACCAAATTTTTAATTCCTTTATATGCCTCTCGCGATTCAAAAGAGACTCGTTTTTATCGTGAATTCTATAATAAACTAAGTGTTCTCTTACTACTGAAAATTTACTTAATAGAGACATATTCATAACGAAATCAAAATCTCCTATAATGTGAAATCTATTATCAAATCTTTTGTCTGCGAAAATATTTTTTTTAAACATCAGTGTAGATATTCCAGTGCAATAAGATTTAAGTAAATTTTCCGTGATCATTCCTTCGGGTAGCTCTTTACTATTTATATATTTTTTTTTCATTTTTAATTTCTCATTTAATATAAAGTAGTTGGTATAAACGATTGAAACTTCTTTATCAGTTTCAAATTTTATAAGTTGTTTTTCTATTTTATCATTTTCCCAATAGTCATCTGTATCAAGGAAACAAATAAAATCACCTGATGCTTTTTTCAAAGCTAAATTTCTTGCCTTATAAAGAATGGTGTGTTCTTCAGCCTTAAAATATTTTAGCCTACCATCATTAAAGCTTTCGAATATTTTTTTTGAGTCATCAATAGACATGTTATCCCAAAAAATAAGCTCCCAATTTTTATAGGATTGAGAAATAACACTTTGTATTGATTGTTTTAGGTATTTTGCTCCATTGAAGCAATTCATTATTATAGAAACTTTAGAATTATCTAATTCCATCTGTAAAAATTAATAGTTTTTTTTAGACCTGCATCTAGACTTATATTGGCTTTCCATTGAAGTAGTTTTTTTGTATTAGATATATCAGGAAACATATTAAGATTTTCCTCTTTTCTCATTTTAATTTTTCCATAAAGGGGTTTTCCACCTTTGCTAATACTAACGATTTTTTCTATTATTTTTCTAACACTTACTCTATTACCGCTTCCTACATTAAGTATTTTTCCCTTAACTTTTTTTGATTTAATTACCTTAGATGTCATTCTAACTAAATCATCAATATATAAAAAATCTCTTTTTTGCCTTCCCTCTGTGCAATTGAATTTTTGATTTTTTAAAGACTTGGTAATTATAATTGGGATCAATCTATTCTTTGTTTGGTTAGGACCATAAGCTTGATAAAGTCTTAAAATTACGGCCGGAAATTTTTTCTTTTTATATAGTGACATTAAATATTTTGATGAAAGATACTTTGCTCGAGCGTAGTTAGAATTTGGGTTAGAATTCAAACTTACTTTATGAGGAGATTTTTTTCTTCCATATTCTAAACCACTTCCAAACTGGATAAATGATTTTAATGGTTTCTTTAGAAAAATGTCAGCTAAATTTTTACATCCATCATAGTGACTAAGAAAGGTTTTTTTTTTATTACTATGATTTACATAACCACTTAAATTTATCACATGATCAAATTTTTTTCTTTTTAGTATTTTTTGGAGTTTGTTTTTGAAAGTAACATCACAAATAATATATATTACATTTTTTATTTTTCTATTTGATTTTACTTTATGTGAGGACAGAATTGTAATATGGTAATTTTTTTTTAGTTTCTTTGTCAAGTGATAACCAATAAAGCCGGTTCCCCCTGCTATTAGAATTTTTTCTCTCACTTAATTAATTCCTTTTTTTAAAATTTTTTCAATTATAACTTTATCTCTTTTCGTATCCATGCATTGCCAAAAACCCTCATGTTTAAAGGCCATCAATTGTTTTTTTTTACTAAGTTGTTCTAGAGGCTCTTTTTCAAAAAATGTCCTATCATTTGTTATTAAGTTTATTATTTTTGACTCAAGGCAAAAAAATCCTCCGTTAATCCAACCTTCATCAATTTTTGACTTCTCCTTAAACACTTTTACTGCATTTTTTGAAATTTTTATTGCTCCAAATCTAGCTGGCGGTCTAACTGCTGTAAGAGTAGCTAATTTTTTATTTTTCTTATGAAATTTTATTAGTTCTCCGATATTTACATCTGATATTCCATCACCATATGTAAGTAAAAATGTTTCATTATTTAAATATTTTTTGAGCCTTTTTATTCTCCCTCCTGTCATAGTTTTTAAACCAGTATTAATAACTTTGATATCAAGATCTTTAAGTTTTTTCTTAAAGTATTTTTTAATTATTGTACCTTTGTATCCACTCGCAATAATAAAACTTCTTAAGCCATATTTTTTATAATGGAGAATTATATGATGAATTATTGGTAAGCCTCCAACTTTTACCATTGGTTTAGGCATTGATTTAGTATATTCGACTAGCCTAGTGCCTAAACCACCAGCAAGAATTACTACTTTCATATTATTTAATTGTAAAAATTAAAATTTTTTTTTAATTTACTTTTATTATTTTTAAAGTTTTCTATGGGCTTATATTTCATTTTTATTCTCCTCCTGAAATATTAATTTTTTCACAGGAAATTAATTTATTATCACCATGTAGTAAAAAGTTTATATACGCTACAACTTCTAATGGTTTAGCCATTCTTGATAATGGTATTAAATTAATTCTCTTTTTAAATTTTTTCTTTTTTAATTTTAAATTTAATTTTGTATCTGTAAGACCTATTTGTAGAACATTTATATAAATATTTTTTTTTACAAGCTTTCTATACTCATTTGGAATGAATTCATTTAAATATTTAGATACAGAGTAAGCGTAAGTTCTAGAGCCGCCTCCAAATTTCGTGCCAATACTAGATGACAAAACCACATCACCTCCAGATTTTCTTTTTTTCATGCCTTCAATAACTTCTCTCAAAATGAAAAAACCACTTAAGAAATTTGCATTAATATGATCATAAAAATATTTAACATTTAAATCTTTTATTAACTTTGGTTTTAAATATCCCGTTAAATTTACGTAAGCATCGAAACTTCTAAAATATTTCCTATTTTTTTTTATAAATTTAAGAATTCTTTCTGCATTAGTAAAATCATTCTTAATAATTTTTCCTAAGAATATTTTTTTTAATTTTGATGAGTTGCTATTACAGTGAGCATGTATTTCCCATTTTTTTGTGGATCTTAAATCTTTAATCAATTCTATACCTATATCTGAGGAAGCACCTAATATTAATATTTTTTTTTTATTCATAGTAATTTAGTTTTAATTTCACTTTTGGTTAACATAAATGTTTTTTTTCTAGTTTGGGTATAAATAAAAGTATTTTTTAATATTTCCTTATGTTTTAAGTTTTTCCACAATTTGGAATCATACATTTGAAATTCTTTATCGTCACATATGTGATAAGTATCTATTCCCTTTTCTAAGGACAAAGCAATTCCTGTGGTTTTCCCTATAAATATACTTGAGTTTTTATTTCTTAATTTTTTTGTATTTGTTTTCAAATTAATCAAATCTTTAAGTTTTTTTTGAATTAAAAATTCTTTTTTTTTATGTATTGAGTTTGGGTGAATTAAAATTTCTTTTAAAAATAATCCTTTTTTTTGGATAAGCCTATTACATGTATCACTAATTTGTTTTAAATTTTGCTCTTTAAGGTCGTGTGGAAAAAAGATCTTATTTATAAAATCTCTTTTATTAGTTTTTGAAAATCTTAGTGTATGAGTGAGGTAAATATTTTTTTTTGGCCACATAAGTTGTTTTGAGTAAAATTCTCTCTGAGAAGATCCAGTAACATATAATTTATCTGGGGAGTTTTTAGTATAAAACAAATTCACGGGTAAGTTTTGTGGTGGTGTATGATCATAGCCGATAATTTTTAGACTTTTAGAATTCTGTTTTAAATAGCAAATTATTTTTTTTTGAAATGGTTGCCCTTCATAAGGAAAAATAACGGAGTTGATTTTTTTTAAATTAAGATTGTTGAATATTTTTTTTATATTAAAGTACAACCCTTCAAAATGATTAGGGCTACTATAACTTTTCTTAAATGAAAAAATATTTTCAAATAAATTAATTATAAAAAAAGTTATTTTTTTTACAAAATTCTCCTCTTTAAAGTAAACTAAGACTACATTTTTAGGTAATTTATTAGGTAAAAACTTATCTAAATAAATAACTATCCATAAAATTTTAGAATTATAGCTATCCTCATTAAAAAACTTATCAAAATATTTTTGATTTTTAAAACTTTTTTTAAAACCAAAAGTAATAACAACATTGGTGTAATCAGTCTTATTATGTAATTTTGAGATCTTAATTAATTTATGCTTGAAATATAAAAAATTTTTTACTCTTTCTAAAAAGTAATTCTTAAGTGAAGATCTAAAGAATTTTCTTTTAAGAAATAAAGTTCCGGGAGTATCAACAAATAATGGAGCATAGCCTAGAATATGATTATGATTAAATAATTGATATTGTTTTTTTGCAGTTTTTAAAATTTCTGATTGGTTGAGCATTTAATCTTTTATCTTTTTAACAAAAATTATTTAAGGTTTTCCCATGCTTTTGCATGGGCCTCGCCTATTAGATTGCCTTTCACATCGCAAACATCGCATGGACTAAATCCTCTATTAGAATTAGCTAAATTAAATCTGGATTTTTTAGCGTTTTCAGAAAGCCAAATTTCCTTGATAGTATTTTTATTTAAATTACCTAGAATATTTTTTTTACCCCAGTCATGGGAACACATTAAGACATCTCCGTTATAGTCAATAAAAAAATTGTATGAGGGGTAATAACAAGGAGCATTTAGAGATTTTTTTAAAGATTTTATAGAATGACCAGCATTTTCCATTAAGCCACCTCTGTTGCTAATTGTAATTCCATAATCTTTTTCAGGAGGTAGATATCTGTTTCTAATAACATATTGGTCGGGGTCAAGATTTGCATCTTGGCACATTTTTTTAAATTTATCCATATCTTCAGGTCCATCATAAACACTAATCAAAAGAGTAGATAATCCCGCATCAAATAATTTAGCAATATTTTTGAGATTTAAAACATCGCCATTAGTAATTAATTCAATTTTTGCCTCTGGCAAATATCTTCTAGTTCTTGCAATATTTTCGTAACATTTTTTGTTTAGCATGGGTTCATTAAAACCTGAATAAAGGACCATACCTTTATAATTATATTCTGATAGCTCTTTGCAAATTTTTTCGTGAAGTTCTGTTTTAATAAACTCTTTTTTATCAAATTTACTTATCCAATCAGGGTCACTTCTAGGGCAAAAAACACAAGATCTGTTACAGGTTCCGGAGTCACTTATTTCAATGATAGAGGGTAAAGGAATTTTGCTATTTTCTATATATTGTAATGTATAACTTACAATTTTAGATTTTCTTTTTATATTTTTATCGAAAAATTTCACTTTTAATATTATTTTAAAATTTGTGAGATTATTAACAATTATATCATTAAAATAAACTATTTTCCTACAAATAATTGGATTTTCTTAAGAAATTCAAATGATTTTTGAACTTATTTCTTTTTTTTTGCAAAAATAAGTCATAAACGATTTTAATATATTATTTCTGAAAAATTTTTAATCTTATATTTACAATTCATTTTTTTTGAAAAACCTGTACTAACAAAGATAAAATCAATTTTAGCATTTTTAGCTGTATGCAAATCAGATTTCATATCTCCGATGTAAACAGCGTTCTCTTTTTTAATTTTAAACTCCTTTATAATCGAATTAATTTGAAATGGATTAGGTTTACCAGGTAAATCTTTCACTGGCGTACGAATTTTATCAAATTTTAGATTAAACTTTTTAATAAACATTTTAGTTCTTGTAGTATCTTTAGATGTTAAAAGCGCTATCTTCTTACCCTTGTTTTTTAAGTACTTTAAAAAAAACTTTGTTTTGGGTTTTAAAGTAATTAAATTTATATTTTTTATTGATTGAAATTTATACTCTTTTTCGATCTTTTTTAAATTTTTACTAATTTTAAGGTTTTTTAATATATTTAAGAATTTTAATCCTATAAATTTTTCGTATTCGTTGAAATTTTTTTTTAATAAAAATTTCTTTTTTACAACTGACCAGGATTTTTTCATATTTTTTTTAGAGTCAATTAAAACCCCGTCTAAATCGAATATAAAAATTTTCTTTTTATTAATATAATTTTCTGATGGGATCATTTTTTATAATTTTTTTAGCTCTAATTAGATCTTCTTCTGTGTCTACAGAGAAACTGTTTCCTTTAATTGATAAAGTTCCTATTCTAATTTTATTTTCTAAAGCTCTTAGTAATTCAATATCTTCTATTTTTTCTAGATTTGAAATTTCTAAATTAGAAAATTTTTGTAAAATTTCTGGCTTAAACGAAACTATAGATAAATGACGGTGAAAGAGTGTTTTTTTTTGTTTAAAATTATTTGGTATTAAACTTCTACTAAAATAAACTACCTCTCCTTGACCATTAGAAACGATTTTTACTATATTTGGATTTTCTATTTTTTCACTTGTTGGATGTGAGGGTACTATTATTTCAAAATGTTTATTGTCCAAATGATAATTAACTACCACATCTATATCATTAGGATTTAATAACGGCTCGTCGCCTTGGATATCCAATACTAATTTAGTTTTAAAGTCTTTTGCAACCTCGCTTATTCTCTCTGTGCCGTTTTTGTGTTTTTTAGAAGTCATTATTGCCTTACCGCCATGACGCTTTACTTCATTTAAGATCTTACTACTATCAGTGCAAACAATAATCTCATCACAGCCTAAAGAGAGTTTAGCTCTTTTATAAACATGGATTATCAATGGTATACCGTCTAATAATGCTAATGGTTTTTCAGGTAATCTATTAGAATTTAGTCTTGCAGGTATTAAACCTAAAATCATAATTAATTTTTAAAATATTTTGAGGGCGTGATGTTTATAATTTTTGTCTCTGTTTTACTCAATAAAAACTTTAAATAATTTTTCATTTCTCTATTTTTAGCACTGTCAGATTTGAACCCATCAAAGCCAGCTAAATATATTTTACTGCAACGTCCAGATAAACTTATTGCTATTGCATAACCAATCGCCAAGTTATTGGGCAGAATACAGTATTTATCATAATAGTTAAAATTATCTTTTTTTACTATGAAACCGTAATTTTTAGCGTTTTTGGCAATTGATTTACCTAAAATTTTTTTTACTCTATCCATAGGAATAATTAATTTTTTCGAAATGGTTTTGTATTTAGCAAAATCGACCAAGATTCTTGACTCGTGAGCAACAACAAAAAAATTAATTAAGTTTTTATTAAAATATTTATTTATATTTAAAGACAGTACGTTACATTTATTTTTTTTTATAAATTTTGTGAGAAATGAATTATTGCGTTTTATACTCTGACCTTGGCCTAAAATAATTATATTTCTATTTTTACACCAGTTTTTAGAATTCCAACATTTTTTAAAATTAATCTTTTCATTTATAAAATTGTTAAGCATGTACGGATTAAAAGAACTTGATTTGATTTTTCCAAGTGAATTAATTATTTCTAAAATCTCGTGATGACCGTACCTATCGTCTTTCAATAACTCTTGTATGTAAGTAGGATGTATTTGAAGTTTAGCAGATAAATGGTAATAAATTGATTTCCCCCACTTATAATTTTGTTTTAATTTCTTAAATTGATCTTGAGATAATTTAAATATGGGTGATAAATTATATTTTAGATTGTAAATATCATTGATTTCGCACAGTAAATCTTCGGTGGTAACATTTCCTGCTCCTCTTCCCATTCCTTGTATCGTTGAGTCAATCCATCGAGCACCATATTCAATTGCCGTTAGTGCGTTTTGTAAAGCTAAACCACAGTTATCATGTGCATGAAATCCGAATTCTTTATTCCAATATCTTTTTATTATATTAGAAATTTTTTTTACGTCGCTTGGATTTAAACTGCCAAAAGAATCGGCAAAATAAAATGCACTTAGAGAATTTGATTTCTTTAACATGTTCAATGATTTAATTAAATCTTTTGAGGAAACTTTATCAATTTGCATTAAGTTTAAAATTACGTAGTAGCCTAGTTTCTTTAAAAATTTAATATGTGGTATAATTTTGCTTACTTCATTTAAGTGGGTAGCGATTCTAATAATCGATACCCTAGAGTTTTCTTTTTTAGAGATATATTTTAATAATTGCTTTTTATAGTTTTTTGATAAGTCAAAATCACTAGCATTGATCATAACAGCAATTTTTAAATTTTTTCTAAAATTGTACCTATTAATATTATTATCAAGTGAGTTTGCAAATATTCCTAAATTATTTTTCTTTAAAAATCTGAAACCAATTTCCAAAATATCAATTTTTGATTCATTTATAGCTTTTATGTAGTGTTGAACAGTATCTTTTGAAAATCTCCAATCGTTGTAATAACCCCCATCTCTTAAGGTACAGTCTAAAATTTTTAGATTCGCTTTTTTCATTTGTAATGTTTGTTAAAGATTTCTTGTATTATCTTATAATTTGGTATCGGCTTATTTAAAAGCGTTATATATTTTTTTTTATATAAGCTGTATTTTTTTTTATTTATTTTTAGTAGGCTATTAAAGTTTAATTTGTCAAAATTTTCGTTAATATTGAAAACTTTAGACCCTGTCTCATTTACATTTACACTTAATTCGTTCATATGATTTTTTTCTAAATTAAGTTCATTAGAGTAAATAAATAAAATTGGTTTTCGACATACTATTGCATAAGAAATTGCAGTAGACATTCTTGTTATTACTAACTTTGAATTATCTATTAATTCGAAAATTTTTTTTTTAGAAACTGGCCTATAACCAAAATATTTAGGCTTGTTTTTGTGTTTAGTTTTTGGATGCGGAACAATGATAATTTTATTTTTAAATTTTCTTTCTAAGTTTTTAAAAAAGTTTGTCAAAATTGGGTACCAATTTTTAGATGTAAAATTTGGTAACCAATTTTTATCTTTAAACAATAATTCATCTCCTTTAAATTTAGGCCCATACCCGTCAATATATAGAATATGATTTTTAAAATTATTTCTCTTTTTTTTATTTCTATGTTTTAATTTATATGTAAGATAATTTGAATAGTCTAAAGAATTTACATCCTTAATTGTAACTCCGTGATTGGACATGTAATCAGGGTAATTTTTTGAGCCAGCTCTTAATAAATAGTCAGGAAACAATTTCATTTTTCTTTCTATGTATGAAAAAAAATAAGTTTTAGCATAATAAAAAGCTGTTAGTGGAGTGTTTATAAATTTTTTAAATTTACGATAAGTTAAAATATCGGAATTTTTTTTTGATAAAGGTATTTGTGCGCTTTTAAATTCAATAATAGTATTTGTTTGTTTTTTTTTTAAGTAATAATTCAATAATAATCCATTAAGGTTTGAACTATCAATATAATTTAAAATAATAATATTGTATTTTTGTTCTAAAATTTTTATTCTATCTTTAAAATTTTTTAAATCTTGAATTTTTATTACATCTTTTGACGTACTGTAATTTTTATAAGCCGGGATAAAATGAGGATATAAAAATTTTATGAATTCAAAAACAAGAACTTTTATTTCTATATTTTTTATTTGAGATAACTCAAATCTTAAATCATCATGTTTGCGCCATTTGTAAGGCCACAAAATAAGAAAAAGATTTTTTTTTTTCATTTTTTTTTTAATAAGTATTTATTGTATTTTTTTAAGTTTTTTGTTTTCTAACTTATAAATCTTGTTGCAAATTTTTAATGATGTTAAATTATGAGATATTATTAAAAGGGTTTTATTCAATTTTTTTAATGTGTTCAGAATATTTTTTTCTAAATCTGGCTCTAAAGAATTTGTTGCCTCATCCAAAATTAATATTTCAGGATTATTATACAATGCTCTTGCTATAGCTAATCTTTGAGCTTGGCCGCCAGAGAGTAATGAACCTTTTTCTCCAATAATTGTATCTTCTTTTTTTTCTAAACTAAAAATAAACTCTTTCAATCCTGCTTTTTCTATACAGTCTATAATCATATCTTGATTTATATTTTTGGTATCAAGTGAAATGTTGTGTTTTATCGTATCATCTAGAAGATTAATCTTTTGTGGTATATATCCAAATAAGTTAGACTTAATATCTCTGATGTTATTAATTCTTTTGCCATTGTAAAAATAATCTCCTTCTTGAACTTTTAAAAGACCCGCTACTAAATTTATTAAAGTTGATTTTCCACTACCACTTTCACCTACGATCCCAACAATTTCGCCTTTTTTTATTTGAAAATTAAGATTTTTAATTATTTCTTTTTTATTTGAATAATAAAATGTTAAATTTGAAACTTCTAAATTTTCAAAATTTTTAGGTGCAGTTGTATCTAAACTTTCTTTTTTTATATTATCTTTCAGATTAATAAATTCTCTTATTTGGTTGAATCCATATTCAGAAAACTTCAAATTCTGAAGAGAATTTAAAATAATATTTACAGAGGGTAATGTTCTTGCGATTGCATAAACCATAACACTTAGAGAAATAATAATGTCTTTGGTGTCAAGTGATCTGCTGTAATTAAATGATAAAATCGTAAATAGACTAAAGACAGCTACTAGTTCAAACCAGACTTTTGGTAATACTTGAAAAAATGACCATACATAACTGTTTTTATTTATTATGTAATTTTTATTATCGTAAAGACTACTAAAAAAATTTTCTTTATAATAAATTTTTATCTCTTTAAGAAAATCGAGAGTTTCTCTTAGGTTTTTATGATAATTACTTTCACCTATAACTCTCCTAACACCAAATTTTGTAATAAAATTTCTTGTTGAAAAATAGTATATACTGCCGCCAATAAATGCTGAAAAAATCAATAGAGTTAATTGATTTGGATAATTATAAAATATAAAAGTAAATATAAATAAAGTAATTAAAAAATTAGTAAACAACCTTATAATAGATAATAACATATGTCCAAATCTAGCAATTTCTTCTGTTAGTAAAAAAAGCACTACTGATGAATTTTTATTTAGAAAAAGCTCATAATCACTTTTAAGATAATTTTTCATTATTATATTTCCAATTTCTCGTCTGGTATCATAAGCACTTTTATCTGAATAATAATTTAAAAATAAAATAACTAAATTCTTAATTAGAAATATTAATACTAATAAAAAAATTAAAGTGTAAAATACATCAAGTTCAAATCTTACTGATAATTTACCTAAGTATTTATCTAGAATACTGAATTCTTTTAAGTAACTTCTGTCAATTGCCAAGCCAACTAAAGGAATAAATAAAGCTATACTAAGCATTTCAAGTAATCCTGTAATTATACTTGAAATAGAAACAAAGACTAATCTCAATCTCTGCTTAAAATTTAAAATATTGTAAGTGTTTAATAGTAGTTTTTGCACTATCTTCGTCTAACCTTAAAAAGATTATTTTTAGTACCTAAGTCTTCCCATTTTTCGTAAATTGGAAAACTAATCACCTTTCTTTTTTTCTTTATAAGCTTCTTTATTAAATCAGTCATATTAAGGAACCTATTCTTTTTGATTTTTTTAAGAACATTCTTATTCATCACGTAAATACCAGTGTTAATTTTTGTCGTTACAACTGGTTTTTCGATAAGATCTATTACTTTGTTAGATTTAGTTTCAATAACTCCAATTTGCCTCTTTTTTCTCTCAAGATTTGTTACTATAGTAAAGTGAGAATTATTTTTATTGTGATAATCAATCAAATTCTTAAAACTAACATCAGTTATTGTATCACCATTAACGACGATAATTGGTAATCTATTTTTGGTATTTAGAAGAGATAGAGAGCCTGCAGTTCCAAGCGGTTTACTTTCTTTTACATAAGAAATGTTCACACCAAACTTTTTGCCATCTCCAAAATATTTTTCAATTTTATGTCTTAAGTAATTAACGGAAATATAAAAATTATAAAATCCATTAGATGATGCACTTTCTATTATATGTTGTATTATAGGCTTGCTAGCAACTTTTATCATAGGTTTTGGAATATTTTTTGTTAATGGCATTAATCTTTTTCCAACTCCACCTGCCATAACAACAAAGGGATTGCTATAAATGAAGTTTGTATCATTCATCTCTCCGTCTATTAATATTTTTTTTAGCTTTTTTGTTTTAGATAACACTGGTAATTGTTCAATTCCTTTATTTATAAAATAATCTTTTATTAATTTATTATCATTAGCCTGACTTTCGTAAATAAACTTAGGAGATTTTTTCATTACTCTTATGACTAGATCGTTAGTTCCAACACCTTTTAAAAAAGCTCTTCTTAAATCACCATCAGTTATAGTGCCAACTAATTGTTTTTTTTTATTAAGGATAAATAAAATCTTTACTTTGGAACTATTTAGTATTCTTAAAGCAGTAAAAACTTTTGAATTAGTCTTTAAAATATTTTGTTTCAATTTACTAATTAACATTAACTAATCCATTTCATTACTTCAAAAGCTTCTGCTGCCTTTTTATTAATTTCCGATCCACGCAAGTTTGCAAGAGATAAGACTACTTTTTTACTTCTTGGAAAGGGAAATCTTTGAATTTCAGATTTATAAATATCTAATATATTCAATTTCTTTTTTATAAATTTTGAAATATCTTCATAATAATTCGGAAAAAACTGTTGTTTTTTTTTTAAATTAAAATTTGTTTCTGAAATTGTTTGATAGCACAAAATTCTTTTTATATAACTCGCTCTGAAATTTTTAGTGCATGAAGATATTATTTCGAAAGTCACCCTATGATCACTATGAATATCGGAGTAATGTGGTATAAAAATTTCTTCTGGTTTGAGATTATCTAAGATTAACTTAATCTTACTTATCATTAAACTTCTTTTTTGATTTTCAAGACTAGCTGGGGGATATCCTAAACTTAAAACTTTTTTGAAATTTAAAAGTTTTTTAACTTTTGAGATCTCTAATCGCCTTTTTTGGATTTCATTAAATTTATAATTATTTTTGTCTTTTTCAGTCATGATCATCCAGTAAACTTTATTTTTTTTATTTGAGGATCTTTTAAGTATTGTTCCTCCAACACCTAAAGTTTCATCATCTGGATGAGGAGCAACTACTAATGTTTTCATAAATACTCTTCCTTTCTAAAATTAATTCTGGGGTAATACTTTTTAAGTAATATTGCGTCACTACCCGTTTGTATTACAGGTTTTTTGTTTATAATCGAAATTACTTTACCTGGTTCAATATTTTTAATGTTTAATACTTTTATTTTGATTTCATCGACTCTTATAAATTTACCTTTATAACTGAATACTGCTCCAGGATATGGATCATTCAACGCCTTAACTAAATTTTGTATGGTTTCAGAATTCATTCTCCAATCGATAACTCCATCTTTAAAATCTCTTTTTCTCCAATAATTGGATTTATTTGATTTCTTTTTAATTATTTTAAATTTTTTGTTTTTTGAAAATTGTTTTATAAGTCTCAAGAGTTGATTGGAAGCTATAGATTGAAGTCTTTTATAAATCATCGTTGCGTTATGGTTTTTTTTAATTTCAATAATTTTTTTAGATATGATTTTCCCATTATCAATCGAGTTATCCATGATAAAAAAAGTTGATCCAATTTTTTTTAACCCTAAAGCAAGTGACCAAATAATCGGGTGCTTGCCTCTATTCAAAGGTAAATCGGATGGATGATAGCCTATGACACAATGCTTTGGGATTTTTAAAACTCGAGAGCTAAGTATTTTTGACCATCCAACGCAAATAATTAAGTCTGGTTTTTTTCTTTTAATCCATTTAATTGCTTTCTCATCATTAATATCATCTGTTTTCATTGAAGGAATTTTTTTAGATTTAGCTATATGGGTAATATCAAAAAAGTCGTTATTCATTTTAGGACTTTTTTTTCCTATCACACCCACAATGCTATATTTTGTTTTGATCAACCTTTTCAAAATAAACTTTGAAAAAATAACCGATCCTAAAAAAATTAATCTCATAAAAATTTTATATTAAAATCTTTAAAGTTTTTAACTAAGATATTTTCAAGTTTTTTTGACTTTAGTGTTTTAATAATTTGATCGGAAGTATTTTTTTTTTCGTAAGGATTTTTAAATTTTGTGTGCTTTTTCTTTGTATTTTTTAATTTGAGACATCTCTTGATTGATTTAACTATTGATCTTACATTAAAACTTGAATTTATTACAGACTCTGCCCTTACTCTACCTAATTGCCTATTTCCGATATCAACAGATGGGGTAAGTAATGACGGTGCTTCAATAATTCCACTTGATGAATTTCCTATTATACAACTAGCTTGTTTACAAATTGCAAAGTAGTTCTTTTGGCCGAGGGATTTAAAATAAACCGAGTCTTTGTTTTTTCGACAAAACTTTACTATTTGATTATTAATTTCTTTATAACCAGCCTCTGCATTTGGCATGGTAAATATAAAATTTGTGTTTTTAAATTTTTCTAAAGCATTAAGTAAAATAAGTGTATTTTTTTTAACATTGCTTTTATCTAGAGTTTCCGGGTGTAAAGTAATTACAAACGTTCTTTTTTTTAAATTTAAGTTAAATTTATTTTTTTTTTCTGAATTTAAAAAAAAATTCATTTTTTTCACATTTTCAACTCCTAATGAGCCAACATTAAAAATGTTTTCTCTTTTTTCGCCCAACTGTATAACTCTTTTAAAATATTTATAAGTTGAAACAAAATGCAAATGAGACATTTTTGTAATTGAATGTCTTATAGCTTCGTCAATAATCCCCTCGGTTGACTCCCCGCCGTGAATATGTGCAATAGGAATTTGATTAATCATCGCGGCTATAGCTACAGAAAAAATTTCATATCTGTCACCTAAAATTACAAGAATATCAGGTTTATTTTTTTGAAATTCTTTAGTAAATTTTTTGATACCTGTTGATACGACAAAACTTACATCTAAATTTTTATCACTTAAAAAATCGATATTAATTTTTTTAGTTATCTTAATTTTATCTTTTTTTATCTGATTAAGATTATTTCCAAATTTATTTTGTAAAAGACTGCCGGTTGCATAAAAATTAAATGTTACATCTCTATCTTTTTGAAGTTTGGTTATTAAATTTTTCATTATCCCGTAGTCGGCTCTTGAGCTAGATATTAAAGAAATTTTTCGCATATCTAGATCTTTATGTTTTGATCTTTTTTAAAATCAAATTTTGATATTTTTCTTAAAACTTTGTCCCATTTTTCAGAAGCAACTCCAGGCATTGATCTTTTTGTAGTTATATTGTTAACAGTAAATTTTTGACCTTTATAAATATTTTTTTTTGCTACTATATTTTTTCTAATAAATTTTAAATTTTGCAATTCTTGAAGAGATGCAAATTTTTTGTTTTGCCCTAAACTTTTATAAGCATTTTTTAATTTTGAAACGAAATCAACTAATTCTTTTGGATCCAAACTTGCTCTATGATCAGGCCCTGCCAAAGACTTATTTAAAGTAAAATGTTTTTCAATAATTTCTGCTCCTAAGCCGATTGAAGTTAAAGATGCCTCAAATCCAATAGTATGATCTGAGAAACCAGTTTTAAGATTAAATTTTTTTTTTAAAAAACTAATTGATTTAAGATTTGTTTCCTCTAATTTGACTGGATACTCAGTGTTACAATGTAATAGTGAAATATTCTTTCTTTTAGTTCCGCATTTGATCAATAACTTTAAAGCATTTTTAATTTCTTTAAGATTAGACATTCCTGTAGAAAGTATAATTTTAAGGTTAAGGCTTCCAATCTTCGAAAGGTAGGGAATATTAGTAATCTCGCCCGAAGGTATTTTTATTATTTTTACTTTTAGTTTTTTTAAAAAAGATATACTTTTTAAGTCAAAAGGACTGGACAAAAACTTTATTTTCTTCATTTTGCATCTTTTAAAAATTTTTATAAAATCCGAATTGCTTAGTTCATATTTTTTCAACATTTTATATTGATTTTTAAAATTCGTATTTCTTGTTTGATATTTTGCGCAAGAAAAATCTTTTTGAACTATGTCTTCTGTAGAATAGGTTTGGAATTTTACATAATCTGCTCCAGCTTTTGCTGCTAGGTCAACCAATTTAAAAGCCTTTTTTAAATCACCATTATGATTTACTCCTGCTTCAGCAATTATAATCAGATTGCTCATATTTTTCATTTAATAATTCCTGGGCCGCTAGGTAAACTAATTGCTATTTCGTAAATTTTGTTCGTAATCCTCAAATTCATTTTTGGAAATTTTTTAAGATGTTTTAAAGTGTGAAGAGGTTTCCAAATAGGTCTAACAAAAATTTTTTTCTTATATAAATATTTTATAAAGTTATCTTTCTTAATTTTATTATCTTTAATTATTAAAGTATTTAGCCAATTATTACTTGAACTATTTTTAGTTGGTGTTAGTAATGCTACTTCAGTATATTGAGCAAATATCTTTTTATAATTTTTGAAAATATTTTTTTTTATTTTCAATATCTTTTTTAATTTATTAAATTGTGCGGAGGCTAATGCAGCATTTAGATTAGGCATTCGATAATTGTAGCCTACTTGATTATGGATGTATTCCCAATTATGAGGCACTTTAGAATTAGATACTAAGGAAGAAATTTTTTTATAAATTTTTTTATTATTAGTTATCACTACTCCACCTCCGCCTGAAGTTATGATTTTATTTCCATTAAAACTAAATACTCCCGTATCGCCAAAAGTGCCGAGATGTCTCTTTTTATAAAAACTACCAAGGGCCTCCGTAGAATCTTCAACTAATTTCAAATTATATTTTTTTGCTATTCTCCTAATTTTTATTATATCGCAAGGATTACCAAATACATGTACTGCTATAATGCCTTTGATTTTTCTATTAGTTGTTTTGTTATAGAGATTTTGACCTTTTTTGTAAGAATTTAATTTTAGATATGTTTCTAATTTATTTGGACATATACCAAAATTTTCTTCTTCTACCTCTACAAAATGTGGTATTGCGCCCAAATATAAGATTGGATGAACAGTAGCTACAAAAGTTAAAGATGGTACTAAGATTTCTTCATCTTTTTTAAAGTCAAGTGCTAAAAGACTTGCGTGAATACCAGAAACACCGTTAATTGTGCATATTGCGTATCGTGATTTGGTAAATCGTTTTATTTGATTCTCAAGTTTTTTTATAAAGAAACCATTGGAAGAGGTTGATACAAAACCATTATCTATACAATTTTCTAAATTTTTTTTTTCTATTTTCGAGAAAACCGGTTCATGTAATTTTAGTTTTTTCGAATTAAAATTTTTTAAAATTTGATTTGAAATAGCTTTATAAAAAGACATTACTAAATTTTGTTTCCACTAATACAAATATTTTTATTCAAAAAACTTTTATCTTATTTTTAATCTAATTCTTTTCTCTACCTTTTTTAAATCTTCCGGTAAATCAACTGATATTGACATATTGCTCATACTTATCATTTTAACATTAATACCATTCTCTAGGAATCTTAAAAGTTCTAAATCTTCAATATTCTCTAAAAATGTTTTTTTTTTAAACATTAGAAATTTTTTCAATGAATTTTTAGGAAATGAGTAAATACATACTTGTCTTAAAGCTTTTGTAAATTTTTTTTTTTTATTAGATGGTATTCCAGCTCTAGACATATAAAGTAAATCATCTTTTTTGTTCAAAACTACTTTTGGTATTGATGGATTAAAAAAATCTTTTTGATCAACTATATTGCAATAACCGCCATAAATTTGATTTGGATTTCTTTTTGTATATGAAATTATCTTATTTAAATCCTTGGGGTTAAAAATGGGTTCATCACCTTGGATATTAACGAAGTTTGTGTATTTTTTTTTTATATTTGAAAAATAAGCTACTCGATCTGTTCCTGTTAAACATTTTTTTTTAATAATTATAGAATTTATATAGTTTTTTTTACATAGATTAATTATTCTTGAGTCATCAGTCGCTACGAAAAGGTCTTTTTTGTTAATTACTTTTAAACATTGATTTACAGTTCTTATTAACATTGGAACACCCATGATATTTTTTAGTGGTTTGCCAGGAAATCTTTTTGATTTGAACCTTGCAGGAATAACAAAAGCTATTTTCATTAGGCAAAGCTCCGCACTATACCAAAAGACGATATTTTTACTTTATTTTCCAAATTACAATGGTAAAAAATATTTATTTTTCTTTTTTACCGTTATTTTCAAATTATTTATTTTAGTAGTAAAATAATTTTTATTTTTATTAATTACCTCAAAAGCAAAACTTTTGAATGGACCGGTTATAAATTTTGCTTTTAGATCAACTAATTCATCAAAAAATGTTTGGCTCAAAGTATTATTTTTTTCCTCATGGTTTTTACATTTGTGCACAAAATTTAAAATTTGTTTTTGTTCTAATCTATAGTTAGATAAAAAATAACTTAAGCCTTTTACGAATTTCAAATCATTCAAAATTTTCTCCTCTGAAAACTTAGAGTGTTTACAGAATACATAATTTCCTAGTATATTTTTAAAAAATTTTTTTTTTCTTAATTCAATCATTATTTTTGGTTGATAAAATTCCATCTCACTTCCTAAAATTTTACTTAGGTTTTCCTTAAGCGTTTGTGATTGTCCATTATTATACTTTGCTACTATCCACATTATTACTGACTCTCTTTATTAATCTTTTCTAATTCCTCTTTCAAATTTTCGTACTCTTTCATCTTCATCTTCATAAAATTTATTGTTAGCTTTGCCTTCTCCGCAATACCTTTTGGTGTTATCACGTAAATATAATTGAGTTTGTTTGGATTTTTTTTAAAGTTTTGAATCTTAATTAGACCTTTGTTCTTTAGAGCTTTTAAACAATAATTAAGTTTACCTAGACTTACTCCTAATTCATTTGCTAATTCTCGTTGAGAAAAATTAGGATTTTTTTGAATTTTCCTCAATAATTCAAACTGATCTGTATTATCATTTTTCATGTTCATATTTTGAACGTATGTTCAATAATTGAACAATTAAGATAATTTTGATAGAATTGCAAGTAATTTATGACAAAAAAATTAATCTTTATAGTTAAAAAGTTGCTTCTAATAACTTGTAAAATGTTGTTTTCTCAACAAATTTGAATTTATTTAAAAATTTAATAATGATTAATATAAAAAATTACATAAATTTTGTATTTTTCTCTAAAAAAGTTTTTTTACTTCCAAAAAAAAAAGAAATTTTAATTTTTGATCAGACTGGAAGTCATTATTTTTTTAAATATTTAAAAAGATATAATTACTCTATTTTAAGAACAAGATATGAAGAATTAAATATTCCAATTTTTTTTAAAACCTTTTTTCAATTTAAATTTAATTATCAATCTTATTTAATAAATTATATAAATTGCGTAAATCCTAAATTAATCTTAACTTATATGGATAACAATCCAAGATTTTATAAATTAAAAAAAGAAGATAGCAATTTTAAAACTGTTTTTGTCCAATACGGGATTAGGTCCTCATTTAACGATATTTTTGCTTTGAAAAGTAAGTTAAAAAAAAAGGATAATAAGGTAGATAAAATGTTTTTAGCAAATAAAACTATATGTAAAAAATATTCTTCTTTTGTAAATGGCCAAACTATCCCAATAGGATATTTCAGAAATAATATGGTTAAAATTTTAAAAACGAAGAAGAAAAAAGAAATATTATATATTTCAGTTTTTAGAAATTATAAAAATAGCCCAGGGATCTTTAAAAATGTGACTTATAAAGATTTTTTTTCTAATGACTCCTTTTTTTTTAAATGGCTAGAGAAATATTGTTTACAGAATAAACTAAAAATTAATATTCTGGCAAGATCAGATAATAATAAAAATTTTTTAAATGAAAAAAAATACTTTGAACAATTTTTTTCTTCACCAAATATTATTTTTGAAAACAAAAATCCCTATAAACATTTAGATAAATATGAATATATTTTAACGAATGACTCAACTCTAGGTATTGAAAATCTAGCTAGGGGTGGAAAGGCTTGTTTTGTTTGCAATGCTCCAAACAAATTTCCTCTGAATACAAGAAAGTTTGGATTTACTGAAGGTTTAAAAAAAAACGGTCCTTTTTGGACTAGAGAGAACAATTCTCGTCAATTTAAAAAAGTTTTAGATTATTTAATTAAAAGTAAAAGAAAAAGTTGGAAAAAATATGTAAATAAAGTTGTAATGAGAGACAAAAATAATAAGATTTTTCAAGAATGTATTAATAATATTCTTAAAAATTAAATAGTGTTTTACAATTATAAATTATTTTCATTGCATAAATCAAGTCTCGTAGATAGTATTTCGTAACTTCCAGCCATTACCAGTTTTTTTCCATAAATGGGGCGATCTAAATTTGTCACAAAGATTTTGAAACTCAGAAATCTTAATACCAACATAATCTAATACATCATTAATATATTTGTCTGGAAATTCACCATCATATCTCGCTACTAGCTTAATTGCTTCATCTCTGGTTAAATGTTTGTTTCTAACTTCTTGGGAAGCATCATATGTAGCTCTACCTATACCAAATTTAATAAAAGTTGTGTACCAATGGAGATCATCAATTTTGTCATCAATACTACTATACTTGCTGTATGTGCCCTGTGTCCTAAATGGCCTAGCTTTAAACTTAGAGTGTTCAACTGAATAGTAAAAAGACTCTTGGGGTATCCATTTTTTATAGTAACCCAAATAATGTACTTGAATTTTATTTTTACTAATTTCAGATTTATCCAGTGGTAAATAAGGTTTTAAGTCTCCTGAAGTCAATTTATATTTTTTCATTAGTTTGTTAATTGGTATACCTGCCAAATATAAATTTTTAATATTATTTTTTAACCAATAAGATGTATCTCTTTTAGAGTTTAATTCATGTAAGGGATTTCCATACTCTGCTTCGGATTCGCCATAAAAGACCAGTGGAATATTGTATTTAGCTGCCATTCTAGGTCCAATATTTTTCTGCCCAAGTATAAAAGTTTGAAAAGGATGTAGAAGATTTTCTATAGACAATTTAGTCAAAAGTCTAATAACTTTGCCATTCTGCTTAAACGTTACATTGTCAAATCCCCCTATTTCAATCCAATTTTTAAAATTTTCTAAGCCGTAACTTGTATATAAAATAGGTGGCCAAGTTACGGTTAATGGGTTCATTCCATATTTATATTTTAGAATATGCGAAGCATAAACACTGTCTTTTCCGCCGCTGCCAGGAACGATGCAGTCATAGTTTCCACTTTTACTTCTATGCTTATCTAAAAGTTTCAACAATTCCTTTTCTCTTATTTTCCAATTAATTTTCTCTTTCGTGTTTGAAACAATACAAGCATCACATATGTATTTATTTTCTGATATTTTTTTCATCTTTAAATATCTAGCTCCTTCCCTTGAGGTTTTATGTAAAAATTCAGGAATGGAAGATGGTCTTTGATTTGAAATCACGCATTTTGAGCAAAATATTACTTCTTTTGGTAAATTAAATAGTGCTTTCATAATTAATTAAATTTTTTTTTAAATTTTTATAGATCTTCAACCCGTCAGGTCCACTTTTTTCGGGGTGAAATTGAAACCCGCAAATGTTCTCTTTTTCTACTGAAGAAACAAATTTTTTCTTATAGAAAAAGGATGAGGAGGTATTTATTGATTTTTCAAGTGTATTTATATGATAGGAATGAATAAAATACATTTTTTTTTTATCTAAATTATTTAGATAATTATTTTTTATGTTTTTTTTTGAATTTAATAAAATTTCATTCCAACCTACATTAAAAGATGTATAGCTACCGTTTTGTTTTTTTTCATTAAATTTTTTGACATCACCTTTTAATAAACCAAGGCCTTTAGTTTTTTTTATTTCATAACTTTCACTAAATAATAATTGCATTCCTAAACAAATACCAATTATTAGTTTTTTTTTTTCGTTAAACTCGTAAATAATTTTATCAAATTTTTTTTCTTTAATTCTTTTCATGGCCTCGGGATAGGCGCCTACACCTGGAATTACTATGCTTTTTGAATTTTTAATAATTTCAATATCATCGGTAATAATGGACTTTATCCCAACAAAATTTAAAGCGCATTGCACGCTAAATAAGTTGCCCATTTTATAATCTAGTATTGCTATATCGTTCATTTTTTAATTTTTTTTTAAATGATTTTTTATGTTACTTATTTTTAGTTTACCAAAATTTCTATAATTCTTATTTTTTTTTAAAAAATCTATGTTACCATCTAAGGAATCTTTTTTTTTAAAACTCTGGTCTATGTAACTATAATGTAATGCTGAGCCTATGGCTATACCAGAAGGATTAGAACAATTAAGTAAATCATCTATTTGTTTAATTGAAGATATCCCCCCATTTACAATATAGGGAACCTTGAGGTTTTTAGAGAGTTTTTCTGCCAAAACTAAATCAAATCCAAGACCTGTTCCATCTGTATCAATGGAAGTTATAATAATTTCACCAGCTCCTCTCATTTCAACTTCCTTTATCCAAGATACTAGTTCTTTTGTCGTTTCCTCTCTACCGAAGTCCTTTCTACAAATAAATTTGTTATCAGATTTAATCACTTCAAGAGATACTACAAGAGTTGAAGATCCAAATTTTTTAACTATATCGTCAATTATTTTTGGATTATCAATAGCTGCTGTGTTTAAAAATATTCTGTCAGCACCAGATTTAAGAATAGCCTCTACTTCATTGACATCTTTAATACCCCCACCAACCAACATAGGAAGAAAAATATTTTCCGAAGTATTTTTTATTAAAGAAGTTAAATTGTTTCTTTGGTACAAACTAG
>CACGZQ010000001.1:60000-110526 GCA_902577575.1 uncultured Pelagibacteraceae bacterium
CGGTACTAGTTCACTATCGGTCACTGAAGAGTATTTAGGCTTAGAGGGTGGTCCCCCTAGATTCAAACAAGATTTCACGTGTCCCGCTCTACTCAAGAACATTTTTCAACTTTACTCCTACGGGACTATCACCCTCTATGGTTAGTTTTTCCAAACTATTTAGATTATTTAAAAAATGTTGCTGGCCTAATCCGCTTTCGCTCGCCACTACTAACGGAATCTCAATTGATTTATTTTCCTCCGGTTACTTAGATGTTTCAGTTCTCCGGGTTAGCTCTTTAAACCTATGAATTCAGTCTAAAGTACCACATAAAGTGGTGGGTTTTCCCATTCGGAAATTTTCGGATCAAAGCCTGCATACAGCTCCCCGAAACTTATCGCAGCATACCACGTCCTTCATCGCCTTTCAGTGCCTAGGCATCCGCCATACGCCCTTAAACGCTTGATTTATGCACAGAAAATAATTTTCTGTCTAAATTAAATTTTTAAAAAAATATTCATCTATTCGAATATTTTCAGATTGTTCATCTATTCGAACAATCGGATATAGATATTGTTTGATTGTTCTTACTGTTTGAACAATCAAAATTGATATTTATTATTTACGATTTAAAAAAACTAAGTGTCAATGGTGGAGGATAGCGGGATCGAACCGCTGACCTCCTGAATGCAAATCAGGCGCTCTCCCAGCTGAGCTAATCCCCCGTGAAAAATGGTGGGCCGAGGACGACTCGAACGTCCGACCTCACCCTTATCAGGGGTGCGCTCTAACCACCTGAGCTACCGGCCCCTAAGCATTTATGAGACACTTTTTAAAGAAGAGAAATGAGGGCGGCCACATTGACTTTATTTTTTAAGACCAAAAGAAATATTTTGGTCTTCCTTAGAAAGGAGGTAATCCAGCCGCAGGTTCCCCTACGGCTACCTTGTTACGACTTCACCCCAGTTGCTGATCGTACCGTAGTCAAAGGTATAAGCTTTGCCTTAAGGTGTAACCAACTTCCATGGTGTGACGGGCGGTGTGTACAAGACCCGGGAACGTATTCACCGCGGCGCGCTGATCCGCGATTACTAGCAATTCCAGCTTCATGCACTCGAGTTACAGAGTACAATCCGAACTGAGGTACATTTTAGGGATTAGCTTAGAGTCACCTCTTTGCATCCCATTGTAAGTACCATTGTAGCACGTGTGTAGCCCAACACATAAGGGCCATGAGGACTTGACGTCATCCCCACCTTCCTCCAGCTTATCACTGGCAGTTCCTTTAAAGTGCCCAACTAAATGGTGGCAACTAAAAGTAGGGGTTGCGCTCGTTGCGGGACTTAACCCAACATCTCACGACACGAGCTGACGACAGCCATGCAGCACCTGTGTTTCGTCCGGCCGAACCGAAGACTCTAATCTCTTAGAGTCGCGACGAACATGTCAAGCGTTGGTAAGGTTCTGCGCGTATCTTCGAATTAAACCACATGCTCCACTGCTTGTGCGGGTCCCCGTCAATTCATTTGAGTTTTAACCTTGCGGTCGTACTCCCCAGGCGGAGTGCTTAATGCTTTCGCTGCGACACTGAAAAATATATTTCCAACGTCTAGCACTCATCGTTTACGGCATGGACTACGAGGGTATCTAATCCTCTTCGCTACCCATGCTTTCGCTCCTCAGTGTCAGTAGTGACCCAGTAAGTTGCCTTCGCATTTGGTGTTCTTTCTAATATCTACGAATTTCACCTCTACACTAGAAATTCCACTTACCTCTATCACACTCTAGCTAAAAAGTTTTGATGGCAGTTCCAAGGTTGAGCCTTGGGATTTCACCATCAACTTTTTTAACCACCTACGAGCTCTTTAAGCCCAGTAATTCCGAACTACGCTAGGTCCCTTCGTATTACCGCGGCTGCTGGCACGAAGTTAGCCGGACCTTCTTATTCGGGTACAGTCATTTTCTTCCCCGACGAAAGAGTTTTACAACCCAAGGGCCTTCTTCACTCACGCGGCATCGCTGCATCAGGGTTTCCCCCATTGTGCAAGATTCCCCACTGCTGCCTCCCGTAGGAGTCTGGGCCGTGTCTCAGTCCCAATGTGGCTGGTCTTCCTCTAAGAACAGCTATTGATCGTAGCCTTGGTAAGCTTTTACCTTACCAACTAGCTAATCAAGTGCGGGCTCATCTTTCGGCGTTAAAACTTTCCCCGTAAGGGCTTATTTGGTATTAGCACAAGTTTCCCCGTGTTATTCCAAACCAAAAGGTAGATTCCCACATTATACTCACCCGTTTGCCACTCAGTATTGCTACTGCGTTCGACTTGCATGTGTTAGGCGTGCCGCCAGCGTACGTTCTGAGCCATGATCAAACTCTCAAGTTTAATAACGGCGCACACTAGCTTTAATAACTTTGAGGTAATCAAAGTTATTTTTCGTTAAAGCGTGTACGACAATTTCTTTATCAACCTAGCCGTCCACACTTCTCTTCTAAAATTTACAATTTAAAAAAGCTAAGATTTAGTTTTAAAATCTGCACACCAATCGCATAATTATTATAATTATTTGATAGAGGTGAGCGCTCGTTTTATTACAATTACGTTATAAGTCAAGGCGTATATTGGTCAAATAAGCTAGTAAAAATGGGCTTTTTGAGCCTCTTGAAGTTGCAAACTTCAAAAATATTTTGTAGAAAACAACTATGACGTTAGTCCAAAAAATTTCGAATTTTTTGAAAAAAAACTTCAATTTCTACATATTTTTCAAATTTTTAGGACAAAAAACTATAGGATTTAACTCTAAAGTATTAATTTCAATTATCGTAATTGTAACTTTAATTTTTTTTGGAAGTGTAAATTATTTTATTCAAAAAAATGAGTTGAATAAAAATAATTTTGAAAAAATTACAAAATCTAACGAATTTTCAAATCTTGCTAAGTATCTCATTTCTAAGATCAATAGTCCTTATAAAAAAATTAATTACACAATAAAGAATAATGATAGCTTGGAGAAAATTCTCAAAAAATATAATATAATACAAAATGATATAGGTGTCATATCTTTTAAGTTAAGACAAAAAGGACTATCTAATATTTACTCTGGACGTGAACTATCCTTAGTCACAAAAAAACTAAATGAAGATGGTAACACTTTAATTAATCTTATATTCCCAGTCGACAATAAAACATTTGTTGAAATTAGAAAAGTAAAAGAAGATTTCGTTGTTAAAGAAAATATAATTAAACTAAATAAAAAGGAAGTAGTGGTAAAAAACACAATCGAGAATAATCTTTATAAATCTGCAATTGACGCTAAAATTGAGCCAAATATTATTATTGAATTTGCAAGAATTTTTGGCTTTGAAGTAGATTTCCAAAGAGATATTAGAAAAGGAGATTGGTTTGAAATTTATTATGAAAAGTTTTTAGATGATAATGGCAATATAAGAGATACTGGCAAAATAATTTATGCTTCAATGGCTGTTAATGGCCAAGAAATTAATTTATATAATTTCAAATATAAAAATGAACCTGAAGAATATTATGATATTAAAGGTAAGAGTATCACAAAATCATTAATGAAAACTCCAATAAATGGTGCACGTCTTTCATCGTCGTTTGGTATGAGAAAACATCCTATCTTAGGTTATAACAAAATGCATCGGGGAACGGATTTCGCTGCACCGAGCGGAACTCCAATAATGGCTTCTGGCTCAGGAACTGTTACTAGAGCAAGGTGGTGTGGTGGTGGTGGCAATTGCGTTAAAATTAGACATAACTCTAGTTATGAAACAATTTATGCGCATATGAAATCTTTTGCCAAAGGCATCAAGGAAGGAAAAAAAGTAAAACAAGGTCAAATTATTGGATACGTTGGTTCAACAGGGCTTTCAACTGGGCCACATCTTCACTATGAAGTAATTGTTAATGGAAAAAAAGTAAATTCTCAAAAATTGAAACTACCATCTGGAAAAATTTTAAAAGGTCAAGAAAGAAATGAATTTGAGATTGAAAGGATAAAAATAGACTTACAATTATCAAATTTAAGAGAAAACTAATTTTCCCAAACTGAATTATTTCTTAAATTTGTTATTTTCGTAAATCCGTAACCAACTAATTTTTTTTCTACTATTTTTTCTGTTTGTGGTCTTGTTTCTATTAAAATACTAATTTTTTTAACTCTATCTAAAAGATTTTTACATCCATCTAAAATTTCAATTTCATTTCCATCAACATCAATTTTAATTAATTTAGGTAAGTCAATTAAATTCTTATCTATTAAATTATCAATTGAAATACCTAAAGTGTTATAAAATATTTTCTCCTTATCTACATTAATTTGTTTGTTCTTTATTTCTTGTTCTTTGATAAATCTTTTATTATCAAAACTAGCCTCTGAAGCTCCAGCTTTAAAATCTGCCTGATAATATTTTGAGAATAAAAATTTATCTGTTAATGGATTTGATATTACTGAGATATTTTCTTGTAAGGCATTTAAGCTTATGTTTCTAGCAAACAGTTCTAAATTTTTAAAAGAAGGCTCAAAAGAAAAAACTTTTGCATCAAATTTTTTTGCATAATAAATACTATAAAGACCTAAATTAGCTCCGATATCAAAAAGACAATTATTTTTTGATCCATTTTTATTAAGCCAATCAATTGTGTCAGGCTCTTTTGTAAAAATTGTTTAGCTCTAAAACTAGCCAAAAGTGAGGGGGTATAAAACTTAATTGATTTTTCTGGATTTTTAGAAACTATTATATTTTTACTTTTGTACCTATCTATACTCTTTTGTAAAATTTGTTGCCAATTAGCGCTATGATTTCTTCGATCAATAAATAACAATAAATCAGCGTACATATTCCCTATGAAGTTCAGTATTATTAACGGGAATTGAAAAAAATATCTTATAAATTTTAATAACTTATAAAGAAGAGTTTTAAAATTTTTCAATTTATTTAATTTTTTTATAGATAAATCTTAAAACAATTCTATCAGTTTTACTTGGGGCTGATCCTCTATGAACAGAAAGTTCATCAAAAATTACAGCACCACCTTTTTTTAGATTGAAATCAAATTCTGATGTGTCTGGTGTGTCGTTTTCAATAAATTTTGTGTATTGCAAAAATTTTAGTATTTTTTCTTCTTGAATCTGATCGCTTAAAAGACTTTGAACAGATTTTTGAGCTACTAAATCTCTTAGATTTTTAAGACTCCAGAAAGAAACTGGATCTATTTTTTTGCTCAGAATCAACTTACAAATACATTTTACGATTTTAGCACTATAAGGTATTACTGCAAGAGAACCATTATCACTTTTAACATCGGTTAGATAAATAAAAAACTTTATTCCCCTTGCGCTACTGGATGAATTTTTTGTAAAAGTTGCATCTGCAGCTTCATAAAAATTCTTTAGAGCTTTTGGATTTTGATTATCGTAAATTCCTATATCATTATGCCAGCTCAATATTTGCCTACTAGATTGTTTATTATGATAACAATCAATCATTTGTAATTCTGCTTTAGAGCCAAATGAAATTTCAGAGATCTTTTTAAAATTTAATTTATTTGCTATTCTTTTTAAATATAGAGAGTTATTAATTTTTTTAAAATCTAATTTTAAGAACTTAGTAAGATACTGCCTAAAATTAGTAGGATAATAACTTTGACTTGAGCCTTTTTGTGGTTTTTTAATGAAGTACAAAATATCTTCTAACTCTTTTTTATTTAAAAGATTATTAATTGACACAACGCCTTTTTCCTTAATTTCTTCAGAAATTTTATCTATACTAACTTCCATACAAACTTATCAATCTTTATCTTTTAATGTCGAGTCTGTCAGTTTATTTTCAACCTTATCAAATTTTTTTTCATTTAGTTCGTTATATCTTCTCAAATAATGGTCTGCATGCTGAAGATAATTTTGAGCTAAGACTGGATCACCATTACTTTGAGCATCTTTGGCTAATTGTTGAAATTTAAGCATTGTTTTTTCTACAGTATGTAAATTATTAATTGAACCGTTTCTTCTAAAACCCATATTACCATTGTTATGCAAATTAGCAGGATTATGAGACGTGATAGATCCATTTCTTGATCTATAATTATTTTTTTGAGGTCTAGTTCTAAAGTTTCTTTTTCTATTAATCATTAACTGGCTATCCTTTAAAATTTGATATTATACATCTAATATTATCCCCGAAGTCTCTAATAGTGTTTTCTATTTTAAAATTATTTTTTTTTAATATTCTTGAAACTTTTTTAAACTGCTTATTTCCAATCTCTAAAGCTAGTCGACCATTAATTTTTAAGAGATATTTCGATTTGTAGATAACTTTTTCGATTACGTCAAGCCCATCCTTACCACCATCTAGTGCAATAATAGGCTCATATTTCAGCACATCATCTTCCAGCCTATTTAAAAACCTTTTATCTATATAAGGTGGATTTGATACTATTAAATCAAATTTATAATTATAAATATTATCAAACGATCTTTGTAAGAGTTTTAGTCTATTGCTGATCTTATATTTTTTTTTATTTTTTTTTGCGACCTGAATTGCTTTATTTGAAATATCAACACCTATCCCTATGCTGTTTTTAAGCTCACTTAGTAAACTTATTATTATACACCCTGATCCCGTGCCAATATCTAAAATATTAATTCTTTTTTTTTCATAAAGTTTTATTATTTTATCAATCATCAGCTCTGTTTCAGGTCTAGGTATCAATGTATCTTTGTTGACAATAAAAATTTTACTCCAAAATTCTTTTTCTCCCAATAAGTAAGCCATTGGCTCTTTTTTTATTCTTCTTTTTATAAATCTCTGGAATATGACTGATTCTTTTGAGGTAATGTTTCGATCTAAATTAATTATAATTTCTTCTCTAGATTTTTTAAGAATTTTTGAAAGGATTAATTCCGAGTCTAATCGGTATGACAAAACTCCTTTAAACCTCAACTTATTTGATCCAATATTCAATAATTCTAAAGTGTTCATTATAAATTTTTAAGTTTTATATTTTGATCTTTTAGTCTTAATTCTTCATTAATGGTTTCATGAATTTCACCACTTAAAAATTCATCAAGTTTATGTAAAGTTAAATTTATTCTATGATCGGTTATTCTTCCTTGTGGGAAATTGTATGTTCTTATTCTCTCCGATCTATCGCCAGTTCCAATTTGACTTCTTCTGTTGCTTGATCTTTCTTGATCTTTTTTTCTTTTTTCAGACTCATAAACTCTAGATCTAAGAATTTTAAGAGCTTTAGCCTTATTTTTATGTTGAGACTTTTCGTCTTGTTGGCTAACAACAACACCTGTAGGAATATGGGTTATTCTTACGGCACTGTCAGTAGTGTTTACTGATTGACCGCCTGGACCCCCTGCTCTGAAAACATCAATTCTTAAGTCCGAGTCTTTAATTTGAATATCAACGTCCTCTACTTCAGGAAGAACTGCGACAGTTGCTGCAGAAGTATGTACTCTACCTTGAGTTTCTGTTTTAGGTATCCTCTGCACTCGATGTACACCAGACTCATATTTTAAATAAGAATAAATATCATTACCATTTACAGAAAAAATAACCTCCTTAAAGCCACCCGCTTCACTTTTAGAAATACTTATCAATTCTAACATCCAATTATTTTTTGAGCAGACTTTCTCGTACATCTTGAACAAATCTGCACAAAAAAGCGTGGCTTCTAAACCTCCAGTACCTGCCCTAATTTCTACTATAGCATTTTTATCGTCATCTTCATCCTTTGGAAGTAAAAAGATTTTAAGTTTATTTTCATAATTCTCTTTTTTTATAATCATTTCATCTAAATCTTTTTTTGCCAACTCAATTATTTCTTTGTCATTATTTTTATCATCAATAATCTGTTCTAAATCTCTCTTTTGTTTTTCAAAGTTAATGTATTCTTTTGCTGTGATAATTATATTTCTAAGATTAGCGTATTCTTTTGACTTTTTTGCAAAAATTTTCGGGTCTATTTTACCTGCTGATAGGTCTTTTTCTAAATTATCATGTTTGATAATAATTTCTTTTACTTTTTGCAAAGGGATCATTTATTAATCTTTTTCTTTAACTTTTTGCTCAACAAGTTTAACAACTCTGTCTATAATCTCAGAGCTAGCTATTTTAGTATGTGGAATTCCGGATAAATATAAAAGGTTACTGTCTTGACCGCCGCCGGTTAACCCTATCTCGGTTTGTGCAGCTTCTCCTGGACCGTTAACAACACATCCGATAATTGAAAGGCTGATTGGTTTTTTAATATGAGATAATTTTCTCTCTAATTCTTTAACTGTTTCTATCACAGGGAAAGCTTGACGTGCACATGATGGACAAGAAATAATATTTACACCTCTTGATCTAAGTCCTAAAGATTTTAATATTTCATATCCAGCTTTAATTTCATCAATCGGATCTGATGACAATGAAACTCTTATAGTGTCTCCTATACCCTCCATTAAAAGTTGACCAATCCCTATTGAAGATTTTATGCTTCCTGTTAATAGGCCTCCTGCCTCTGTAACTCCTAAATGTAATGGGTAATTGCATATTTCTGATAGTTTTCTATAAGCTTTTACAGTTAAAAATATATCAGAAGATTTTACACTGATCTTAAAATTAAAAAAATCATTATCTTCTAATAATTTTATATTATACTGAGCGCTTTCTACTAAAGCCTCTGGACATGGCTCTTTATATTTTTCTAGAAGATTTTTATCTAGCGAACCAGCATTAACACCTATTCTAATTGAGCAATTATTGTCCTTCGCAGCTTTAACTACTTCGAGAATTCTATCCTTAGACCCAATATTACCAGGATTAATTCTTAAGCAGCTTGCGCCCATTTCAGCAGCTTCTATAGCTCTTTTATAGTGAAAATGAATGTCCGCAACAATTGGTACTTTTACTTCCTTAACAATTTCTTTAAGACATTTTGTTGATTTTTCATCTGGACAAGACACTCTTACAATATCAGCTCCAGCTTCTTCAAGACTATTAATTTGCTTTATAGTTTTCTTTACGTCTGTTGTCAGAGTGTTTGTCATGGATTGAACACTTATAATTGATTTTCCACCAACTGAAACATTTCCAACTTTTATTTCTCTGGTTTTTTTTCTTGCTATTATTCTATGTGGTCTTACATCCATTAATCTAATTCAAAAATTGTATGCAATTTTTTAATTGCATTCAAAGTATTTTCCTCATCAATTATGACAGATAATTTTATTTCAGAAGTGGAAATAGCTAAAATATTTATCTTTTCGTCTGCTAGAGCTTTGAACATTCTATAAGTTACTCCTGGTGTTGAAACCATACCTGCGCCTACTATTGAGACTTTTGCAACTTTATCATTATGTGTAAGGCTTTTATAACTGATATTTTTATTGTTTTCTAAAATTTCTTTGGCTTTTAAAAAATCGTTTCTTTTGATCGTGAAAGTAACATCAGTCGTTTTTTGATCAGAAGAAATATTTTGAATAACCATATCTATATTTATTTGTGCTTTGTTCATTGGCTCAAAAATATTTGCGGCTACACCTGGTTTATCTTCAACTCCAATCAAAGTAATTTTTGCATCATCTTTAGAATAAGCTACCCCGGTAACACTTTTTCTATAATCTATGTTTTCTTGATCAAATATTTTTGTTCCCTTTCTATCAGTAAAAGTTGATTTAACCTCTAGAGGAATATTATACATCATAGCAGTTTGAACTGCAGATGGTTGCATTACTTTTGCACCAAGAGATGAAAGTTCAAGCATTTCATCATAAGAAATTTGATCAATTTTTTTTGCCACTGGTATTTTATTTGGATCCGAAGAAAATACTCCATCAACATCTGTATAAATTTCACAACTATCTGCGTTGAATGCTTTTGCAAAAGCTACAGCAGTTGCATCTGATCCACCTCTCCCAATAGTAGTTATTTCCCCTTTTTCAGAAATACCTTGAAAACCTGGAACAATTGCAATACCTCCTTTGGATAAGTGCTCATTTATTTTACTTATATTCATATTAATAATTCTTGAGTTTGTATGCTCTCCTGAAGTCAGAATTGGTATTTGCCAATTTAACCAAGACTTTGCATTTAAATTTTGGTCAATTAAAGCTCCAGTCAATAATGCACAAGTTACCTGTTCCCCAGACGATAATAAAACATCTAGTTCTCTTTTATCAAATTTTTTGGAGATTTGATTTGATAAATCAATTAACTCATTTGTCTTCCCGGACATTGCAGAAACGATCGCAATAATTTGATTACCTGCGTCACGCTCTTTTTTGATAATATTTGCCACATGTTGAATTCTCTCAATAGATCCAACTGATGTACCACCGAATTTTAAAACTTTTTTCATTATTTTAGAATTTAATATTATTTTAAAAGATTTTAATGTAACTTAATTAAAAAAATTTATTGACATGACTACTATAAATAAAGAGGAAATTCAAAAGTTTTCAAACTTATCTGACGAATGGTGGGATGTAAAAGGGAAATTTAAACCTTTGCATATGTTTAACCCGATTAGAATAGAATACATTGTAGAAAGGATAAGAAAGCACCTTAATGTTAATAATAAAAATAATAAATATTTTAAGGACTTAAACATTTTAGATATAGGCTGTGGCGGGGGTCTTATAAGTGAACCAATGGCGCGTCTAGGAGCAACTGTCACTGGTATCGACGCATCTTACAAAAATATTGAAGTGGCAAAAATACATAGTAAAAAAAGTAAGTTAAAAATAAGATATCTAAATAAATCACCAGAACAATTAGATGAATTTAAGAAATTTGACGTAATTCTTAATTTAGAAATTGTAGAACATGTAGCAGATGTTGATCTTTATATCAGTTCTTGTTCTAAGCTGTTAAAAAAAGGTGGAATTATGTTTACTGCTACAATTAATCGGACACTAACTTCTTATATTAAAGCAATAATTGGTGCAGAATATATTTTACGTTGGCTTCCAATAGGCACTCATGATTGGGATAAATTTATTAAACCAGAAGAACTTGAAAAAAAACTAGTAGAACAAAAATTTAAGACTTTAGACATAAAAGGATTAAATTTTAATCCCGTACTAAATAAATGGAAAAAATCAGAAAACTTATCTGTAAATTATATCATTTGTAGTGAAAAAATTTAATTTTCTTTGCTCACCCATGGAACACTTATTAAGTCTATACCCTCCTCAGCTAATTCTCTCCTCTCATCCTCTGTTGCTGGCCCATAGATTGTTCTTTTCCTCTTTTTATCATAATAAATATCTCTGACTTCTTTACCAAAATTTTTACCTACATATTCAAAGTTCTTTTCGATATAATTTCTAATCTTTAAAAGTTTTTCTTTTTCACTCTTTAAATCTTTTTCAAGATTTATAGTTTCAATTTTCTTTTTTGAGCTAACTGATATCATTGGAGACATAATAGATTTATTTATTTTTTTTGAAGAGCAATAAATACATTCTAACAGTTGCTTCTTTTTAAGTTTTTCAAACTCTCGCGAGTTAGAAAACCAGCTTTTGAATTCATGATTGTTATGACACTTTAAATTATATTTAATCATTTTTAATTTCTATAATTGGCATTAATATCTATATAATCATGTGTAAAGTCACAAGTGTAACATTTAAATGCATCGTTACCGAGTTTTAAATTTATTTCTATCTCTATAGAGTCCCATTCCATATACTCATGTAATTTTTTTTCGTCTAAATTTTCTGAAACCCTTCCGTTCTCAGCCACTATAAAATTTCCAATTTTCACCTTGAGTTTTTTTGTATCTATTATCTCTCCTGATTTTCCTATTCCCATTATTATTCTTCCCCAATTAGCATCCTCACCTGCTACGGCCGTTTTTACTAAAGGTGAATTCGCTACTGAAAAAGCAATATTTTTTGCACTTCCTAAAGATTTTGCATTAATCACATTAATTGTTAAAAATTTTTTTGCTCCCTCGCCGTCAACCACAATCTGCTTTGCTAAATTTAAACAAAGTTTTTTTAAAGATAACTCAAACTTTTGAACTATTTTATCATTTAAGGAAAGATTTTGACCTACCTTAAGTGATCTTGTCGAAAATATAGAAACCATATCGTTAGTTGATTGATCACTATCAACTGTTATCGCATTAAACGAATTAGCAACTGCTCTTTTCAATAATGTTTTTAAAAGATTTGAATTTAAATCTGCATTTGTAAAAATAAAAGATAACATTGTAGCCAAGTTTGGAGCGATCATACCAGAACCTTTTGCTATGCCACATATTCTTATCAATTCATCTCCTACAATTATTTCCTCATATGCTACTTTAGGTTTGGTATCAGTTGTCATTATTGCAGAAGCCATTTTCAGCCAAAACATTTTATTTTGTTCACTTCTAAGTTTATCAACAAGATCAGGTAATCTATCTTTTATTTTTTCAGCCGGAAATTCTTCTCCGATTACTCCAGTTGAGGCAAATATTAAATCTTTTATTTTAACTGTTTCATTTGTGCCTTTTTGATTTTTTGATTCTTTAATTGTCAAAATTCTTGATAAGTTTTTTGCTATTAGATCAATACTCTCTTTTCCTTGCCTGCCAGTAAAGGTGTTTGCATTTTTTGTATTGATTAACAAACCTTTAATTACTTTTTTATGTGAATTGTTATTCCAAGGTATGAATTCAGAAGTTATAGTATTGGATGTTGTCAGCGTAGCGTAATTAGCGCCTCTACTAAAATAAAATAAGGCTAAATCATCTCTACCGTCACCGTATAAATCTGCAGAAATAGAAGACATTTGTAATCCCTCTATTTTCTTAAGATTCTGAAACTCACCCATTTTAGATAATTTAGATTTATCTTTAAGGAAGTTTTTGATGTTTATTGTCATAAATACTATTTAATTTAAATTATAAATACATATATAGAGATATAATGAATTTATTTACAAGAACTTTTAGTAAAATATTTAAAAGCTCTAATCAACAGGAATTAGATAAAATTCAAAATATTGTTTTAGCAATAAATAATAAAGAAAACGAAATAAAGTCTCTAACTGAAAGTGATTTTAAAGAAAAAACCGCCGCATTTAAAAAAAAAGCTCAAAATGGTTCTTTTAATTTAGAAGAAATAATACCTGATTGTTTTGCATTAGTAAGAGAGGCGGCAAAAAGAACCTTAAATGAAAGACATTACGACGTTCAATTAGCGGGAGGTATAATCCTTCATAAAGGAAAAATAGCTGAGATGAAAACTGGAGAGGGAAAGACTTTGGTATCAACTTTGCCAGCTTACTTGAATTCTTTAACAGGTAAAGGTGTACATGTGGTTACTGTCAATGATTACTTAGCTAAAAGAGACTCGGCTTGGATGGGTAAAATTTTTAGTTATTTAGGGATATCTACTGGATGCATTACTAATGACTTAGAAGATATTAAAAGAAAGGAAAACTATGCGTGTGATGTGACTTATGCAACTAATAATGAACTTGGTTTTGATTACTTAAGGGATAACATGAAATATGAAATTGATGATATGGTACAAAGAAGTCACAATTATTGTATTGTTGATGAAGTAGATAGTATTTTAATTGATGAGGCTCGAACACCTTTAATAATTTCAGGAAAACTAGAAGATAAAACTTCTCTTTACACTACATCAAATGAATTTATAAAAAGTTTACAAAAAAATGACTATGAGCTAGATGAAAAAAATAAAAATGTAATACTAACTGATACAGGAGTAGATAAGATTGAAAAATTAGCTTTACAGAAAAGAATTTTAAAGAATAACAATTTTTATGATCCATCAAATTTAGATCTCGTACATCATACAAATCAGGCTTTGAAAGCTAATTTAATTTTTAAAAAAGATACTGATTATATTTTGAGAGACGGAAAAGTACAAATAATTGACGAGTTTACTGGTAGAGTTTTGGGAGGGAGAAGATTTTCAGATGGCCTTCATCAAGCTATAGAAGCTAAAGAAAATGTAGATATTCAAGAAGAGAACCAAACACTTGCATCAATAACTTATCAAAATTATTTTAGGCTATATAAAAAACTAGCTGGCATGACCGGCACAGCTATGACTGAGTCTGAGGAGTTTTATGATATTTACAAATTAAATGTTGTAACTATACCTACGAATAAAAAGATGATACGTAAAGATTTTAATGATCAAATTTTTAGAACTGAAAATGAAAAATATAATGCAATCACCAAAAAAATTATTGAATGTAATGTTAAAGACCAACCAGTTTTAGTTGGTACAACTAGCATAGAAAAATCTGAAAAAATTTCCCATTTTTTGGAAAAAAATAAGATAAAACATAATATACTTAACGCTAAACAGCACGAAAAAGAGGCAGAAATAATCGCTGAAGCTGGAAAACCTGGAGCTGTCACAATAGCCACAAATATGGCTGGAAGAGGAACAGATATAAAATTAGGTGGAAATAAAGATTTTATTATTAATGAAAATTCTAGTGACTTAAACCAACACAAAAAAAATGAATTAAAGGTTAAAGACTCAGGTGGACTTTTCATAATCGGTACGGAAAGGCACGAAAGTAGAAGAATAGACAATCAGCTAAGAGGTAGATCGGGAAGACAAGGAGACCCCGGGTCTTCAATTTTTTTTATAAGTTTACAGGATGAGCTTATGAGAATATTTGGTGGAGACTCAATTGATGGAATGTTGAAAAAACTTGGTCTTAAAGAAAACGAGTCAATAGATCATCCTTGGATTAACAAAGCAATGGAGCGAGCTCAAAAAAAGGTGGAAACTAGAAATTTTGATATCAGAAAAACATTGATTAAATTCGATGATGTGATGAATGATCAAAGGCAAGTAATTTTTACTCAAAGATTAAAGATTTTAAAGGGAAATGACGTAAGTAAATTGTTAAAAGATTTTTTTGATGAGGTGCTCAAGGATTTAGAAAAATTGAGTAATAATTATCAAAAATCAAATGATGAAAAATATTTAACAGAAATTAAAAATGTCACTGGAAGTTCTTTAAGTGATACTCAATTAGTGAAATTAACTTCGGAAGACAGAGACATTTTTGTTACGAAGATGAAAGACTTATTTGAAGAAAAAAAGGAAAATCGAATTAAGGTTTTAGGTGAAGAACAAAATAAAAGCCTTGAAAAAAAAATTTTCCTCCAGATTATAGATTTTTCATGGCGGTCACATCTTCAGTATTTAGAGCAACTAAGACAAGTTATTGGTTTAAGACAGTATGGACAAAAGGATCCTCTATCTGAATTTAAAAAGGAGGCATTTGTTCTTTTTGAGGGTTTACTATCAAAAATTAAAAATGACCTAATAAAATTACTGTTAAACCTAAATATTGTAATTTCATCTAGTGAGGAAAACAAAAAAATTAAAGAAAAAAAAGAGGATATTGATTTTAAAAAAGTTGGGAGAAATGAAAAATGTCCATGTGGCTCAGGAAAAAAATTTAAACATTGTCATGGAAATATTTAGTTTTAAATTTGTTTAAAAGCTGATAAGGCTTTTAATCTAGCTTTTTCGTGAATGACGATCGGAGCTGGATAATCAACGTCTAATTTAAGAATTTTTTCATCTTTGATTTCCCAAGGTTTATGTATAAACTTAATTGGTACGTTTTTTAATTCTGGAACCCATTTTCTAACATACTCACCACTCTTATCAAATTTTTCTCCTTGTAAAATTGGATTAAATATTCTGAAGTAAGGTGCTGCATCAGCACCTGATCCCGCAACCCATTGCCAACCAGATACATTGTTTGCCTCGTTATAGTCTAATAAACAATTTTTAAAATATTTTTCTCCCTCTTTCCAATTTATAAGTAAATGTTTTACTAAGAAAGATCCTACGATCATTCTTACTCTATTATGCATCCAGCCTGTTGAGTATAATTCTCTCATGCCAGCATCTACGATGGGGTAACCTGTTAAACCTTTTTTCCATGCTTTTAAATTTTTAAAGTTTTTTTCCCATGGAAACTTATCGAATTTTTTGGAATAGTTTTCTTTAAGCATATGTGGAAAAAAATTTATTAACGAATGATTAAACTCTCTCCATCCGATTTCTGCTAAAAATTTACTAGTTCCATAACTTTTAACCTTGCTACATTCTTCCCATATAGTCTCAACATGTATTTGCCCATGCTTTATAAAAGGAGATAATTTTGATGTGCCGCGTAAATAAGGGAAATTTCTTGTGTCAGAATATTTTGTAATAGTATTTCCAATGAATTTTTTCAACTCAAGTAAAGCATTTTCTTCACTTGGACTCCAATAATTCTCAAATTTTTTAAACCATTTTTTTTTAGGAATAATTTCTTTTTCATCAATAGTTTTACTGAAAAAAGAAATCTTTTTTTTACATTTAGAGATTGTTTTTTCTTTAGATGGAATTTTTTCAAGGTAAAGTTTTTCTGCACTTCTCCAAAAGGGAGTGAAGACTTTAAAAGGCGTACCGTCGTTTTTTTTTACTTCATGAAATTCGTTTAATATATTTCCTTTAAAGATATTAAATTCAAGATTATTTTTCTTGAAATTTTCTGAGAGAAATCTATCAAATTTTAAATAATTAGGTTCGTATGTTCTATTCCAGTAAATAGAAAAGTTTTTTTTCTTAAAAAGTTTTTCAAAAAAAGACTTGTATGACTCGATCGAAACAATTTCTAAGTTAATATTATATCCAATTAATTTATTTTTAAATTCAATTAAAGACTTACTTACCCACCATTTTTGAGCTTCCTGACCCTCGTATTTACTTTTTTTGTATAAAAAAAATGCTACTACTTCTCTATGTTTTTTTGTAGCTTCTATCAAAGCAAAATTTTTTTTTATCCTAAAATCATCTTTTAACCAAAATAGTCCTATTGGATTAGCCATAATGTTTTTTAACAGATTTATTAAATTATTTCGATGTGCATTAATAGCTTGGTGGTGGCCTTGGTAAGAATCGCACTTACGACACATACCTTTTCAGGGTACTGCTCTACTACTGAGCTACAAGGCCTAAAATCTAAAAGTTATTCTGCCTTTAGTTAGATCGTACGGTGTCATTTCAACCATAACATTATCTCCAGCAAGAACTCTTATTCTATTCTTTCTTAATTTACCAGCTGTGTGAGCTAAAATTTCGTGATTATTTTCTAATTTTACTCGAAACATAGCATTAGGTAACAATTCAGTTACCTTTCCTTTAAATTCTAAAGTTTCTTGTTTTGCCAATTAATTTTCCTTCTTCAATCTCATTTTTATCGAATTAGCATGGCCATGTAAATTTTCATGCTGAGCTAAATTTATAACTGATGGACCCAATCTTTCAATACCTGTTTTTGTTATTTTTATTAGGGAATGACGTTTTAAAAAATCACTTACTGATAACCCAGATGAAAATTTCGCTGAGCCAGAGGTAGGTAAAACGTGGTTAGGACCAGCAATATAATCTCCTATTGCCTCTGGAGAAAATTTACCGATAAAAATAGAACCTGCGTTTTTAATTTTTTTCAAAATTTTTTTGGTATCTTTAAAATCAATTTCTAAATGTTCAGGCGCAATTGTATTTACCGAGTCTATAATCTTATTTTGATTGTTAGCATAAATTGCTAAACCATAATTCTTAATACTTGTTGAAGCAATTTTTTTTTTGGGAAGGTTGTGTAATTGCTCTTTAAGTTTCAAATTAACTGAACTAATTAAATCTTTGCTGTTAGAAATTAAAATTGATTGTGCAAACATATCATGCTCAGCTTGAGCTATTAAGTCTGAAGCTATCCATGTAGGATTAGAATATTTATCAGCAACTATAGTAACTTCAGAAGGTCCTGCAACCATGTCGATCCCAACATCTCCATAAACTTCTTTTTTAGCTGCTGCTACAAACGCATTACCTGGACCTACAATTTTATCAACTTTTGTAAAAGTTTTTGTTCCATAAGTAAATCCTGCAATTGATTGTGCTCCACCTGTTTTATATATCTCTTTTACGCCACACTTTTTTGCGGCATAAACAATTGCAGGATTTACTTTTGTTCCAAAAGCTGGGGTTGTAAGATAAATATTTTTAACTCCTGCTACCATAGCAGGAATACAATTCATCAATACAGTGCTTGGATAGCTAGCTGTTCCTCCAGGCACGTAGACTCCAACCTTATCAATTGGAGAGTGTTTATATGAAAGATTATTTTTATAATTATCGATAAATCTAAAAGATGTAAATTTTTGTTTTGAATGAAATCTTTTGATTCTAACATAAGCTAAGTCGATTGATTTTTTAAGATTTTTGTCAATAGATTTTGAAATTTTATTAATTTCATCCTTAGTAAATATTAGTTTTTTAGATTTTGATTTAATTTTAGAAAATTTTAATTCATATTTAATAATAGCTTTATCACCTTTATTTTTTACATCTAATAAAATTTTTTTTATATTAACAGATCGCTTTTTTTGCTCTAATTTTCTTTTGCTCAAAATCGCATCTAATTTTTTCAAAAAAGATTGTTGATTAGTATTAAAAAATTTTAACATCACACTACCTTATGTTTTGGTATATTTTTCGTATCCCATGCTTGGCCTTGATCATCTAAAGTGACTTCTATAACTTCTGAAATAATTTTAATCATAGAGTCTCCTGCAAAAACTATATTCATTTCATAGTTATTATCAGGCATTTGAATAGTTTCAATAGTAAGAAAATCTAAAAATTGATCCTTTTTTAATTGATTGATATTTTTTGAATGTACTTTTACAACATTTTCAAATTTTAGGACTGTTCTAATTCTTTTATTTTTTCTGAATACTCCTTTTTCAACATCTTCCCACATGAATCTATTTAATTGCATTAGAAAAATTTTATTCTTTTCTAAGTTTGCAATATCAAGCACATTGGCTATGGCATCTTGTAAGTGAGCAGAAATTACTCTTAAATCGTCTTCCGTTCTGGCAATTAATTTTAAATTTTTTGCTTTCATACTAAATTCTTTTAATTTTAGCTTTACACTTTTTAAGTTTTCTCTCTAAAAACTCGTAGCCTCTATCTAAATGATAAATCCTATTAACTATTGTCTTATTTTCTGCAATCAGTCCTGCTAAAACTAAGCTTACTGAGGCTCTTAAATCAGTAGCCATTACTTCTGCTCCAGTTAATTTCGTTGGGCCAAAAACATATGCTGTTTTATTTTTAGTTTCTATTTTTGCACCCATTCTTTTTAACTCGGGAACATGCATAAATCTATTTTCAAATATATTCTCTTTAATCTTTGATAAACCATTAGCTTGGGTCATTAAAACCATTAATTGAGCTTGAAGATCTGTTGGAAATCCAGGGTAAGGTTTCGTAGAAATGTTAATTTTTTTTAATTTTTTTGATTTTAAAACAGTTATGGAGTTTTTTTGAGTATATATTCTAACACCCATATTTTTTAAGATGTCAATTTCAGTTTTAAAAACTTTACTATAAATATTATTTATTACTAACTTTTTGCCCGTTAAAGCTCCCGCAATTAAATATGTACCTGCTTCGATCCTGTCAAAAATAACTTTATGTTTAATTTTGTCATTTATTTTTTTTGTTCCTTCAACGGTAATTTTTCTTCCTATTGTATGTATCTTGCAGCCTAATTTTTTTAAAAAAGATACTAAATCTAATACTTCTGGCTCAATAGCACAGTTAGTTAATATTGTTTTTCCTTTTGCGCCAAATGCTGCCAGTAAAGCGTTCTCTGTTGCACCAACAGAAATGGAAGGAAAGTTAATTTTTGTACCAATCAAACCATCTTTAGCTTCTGCAATAATATAACCATCTTTAATTTTTATATCTGCTCCTAGTTTTTTAAGAGCAAACAAATGTAAATTTACTGGTCTAGTACCAATTGCACAACCACCAGGTAGTGATACTTTTGCTTTTTTATATTTTGTTAAAAGTGGACCAAGAACTAAAACTCCGGCACGCATAGTTTTAACTAATTTATATGGCGCTAAGGTAATAATATTTTTTTTTTTATTTATTAACTTTATATTATTTTTTTTGCTCGCAATTTTTATATTTATTCCAATAAATTTTAATAATTCAATCATTGTAAAAATATCTTTTACGAATGGTGCATTTTTTAGAGTAATATTTTTAGCTAAAATAGATGCAGCTAATATTGGTAGTGTCGCATTTTTAGAACCAGATATCTTAATTGATCCAGATATTTCTTTCTTTCCTTTAATTAAAAGTTTTTGCATGAAAGAAATATTATACTTTTGGGAGAGTGACACCTTTTTGTTTCATGTATTTACCTTTTCTTTTTGCATATGTTACTTCTGGTTTCTCATTTCCTTGGATAAATACAAATTGTGCTACTCCCTCATTAGCATATATTTTAGCTGGAAGAGGTGTTGTATTGGAAAATTCTAATGTGACGTGCCCTTCCCAGCCAGGTTCGAGAGGAGTAACATTAACTATAATACCACATCTTGCATAAGTCGATTTACCTAAACATATTACAAGTACGTTATCGGGTATTTTGAAATATTCTATGGTCCTGGCAAGTGCAAATGAGTTGGGAGGTATTATGCATTCTTTGCCAATTTTTGTAATAAAGCTCTCTTTTTTGAAAATTTTTGGATCAACAACACCAGAGTTAACATTAGTAAATATTTTAAATTCGTTAGAAACCCTAGCATCATAGCCATACGAGGATAATCCAAAAGATATCTTACCTTTCCTAACTTGCTTGCTCACAAAAGGTTTGATCATTCCTTTTAACTTAGCATTTTTTCTAATCCATTTATCTGATAGAACTGGCATTTTTTATTTTTGTTGACGACTTACTTTTTTTCCTTTTCTTCAAGTTTTTTTTAAGTGCGTATTCACGTTTTTTGATTAAAGAATCTTTCTTTTCAAAAGATTTCATTTAAATTTTAATTTTTATCTGGATTTGTTAAATCCTCTAGAGTGATAGGCTTGTTTATATCATGCATATTTTTTTCCTCATCCTCTTTTGGATTAGCGCTTGATTTTTTTGCTCTTCTTTGTTCTATACGCGCTTTTCTTTTAGCCTCTTTTTTCATAGCTTTGTCGCCACGTGTAGACTTATAATCATAGTGAATTCCCATATTAAGCGCTCCTTCATTATTATTAGAATTTACTTCTAGAGTTGCTTTTTTGCAAGTATCTTGATTGAAGCACTTGAATAATTATAAAAAATATCGACAAAATTACGGCAACTATTACATCTTGAAAAGGAGAGGCTTGTGGAAATCCATAATTCCATAAAATTACTAGTATTAACCAAATCGTCCAATTAATTTTTTTTATCATCTGTTTTACAACCTCTTTCATTACAGTTTTTTCCATCTTTAATGTTATTAAAAAAATCAATAGCTTTTAAAGATGTCATCATATGATTTTTATAAATGTTTAGATAACCATTCAGGCTATTGCATAATTTTTCTGCCTCATCCATCATTCCTAATCTGATAAAATTTATTAGCATAATGGCATTACCATTGGGAATTGTATTATCACCTATATCGATAGGTTTAAAAAAAATATCATTATTGGTTACAGAATTTTTTTGAAAAATATCTTTTTCAGCCAAATAAAATTTTTCTAATGCCTTTAAGGATAATTTTTTTGCTATATTTTTGTATTTAAAGTTCATCGTTTTATCAAAAAGATCGTTTAGCGCATTTATTAAAAAAGCATAATCTTCAATAAAAACAATATCTTCTGAATAACTATGATAAATCTTATTATTTACGTATTTTTTTTCAATTTTAAGAAAAAAATTCTCTGCTAATTTTAAGTATTCTTTATTCGGTAAAATTTCATCAGCTGCAACTAAAGAACTTATCCATAAACAATTCAAATCCAATTGAGTTTTGTCATCAAAAAATGGTTTTTTTCTTTTTAACCTGATTTGGAGTAATTTGTTTAAAACTTCTTTGGTTGCTAATTCTTTTTCAATTAAAATAATCTTATTTTCCCAGTTACCCTGAGGTTTAATTTCGAAATATTTTTCAATATTTGTAATATCTTTTATTTCTTTGTATTCATAAGTGTAATATTTGCCTTCTACGCCTTCACTGTCAGCATCAAACGCGGATCCTAAAAAACCATCTTTATTTAAAAAATTTTTTTTTATAAATTCAATTGTTTGCTCTAGTTTTTCTTTGTAATATATTTCTTTATTGATTTTACAATATCTTGATAAAAGCAAAATAAATTGAGTATTGTCGTAAAGCATCTTCTCAAAATGTGGTATTATCCAATTTTCATCGACAGTGTATCTCGCTATTCCACCTTCTACATGATCATAAATTCCCTTAGAGCAAAGTTGATTAATTATTAGTTCTACTGGTTTAAGATACTTTTTATCATTTGATTTATTATAGAAATAAAGCAATGTTTCGAATAGGTTAAAAGTAGGAAATTTAGGAGATCCGTTGTACCCACCGTTTATTGGATCTAAATTTTTCAAAGAAATATCTAAAATAGGTTCAAGGTCTTGATTTAGAACAGAATTTTTTTTTAAATTTAAGCTTTTAATAATTAAATCTTTTTGTTCAATTATTTTTTCTCTCTGTTCTTTATAAGCATCTGAAACTTTTTGAAGGACTTCTTTAAAAGATGGCAATCCTTGAGTAGAATTTTTTGGGAAATACGTGCCTCCCATAAATGGAATAGCATTTTCATCTAAAAACATTGTTAAAGGCCAACCTCCACCAGTCTGATTAAATAGTTGAAAAGAACTTTGAAATATAAAATCTAAATCTGGTCTTTCTTCTCTATCAACTTTTATATTAACAAATAATTTATTCATTACTTTCGCAGTTTCATCATCTTCAAAGCTTTCGTGTGCCATCACATGGCACCAATGACAACTCGCATACCCAATACTAAGTAGGATTGGTCTTTTATTTTTTTTTGCAAAATCTAGAGAAAATTTTGACCAAGTTTGCCAATTTACAGGATTATCTTTATGTTGCTTAAGATAAGGACTTAAATCCTCTGACAGAGTATTTCTATTAATTTGCTCCATTAAAAAATTTTTTTTTTATAATTAACGATAATATCATTAAAACAGAAAACATAAGTATTGGTAAATAAATTTCTGGTGAAAATACTAAATCTGTCACGCTAAAATTTTCTGCTTTTGCTATGTAAGAATTTAATCCAGCTCCAATAGTATTAAAAATAAAAAAACCAGGAATAAATCCAAAAAAACTTGACAAAAAATAGTTTATTTTATTCATGCCAAACAATATGGGAATTAAATTTTGTAGTCCAAATGGAACTCCTAAACCACCTATAAACCTATATATAAAGAAATAGTAAAATTCATTTTTTTGAAATAATTTAATATATTTTTCAAATTTTTTTTCTAAGATTGATTTTACTAAATCTCTAAAAAAGAAATTTCCAATAGAGTATAGCGCTAAAGCTCCCACTGAAATTGAAATAACAGAAATTAAGGTTCCTATTATTTGACCGAAAAGTATTCCTGAAATAATTAATAGTGGTGACCCAAAACCTAGAAGCGCGACCCAAATTATAGCAAATAAGAAAAAATAAATAAGATTATTTAAGATGTTTGTGCTTATAAAATTTTCTAAATTAGATTGTAATTCTTTATAATAAGTAAAATCATCTAGTCTGCCTATTTCAATATTTGTGAAAATAAAATAAAGAAAACTAATCAATATGAATAGATAAGAAATGCCTAAAAAAATTTTCAAATTATTACTCATAATTTACCTGTACATCAGACAACATTTAAAATATATACCTTAAAATATTTATGAAAAGAACATATCAACCCAGTAATTTAGTAAGAAAAAGAAGACATGGTTTTAGGGCAAGAATGGCCTCTAAGACTGGCAGGCAGCTCATTGCTCGTAGGCGAGCTAAAGGACGAAAAACTTTATCAACGTAAATTTTAATGGTTAGGCTTGAAAGTTTAAAAAAAAGCAACCAGTTCAAAAAAGCTCTTAAGGAAAGAAAAGTTCATACTGAGTCCTTTTCTATTTTCGCAGCAAAAAACTTTTTTAAACCAAAATGTAAATCAAATTTACTCATAAGTTTTGTTATGAAAAAAAAAATTGGAAATGCAGTTAAAAGAAACAAAATTAGAAGAAAATTAAAAGCAATAGTTCAAAAATTGTTGAAAAAAAAGGGTGCAATTAATAAAGATTACACTTATATAGTTTTCGGTAAGTCTAATGCTTATACTCAAAAACAAGATTTGCTTTTAGCATTAATGGAGAAAAGTTTTAGTAAGTTAAATAAATAATAATGATAAAAATTTTAATTTTTATAATCAAATTTTACCAATATTTTATTTCACCGTTGTTCGGGAATAAATGTAGATTTTTACCTACTTGCTCTGAATATTTTATTGAAGCTTTAAAAGCTCATGGTCTTATCATAGGATTCAAATTAGGAGTAAAAAGAATTTTTAAATGTCATCCATTTAAGAAACTCGGTGGTAGTCACGGTTTAGATTTCGTACCAGCATCAAATGACAAAAAGGAAATCAATAATGGATAGAAATGTTTTTGTAGCTATTGCTCTTTCAATGTCTGTTCTGCTCTTCTGGGGTGCTTTTTTTGAAACTCCTAAAAAGACTTCTGAACAACAAATAAATCAAAAAGTTGAGCAAAAGAGTGAGCAAAACTCTGTTACTCCAACAATCAATCAGCCGAAAATAATAAAAAAAATTACCAGAGAAGAATCTATTAATACAAGTAAAAGAATTAAAATTGAAAACGGCAGTGTAGTTGGTTCAATTAATTTAAAGGGTGCTTTAATTGACGATATATCTTTTAAAAAACATAAACAAAAAGTTCAAGATGGAAAAAATATTATTTTTTTAAATCCTTCTGATACTGAAAATGGTTTTTATATAGAGACAGGTTGGACAAGTATTGGAAATAAAATTAAAGTTCCAACAAAAGAGACTGAATGGACAGTAAAAGGTAATAATATTTTAAGTGATAGCTCTCCTATTGTTTTGCAATGGAACAATAAAGAAGGTGTTACTTTTGAAAAAAGAATAGAGTTAGATGACAAATATTTATTTAAAATTTCACAGCAAGTAAAAAATAATTCTAACTTATCTGTTGAACTATTTCCTTACGCTCAAATGACAAGAAATAAAATCCCTGATGATATTCAAAATTTCTATATTCAACATGAGGGATTTATTGGTGTATTCGATGATGAATTAAAAGAAGACGACTATGATGATGTGGAAGAGAAAAAAATAGTAAGAGAGTCAAGTGAAGGTTGGCTTGGAATAACAGATAAGTATTGGATGACAGCTTTTGTACCAGAGTCTGGTAAAAATTTTAAATCTACATTCCTTTACGATAATGGGTTCAAAGCAAATTATATTATCAATGAACCTGTTAAAATTGGTAAATCATCGACAGGATCTAATCAGTTAAGATTATTTATTGCTGCCAAAGAAGTAGAAACTATTGACGGATATGCAGCTGACCAAAATATTAATAAATTTGATTTAGTGATAGACTGGGGATGGTTCTATTTTTTCACAAAACCTTTATTTTTCGTTATTGATTACTTGTTTAAAATTTCAGGTAATTTTGGAACAGCTATTGTGTTACTAACTATAGCTATAAGACTAATTTTTTTCCCATTAGCAAACTTCTCATTTAGATCTATGGCAAAAATGAAGGCGGTTCAGCCAGAAATGATGAGACTAAAAGAGCTACACAAGGAAGATAAGGTAAAGTTACAACAAGAGATGATGGCTTTATATAGGAAAGAAAAAATAAATCCTGCATCTGGATGTTTACCAGTTTTAATTCAAATTCCATTCTTTTTTGCAATTTATAAAATGCTTTTTATTTCTTTAGAGATGAGACATCAGCCATTCTTTGGATGGATAAAAGATTTGTCAGCTCAAGACCCTACTTCCTTATTTAATTTGTTTGGTTTGATACCTTGGGATCCTCCCAGTTTTATGATTATTGGAATATGGCCAATTCTAATGGGAGCATCAATGTGGGTGCAGCAAAAACTAAATCCAGCACCTGCTGATCCTATTCAGGCAAAAATATTTGCTTTCTTTCCATTATTCTTAACAATAATTCTAGCATCATTTCCTTCGGGTCTAGTCGTTTATTGGACAATTAATAATATTTTAACGATTGCGCAGCAGTATGTAATTGTGAAAAAAACTACAGTAAAGACCAATTAAATGCCAAATAATTTTTCTCTAGATGAGATAAAAAAGTTTTGGCCAGAAAAAGCTCCAGATATAAATATTGTTCAAAAATATGTTTCAAAATATCAGAGCGAAAAAATCGTAATTAAATACGGAGGTAATGTTCTTATTGATAGAAATGTTTTTAATAATTTTATTTCTGATATAAATGTGCTTAATAAATTGGGTCTATCAATTATAGTAGTGCATGGGGGTGGGCCTAGAATTAAAAGGGAACTGGATAAAAAAAATATTATTTCAAAATTTATTAATGGCTTAAGAGTTACAGATAAAAGTATAATAGATATTGTAGAGAAAGTTTTAATCGATTTCAATAAAGACATAGTAAACTCTTTGAATAAACTAGGATGTGAAGCTATTTCATTTCATACTCAGCAAAATAATACTATTGATGTTGAGCCTGAAAAGGAAGAATTAGGATTTGTTGGCGTCCCAAAAAAGATTAATATTAATTTGATTGAAAGTACTTTAAATGAAAACAAAATTCCAATTATTGCTCCTCTCGGTAAAGGGAAAAATAATCAAACATTTAATATCAATGGAGATACTGCGGCAAGTGCCATAGCTAAAAAACTTAAATCTAGAAGATTAATTTTAATGACCAATGTTGAGGGTGTGTATGATGACAAAAAAAATCTTATTTCTGAGATTAAACCTTTGGACCTTGAAAACTTGATCAAATGGAAAATAGTAGAAGGTGGAATGATTCCTAAAATTGAGAATTGTGTTAATGCAGTTGAAAATGGAGTTAGAGGAGTAGTAATCCTTGATGGAAGAAAACCCCACTCAATACTTCACGAAATATTTTCTGATACTGGATCAGGCACACTTATAAGAAAATGAATGATTTAAGCAAAATAAAATATTGGCTATTTGATTTGGATAATACTTTGTATGATGGTGCTACAAAAGTGTTTGACCAAGTGGATAAAAAGATGTCGAAATTTATTTCCGAAAAACTTGATGTTGATCTACAACAAGCTAGAAAAATACAAAAAAGTTACTTTGAGGAATATAATACAACATTAAATGGAATGATAAAAAATCATAAGATTAACGCCAATGAATTCTTAGAATTTGTTCATGATGTAGATCTAAGTTTTCTAAAAAAAGACTTAATTTTAGAGAATGAAATAGAAAAATTAGAGGGTAAAAAATTTATTTTTACAAATGGATCAAGAGAGCATGCAAAAAATGTTACGAGGAGGATAGGAATTGACCACTTATTTGACGGTATATTTGATATAAGAGATTGTGAATTTGTTCCTAAACCCTCCAAAGAGCCTTATCATAAATTAGTAGAAAGTTACAAAATTGAGCCACAATATTGTATATTCTTTGAGGATATAGCTAGAAATTTGAAACCAGCTTTTGAAATGGGTATGAAAACAGTTTGGATTAAAAATAACGAGCCTTGGGCTTCAAAATTTTCAGACTCAGATTTCATAAGTTATAAAATTGATAAACTATCAAATTTTTTAAAGGAGATAAATGAATACAGAAAAACTTGAAAATATAATTAATAGAGCTTTTGAAGACATGCAAAACGTTTCTGATAAATCTGAAAGAGAGGTATTAAATGCTGTCAAAGAAACAATAGAACTTACTGATAAAGGGGAGATTAGAGTAGCAAATAAAAGAGACGGTTCATGGCATGTAAATCAATGGGTCAAAAAAGCAATTTTATTAAGTTTTAAAATTAACAAAATGACTATGTCTAAAGGACCATATACCACTTGGTATGATAAAGTTCCCGGTAAGTCAGTATCTTGGAACGAAGACGATTGGAAAAAAGCCGGTTATAGACATGTTCCAAATGGAGTTGTCAGGAAGGGTTCGTATATAGCTAAAGGCGCTGTCTTAATGCCTTGTTTTGTCAATTTAGGAGCGTACGTAGATGAAGGAACAATGATCGACACTTGGGCTTCTGTGGGTTCCTGTGCACAAATTGGAAAAAATTGTCATGTGTCAGGCGGCGCTGGAATAGGAGGTGTTTTAGAACCTCTACAAGCAGGACCAGTCATAATCGAGGATAATTGTTTTATTGGTGCAAGATCTGAAATAGCTGAAGGTGTTTTAGTAGAAGAAGGTGCAGTGATCTCGATGGGTGTTTATATTGGAGCTTCAACTAAAATTATTGATAGAGCATCTGGTAAAATATCATATGGGAAAGTTCCGGCTTATTCTGTCGTAGTGCCTGGAAGCATGCCTAATAAATCAAACCCAAATGGACCTTCATTGTACTGCGCAGTTATAGTAAAAAAAGTTGATGAAAAAACTAGAAGCAAAACCTCTATAAATGACTTACTAAGAGATTAATGACTATAATTAACGAATTACAATTATCTAAGGATTTAATAAAATTTCCAAGTGTTACCCCTAAAGATGCAGGAGCAATAAAATTTCTAAGTAATAAATTAAAGAAGTTAGGCTTTAATTGTAAAATTCTAGAATTTAAAGATAAAGGAAGTAAACCAATAAAAAATCTTTATGCAAGAATAGGAAAAAAGGGACCAAATATTTGTTATGCTGGACATACAGATGTAGTTCCACCTGGAAATTTTAAAGATTGGACTGTTAACCCTTTTAAACCAGTAGTAAAAAAAAACTATTTAATTGGAAGAGGTGCAAATGATATGAAGAGTTCCATTGCTTGCTTTACTGCAGCAGTAAGTAAATTTCTAGAAAAAAACCAAAAATTTAATGGATCAATTAGTTTCCTAATCACTGGTGATGAAGAAGGCTATGCAATAAACGGTACAAAGAAAGTTGTAGATTATCTTAAAAGAAAAAAAGAAAAAATTGATTTTTGTATTGTGGGAGAACCAACTAACCCGAATAGACTAGGAGAGATGATTAAGATTGGAAGAAGGGGGAGTTTGTCAGGAAAAATTGAGATTGCTGGTATTCAAGGACATATTGCGTACCCTCACCTTTCAAATAATCCAGTAAACACATTAGTAACTATTTGCAAAAAACTTAAGGAGACAAAACTTGATAGAGGTAATAAAGATTTTCAACCTTCAAATTTAGAATTTACATCGATAAATGTAGATAATAAGGCTCATAATGTAATACCAGCAAGGGCAAGAGCACAGTTCAATATCAGGTACAATAATTTACATACCTCTAGCTCATTGAAGAAAAAAATTAATTCAATCGTAAAAAAAATCAGTAAAAAAAACAAATGTAAATATAAAGTTAACTACATTTCCAATGGAGAAGCATTTTTAACAAAGCCAAACAAAACAATTTTGATGGCCAAAAAGATTATTAAGAAAATAACAAGAATAGATCCAAAATTTTCTACTACTGGAGGTACTTCAGATGCAAGATTTATTAAAAAAATTTCTCCATGTCTTGAATTTGGATTAGTTAATAAAACCATGCATAGAGTTGATGAATGCGTTTCTTTAGTTGACTTAAAAAGACTAACAAGAATTTACAATGGTATTTTAGTTGAGTACTTTAAGTGAAACTTTACAAAATAAAAAAATCAAAAATTGATAAAAATGGTCTCTATGCTAACTGCAATATAAAAAGAGGTACCAAGATAATTGAGTATAAGGGAAAACTTGTTACAGTAAAAAATAGCGAAAAAGACCCTAAATTTGATAATAGTAAAGCAATTTACTTATTCGGAATTAACAAAAAATATGATTTAGACGGAAATTTTAGTTTTAATACAGCGAGATTGATAAATCATTCTTGTGAGCCTAATTGTGAAGTATTCGGCGAAGGTTTAAAGGTTTGGATTTTCGCAATGAAAAATATTAAAAAAGGTGAAGAACTGTCTTACGACTATGGTTTTAGCTTTGATCAAGATTATAAAAATTATCCATGTAATTGTGGGTCAAAAAATTGTGCAGGTTATATAATTAGAGAAGGTTCTAGATGGCGAATAAAAAACAGAAGAAAATTAAAATAGATATTATCCTACCAAATTTTAATAGCTCGGATTACATAAAAGATACGATTAAAAGTATTTTAAGGCAAACTTATAAAAATTGGAACTTAATTATTGTAGATGATTGCTCAGATAAAAAAACAAAAAATATATTGAAAAAAATAACAAAAAATAAAAAAATTAAAATATTTTGGTTAAAAAAGAATAAGGGTGCAGGATTTTGTAGAAATTATGCTTTAAAAAAATCAAGATCTCCTTACATTGCTTTTATTGACTCAGACGATTTATGGAAGAAAGAAAAGTTAGAGTGTCAGCTAAGATTTATGGAACAGAATAATTACCAATTTACTTATACTAATTTTGAGGTTTTTGGTGAAAAAAATAAATTAATTTCACCTCCGTTAGAATATGATTATTCTAAGTTTATTCACAACACGTCGATTTCAACGAGTACCATGATGTTAAAAAGAGAAGTTGCTAATCTAGCCGAGTTTACAAACACTAAAATTTGTGAAGATTATTTCTACAAATGTAAAATCTTAAAGAATACAAACGCGTATTGTTTAAATGATTTTTTAACAAAATACAGAGTTAGAAAAAACTCACTCCAAAGCAAAAATTTTAGAAATATTTATTGGATTTGGAAAATAAATCATGAGTATAATAAATTAAATTTCATCAATAATTTTTTTTCTCTTTTTTTTATCTCTTTAAATTCATTAAAAAAATTTGGATTTAAAAATATAATCTAATTCAATATCTTACTTTAATTAAATATAATCCACATGCTGGTGCTGGTGGAGCACAATTTGATCTTTTCTTTGAATAAAATTTTTTTTTAAAGATACTAACATTCCATTTTCCAATTGCCAAATATACTAAACAACCCACCATTGATCTAACTTGATTTTGTAAAAATGATTTGGACCGAAATGTTATCATTATATCTTCATTCATTTTTTTTTTTACTATTACTGCATTCATATTTTTAATTGGAGACTTTGCAGTACAAGAAGCAGCTCTAAAAGTTGAAAAATCATGTGTACCTTCTAAAATTTTTGCTCCTTTTATTAAAAGGTTAATGTTAAGTTTTTTTTTTATATGCCAAGCTTTATTATAATCAAGAGAAAGTGAGCTCAACCTATTAATAATTCGATAACTATAAATTCTCTCTTTGGCATTGTATCTAGAGTGGAAATCAATTTTTTTCTTATTAATGTTTATTATAGAAATAAGGTCTTTCTTTAAAAAATGATTCACGGAATTTAAGAATTTGTTGCTATTTTTAATGTTTACTTTAGTTTTAAAATTAGCGTATTGGCCTAAAGCATGAACACCTTTATCAGTTCTACCAGCACCAATTACTTTAATTTTATCTTTTAATAATTTTTTTAATACTTTTTCTAATTTTTCTTGTACAGATTGTCCATTTTTTTGATATTGCCAACCCACAAATTTAGTTCCATCGTATTCAACTTTAATTAAATAGTTATAAACTTTAATTAACATTTATTCCGACTTTTAGATTATTTCCCCTCAAAAATTCTGAAGCCTTCATTTTATTTTTACCTTCCTTTTTTAATTCCAAAACTTGAATTGAATTTTTTAAACAACCTATTATAAAATTTTTATCGATAATTTGGCCAGCAGGGCCAATTAGCTTAACTTCCTTTGCCTTTAAGACTTTTATTCGTGTACCATTTATTTCTAGCCAAGCGCCTAGTGTAGAGCTAAATGCATTAATTGTTGCAATAATTTTTTTGGCGTCAGTGTTAAAATTTATTTTTGTTTCAGATTTCTCAATTTTTTTAGCATAAGTCGCCTCACTTTCATTTTGATTTACAAAAATTTCATCTTTTTTTTCGATTAACTTTAATGATTTAAGTATTAAATTTGAGCCAACGCTTGTTAATTCATTGCTCAAAATCTCGTAATTAGTATCAGGAAAAATGTCTACTTCTGATTTCATCATTACAGGTCCTGAATCTAACTTTGGTACTATTTTCATAATTGAAATACCTGTTTTTTTGTCTAAATTCATTATTGCTCGCTCAATTGGTGCCGCACCTCTCCATTTAGGTAACAAAGATGCATGAATGTTTAAAAATTTAATCTTTTTAAAATTTAATAATGCAGATGGCAATATTTTTCCGTAAGCGACTACAATAACTACATCAGGTTTCAGATTTTTTATAAAATCACATTCTTTTTTGTCAAATTTAATCGGATATCTAACTTGAAGTTTAACTGTATTTGAGAATTCATGGATAGGTGAAATATTAATTTTTTGTCCTCTGTCTTTTTTTTTAGGTTTCTGGGTATAAACTGCCAAGATATTGTGTTCTGAGTCATTAATTGATTTGAGTATTGGGACAGCAAAATTTGGTGTTCCCATAAAAATTATATTCAAAGCCATTAATTTATAAAACTATTTTATTTATTTCTTTTTTTTGTTTTGTTAATTTTTTAATAATCATATCTTTTTTTAATTTAGATAAATAATCTATAAATAATCTTCCATTTAGATGGTCAATCTCATGTTGTATGCAAGTTGCTAAAAGTCCAGTCGCCTTCAAGTTTCTTTTTTTACCGTGATAGTCAATGAAATCTAACTCACATTCAGCAGGCCTTTCAACTTCAGCAAAATAACCAGGTAAGGATAAACATCCTTCTTCATGAACTGAAGTATTTTTTGTTTTAAAAGTAATTTTTGGATTTATAAAAAATAGAGGATTTTTTTTCTCGCCGTCTTTTGACAAATCTATAACTATAAGTTGTTTTAGTATTCCTACTTGTACTGCAGCTAAACCTATTCCTGGGGCTGAGTACATTGTTTCTAACATGTCATCTAAAAGTTTTCTCAAATCGTCATTAACATTTTCAATAAGATCACTTTTTTTTCTGAGGATAGGGTCTGGTTCAATTATAATTGTTTTCTTAGACATTTAGAACAATATAAACTATTTAGGCTCTTTGAGGTAGAGCTGAAATTAAAATCTTGTTCCTAATAACTATTAAATTCATTTCGTTAAGTAAATTAGTTATGAAATAAATTGTCTCTGGATCTAGTTGATAGGGTTCGTCTTCTCCAATTATTTCAACTATCTTTAAAGCAAGAAAGGCATTTTGGTTTTTCTTAATGAGCTGCATTAAGTTTTTAGGCACTTCATATTTATTAGACAGCTCTTTTTGGTTAAAATTATTAGGTATTGTAAAGCCATCTTTTAGAAGCGCGTCAATTAAAGCTAAATCTTTCGCAGAATAAAAATATTTTCTATTTTTACTTAATTTTCTGAATATTCTATCAATATCTTTTTGTATTTTTTTTTCATCTTCTTCCTCTAAATAAAATTTAATAATTTTTGACTGATGTAAAATTTTATCATTATATTTAACTTTTCTTATAATATTTTTATCTTTTGAAATTAATTTTTTTTCGACTGCTTCCTTATATTCTTCAGGTATATTATCTAATCCAATAGTCTTAAATGCATCACTCATTTTTTTTGAAAAAATGTTTTGTAAATCATCTTTTTTGAATAACTCATCAAGAAGAAAAAGATATTCTAATTTTGAAACTATATCTTCTGACAATAGGTATTTTTGATAAATAAGCGACCTAGCATCACTTGTATTTAATGTTTGATAAAGATTTTTTGCATTGATCAATGTGTTTAAATTAAAAGGAATTTGTTTGTATATATTAAAAATTATTTTCTCGTCTACTTGTTGTTGATTGGCGGCTAATTCAAGCTCTCTTATTCTCTCTTTGTCATTGACGTCATCTATTTTAATTAAATTAGCTGCATTCAAATACTTCCAAATTTCTTTTTTAGTTTTTTTAGAAGGTGTATAATTAAAATCTTTAATAGTTACACTTGATAAATAAAAATTAAGTAAGTTTTTTTCATTAATCTTATCTGATGTCTTGTCAGAAATACCAAGAAGGAAATTAATCTTATCGTCAAAAAATTTATCAGATTGATTTTGCTCTCGTAATAAATCAAGAAGTAATTGGGCTTGTGGTTTTTTATTATCAAATACCAAACAATAAATTTTAAACTTTTCTAAATATGCGTCTTTTATTGTGCTATCAATGAATTTAATTTTTTTGCAACCCTCATTGATGTTAGCTTTAGCAATATTTTCATCGACTAAGTATTGCACTAAAATCCTTTTGCCATCAAATTCTTCATTTCGTTTTAAAAAATTTTCAATTAATTTAGAACGATTATTTTTAATTAACCAGTCTACTTTTAATTTTACAAATTCTTTTTGACTCATTCCTTTAGGAGGGTAAGAAAAAGATAATAATACATTTTCTAATATTTCTTCAGAAGTTTGTGATAAACTAATTTTATTAATTCTATTTAAGCTAGCTTTTAAATCATCTGCCTGAGTAGAAGACCACATATTTAGATTGAAGTTATAATCAGCTGGATCATATATCCCATAAACATTTATTTCTTCAGCGCTATCATTTAATGTATCTTGTATTTTTATTTCGTCATTATTCGTATCTACTTTAATAGTTTTTTGGGTTGGTTTTAATTCTGTAGAGTTCTGATTTTTAGGCTCAGTAATCTCCCCATTCTGTTTATTATTTTTCCAGATATCAATCTTATCTTCAGATTTAACTGGAGAAAAAAATATTAATAAAATTAATAAGCTTATAAAGCTCTTAAAGCTTTTTAATATCATTTGTAATATCTATATCAAATTTTTTTTCTGGACTTGGAAAACTTATTTTTTCAATTAAAAAAATTGTAATAATGAAAATGACAACCACTAAGAAAATTTTTATCAATAATTTTAATATTGAGCTTCCTAAACTTTGCTGTCTGTTGTATTTAAGTTGCATACTTTAAGATTTTATTTAAACTAAATAAATAAGACATATTTATGAAAAATCAAATTCAAAATTGGAAGAGAAATTGAGTAAAAACCTTGTTTTAACTGGAATGATGGGTGTAGGAAAATCTACTGTTGGTCGAAGTATAGCTAATGCTTTGTCATATAGCTTTGTCGATATAGATAAAATGATAGAAAAAAAAGAAGGTTGTACCATAAGTTCTATATTCAAAAATAAAAGTGAAATTTATTTTAGAAAAATTGAAAAACAGATTAGTTTGGAAGAATTAAAAAAAAAAAATTCTGTTATTTCACTTGGTGGAGGAGCATTTTTAGATGAATCTATCAGACGTTCAGTAAAAAATTCCTCAATAAGTTTTTGGCTTGACGTTGAAGTTTCGGAGCTTGTGAAAAGATTAAAAAAAAACAAAAAAAGGCCTCTTTTATTTAAGAAAAATTTAAACGAAACAATTAATAAAATTTACTTAGAGAGAAAGAGAACATACAGTAAAGCTGATTTTAGGATTAAATGTACCTTTTTAAAACCTAATTTTATTGTTAACAAAATATTAAATTTGTATGAAAAAGAAAGAAGTTAAATTTAGAAGTTTATCCAATAACTACTCAGTAATTATAGGAAATAATATTTTAGGATATTTAAATAAAAGAATTAAATTACTATGCCCAAAAACAAAAAAAGTTGCGATTATTTTCGACAAAAATGTCCCTCAAAAGTTTAGAACAATTTTGAAAAAGGAACTTAAGGATTATCATCTGATTTTTTTTTCGTTTAGTTCAAGTGAGAAATCAAAAAACTTTAACACAATAAACTTTTTTTTAAATAAGCTCTTAATTAATAATTTTAATAGATCAGATTTGTTAATAGGCTTGGGAGGTGGAATAACCGGTGATGTTGTGGGTTTTGTGGCAAGTATTTTTAAGCGAGGATTGAATTTCATAAACATACCTACTACTTTATTAGCACAAGTTGATGCTGCAATTGGCGGAAAAACTGGGGTTAATTCAAATCTTGGAAAAAATTTAATTGGGTCTTTTTACCAACCGAAATTAGTTTTAAATGACTCTGCTTTTTTAGACTCTCTATCAAAAAAAGAGATGATTTGTGGTTATGCTGAAATCTTAAAACACTCAATTATAAATGATAAAAATTTTTTCAATTGGCTTAAAAGAAAAACCCATTCAATTTTAAATAAAAAAAGGAATGATTTAGAATATGCTATTAGAAAAAGTTGTGAGATTAAGATGATGTTTGTAAACAAGGATGTTCATGAAAAAGGTTTGCGAATGACTCTTAATTTTGGACACACTTTTGCTCACGCTATAGAAGTTAAAAATGATTATTCAAAAAACATTACTCATGGGGAGGCAGTTTTATCAGGAATGATTCTTGCTATCAAATTGTCTTTGATTAAGAAAATATGCAAAAGAAAAATTTTGAATGAGGTGGAAGATTTATACAAAAAAAATAATTTAGACTATACTATTAAAAATTTTAGATCTGAGAAATCGATTAAAAATTTAATACCTTTTATCAAAAATGATAAGAAAAATGATGACGAAAAAATAAATTTTATTTTATTAAAATCAATTGGGAAAACTACCAAGCCTAATTCTCAAAAAATTTCAATTAGTAATATTAAAAAATACGCTAAGACTATGTCTCTATATTAATTTCTAAAGCATGTATTTTAGTTTTTAAATCCTCTTTTAAAATTTTGTTTATAATTTTATGAGCTTCAAGTCTTGGGATAGAGCTTAAATATTCTGACTTTAAAATTAATTTTATATGGTATCTTTCGGGAGAAAAAAATTTATGTCCTTTATGTTTAGAAGAATTATCAACAATTTCTAACTTTTCTAATTTTACTTTTGATTTAATTTTATTCTCTAAACTTTTAAAATAATTTTTCATTATTTTGTTTTTACTATATAGATTAGGGTTATGAAAATTATTTGTGACTGGAAAAACTGTAAAGAAATAGGTTCTTATAGGGCTCCTGTTGAGAAAGATAATAGTAAAAAATATAGGCTTCTTTGCCTTCAACATATAAAAATCTTTAATAAAAGTTGGAATTATTTTGATAACATGAATGACCAAGAAATTGAGTTTTTTATCAAGTCTGATCTAACATGGCATAAGTCTACTAAAAAGTTTGGTTCATCTGAAAATTTTTTTAATATATTATGGAATAATGCATTAGAAGATAATCTTAAAATTTTTAAAAGTTCTAATTATAAAGATTTCAAAAAAACAAAAATTTCACAAACTGACAGAGATGCTCTTCAAGTAATGGAGTTAAATGATGATGTAAAATGGGATCAAATACAAATAAAATTTAAAGAGCTTGTAAAAAAATATCATCCTGATAAAAACCAAGGAAATAAAAAATTTGAAGAAAAATTAAAAAAAATAACTTTGGCTTATAGTCAACTAAAAAAAACTTTAGGAAAAAAATGACAGCAGAACAAATTATACAAAAACCGGATATAAAATTATCAGTAAAACAAACTTTTGGATTCGACAGTAATATGAAAGTCGCAGCATTTTCAAAAAAAAACCAATTTGTTCCAAAAATTGACACGGACTATAAATTTGACAAAGATACAACGCTATCAATATTAGCTGGATTTTCATTCAATAAGAGAGTTTTAATACAAGGGTATCATGGCACGGGAAAATCTACTCATATAGAACAAGTAGCTGCTAGATTGAACTGGCCTTGTATAAGAGTGAATTTAGACAGCCATATAAGTAGAATAGATTTGATTGGTAAAGATGCAATAGTGGTCAAAGATGGAAAACAAGTTACTGAATTTAAAGAGGGAATACTGCCTTGGTCAATACAAAATCCCGTTGCTTTAGTATTTGATGAATATGATGCTGGTAGACCAGATGTAATGTTTGTCATTCAAAGAATTCTTGAGAGTGATGGTAAATTTACTTTATTAGATAAGAATAAAGTTTTAGAACAACATGATTTTTTTAGAATTTTTGCAACAACAAATACTGTAGGTCTCGGGGATACCACGGGGCTATACCATGGTACACAACAAATAAATCAAGGGCAAATGGATAGATGGAATATTGTATCTACATTAAATTATCTGCCTTTTGAAAAGGAACTTGAAATAATACTTTCTAAAAATAAAGTTTATAATAATAAAGATGGAAAAGAATTAGTTTCCAACATGATCAAAGTTGCAGATTTAACTAGAAAAGGTTTTATCAACGGTGATATATCTACAGTTATGAGTCCAAGAACAGTTTTACATTGGGCGGAAAACACAGATATATTTAAAGATAAGGGGTACTCTTTCAGAGTTACATTTCTGAATAAGTGTGACGATTTGGAAAAAAAAATAATTTCAGAATACTATCAAAGATGTTTTGGTGAAGATTTACCAGAGTCATCAATTAATGTCTCTATTTAAAGTGGAAAGAAAAAAAGAAAAGCTTGAGGATTTTAAAACTGCAATTAGTTCGACTGTAAGATCTCTAACAAATTCAAACAAAATTGAGGTTTCATTTGGAAATAAAAGTACTACTTCCTTGAATAAATCAATTGAATTACCGGAATTAAATTATTCTAAGAATAAGATCAACTTTGATGAAATTAGAGCAATAGCAGATTCAAAATCTTTATTGCATAGATTTTCAAATAAAGAAATCTTAAAAAAATATGAGCCTGATGGAAATATATCAAAAAAACTTTATAAAATTTCTGAGAAAATTAGATGTGAAAATATTGGCTCAAATTACTTTAAAGGTGTCAAAAATAATATTGAGAAATTTTATCTAAAAAGGATAGATGGATTAGATTTAAAAAGTAGTGAAGACAAAATAATAGAGTCTTTCGAAAACTATTTGCGAATTAAATTTTTAGATTTAAAAAATGGGAGCCTTATCGATAAAAAGATAAAATCTTTTAAAAAAGATTTAAATGAAAGGTTTAAAAGTAAAATAAATGACCTTAAAAGTCTCACATTAGATCAAGAAAAGTTTAATTCTATAATTTCCAAGATTATTTCAAATATGAGTTTGGATGAAAGCTTTGAAGAGAATGAGAAGAAAAATGAAATCAATGATGATGATAAAAAAACTAAACCACAGGAACAAGAACAACAGCCTCAAGAAAAAGAAGTAAGCAAACAGGAGATGTCTATTGATGTGGGTGTCCCAGATCTTAAAAATGAGGCGAAAGAATCAGACAATGCAGACGAAGAGGTTCAGATAGAAGATAGCTTTAGGCCTGATTTACAAAAAGGTTTAAAAAATAATTTTGGCGATTTAAATTACAAAGTTTATACCGATCAATTTGATGAAATTATTAAGGCTGAAGAGCTAGAAAATAGCGATGAGCTTTTGAGATTAAGAAAAAGTCTTGACCAACAATTATTGCAACTTAAAAATTTTATATCCAAATTAGCAAATAAATTACAAAGAAAATTATTAGCTAAACAGAATAGATCTTGGCATTTTGACCTTGAGGATGGTTTGCTAGATACGTCAAAATTACCAAGAATAATTATAGATCCACTAAATTCTTTATCTTTTAAGAAAGAAAAAGATATTGAATTTAAAGATACCCTAGTAACGATTCTAATAGATAACTCTGGTTCAATGAGAGGTAAGCCAATTTCTGTAGCAGCAATTTGTGCAGATATTTTGTCTAGAACATTAGAAAGATGCATGGTGAAAGTTGAAATACTCGGCTTTACAACTAAGCATTGGAAAGGTGGTTCGTCTCGAGAAAAATGGATGAAAAACGAAAAACCTAATTTACCGGGAAGGCTTAATGATTTGAGACACATTATTTATAAATCTGCTGATACTCCGTGGAGACAAGCTAAAAATAATATGGGTTTGATGTTAAAGGAGGGGTTGTTGAAGGAAAATATAGATGGAGAAGCTCTAAAATGGGCATTTAATAAAATGAACAAAAGAAGAGAGGATAGAAAGATACTTATGGTTATTTCGGACGGAGCTCCAGTTGATGACTCTACCCTTTCAACTAATACAAGTGATTATTTGGAGAATAATTTAAAGAAGACTGTTAAATGGATTGAAGATAAATCAAATATTGAACTATTGGCAATAGGTATTGGTCATGACGTTACTAGGTATTACAACAAAGCAATCAAAATTATAGATGTTCAGGATTTAGGTGACGCAATGATAAATCAATTGACAGATTTATTTAACGATAAAATAAAGAAAACTATTCACTGAATTAAGAACTAGTAACTGACTTTTCGCTATAATCTTTAATTTTACCTAACAAAAGTCTAAACGGGATAAGCATTGATAGTGCAACAATTAATTTTACTGTTAGATCACCTACCGCTAAAGTTACCCATGGAATACCAGTTGAGTAAAAAGCTATTGAGAAAAATAAGAAAGTATCAGTTATAGAACCAAGGACAGATGAAAAAAATGGTGCAACAAACCATCTTTTTTTTCTTAGTCTATCAAAAATTTGCACATCTAAATTTTGAGCTATGAAAAATGCGACTCCAGAACCAATGGCTATCCTTATAGAGATTAAATCTGAAAAGTTTGTCGAAACAATAAGAGTTAATAAAATTCCAATAAAAAATCCAATATAAACTACTTTTCTTGCAACTATTTTTCCATAAGCTCGATTAGCTAGGTCAGTTATCAAAAAAGAAATTGGATAACTAAAAGCGCCGTAAGTTAAGATCTCACTTAATCCAAAAAATTTAACTGGAAATTGTACTAAATAATTTGAAATTACTACAACAAAACCCATTAAGACTGCGAGTTTGTAATATAAGTTCATAGCTATAATTTTGCAGAAATGAATGCTTTAATCTTCTTTACCTTTTTTGATAAATTTTTATTTTTTGCTGACATTAAAAATTTATCTAAACCACCTTTATAATCTACTGTTCTTAACGCAGCATTAGCTACATTCAGTTTTATTTCTTTTTTTAAAATATCACTTCTAAAAGAAACTTTTTTAAGATTTGGTAAAAATCTTCTTTTAGTCTTGTTTTTTGCATGGCTTACGTTGTGACCTTTTAAAGGAGATATTCCTGTTAATTCGCATCTTTTAGACATAAAGTTTTCCTAAAGCTATATAAGTGTAGAGTTGAGAGTGGTCAAGCATTAATTCCTACCGCTTCACTAATATTTTTAAGATTTTCTTTTTTTAGAATTGAAATTAACTCTTTTTTCATCTCTCTTACTACCCCAGGGCCCTTATAAACCATTCCTGTGTAGAGTTGGACCGCATTAGCTCCTGCGCAAATTTTTTCAAAAGCAGAATTTCCAGAGTCTACGCCTCCAACACCAATTATTTGAATTTTTCCTTTTGTTTCTTTATAAAATTTTTTGATCAAATCTGTAGACAAATTTCTTAAGGGTTGACCTGACAATCCTCCATTTTCATTTTTTTGTATATCAGATAAATTTTTACGATTACTATCTGTAGTATTAGATACTATTATCCCATCAATTCTGTGTTTTAAAATTAATTCAATTACTTTACTAATTTGTGAATTATTAATATCTGGAGAAAGTTTGACTGCGATAGGTTTTGAAATATTTTTCTCTAATTTTATTTTGTTTATTCCTAAAAGAAGTTTTTCTAGTTCTGATTGATCATGAAAATCTCTTAATCCTTCAGTATTAGGTGAAGATATGTTAATTGTTAAATATCCAGCATAAGAGGACAGTCTTGATAAACATATGTAATAATCTTCTTCTTTTTTTTTTGTATCTTTGTTTGGGCCAACATTAATTCCAAGAAAACCACTAGGTAAATTTTCTGAAATTCTTTTCAATACTATTTCGGAACCATGGTTGTTAAAGCCAAGTCGATTAATAAGGGCTTGATCTTTTTCTAATCTAAAAATTCTTGGCTTAGGGTTCCCAAGTTGTCTTCTGGGAGTAACAGTTCCAACTTCTACAAATCCGTAACCAAGTTTAAATAAAGAGTTATAGACCTCAGCGCTTTTATCAAATCCTGCAGCTAAACCAATCGGGTTGGGTAATATCTTATCAAATAACTTGGTCTCCAATAAATCTTCGTTTTCAACTTGAAAAATATTTTTTGGCAAAACATTAAGCTTAAGGGAATTAATTGCTAAATCGTGAGCTGTTTCTGGATCTAGAGAAAAAATGAAAGGTTTAAAAATTGAAAACATTATTTTATTTTATCACTAATTAATTCAATTGTTTCTTTTAATCCAAAAAAACTTATAAAAAATCCCATTCTAGGTCCATTTTCCTCACCAAAAACTACTTCATAAATTAGTTTAAACCACTCTCTTAAATTTTTATCATATCCATTTTGTTTTCCAACAGTGTAAACGCAGGTTTGAATTTCTTCTGGACTTAGTGATTTATCAATTTCACTCAATTTTTTGATTAAATTTTCTAGCGCTTTTTTTTCTTCTGCGCTTGGTTTTTTAAATTTTTTTTTAGGTTCTACTTTGTCCTTAAAATAATTTATTGCATAATTAGTAAGATCATCGAGAATTTTGTGATCTTTTGGTTTTATTTCTTTGTGAAATCTATTTATAAATTTCCATAAGATTTCTTTATTATCTGCATTGCTAGACCCAACTAAATTTAAAAGCATTGAAAAAGGCATGACTATTTTTTCTTGAGGCGGATTTCCATTATGAACGTGCCAAACAGGATTTTGTATTTGATCTTTTTTTTCTTGCGTTGGATACTTTTCAATAAAAGAAAGATATTCGTCAACAGTTTTTGGGACTACTTCTGAATAGAGTTTTTTTGCTCTTTTAGGATTTGGATACATGTATAAAGCCAGGCTTTCAGGTGAAGCGTATCTTAACCATTCCTCAATTGATATACCGTTACCCTTGGACTTAGAAATTTTTTCTCCTTTTTCATCTAGGAATAATTCATATGCAAATCCATTTGGAGGATTTTTTCCAAGAGTCCTGCAAATCTTACTAGATAATATAGCGCTCTCAGTTAAATCTTTTCCATACATTTCAAAATCAACATCAAAGGTAAACCAGCGCATCGCCCAATCTACTTTCCATTGTAATTTGCAATTACCATTGAAGATATCTGTTTCTAATTTTTCTCCATTATTATCAAATATCACTTTTCCAGACTTCTTATCCAAATGTAACATAGGAATTTCTAAGACAACTCCTGTTTTAGTGCAAATAGGTAAAAATGGGCTATAAGTTTTTCTTCTTTCCTCTCTTAAAGTTGGCAAAATAATATTCATTATTTCTTCGTATTTCTCTAAAACTCTTTTTAAGGATTCATTAAAAATTCCATTTTTATAATTTTCAGTTGAACTTTTAAAAATAAATTTAAAATTGAATTTTTGAAGAAATTTTTTTAACATTTCATTGTTATGTTCACCGAAACTATTAAACTTATTAAAGGGATCAGGAATAGAAGTTAAAGGTTTACCTAAATTTTTTTTTAATACTTCATCATTCGGAATATTATCTGGTACTTTTCTTAAGCCATCCATATCGTCTGAAAATGTAATTAATTCATGATCAATTTTTAAAATATGGTCTAAGGCATTTATCATCATTGTGGTTCTAGCTACTTCACCAAATGTACCAATATGAGGTAATCCACTCGGACCATATCCAGTTTGAAAAGTAATTTTATTCTTTTTTTTAATTAATTCTTTTCTTTCTTTTAAAAGTTTCCTGACTTCCACAAATGGCCAAGATGATGTTGATTGAATTAAGTTGTTATCAAGCATTACTATGGTTTATTAAATTTTATGCGCAAAATACAGATATAATTGCATGATATTAAGTTGAATTTTAGAACTATTTAAATAATCTCAATTTTAATGGCCACTAACAAAACAGTATTTTTTTTAATAGGTATATTATTAATTGTTTTAGGTGCTTCTATGTTAGCTCCTTATACCTTGCAAATATTATTTAATGAGGGAAGTCACAGTTTTATTTCTGCGTCATTTGTGACTATCTTTGTTGGTGTACTTTTTGTACTAGCAAATTTAGAGAAGGAATTTAAATTGAATTTAAGACAAACTTTTTTATTTTCTTCTTTGGCATGGGTAATGGTTGCTGCTTTTGGAAGTTTACCATTTTTGTTATCCACGCAAGATTTTAGTTTCAGTGAGGCTTTTTTTGAAAGTATGTCTGGCATTACAACAACTGGAGCTACGATTATTTCAGATTTAGATAACAGCCCAAAAAGTATTCTTTTGTGGCGAGCGATAATGCAGTGGCTGGGCGGTATTGGAATAGTAGTGATGGCAATTACAATTTTACCTTTATTAAAAGTTGGTGGAATGCAGCTATTCAAAATGGAAGGTCCAGATAGTACAGAGAAGATTTTACCTCGAACAATTGAGGTGGCGGCTATTATTATTTCAACTTACATGATTCTTACATTTCTGTGTGGTTTTTTCTATTGGATATTTGGAATGACAATTTTTGACAGTGTTAGTCATGCCATGACTACTATAGCTACTGGAGGTTTCTCAACTCACAATGAGTCAATTGGTTTTTTTAAAAATTCTAACATTGAAATAGTAGCGAGCATTTTCATAATTTTAGGAAGCATACCTTTCATCTCTTATTTAAAGTTTGCTAAAGGAAATAGAAAAATTTTTTTTAAAGATGTACAAATTAAAGGTTTGATCTATTTGCTGGCTATCTCCATCATTATTATGTTTATCTATTTGCTATTTATAAACTATGAAAGTAATTTATTTGATAAGATAAGAATTTCTTCATTTAATGTTATTTCGATATTATCAGGTACAGGTTATGTTACAGATGATTTTGGTCTTTGGGGTAAATTTTCTTTAATTTTCTTTTTACTTTTAATGTTCATAGGAGGTTGCGCAGGCTCTACAGCATGTGGAATAAAGATTTTCAGATTACAAATGTTATTAATTTTTTTGAAAAATCAAATTAAAAAACTTATATCGCCAAATAGTGTAATTATAACAAAATATAATAATCAAAAAATCTCAGATGATTTTATTAATTCAGTGATTATTTTTATTTTTACTTTTTTATTTATTTTTTTAATAATAGCTATGCTTTTGTCCATTAGTGGTCTAGATTTTATTACATCAATTTCTGGAGCTGCTAGTTCAATATCAAATGTTGGTCCTGGCCTTGGAGAAATTATTGGACCAAATGGAAACTATAAAAATATTCCTGACCTGTCAAAATGGATATTGTCAGCTGGAATGTTACTGGGAAGGTTAGAACTCTTTGCAGTATTAGTTTTATTTTTTCCATCTTTTTGGAGAAATTGAATATGGAATTATACCAAAAACAAACACTTTCTGAGTCATTCAAAGTTTATTTTGATAAAAGAATGATTAAAATTTTATTACTTGGAGCAATAAGTGGATTTCCTTGGGTAATTATTGGAAGCAGCTTAAGTCTTTGGCTGAAAGAAGATGGACTTAGTAGGACAACAATTGGTTGGGCTGGTTTAATTTTTGCAGTTTATGCCTTTAATTATCTTTGGGCTCCAATTATCGACAGAATAAGAATTCCTTGGTTGACTGCAAAAGTTGGTCATAGGCGTGGATGGATTATATCAATGCAAATCTTAATTTTAGTCTGTCTAATTTGTTGGAGTTTAATAAATCCAACTGCAAATTTAACACTGGTAATTTTTATTGGACTTCTAATTGCAATCGCATCCGCAACTCAAGATATTACTGTTGATGCTTTAAGAATTGAGCAAATTGGTGAGCATGAAGGTAAATCAATGCAAGCAGGTGCTGCAATGGCGGTAGTTGGTTGGTGGACTGGATATAAATTAGGTGGAGTTGTATCTCTCAATGCAGCTGAGTTTTTTGAACAATTAGGTTTTGAAAACTACTGGCAAATTACTTTTTTAGTTTTAGGTATAATTATAATCAGTTGCAGTACAGGTCTTATGTTTGTAAATGAAACTCAACCAATCGATAGAATGGAGAGTCAGAGGCAAACTGATAAAATGATTGAAGATAAATTAGGCTCATCTAATATCATGACAAAAATTGTTGCGTGGTTGACTGGAACAGTAATTGGTCCTGTAATCAGTTTCTTTAAAAAAAATGGGTTTAATATCGCAATAGCAATACTAGGTTTTGTATTTCTTTTTAAAATTGGTGAGGCTTTTTTAGGAAGAATGTCTGTAATCTTTTATAAAGAAATAGGATTTACTAAATCAGATATCGCGCTTTATTCCAAAGGTCTTGGTTGGATTACAACTGTAATATTTACTTTACTTGGGGGATTATTTGCTATTCGTTCTGGAGTAATTAAGGCTATGTTTGTATCTGGAATTCTGATGGCATCGACAAATCTGTTATTTTCTATACTAGCTTGGTCTGGAAAATCGGAAATATTGTTTGCAATTGCAGTCATATTTGACGATATGGCCGCAGCTTTTGCAACAGTTGCATTTGTTGCTTTTATTTCAATGCTTGTTGACAGAACTTATACTGCAACTCAATATGCTCTTCTTTCTTCTATTGGAACAGCAGGCAGAACTACACTTGCAGCATCCTCTGGGGCTTTAGTAGATTGGTTAAATGGAGATTGGGGTATTTTCTTTATCATTACGGCAGTAATGGTAATACCGTCACTAATATTTCTTTATATGATTAAGGATAAACTTAGATTAAATGACTAAGTATTTTACAAACGATCTTACAATTATAAATCTTCATAGGAAACCTTCTGTAAAATCAGAAATTGTGACACAAATGATTTTTGGAGATAATTTTTCAATTACTAAAAAAAACAGAAAATGGTTAAAAATTAAGATTAAAGAAGACGGTTATAAAGGTTATATAAAAAATAGGAAGTTCCCAAAATTTTTAAAACCCACTCATAAGGTTAATATTTTAAGATCAAGAGTATTTAAGAATTCAAACAGAATGAATAAAATAGATGAAATATCTTTTGGTTCGAAATTAAAAATAATTGAAAGAAAAAAAAATTTCTTTAGGTTTTCAAAGGGATGGATTAGCAAAAAAGATGTGAAACCTATTTCCTTTAAGGAAAAAAATCTCTTCCGTAAAATATCTATTTTTAAGAATATTAAATATAAATGGGGCGGAAAATCTTTTAAAGGAATTGATTGTTCAGCCTTAATACAAGTTTTCCTAAATTTTAATAATAAATTTTGTCCACGAGATGCTAAAGATCAGGTTAAATTTTTTAAAAAAAATATAAAATTAAATAACATAAAAAAAAATGATATTATTTACTGGAAAGGTCACGTGGCTCTAGCTCTTTCGAATAAAAAACTTATTCATGCTTATGGGCCAATGAAAAAAACAGTTGTTATGGGAATTAACCAAACTATTAAAAGAATTGAAAAGACTGCTAAATTAAAAGTGATAGGAATTAAAAGGTTATAAAAAGCAAAGGCAGCTTCAGTCTCCCTCCACTGCCCATAAATCTATTTTAAATGATTCGACAGTTGAATTTAAGACTCTTATTAGTTGAGTGTGGATAAAAATGGCGGAGAGAGAGGGATTCGAACCCTCGAAACGGTTTCCCGTTTACACGCTTTCCAAGCGTGCGCCTTTAACCTAGCGGCTTAGAATCGTTGATTAACTTTCAATTTATTTTTAAGACTTTAAAAAAATTGGTCTAGCGACGACCATATGGCGACCAATCTTAATTAAAAATTTAGTTTAAATCCTAAATTTCCACTTAAGCTTTTAACATCCTGATTAGTATTTTTTGCAGAAATACCAGCAGTAAATTTTCCATTATCTGTAATCTTTTTTTCGTAACCTAAATTAGCAACTAATGAAATCTCTCTTGTAAGAGCATTATCTTGTTTGTACGTGGCGCTTGTGCCATTAATTGAATAAACTTGAGATTTGTCTCCTACCAAATTTCTAAAATCTAATAACCAACCTAGATTAAAATTATTATTATCATTATTTATAAGATTGTATTTATCAGAAAAAAATACAGACACGTTTCCCACTTTTCTATTTCTCCATGAATAATATTTGCTCTCGTCATAACTCGGAGTGATTGAAAAACTTCCGGTAAATCCAATATTTGGAATAAGCTTGGGATTAGTTTTTGTTACACCAGAATGTATTTCCAAAGTTTGGTAATTACTGTCTATATTTAATTTACCAGATGATGTTGTGTTAGTTAAAATTGTTCTCTCACTCTCTTTTAAAGTAATTCCACCTATAATAAAAGAGTCTAATTTTAAAAGATATTTATTGCTTGGTAGATACAAACCAGCAGAGACATTTTGATATGTAATTTTATGATCTGCTTCAAAATCTTGAACTCCAACTTCAAAAGCAAGAATGAAGTCTGAATTTTCTAAAGGTGAAATTAAATTAGCTCCTGCATTAAATATATCGTACTCTAATGCCAAGTTTGCAGTGTGTCCTTTTCGATTTAAAAAAGAGGTATAAGTTTCTCCCCAACCATTACCATCATATAAGTTTTCTGAATCTTTATATCTATTTAAAAATTGTCTTATATTTAGAGATTTATAACTTAAAAGTTCATCTAACGTCTCGCTTCCACCTTGACCTACTGATCCTGCTGATCCTTTTACTACTTGGTTGCCATCAAGATCTTCTAATGTGAATGAACCCTCGGTTTCATAAAAATAAGATTGACCAGCTCCATGATTAATTTTTAATGTACTTCCAGTTCTTAAAAGAGCATCTAATTTTCCAACTACTATACCTTTATCTTTTAAAGTAATTGTAGAATTGTTCCCGTACAATTTGATAGCATCGTTTCCAACATCATTTTTTATTGTTCCGCTATTGGTAACTGAAGAACTTGCGCCAACTCTTATGGTTGCGTTACTACTGTCAGAATTTGTCATAATACCACTTGAGTTATTTGTTACTGTAGCTGTAGTATTAGAGTCAGCTGCAAAAATTGCAGAACCTTGGTCTGTTGCTTCAATTGTTCCAGAGTTGGTAATTGTCAATCCTGTAGTGCTATTGCTAGTGGATTTACTAATTCTAATTGTATTTCTAGTTGCAGAAATCTGACCACCAGAATTATTTGTGATGCTTGCATCAGTTGTTCCTTTAACATCTATTGCCACTATTCCACTTGAGCTGATTGTGCCAGAATTTGAAATTGTTAAATCAGAAGTATCGTCTGCAAAAATACTAACTGTATTTGATGTTATTGTGGAACCAGAGTCAACAGTAACACTTACAGTGTCTCCCGTTATGTTTGCAGGTTTAGTTGCGCCAGTATTTAAGGTTGAATTATTTGTAACTGTTAAAAATTCATCGTTCCCATCAATATCTTGCTGACTGTTAGTTGTAGCGCCATCATTTAGAGTTGCGCTGTCAGCTAAGACAACTTGGGATAAGGAAAAAAAACTAAAAAAAAGTAAAATTAGTTTAAAATACATTTTGTGTAATTTATTTAAGATAGAATTAATATCAATTTTAAAAAAGCTAATAAAATCCTGGATAATGGCGGAGAGAGAGGGATTCGAACCCTCGAAACAGTTTCCCGTTTACACGCTTTCCAAGCGTGCGCCTTCAACCACTCGGCCACCTCTCCTACTTGTAATCATCAATTGCTTTTACAAATTCCTCGATAAATTCTTTATTTGTAGGAAGCTCATTTTTCATCATATCTTTTTGGATCTTTTTATAATTTTTCTTGATATGATTTAGTACTCCGAAAAAATTTAAAAAATTTCTTTTAGCAACAAAAATACCTTTTTTATCGCCGATAACATGTTTAATATCCTCGAAAATAATTACTGGTCTTCTTCTAGCTAAGGCCTCTAGTAAAACCATTGGGTGTCCTTCAGTAAATGAGGGTAAGATAAATATATTATGATCATCGTAATATTTTATAAGTCTCAACTTGTTGCTTTGAGTTAGTTGAATATTGACATTGCTTTGGTTAATTTTATATGAGGTATTTTTTTCTGCACCTACAATAGTTAAAAAAATATTCCTTTTATTTTTAATTAGACCGGCTAAAGAAAAAATACCTTTTTCAACTCTAATTCTACCTACATATAATAACTTAAAACTTTTAACGTCTTGAATTTTTGGTTTTCTAATCCAAATAGAGTCCAATTGAGATGGGTAAATTACTTTACCTTTCCTGCCTCTTAATATGTAGTTTCTACAACTTATAAGATTTGAAATTATTGAAGTTAAACTAAACATTAAATGATAAATTAATTTACCAAAATTTCCAAGAATAGCTTTGTACTCACCATAACCATCACTTCTTAAATAAACGATTGGAGTTTTTCCAAATATTTTTAAAAGAAGACAAACTAAAAAAGTGTAAGGAGATATTGAGATTACTAAATATTTTGTATTTTCACTTTTTGTAGATCCTATAACTTCTGACAAGTAAGAGAATATATTTGTAAAAATTCTAATTTTCTTTAATTTTATTTCATGAGCTCTTTTCTTAGACGATTTTCTACCAATAAGATTTACATCAAATTTTTTATTTAAACCTTCTGGGCTTGATTTTAGATCTATGTTATCACAAAAATACTTTTGATCTTGAATAAAG
>CACGZQ010000002.1 GCA_902577575.1 uncultured Pelagibacteraceae bacterium
GTTAAAACTCTTCATCCTAAAATACACGCTGGCATTCTACATGACAGACAAAATAAATCTCATAAGAAGCAAATGTCTGATAAAAAATTTCCATCGATAGATTTAATCGTTGTTAATTTTTACCCTTTTCAGAAAGTTGTTACGAAATCTAGAAACTCAAAAAATATTATTGAGAATATAGATATCGGGGGGCCAACAATGGTTCGTGCAGCCGCCAAAAATTTTAAGAATGTAACAATTGTTACTAATAAAAATGATTATAAATCACTTATAGAAGAATTAGAAAAAAATAAGGGAAAAACGAGTATTAACTTTAGGAAATATATGTCATCAAAAGCATTTGGATTAACTGCGTACTACGACTCTATGATAGCTAATTGGTTTAACAATGAACTGAAGATCCAATTTCCAGAAAGAAAAACAATATTTGGAAGAAAACTAACAAATCTGAGATATGGTGAAAACCCTCATCAAAAAAGTTCAATTTATATTAATGATTACGACGATAAAAATCTTAGATTTAAACAACTTCACGGGAAAGAATTAAGTTATAATAATTTTAACGACTTGTTTGCTGGTCTAGAAGTTTTACAATCGTTAAAAGGTAAAGCTGCTACGGTGGTGATTAAACACGCAAATCCTTGTGGTATATCAACAAACAAAAAACCATTAGATAGTTTTAAAAATGCTTTCGAATGTGACCCAGTAAGCGCATTTGGAGGAGTTATTGCTTGTAATTACAAAATAAATAAGAGCATTGCTAACGAGATAACTAAAAATTTTCTTGAAGTTATATTATCTAAGGGCTTTGACAAAGAGTCGCTTAAGATTTTAAAAAGAAAAAAAAATTTAAGAATTATTGATATATCAAAATTTAAATATAAAAATCATATTTCTTTAAAATCTTTTGATGGGTCCTTTTTAATTCAAAATAAAAACAATAAAATGGTAAAAAGAAAAGAATTGAAATGTGTTACAAAATTAAAACCAACCAGACAAGAACTGGCTGAAATAGAATTCGCTTTTAATATCTGTAAATACGTAAAATCAAATGCAATAGTCTTAAGTAATAATTTTTCTACTATAGGTATTGGAGGTGGGCAACCAAGTAGAGTAGATAGTTGCAAGATCGCAATTCAAAAAGCTAGAAGATTTCAGCCAAGAAAAATTTCTAATGCAATAGCAGCTTCGGACGCTTTTTTCCCATTTTCAGATGGATTAGATATACTTATAAAAGCTGGTGTAAAAATCATTATTCAACCAGGTGGTTCAATAAGAGATAAAGAAATTATAAGTTATGCCAACAAAGCGAAAATTAAAATGCTATTTACTGGTGTAAGAAATTTCTACCACTAATTAAATTTTATCTATTTTTGCTGCTAAGATAAAATCACTCTCTGCTAAACCTTTTATCGCATGTGTAAAAATCTTTATGCTACAATAACCCCAGCCAAAAGAGATATCAGGATGATGATTCTCTTTTTCAGCTATTTCACCGACCTTATTAGTAAAATTTTGACTCTCTAAAAAATTTTTGAATTTAAAATCTTTTATAAGGTAGTAACTTTTATCTTCGTTGCTTTTCACATCCCATCCATCAACTTTTTTTAAATAATTATGGATTTCGCTTTTATCAAAAGGCGGGATGTTTCCCTCGCAAGGAATACATTTTTTACTTGATAGATCACTCATAATTAATCATGGAGCGGGCAAAGGGACTTGAACCCTCGACCTTCTCGTTGGCAACGAGACGCTCTACCACTGAGCTATGCCCGCAATAATTAAACTATAATATAGAGCAACTGTAATGGTCAATACAAATAAAATGTCGCTATCACTAATTTAAATTTTTTAATATACTAATTAGAATGAAATTATTTCCTAAAATAATTCCTGTTTTTCCCTTAAGCGGAGTGATTTATTTTCCAAAAACAAATCTGCCACTTAATATTTTTGAACAAAGGTACTTGGATCTCGTTAATGACACTTATAAAAAAGACAAATTTATGGGCATGGTGCAATCGTACCCTAGATTTTTAATAAATTTATAAGTCCCACCAGAACTGATAATTTTAATTTTATACTTTTTAAAAATTTTTAATAAAGAAATAATATTTTCTTTATCTGAAACTGAAACTAAAGCATTTTTAATTTTTAAATTCATTTTTAAACTTTTTTCTTAATTTCCCAATTAAAAGATTTATCTTTATTAACTAAATTACCGGATATAGTTATACAAGTATTTTCTAATATTTTTTTTCCTCCTAAAAATATACTTTTTTCTATCTCAATATTTTCATTTTCTATTGTAAAAATTAGTGATTTATTCTTTGTTATTTGTATTAACGCACTATTACCACCCATTGTTTTTACAGCTGTGAGGCCTGGGTTTAAATGAAACCTAAAAACATATCTTATTGGAATCCCATCTTTTTTTTTAAAAATATGATCTTTCCCTAATAATTTATTACTTAGGTGATCTAAATAAATTTCTCTTTTATAAGTGCAATTGAAATTTTTTTCATAACCATTGTGTACAACTGAACATCCAGTCAAATTTTTATCGTCTTTAATATTTAGCTGAGTTGTTTTAAAGGAGCTTTTTATTGAATTACCAAATACCATATTAATAACTTTATTTCTCTCAAACTTAGTTACGCTAGTATCATTTATTGTTAGCGTGGATTGACTGGCTGTTAATCTACTTATTAGTTCTGCTTTTTGTGAGATTTTTTTTCCAAACCCACAATTAGTTATAATTTTGGCTCCATCTAAAAAATACTCAAAAGATAAAGGACCTGATTGATAGTTTTTAGAATAACTTTTACTTGGAGGTCCGCCGACATCAAAAAATAGAACCTGTTGTTTTGACTTCGCTAAGAATATTCCTCCCAGCGGATTTTTTTTGTCTTTTTTATTTACTTTAAATTCATCTAAATAATTGTCTAAACTATTTAGATTATTTTCGTAACCTCCATTAAAAAAAGGAATTTGATCGTTAGGTGTTTTGATTAATTTTATACATTTTAAATTTTTTTTTATTATTTCATCAAGAAAATCTGGCACGTGCTGTTGGGCGTCCTTTATACTTTTGCTTAATAGTAACATATACTTAGTAAAGTGAATTAAATCATTAGGATTCCTACTCAATGGGAAACCATCTTTATCAAAGTAATTGTTAGTAAATTTATCTAATTCTTTTATACCTAATCTAAAATTTTCTTCATATTCTTTGAACACTATCCCAGACATAGACAGCGCAACAATTGTCTCTACTTTTTTAATTAGGTCTTTTTCAAATTTTATATTTTTTTTTAAGTGATTACATTGAGTAACTATATTCTGAAAAAATTTATTTTTAAAATCAAAAGTTCCATTATCTATTATGATATCTATATTTAATATCCAACTAATTAATCTTGAACTTAAAGTAGAAGTCTCCCACACATCCTTTTTGAAAGAGGAGTACTTTAGCATCCATAGGTAAATTATTTTTTGAATATTTTTTCTATCTATTTTTCTATCGATTAAATTAAGCCATAAAAAACTGTGCTGATCTGATACATTTCTCTTTTTATTTTCAAGCCAAAATTCATTAACGTTAATCTCATTTACCTTAAAAGAATCCTTTTGGTATGGTGAGATCAACGATAATAAAAAGGGATTCGGGCTAAAGATTATTTGTTTAGGGATTTTAGACTTTAATGATTTATTATAATAACTAGTGGTAAAATATATCTTTTTAAAAAATTTTATTAATGAAATTTGAATAGCAATTAAATAAAAATACGTAGCTTTTAAGCCAAACATACATTAATTTTTTCTTAGAATTTCTATATTTTTTTTAAGATCGCCATTATTCTCTTTAAATATAGTAGAGCCTGATACAAGAATATTAGCTCCAGCTTTTTTTGCCTTATTACAGTTTTCAAAATTAATTCCTCCGTCTATTTCGATATCTACATTTAAATTCTTTTTATCAATAATTTCTTTTAGATTTTTAGTCTTTTCCAAAACTTGTGGCATAAATTTTTGACCAGCAAACCCTGGTTCAACACTCATAATTAACACTAAATCAATTTGTTCCAAGTAATTCTCAATAAGATTGATAGATGAGTTCGGTTTTAGTGAAATGCCAACTTTTTTATTTTCTTTTCTAATTAATTCAATTGTTTTTGCAATGTCATGCGTTGCTTCAGGGTGAAAAGTAATGATATCCGAGCCAGCTTTGGCAAATTCTTTAATAAAGTTATCAACTGGAGAAATCATTAAGTGTACGTCAAAAACTCTAGTGGTAAGGGGTCTAAGTTTTTTTATGACCTCTGGTCCAATCGTAAGATTCGGCACAAAGTGTCCATCCATAACATCAATATGAATATAGTCGGCCCCAGCTTTCTCTAAAGAGATCACTTCACTACCTAATTTACTAAAATCAGCTGATAAAATTGAAGGAGATATTTTGATCGAATTGTTCATTCTTTATTTATATTTTAATCCAAAACTTTGTCAAAAAATAAGGTTAATTAAACAGTTGATATAATTGTCTTGAAAAATCACTTTCTAATGGAAATGCGAGCATTCCCCATACGTCATAACCAAGAATCCAAGGCATCGCATAGAAACGAAATAGATAAAAGAACCATGCTACGTAAAGAGCAATAAATGGTCCAAATAAAAAGCTTGGAGTGATAAACTTAAATAAATTGATTATTGGATTAGTAGTTTTGACGAATATTCTCATAAAAAAAAAAGTCGAGTCCTCTTTTTGAAAAATATTCATAAATGCACGACCAATTAAAGTCCACATTATAGTTCCCAATGTGTAGTCTAAAACAATTGCCCATGTTGGAATCATTCTTCTAAACTATCATGATTCAGGCAAAAAAAAAGGGGCGAAAAAATCGCCCCTTTTAATTTTAAATAATTATTAATTAGTGTTGCTTACCAAGAATAGCCTTACCTGTTGGTATTCTTGTATCGTCTACTAATTTTTGTGTAGCTGCACTTGGCTCTTTAGTCATTAAACTGACTACCACCATTACAACTAAACAAATTGGTGCTCCGATTAAACCAAATCTTAAGTGGTCGATACCTAAGAAAGGAGTATTTACACCGCCCCATAATGGAACTGAGAATTTAGGGAACACCCACGTTAAGTAAACTGTTCCTGACACAATTCCTGCTATGATACCGGCGATTGCACCTTCTCTAGTAGCTCTTTTCCACCATACACCAAGTACAAGTGGGAAGAATAAGCCTGACATTGCAAAGTCGAATGCCCAAGCAACCGAACCTAAGATACTTGTTAGCCTGAAAGAGGCTATGTAAGCACCTGCAGCTCCGATTATTACTAGAAGTACACGAGCAACTAATAGTCTTTTAGATGTCTCCGCTTTTGGATTTATGATCTTGTAATAAATGTCGTGTGATAACGCATTTGATATCGCAAGAACTAAACCATCGGCAGTTGACATGGCAGCAGCCATACCACCAGCAAACACAAGTCCTGAGATTACGAACGGTAGACCCGCTACTTCTGGAGTAGCTAATACTACAACGTCACCTCTCATGAACCACTCGTTCAACTGAAGTATTCCGTCACCATTAAAGTCTGCAATAAATACTTGCTTAACTTCAGACCATCTTTGAACCCACTCTATTGACTGAACTTCAGAAATCGATTTTCCGATAATTCCAGTTGGTAGATTAGGATCCATCAATGCTAATTTAGACAATGTCGCTAACATAGGCGCTGAAGAGTAAAGTAAGAAAATAAAGAATAGCGACCAAGCTACTGATTTTCTTGCTGCTCTTACTGTAGGAGTTGTAAAGTATCTCATTAAGATATGAGGTAACGATGCAGTTCCCACCATCATACAAATCGCTAACGATAAGTATTTCCAGACAGCCATTCCACCTTCAGGTACTCCAGAGTGAGTTCCAGAGATGTATTTCAATCCTCCTGGTACCCCAGCTGCTTTCATATCTGCGGCGCTGTTTTTAACTAGTCCAAATTGTTGTTCAAGTTCGCCAAGTCTTGCAACTTCATCACCTAACATTAAGTGAGGGAAAATTCCTCCACCTACGTTAGAACTAATCCAGAATACTGGTATTAAGTATGCGATGATTAATACAATGTACTGAGCAACCTGTGTCCAAGTTACGGCTCTCATTCCACCAAGCATTGAACAGATAAGGATACTTATTAATCCTACCCATACACCTGCTTCAAACGGAATTCCTAGAGCTCTAGAAGCAATTGTTCCCGTAGCATTAATTTGTGCTGTTACGTAAGTAAATGATGCTATGAAAAGCACGAATACCGCGCAAGCTCTTACGAGGTTACCACCGTATCGTGTTCCGATAAAATCAGGAACTGTGTAACATCCAAACTTTCTTAGGTACGGAGCCATTAGTGTTGCAACAAGTACGTATCCACCTGTCCAACCTACTAAGAAGGCCATATAAGTATAGCCACCAAAGTAAACTCCACCCGCTAAAGCTACGAATGATGCACCTGACATCCAGTCAGCTGCTGTTGCCATTCCGTTAAATACGGTTGGCACTTGTCTTCCTGCAACATAGTAGGCATCTACTTGTATGGTTCTTGATAAATAACCGATTAAGGCATAAATCAATACCGTGAAAGCTACGAACATCACTCCGATGTTTTTAGCTGACACTCCTGCTTGCTCTGCTAATGCCATCAAAATGATGAACACTAAAAAGCCACCAGTGTAGGTACCATATATTTTAGGAAGGTTTTGTATAAAATCTCCTTTAAACATTAGTCATCCTCTCTTTCTGAGAAACCATGTTCTTCGTCGATTTTTTCTTGTTTATTTGCTGTCCAAAACAAAATTATCACAAAGGCAAGAAGTGAACCTTGCGCTGTCATGTAATATGCTAATGGATAGCCAAGAAAAGACATCGTGTTCAGTTCAGAACCAAACATGAAGATCACTAATGAGAAGAAAGCCCAAAGAACCAAAGTCACTATCATATGGTTTTTGGTCTTATTCCAATATGCGTCTTTATTTGACATATTTCCCCCTATTTATTTTTTTAACTTTTTACGTAAAAAGTACTCTTATTGCTGGGGAGCATACTCATTATGAGTTGAATTAAAAGAGAAAAAAGGACCCCAAAACCAATTTGAAATGCTATAAGACAAGTAAATAAAGGGTTTTTTAAATACAACGTGAAATTGAAACTAGATAAATTGCGAAACACTCTTAGAACCACTTTAATTGACATTTGGGAGTATGTGATCCCTATTTGGAAAATTTCAGGACTATTTAAAAGCATTAAATCAAAAAAAGACTTAGAAAATTTTATTCAAGAGAGATCTGCTCATGTTTCTCAAACAACTTTATACGGTTATTTAAAAACAAGAATTGGAGTTAAGTATATTGCCATGATGGAGGATGAAGTTTTTTTAAAATCTATCAATATTGCAAAATGGAATATTTACGTGGTTGCTTTAGCAGATTGTGCTTTTTACGTTTTCTCTTATCTTATTTCAGAAAAAAACTTAAAAGAAAATGATTGCAAGGAAATTTTTCTAAATATTTTAGAAAATGAAAAAAAAAATGGATTAAGTGACGAAATTTTTGATAGAGGTAAAAAAAATTTTTTAGAAAGATTAGATAAAGTGAATTTTTCAAACTACCATTTAAATGATCCTTTTAAAGAGAGTGGCCAAGCTTTATATTATTGGTCGCCTATTGCAGATGAATTGAAATCACTTGATAAAAAAATTGTTTTGAATTCTATTCATTTAAAATGGGGTTTAATGAAGGATGAGTTTAAAAAATTAACTAAGAATTTAAAATTTAATTAACCTTTATTTTGTCTGTTCTCCACAAGAGAAGTAACGACGCTTGGATCAGCTAAAGTTGTTGTGTCTCCTAAATTATCAGGATCGTTTGCAGCAATTTTTCTTAAAATTCTTCTCATAATTTTTCCAGACCTTGTTTTAGGAAGTCCTGGAGCGAATTGGATTACGTCTGGGGTAGCAATTGGTCCAATCTGTTTTCTGACCCATAGTTTTAGATCTCTTTCGAGATCTCCGGTAGATTTTTCACCTGCATTAAGTGTTACGTAACAGTATAAACCATTTCCTTTTATACTATGCGGAAATCCAACAACTGCAGCTTCAGCAACTTTGGGATGTGCTACAAAAGCACTCTCAATTTCCGCAGTTCCGAGATTATGCCCTGAAACAATTATTACATCATCAACTCTTCCTGTTATCCAGTAATACCCATCTTTATCTCTTCTACATCCATCGCCTGAAAAATACTTACCATCGAATTGTGAAAAATAAGTGTCGATAAATCTTTGATGGTCACCATAAACTGTTCTCATTTGTCCCGGCCATGAGCTTGCCATACATAATCTTCCTTTCCCCTCTCCTTTAACTATTTTTCCATCTTTATCCACCAAGACAGGCTTTATTCCATAAAAAGGTTTAGTTGCCGAACCAGGTTTTAAATCGATTGCTCCAGGTTGTGGTGCTATGAGAATACCGCCAGTCTCAGTTTGCCACCAAGTATCAACTATCGGACATCTTGAATCCCCAACAGTCCTGTAATACCACATCCAAGCCTCAGGATTAATAGGTTCACCCACCGTACCCAATAGTTTTAATGTTTTTCTGCTAGTCTTTTTAACTGGTCCATCTCCCTCTCTCATTAAAGCTCTTATCGCAGTTGGTGCTGTATAAAATATATTAACTTTATGTTTATCGACAATTTGCCACCAACGTGAACTGTCAGGGTAATTAGGAACTCCTTCAAACATAATAGTCGTGGCACCGTTAGACAATGGACCATAAATAATATAACTATGTCCAGTCACCCAACCAATATCAGCAGTGCACCAATAAATGTCATTAGGTTTGTAATCAAAAATATACTGGTGAGTCATAGATGCATAAACCATGTAACCACCCGTTGTATGCAAGACTCCCTTGGGTTTTCCAGTCGATCCAGAAGTATAAAGTATAAATAATGGATCTTCCGCGCCCATTTCTTCAGGCTCACACTTTGAAGGCACCGAAGAGATCAGTTCTTTATAAGAAACGTCTCTTTCATTATTCCAATCAACTTGATTTCCAGTTCTTTCTACCACTACACATTTTTTTACATTGGGGCATTGGTCCAAAGCTTCATCAGCAATTTTCTTTAAAGGTATAATTTTTCCTCCTCTTACACCTTCATCTGCAGTAATCAAATATTCAGACTCACAATCAGTAATTCTAGTTGCGATGGAGTCAGGGGAAAAACCGCCGAAGATAATAGAATGAACAGCACCAATTCTTGCACAAGCTAACATTACATAAGCAAGTTCAGGTATCATAGTTAGGTAAATAGTAACCCTATCGCCTTTTTGAACACCTAAACTTTTTAAACCATTAGCTGCTTTACAAACATTCTTGTGAAGTTCTTTAAAGGATATTTTTTTTGTGTCAGCTGGATCATCACCTACCCAAATGATTGCTGTTTTGTTTGGATTTTTTTTAAGATGACGATCAATACAGTTAGCAGAGGCATTTAAAGTACCATCATAGTACCACTTAATTTTTACATCATCTTTACTATATTTAACGTCTTTAATTTTTGTATATTTTTTCATCCAACTAATTCTTTTTCCTTCTTTGGCCCAGAATTTATCATTGTCTTTAATAGAAAGTTTGTACTTTTTTTTGTATTTAGACTCGTTAACATAAGCTTGGTTAGCCCAACTATCTGAAACTTTAATAATTGAGTTTCCGTCACTGTCTTTAGAAATATTTAGTGCTTTAGAATTAAATTTTTTTGTTTTTCTTTTTGTTTTTGAAGTTTTTCTAGCTTTTTTATTTTTTTTTGATTTTTTCTTAGCTTTTTTTAATCTTCTAGTTTTTGGCTTAGACTTTGACCGTCTAATTTTTTTTCGTTTTTTTTTCTTTTTTTTAGCCACAAATCCCTCTAGTTTTTATTATATTCTACCCATGTTGCAAATAATTTTCCAGCTTTTATAATCGATAGGCATCACAGAAAGTCTACTTTGTTTTATTAGGGGTAAATGAGAAATTTTACTGTTTTTTTTAATTTTTTCTAAAGAAATCGGTGTTTTCAATTTTTTTACAAACCTAACTTGAACGGCCACAAACCTTTTTTCTTTGTCAGTTTTGTCGATAAATGCAGTTTTGATCACTTCTACTATGCCTACAATTTCTTTACCGATATTCGAGTGGTAAAAAAAACATAAATCTCCTAGATTCATTTTTTTTAAGTTATTAGCAGCTTGATAATTTCTAACTCCATCCCATGTAGCACCTTTTATTCCAGCCTTCTTTTGTTGATTTAATGACCAAACATCTGGTTCTGACTTTAATAGCCAATATTTTTTCACAATTTTAAACCAGGCCCTTTCATGTAAGGTGCATTTTCATCCAAAGGCCATCTAGACCTTGCTTTTATATTAACTTTATCAAATAATTTTTTTTTGAATCTTTTAATACCGGCCCAAGCTATCATTGCTGCATTGTCGCTACAAAATTTTATATCAGGATAAATAGTTTTACATTTTATTTCTTTTGATAATTTTGTTAAGTTCTCTCTGATTGACTTATTAGCTGCTACACCGCCAGCTACAATTAATCTTACCTCTTTTGTTTTAGTTTTCTCTTTAAACATTTCTATTGCGATTTTTGTTTTTTTATAAAGAATCTTATTAATTGTATTTTGAAAAGAGGCTGCAAGATTATACTTCATCTGTTCGTTTCCATTAATCTTCTTTGACTCTCTTAGGACTGCGGTTTTCAGACCTGCAAATGACAAATTACAACCTGCTCTGCTAATAATGGGCTCGGGTAGTTTAAAGAAACTTTTATCTCCAAATTTAGAAAATTTTTCTACACTTGGCCCACCTGGATAACCTAAGTCTAACATCTTTGCAGTTTTATCAAAGGCTTCTCCCAACGCATCATCAATAGTTGTTCCTAGCTGTTCATATTGATTTACGTCTTTTACAGTTACAAATTGAGTGTGACCTCCAGAAATTAATAAAAGTAAATAAGGAAATTCAATTTTATTTTCTAACCCTGGGCTGAGCGCGTGACCCTCTAAATGGTTCACTGCTATAAATGTTTTGTCCGCGAATTTTGCAATTGATTTTCCGATATTGAGACCGATTGTTAAACACACAATTAAACCTGGACCCGCGGTTGCTGCAATACCATCAATTTTATCCAGAGACATTTCGCTTTTATCTAATGCACTTTTAATAATATATTCAATATTTTCTAAATGAGCTCTAGCAGCTAATTCAGGTACTACTCCCCCGAATTTTTTATGCTCAGAAATTTGACTCGATACAATATTAGATAAAATGTCTGCTGTGCCCTTCTCATTTTCCCTTATTACTGCAGCTGCAGTTTCATCACAGCTTGTTTCAATTCCCAAAAATGTAATCTTTTTTGTCATCTCTTTTAAAAATTAAAATAGTATAAAATATTTCTATCAAATATATAATCAATTAATGACAAAAATTACAATTGGAGCTCGCGGAAGTAAACTTTCATCTGCCTATGTGGCAATAGTTAAGAAGCTATTAATAAAAAAAAATAATGACCTTAAAGAAGAAAATATTAATTTTAAAGTCATAAAAACTTCAGGCGATTTGAATTTTAATAAGAATATCTCAGAAATAGGAGGAAAAAATTTATTTTGTAAAGAAATTGAAGAAAGCTTATTAAAAAAAGAAATAGATATCGCTGTACATTCACTAAAAGATATGGAAGCAATTGAAAATGAGAGTCTTTTGATTGGAGCATATTTAAAAAGAAACGATCACAGAGATGTAATAATTAGTGAAAAAATTAAAAGCATTTCTGATTTAAAAAATGGTGTAAAAATTGGCTCAAGTTCAAAAAGGAGAGAACTTCAATTAAAAAAAATTAATAGTAAAATTTCTGTAATCAATATTCGGGGAAATATTGACTCAAGAATAAATAAAATTAACGAGAATAACTTAGACGGAATCATTCTTGCAGCTGCTGGAGTTAAATCACTTAAACTCAATAAAAAAATTGGCTTAATTTTTAATTGTGAACATATTTTACCAGCAGTTGGACAAGGTATAATTGCTGTACAATGTAGAAAGGAAGATGAAATTAAAAATTTAATAAAAAAAATAAATGATAATGAAACCAGCCTCTGCGCAATAGCAGAAAGAAAGATGCTTCAAACTATTGGAGGTGATTGCGATACTGCAATAGGCGGGTTAGCTGAAATTAAAAACCATAATTTAAAATTAAAAGCTCAGCTTTTTTCAGATAACGGTCAAGAAAGTTTTGAATATGAACTTACAGGAAGAGAGGTTGATGCTTCTTTTATTGGAAAAAGTGTCGGAGAAAAATTGTTAGATCTAGCCGGAGAAAAATTTAAAAAAAAATGAATATTATAATAACAAGGCCTTTAATAGACTCCGAGGATTTAATGGGTAAATTATTTTCCTTAGGTCATAAAATTATTCATGTGCCTACTTTAAAAATCTCTACAGCAGAACTTGATCCTATTGATCCTGAGAAATACAATGCGTTTATATTTACGAGTGCTAATGCGATAAGAAGTCTTAAATTATTGAAAATAGATAGAAATAAACTCTGTTTTTGTGTCGGAGCAATTACAGAAAAGATTGTAAGACAACAAGGTTATAATAATACAATATCAGCTGGTGGGACTATAAATGCTTTAAAAAATATTATTGTTAATTCAAATGAATTAGATAAAAAAAAAGTCTTGGCGTATATATGTGGAGATAATATTACCTCAGACTTAGATCTAGAGTTACAAAAAGAGGGTTTTCAAATACAAAAAATCATCAATTACACTTCAGAAAAAATTAAAGAATTAAACGCTGATACAAATAATTTGATCAACGATCATCCTCCTGACATAATTTTTGTTTACTCAAAAAGGAGTGCAGAAAGCTTCATTGATCTAGCAAAAAAGTACTCACTTAATGGACTGATGACAGGCTCAAGAGTAATGTGTATAAGTGAAAAAGTTTTAAATGTTTTCAAAGAAGCTGGATGGAAAAATTTAGAAACCTTCGAAACTGGAGATGAACTTATAAAAATTGGTAATTAGATGGAAGTGTTGCAAAATTTTAAGATATTATTTTTAGATGTTTGGAATAAAGGTATTTCAGGAGTTAATATTTCAGAAATTATTATTGCCTTAATAATTTTTTTATTTTTTCTTTTTTTAAGAGGAATGTTTTCAAAATTCGTAATTAAAAGGCTGGAGAATTACGTATCAAAAACATCAAATAACTTTGATAATTCTCTTGTAAAATCTATGGAAGGCCCAGCAAAGTTTTTTCCGATTGTATTAGGTTTTTTTGTAGCTACCAGTTACCTAACTATTGAAACTCAAGCAGCAAATTTTTTAGAAACTATTAATCGCTCTTTGATTACAATTCTTATATTCTGGACCTTTCACCAAATTATTGGACCTTTTTCAACTGTTGTGAAATCAGTCAGTGATTTACTCTCTAGAGATTTGGTTAATTGGATTATTAAAGCTCTAAAGGTCTTAATAATAATTTTAGGATTAGCGGCTGTTTTGGAACTTTGGGGAATTAAAATTGGACCAATTATAGCTGGGCTAGGACTATTTGGTGTTGCCGTTGCACTTGGAGCACAAGACTTATTTAAGAATTTAATTTCAGGTATATTAGTCTTAGTCGAGAAAAGATTTAAAGTGGGAGATTGGATATATGTTGAAGATGTTATTGAGGGCACAGTTGAGTCAATAGGTTTTAGATCTACAGTTGTTAGAAGATTTGACAAATCATTAGCAACGATCCCTAATTTTCAGTTTGCAGAAAAAGCAGTAATAAATAATTCTTTAATCACCAATAGGAGGATTAACTGGATTATAGGACTAGAGTATAGAACAACTAGCAAACAATTAATTGATATCAAACAACAGATAGAAAATTTTATAAAAAATAGTGAATTGTTTTCAAAATCAGAAAATACAATGCTATCAGTGAAAATTGACCAATTTGCTGCAAGCTCAATCGATATTAAACTAATATGTTTTACTAAAACTACAAAATACTTAGAGTGGATGAAGGTAAAAGACCTTTTAGCCCTTGAAATTAAAAATATAGTAGAAAAAAATAATGCGTCCTTTGCTTTTCCAAGTACATCAATTTATGTGGAGAAAAATTAATGAAGTCGATTTTAATTCTATTCGACAATATAGTGAGTCTTTACATCTGGATTTTAATTATTCACGTAATATTTAGTTGGCTGGTTGCTTTTAATGTTTTAAATACAAGTAATAGATTTGTATATTCTGTTTTAGATGTTTCTTACAAGCTTACAGCTCCACCTTTAAATTTCATTAGAAGATTTTTACCCAACTTAGGGTCTATAGATATCTCTCCAGTGATACTGATTCTAGGATTGATGTTTTTTAGGAATTTAGTTTTTGAAATGTTTGCACCAGGGTTATTTTTAAGATGATTATTGATGGAAAAAAAGAAGCAGAGATTATTAGAAATAAAATTAAAAAAGAAATTTCAGATTTAAAGAAAAAAATTGGTAAAACACCTAGTTTAGCAGTTATCTTAATCGGCGATTTTGCGCCCAGTTTGATATACGTAAAGAATAAAGAAAAAAGTGCTAAAGAGGTAGGTATCAACTCTGAAATAATTAGATATCCAAAAAATGTGAGCGAAAAAGATATTTTAGAAAAAATTAAAGAACTAAATAAAAACGATGAAATTTCTGGTATCTTAGTTCAGCTTCCTTTGCCAAGCCAAATAAGTAAAGAGAAAATTATTAATGCAATTATTCCATCCAAAGATGTAGATGGCTTTAACCCAATAAATGTTGGTAATCTTTCATCTGGTTATGACTCAATCGTTCCTTGCACACCTTTAGGATGTCTTTTATTGATTAAAAAGATAGAACCAAACTTAGTAGGCAAACATGCCGTTATAATAGGTAGATCTAATTTAAATGGTAAACCAATGGCTCAATTATTATTAAAGGAAAATTGTACAGTAACTATAGTTCACTCAAAAACAAAAGATTTAAAAAATGAGTGCCTCAAAGCAGACATTTTAGTAGCAGCTGTTGGATTTCCTAATCTAGTCAAAAAAGATTGGGTAAAAAAAAATGCGATCGTTATTGATGTAGGAATAAATAAAGTAGGAAAAAAAATAGTAGGAGATGTAAACTTTAATGAATTAAAAAATAATGTTAAAGCAATAACTCCTGTTCCTGGAGGCGTAGGACCAATGACAATTGCATGTTTATTAAAGAATACTTTAACGTGTTTTAAAGCTCGCTTGATCTAGATTTTTCAATTTTCAAGTACCTACTATTTCTAAATCTTATTATAACTGTAGCAATCGCAACAATTAAAATAGCTAAAGAAATATAAATAAGGTTGGCAGGGTCACTCTCCTTATCTTGTAATATTATGAACCGAGCTAGCGCTGTAATAGCTATGATTAAAGGATATGTTATTCTTACTGATTGAGTTTCCCAATAAGATCTTACTAAACCTATTACTTCAATGTAGATGAACATCAAAAGCAGATCAGCTAATGTAATATCTTTGTTTTCGTACATTTCTTTCATTTCTAAAAAAAAGGCAATAATAGTTGATACAAGAACAATTATAACTGCAACTAACTGAATATTTCGAATCGAACTGTTCATCACTTATTAATCTATCAAAAATTTAGGCTTCATTTAACTGTTTAGAATGAAATTTTATGAAATTTTCAACTTTTCTTTTATTAAAGGTTTTATTCTCCTCAAAAGAAACTTTTTTCATCGAATAAGCTTTATTTTTTGTTCTTCTTGACAGAATAGTTATGTTTCCCTTACATAAACTTAAAACAATATCACCAGATACTTTGCTTCTTTTTTTATCAATTATTTTTTGTAATTTTAATCTTTTTTTCGAAAACCAGTAACCGTTATATACTAGTTCAGCATATTCTGGCATAATTCTCTCTTTTTTATGAGCGGTTTCTTTATCAAGAGTTACAGACTCTATAGCTCTATGCGCGCTATACAGCAAAGTTCCTCCAGGAGTTTCGTAAACACCTCTTGATTTAATACCAATAAATCTATTTTCAACTAGATCAACTCTTCCTATTCCATTTTTTCCGGCCAAAATATTTAATTTATTTAAAAGTTTTTCAGGACTTAATTTTTTTCCATTTACTGCAATTGGGTCACTGTTTTTAAAAGTAATTTTCACTTTTGTAGGCTTGTTAGGAGCTTTCTGCGGTGAAACTGTTCTCTGATAAATAAATTCAGGTGCAGAGTTTTTTGGGTCTTCTAAAACTTTGCCCTCTGTTGATGTATGAAAAATATTGTCATCTACTGAAAAAGGTGGCGCCCCTTTTTTATCTTTGGGAATTGGTATATTATTTTTTTTAGCGTATTTAATTAAATCTGCTCTTGATTGTAATTTCCATTGTCTCCAAGGCGCTATAGTTTTAATCTTATTTTTACCGAAATATGCATAGCCAAGCTCAAATCTTATTTGATCATTGCCTTTTCCGGTTGCACCATGAGAAACTGCAAAAGCTTTAAATTTTTTTGCTATCTCAACCTGTCTTTTTGCAATTAATGGCCTGGCAATAGATGTACCTAATAAATATACTCCCTCATAAACCGCATGTGCTCTTATCATGGGAAAAACATAATCTTTAACAAAGATATTTTTTAGATTTTCAATAATTATTTTTTTAACGCCTAATCTTTTAGCATTTTTAATAATTTTTTTTTTATCTAAAACTTGTCCAATATCAGAAGTGTAAGCAATTACTTCAGCTTTATAGTTTTCCTGTAACCATCTTAAAATTATGGATGTATCCAAACCGCCTGAATAGGCTAAAACAATTTTCTTCATTTAACTGCAAGTTTTCTTTGCCGTATTATATGCTTTTGTAAATCCCATCATTGAGTAGTGATCAGTTGTTTCTGCTCCTTTAATGGTTCTTGCTTTTACAATTATATCGGTTGCTTTTTTCATTAATTGAATAAATTTTTTTTCTTCTTGATCATCTAATAACCATGCGAAGTCTTTTTGAGAAAAAAAAGAATATCTTCTTTTCCCAGAACTAGCAGTTACGCTTGATATTTTATAATCATGACCACTTGTCAAACTTACTTCATCTTTAATTTCTTCAGAAGGCCTAAAGGTAACAAATAATTTTGATTTATCTCTCTTAACTGCTGCTGGAGCCCTTTTAGTAGGGACAGTTTGAGCAAAGCAAATTTTACCTTTATCTGTTTCTGCTACAAAGCTTTCCCAGTTTTTATACTTCCCAGTTGATCTTGGTGTAACAGCAGATGCATTAATAGAAAATAAAAAAAGTGTAATTAATATAAAAATCTTTTTAATATACATACTCTGCTTTTATACTAAAAATTATCTATTTCAATGCTTTGAATTATGGAGATGGGTTTGGATTATTATTATGAATAATATTTATCTTATCTATTATTTCATCAGTCAATTCAATATTTACACTATCAATGTTTTCCTTTAATTGGTCCATAGTGGTTGCACCTATTATATTACTCGTCACAAAAGGTCTTGTGTTGACAAAAGCTTGTGCCAATTGAGCCATTGTCATATTATTTTCTTTAGCAAGTTTGTAATATTCCTCATAAGCTTTCATTGCTAAAGGATTAAGATGTCTCTCCCAACCTTTGAATAAAGCTTGTCTAGAATTTTTAGGCATTTTACCATTTCTATACTTTCCTGATAAAGCACCAGTTGCAAGTGGGTAGTAAACTAGAAGGCCACATTTTTCCCTTATGGAAATTTCTGACATTCCGATTTCGTAAGTCCTATTAACTAAATTATAAGGATTTTGAACTGACATCATTCTTGGTAACTTTTTACTTTTAGATAATTCAATATATCTTGATAGACCATATGGAGTCTCATTAGACATACCGATATACCTTATCTTTCCACTTTTTATAAATTTTTCTAAAGCTCCAAGAACATTTTCAAAGCTATTCCAATCTCCTTCATCGGAGTCAATCGTGTAATCTCTTTGTCCAAAGTAATTCGTAGATCGTTCTGGCCAATGTAGCTGGTATAAATCAATGTAGTCTGTTTTAAGTCTTCTCAGACTACCATCAATAGCTTTACCTATTGTTTTTTCATCAAAATTGTTTCCCCCTCCTCTAATCCAATTGCATCCTGGGCCTGCTACTTTTGTAGCTAAAATTACTTTTTCTCTATTTTTTCTTTTTTCAAACCAATTTCCAATCATAACTTCAGTTTTACCGTAAGAATCAGAGTTTGGAGGCACTGAGTAAAGTTCAGCAGTATCAAAAAAATTTATACCTTTTGTAATCGAGTAATCCATTTGTTCAAAAGCATCCTTTTCAGAGTTCTGAGTTCCCCACGTCATAGTGCCTAGACAAATTAAACTAACTTCCAAATCTGTGGTGCCAAGTTTTTTAAATTTCATAAAATGTATTAAATTTACACTTTTTTAGGTCAATTTTTGCCTATTGAAAAGTATTTAAAAAAACTTATATATATCCTTATGGAAATTAATAAACAAACATCAGTTCGTTCATCTGCCTCAGAAGCAATAATTGATCAAGGTTTAAGAACTTACATGTTAAAAGTTTACAACTACATGGCATCCGGTGTCCTTCTTACCGGTTTTATCGCTCTGCTGTTTTTTAAAATGTCAGTTATATCATCCGCAGAGGGCCAGATTATTGGTCTTACTAATTTTGGAAATACTATTTACGCTTCAGGTTTAAAATGGGTGATTATGCTAGCTCCATTAGCAGTGGTTTTTTATATGAGTTTTGGAATAGCAAAAATGTCTGCAGCAAAAGCTCAAACTACTTTTTGGATTTTTGCCGCTTTAATGGGAGCGTCTCTCTCTTCGATTTTTTTAATTTATACAGGCGCAAGCATAACTAGAGTATTTTTTATTACTGCGGGAACATTTGGAGCTATGAGTATTTACGGTTACACTACAAAAAGAGATCTTACTAAATTGGGATCGTTTTTAATGATGGGCTTGTTTGGAATAATAATTGCCTCACTAGTAAATATATTCATGAAATCTTCAATGATGTATTTTGTAATTTCAATTATTGGAGTTTTAATCTTTGTAGGTTTAACAGCTTACGATACTCAAAAAATTAAAAATATGTACTTAGTAAGTGATAGCGGTGAATTAATGGGCAAAAAGGCTGTAATGGGCGCCCTAACTCTTTACTTAGACTTTATTAATCTATTCATTATGCTTCTAAGACTTTTTGGTCAAAGAAGATAATTACTTGATAAGCTTTAACTTATTCCAACTGGTTTTATCTATTAGTTGATTTAAATTTTCCGATCTTTTTACAACATTACCGTTTCTATCTTTTAATAAATACTTTTCATTAACATAATTCGGATTAAAATTTTTTAAAATTCTCAGAACAGGTTTATCGGATGACCTTTGATAAATATCAAAGGAAATTTCTTTTGACCCTGCAGAAAAAGAGTAATCCTTCCAAGAACCATTAGAAACCATTTTTGCATAAAGATTTAAAATACATTGCAATTCTTTTTTTATGAAAAAATGATTCTTTTTTTTTTCTTTGTAGTTATTATTTATTAATAGTCTAAACTTTTTCATAATTTATGTCTATTTATTAACGGTACCTGAATAACTGTAAAAATAAAAGTGATTGGTAATATTCCCCAAACTTTAAAATTTACCCAAATAACTTCAGGCTGAGTTCTCCAAACAATCTCATTTAAAAAAGCTAGAAATATAAAAAAGTAAGCCCATCTGAAATTAAGTTTATTCCAACCAATATCGTCAAGTTGAAAAGCACTTTGTAAAAAAATTTTAAGAAAGTTTTTTTTATATAAAATATTACTTACAATCAGCACACAAGCAAAAATAAGATTTACTATTGTTGGTTTCATATAAATAAATATAGGATTGTCAAAGTATAAAGTTAACCCCCCGAATAATGTTATAACTATTCCTCCAATTAAAGGCACATAAGGAATTTTCTTTTCAATAAAATAAACTAAAGCAACAGCGATAATTGTTGCAATAATTAAGGGCGGGATAGCTGTAGTTAGATTTTTTCCACTTTTATAGTATACAATAAAAAAAATTAACAAAGGCCCAAAGTCAGTGATAAACTTTAAAAACGACTTATTCACAACATATAAAGAGTAACATAAATTAGAAATTTTATAAATTAGTTATTGATTTTAGTAAAAAAGACATTAACTATCTTGTATGGCAATTAGCAATAATGCAAAATTTTCTATTGGTGAGGTGGTTAAGCACCGTCATTTTGATTTTAGAGGTGTTATCTACGACGTAGACTTTGAATTTAACAATTCTGAAGAATGGTATCAGTCAATACCTAGAGAAGTTAGACCTAGAAAAGATCAACCATTTTATCATCTTTTAGCAGAGAGCAATGATGTTACCTATGAAGCCTATGTTTCTGAGCAGAACTTATTATTGGATAATTCAAAAAAACCAGTTAAGCATCCACTAATTGATGAAATTTTTTCAGGAAAAAAAGGGTCTAGTTACCTAAAAATCTCAAATTAATCTGTATCGCCTAAAATTTAACATTATTTCTTCAAATCTGGGACAAATAGATCTGCTAAAAAACGAATGTTATAGCCCAATTAGGAATAAATTTCTTATTACTCCCTCCCATTCTTAGTTGGGCTCAAAATGGAACTTCACAAAAAAAAATTAATATAGTAGTTAAATTAAATGTTAAAATTTTTTACTAATAGTAATATATTTTTTTGGATTGAAAAATTGACAAACTTTATCAATTCGATATTTTTTGTTTTGCTTTTAGTAGCAATCTCGTTTGCTATTATTTTTTCTCCTCCAGATTATCTTCAAGGTGATAGCGTAAGGATCATGTATGTTCATGTGCCAGCTGCTTGGATTGGTTTGGCATCTTTTACTTTAATAGCATTAATTTCAATTTTGAACTTTATATTTAAAATTAAAAATTTGATGTTAGTTTCTAAAAGTATAGCTCCAATAGGATTAATGTTTACATGCCTTGCTATCGTTACAGGGTCATTGTGGGGGCAACCTACATGGGGCACCTTTTGGGCATGGGATGCAAGGATTACCTCAATGTTAGTTTTAGCTATTTTTTATCTTTTATTTATTTTTGTACATAAATTTATTTCAGGTGAGGAAAAGGCGAATAAAATTTCTAATATGATTGCCATTATAGGTTTCATTAACATACCAATAATCAAATATTCAGTAGAATGGTGGAATACGCTTCACCAACCAGCCAGCGTTAAAATTTTAGGCTCAAACACAATACACTCTTCAATGTTAGTCCCTTTATTGTTGATGTTTTTTGTACTAATTCTTTATTGTGCGCTAATTTTTCTAATGAAATACAAGACAGAAATCATTAGAATAAAGAAAAAAAATTTAAAACGTTTATGATTGAAAATATAGTTTATATGAATGGCTATGGAATTTTTGTTTGGTCATCTTTTGCTATTACTGCACTAAGTTGCGTGATTGTTTATTTTAAGACATTAAAAACACTAAGAAAATACGAAAAAGAATTTGCAAAGGAAATAGAAGATCTTTCTACCGAAAAAAGAAAAACACTTTTAGAAAGCTCTAAAGTTGCCTCACAAGTTGTTTCTTCATACAATAAAACTATTTAAAGCATTTAATGCTGACTTTAAAAGTTAAAAAAAGAGCATCTCTTTTAACTTTAATTTTAATACTTACTGTTTTTGCAGTCTTTCTTATTCTAAAGTCACTTAGCGATAATATTTTATACTTTAAATCACCGACTGACATAAAAACAAGTGAGGACTTAATTTTTAATAAAAAAATTAGAGTAGGCGGTATGGTAAAAAAAAATTCTCTAAAGATTAATAGCGAAGAAATAAAATTCGTTATTACAGATTTTAAAAATGAACTAAACGTGAGTTATAGTGGCACTGTACCAAATTTATTTACAGAGGAAAAAGGAGTTGTTGCAGAGGGCAAACTTCAAGATAAAAAATTTTTTGTTGCTGATAGAATTTTAGCAAAACACGATGAAAATTATATGCCTCCTGAATTAAAAGAGATTATAAAAGAAGATGCTAAGTAATTTAGGCAATATACTATTATTTTCTAAAGTATTATTAAGTTTAACTATAATTTATTTTTCCTACCAATGTATTAAGTCTTCAAGTGTGATAATTTTTAAAAAAATTTATCAAATAAGTTTGTTACAAAGCACATTAGTTTTAGGTTGTTTTTTTACTCTTATTGCAGCTTACGTTGTGTCAGATTTTTCTTTAATTAATGTTTACCAAAACTCTCATACAGCAAAGCCATTATTGTATAAAATCTCAGGTACTTGGGGAAACCATGAGGGGAGTTTATTACTTTGGATTATTATCCTGACTATTTTTTCGTTTTTATTTTTGATATATAATAATAAACATCCAAAAAATTATAGACTTTATACTTTAATTATTCAGAACGTTTTAATACTAGGATTTTTGTTTTTCATATTATTTAATTCAAATCCTTTTTTATCTTTATCACCAATTCCTAAAGAGGGATTGGGTCTTAATCCAATTTTACAAGACCCTGCATTAGCCATACATCCACCACTACTTTACTTAGGTTTTGTTGGGTCATCCATATACTTTTCTGCTGCCATAGCATCATTAATTACTAACTACTCTGAAAAATCATTTGCTTTTTCAATAAAAAATTGGGTTTTAATTTCTTGGGGCTTTCAAACTTTAGGCATACTAGTTGGCTCGATATGGGCTTACTACGAATTGGGATGGGGCGGTTTTTGGTTTTGGGATCCAGTTGAAAATGCATCATTATTACCATGGTTTGCGATGACTGCTCTCTTTCATTCATTACTTGTTTTAGAAAAAAGAAATTTACTTTATTTTTGGGTAATAATTTTATGTTTAATTACTTTTACTTTAAGTGTTACTGGTACTTTTCTAGTAAGATCTGGAATATTAAACTCTGTTCACACGTTTGCTAGTGATCCGAGTAGAGGAATTTATATTTTATCTTTTTTGAGCATAATGATTTTTGGATCGCTTTTTTTGCTATTAAACAAATATAGAAAAGAAAACAAACTAATATATTCTAATAGTAAAGAAACGTTTGTACTAATTAATAATTGGTTCATGATGTTTTATTTACTAACAGTATTGGTTGGCACACTTTATCCAATTTTTACAGACGCGCTTACAAATAATAAAATTTCTGTTGGACCACCATTTTATAATACTGTTATTTTACCAGTCGTAGTTATATTTCTGTTTTTTATGGCAATAGGGCCTAAGGCAAAGTGGATTAAAAATAGATTTGATAACTTAGGATGTTTTGCTTTATTTTTGTTTCTAGCTTTAGTGGTAAATTTCTTTATTATTTATTTTTTTAAAAGTTTCACGATTTTATCGAACCTTGTAATTATTTCGTCTTTATTCTTAATATTTTCATCCTTTTTTGATTTAGTAAATTCTATTTTAAAGTCTAGATTTGATTTAGCTAGAACGATATCACACTTATCTTTCGGCTTTCTTGTTTTATTCATTGGTCTAAACCATAACTTTTCAATAGAGAAAGATTTTAATATGAGGGTTGGTGAAGTAAAAAGTTTTGATAATTATGAAATTCAATTACAAAATTTAGAACTAAAAACTTACAATAATTATAAAGCAATAATAGGTAATCTAAAAATTAAGAATTATGTACTAAAAGAAGAAAGAACCCTTAATCCAGAAATTAGAATTTATGATAATCCACAAACATTGACTTACGAAGCAGCTATCAAAACAAACTTTATTAAAGATTATTATTTAACAATGAGTAATATAGATAGATCAGAATTCTATAACATTAAATTTCAAAAAAAACCTTTAATGATTTGGATCTGGATATCGGTAGCGATGTTAGTTTTTGGAGGTTTTCTGAGAATTTTTAAAAATGCAAAGATTAATTAAATCGACAATTACAATAATTTTTATATTTATAATTATAATTTTTTATATAAGTTTAGGTAAAGAAAATAACTACGATACAGTTAATTTAGTTGGAAAAAAAATAGATAGTATTGAACTCCAAAGTTTTAATGACGAAAAAATTGTTAATACTAAAAGTTTCAAAGATAATAATTTTACATTAATAAATTTTTGGGCATCTTGGTGCGGACCTTGTAGAGCTGAACATCCAATATTAATGAATTTAAAAGAATCAAGATCATTAATGTTAGTTGGAGTTAATTTTAAAGATAAAAAAAAAAATGCTAAAAACTTTTTAGATGATTTAGGAAATCCTTACGATATTCTTCTAAAAGATGAAAATGGAAAAAAAAGTATAATTTTCGGTATTTATGGTATACCGGAGAGTATACTTTTAAATAAAGAATTAGTAGTCATTGAAAAATTTGTTGGACCGTTAGCCAAAGAAGATTATGAAAAAATTTTGGAGGAAATTGGTGAAAAATAAATTATTTTTTTTAACTTTTGTATTTTTTTTTACTACATTGAGCGCTCAAGAAAAATCAATTGATCAAAATCAAATTTTTAAAAATTTAAGATGTTTAGTTTGTCAAGGTCAGTCTATTTCTGACTCCAATTCAGATTTTGCGCAAACTGTAAAACTTGTAGTTAATGATTTAATTGAAGAAGGGAAAACAGAAGAGGAAATTTATTCTTTTATGGCAGAAAAGTACGGGGATTGGATCATATATAGACCTCAACTAAATAAACAAAACTTTATGCTTTGGTTCTTACCATATGCTTTTTTAATTGGCGGAGGATTAATAATTTTCTATTTAATTAGAAAAAAAAGGGAAAAAGCATAAAAGTATCTGTACATATTCTTCATTTAATTGTATTTTTTTGTATGAAATTTTTTCTTTTATCTTGGATTGTTTTAACAGCAGGTTTCTTTGCAACGTTACATGCAGATGAGGTTAATAAAGAAATGTCTTTTTATACAGGTACATTTGACATAATAGATAAAGAGGGTGATGATCAAACAACTTTGTTTGGTATTGAACACAAAAACCCAGATTTATTTAGAGATACTTTTCTTGGAAAATTTAAGCCTATCACAGGCGGATTTATTACTGGAGACAGCTCAGTCTATCTATATACTGGAATAGAAGGGCAGTATGGTTTAGGCCCAATAAAAATTTTACCTAGTTTTGCACCAGGCTACTATGAAAAAGGGGATGGAAAAGATTTAGGAAGTGTTTTAGAATTTAAAAGTGAGATAAAATTAGGATTTAATATTTTTGAAAATTCTAAATTAAGCTACAGTTATAGTCATATATCAAATAATAATTGGGGCGATACTAACCCAGGAACTGACAATCAGCAAATAACCTTTTCTAAAAACTTTTAATAACAATGAATTTAAATGATTGTTATAATTTTGATGATTTTAGAAAATTAGCTAAAAAAAATTTACCTGCTCCAATTTTTCACTATATTGATGGTGGAGCCGATGACGAAACAACTTTGAAAAGAAATACCGAGTCTTTTTTAAAATGCGATTTAGTTCCAAATATATTAGCTAGTGTTGGTGAGCCAGATCTTACCACTAATGTTTTTGGTCAAAAGATTGATTTACCAATATTCCTTTCCCCAACTGCAATGCAAAGACTTTACCATCACGATGGTGATAAAGCTTCAGCGAGAGCAGCAGAAAAATTCGGAACATTTTATAGTATGTCAACAATGGCTACTTCATCCATAGAGGAAATTGCTAACATATCAGGTGGTCCAAAATTATTTCAACTTTATATACACAAAGATCAAGGGTTAACTGATAATTTAATTGATCGGTGTAAAAGTTCTGGTTTTAAGGCTATGTGTTTAACAGTCGATACAGTCGTTGCAGGAAATCGAGAAAGAGACCATAGATGGGGATTTACTACTCCACCAAAATTAACAATGAAAAGTATTTTAAGTTTTATGATGCATCCTAAATGGGCTTTTAACTACTTAACTAATAAAAAATTTGAATTAGCTAATGTTTCTCATTGGACAAAAAAAGGTTCAAGTATTGCTAAGGGTGTTATGGAATACATTAATGAGCAATATGATCCGGCAATGAGCTGGAAAGATGCAGAGTACGTAATTAAAAAATGGGGAGGCCCGTTCGCTTTAAAAGGAGTTATGTCTGTTGAAGATGCAAAAAGAGCTGTAGATATAGGTGCATCTGCTATCATGCTATCAAACCATGGTGGAAGGCAGCTTGATGGATCGAGATCACCATTTGATCAATTACCAGCAATCGCAGATGCTGTAGGCGGAAAAATAGAAATTATTTTAGACGGTGGAATTAGAAGAGGTACTCACGTTCTTAAAGCCTTGTCATTGGGAGCTACGGCATGTAGTTTTGGAAAGGGTTTTTTATTTGCACTAGGGGCTGGAGGTCAAAAAGGTGTCGAGCAGATTTTAACAAGAATGAAAGACGAGATTAGAAGAGATATGATTTTATTAGGATGTAAGAGCATAAAAGAGCTAAATAAAACAAAAATAGCTTATAGGTGATGCAAAAAAACTAGTTTTCAAAAGTGATAATAAATATTAGGCTTAAAATATGAAATTAGCAAAAAATTTAGATAGACTTGGAACGGAAACAGCTTTTAGTGTTTTAGCAGAGGCTAAAAAACTTGAGGCCCAAGGTAAAGAAATGATTCACTTAGGTTTAGGTCAGCCTGATTTTATGACACCTAAACATATTATGGATGCAGCAAAAAAAGCTATAGATGACGGACATCATGGATATGTCTTAGCTAACGGAATTGCTGAATGCAGGCAAGCAGTTTCTAGAAAAATAAAAAAATTATATAAAAAAGAAATTAGTCCAGAGAGGATTATGATTATGCCAGGTGGAAAACCTACAATGTATTTTGCAATTCAAATGATTGGAGAGCCTGGCGCAGAGATAGTACATCCAACACCAGGGTTTCCAATTTATGAGTCAATGATTAATTATACAGGAGCTAAAGCAGTTCCTTATGATTTAACAAAAGAAAAAGATTTAAAATTTGACCCGGAAAAAATTTTATCTTTGATAACAGATAAAACTCGTCTAGTTATTTTAATAAATCCAAATAACCCAACAGGAAGTTTTGTAGAAAAACCTGCAATTGACTTTCTAGCTGAAGGCTTAAAGAAACATCCTCACGTAACTATACTTAGCGATGAAATTTATAGTAGACAAATTTTTGATGGAAAAGAAATGCCAACTTTTTTTAATTACCCAGACTTACAGAATAGATTAATAGTTTTAGACGGGTGGAGCAAAGCTTACTCAATGACTGGCTGGAGAATGGGTTGGAGCGTGTGGCCAGAAAATTTAATTCCTCACGTAACTAAACTAGCAATTAATAGTTTCTCATGCGTAAACGCACCGTCACAGTTCGCAGGTATAGCGGCATTAGATGGACCTGATGATTCTATTCATCATATGATGGAAAAATTCGATCAAAGAAGAAAACTAATTCATAAAGGATTGAATGATTTACCTGGTGTAGAATGTAGTATGCCTGGAGGGGCGTTTTATGCTTTTCCAAATGTAAAGGGAACAGGAATGAGCGGAAGCGAATTTTCAAAAAAATGTATGCATGAAGCTGGTGTGGCAATTGTACCTGGGACGGCTTTTGGTAAAACATCAACAGATTATGTTCGTTTTAGCTTCGCTGCATCGAGGGATAACATTCAAAAAGCCCTAGAAAAAATTTCAAAAATGCTTAAGTAGGATTGATTATGAGCTCTTTACAAATGCCAAAAGTTGATGATGTAATAATGTCCAAAAAAGACAAAATAGCATCAGATCTTCGTGAAATTATTAATTCTAAAAATGTTCTTTCAAATCCTGATGAATTAAGACCTTTCGAAACCGACGGCTTGACGGCTTACAGACAAATGCCTTTATTAGTGGTTATGCCTGAGACCGTTAAGGAAGTTAGTCAAACTTTAAAATACTGTAATGAGAATAAAATTAAAGTAGTTCCAAGAGGAGCCGGAACAGGTTTATCCGGCGGTTCGATGCCTTTAGAGGATTGTGTTTTAATGGCAATGGGTAAATTTAATAAGATTATTGAAATTGATTATGAAAACAGATGTGTAGTTACTCAACCTTGTGTAACAAATTTAGCAATTACACATGCAGTTCAAGATAAGGGTTTTTATTATGCCCCAGACCCATCGAGTCAAATTGCTTGTTCAATAGGTGGAAACGTTGCAGAAAATTCTGGTGGTGTTCACTCCCTAAAGTATGGTGCTACTACGAATAACCTTTTAGGCATCGAAGTAGTCTTAATGGATGGAACTATAACTAAATTTGGTGGTAAAGCCATGGACTCCGAAGGATATGATTTCCTTGGCTTGATGACTGGCTCAGAAGGTCTACTTGGTGTAATCACAGAGGTTACTGTTAAAATTTTAAAGTCGCCTGAAGTTGTAAAAGCAGCTCTAGTGGGCTTTCCTTCAATAGAAGATGCTGGAAACTGTGTTGCAGAAATAATCGCACAAGGATGTATACCGGCTGGGATGGAAATAATGGACAAAGCTTTAACGAAAGCAACTAACGATTATTCTAAAGCAGGCTACCCAACCGATGCTGAAGCAATGATGATTGTAGAATTTGATGGAACAGAGCATGAAGTTGAAGCTTACATTCAAAAGACAAAAGAAATTGCCGAAAAAAATAATTCGTCTAGTTTAAAAATAAGCAAATCAAATGAAGAGAGATTAAAATTTTGGGCTGGTAGGAAAGCAGCTTTCCCAGCTTGTGGAGTTCTAGCACCAGACTATATGTGCATGGATGGTTCAATTCCAAGAGGAAAACTTGCTGAGGTTTTAAATGAAATCTCAAGACTATCTAAAAAATATAATTTGCCAGTTGCTAACGCTTTTCATGCAGGTGATGGAAATCTTCATCCTTTAATAATGTTTGACGCTAATGATAAAGAGTCATTAAGAAAATGTGAAGAATTTGGAGCTGATATTCTTAAGTATTGCGTAAAAGTCGGCGGTGCACTTACTGGTGAGCATGGAGTTGGCATAGAAAAAAGAGAGTTAATGTGTGAAGCTTTCAATGATAAAGATATCCAACAGCAATTAACTATTAAAGTAGCTTTAGATCCAAACTCTTTATTGAATCCTGGAAAAGTTTATCCAATACTTAGAAAATGTGCTGAGGAAGGAAGAGTTCATGTCCATGGAGGAAAAACAAAATTCCCAGACATCCCTAGATTTTAATCAAAATATTTTTAAACCGAGCTCTCGGGAGGAAATAGTTGAGGTAGTAAAAAATTGTTATAGAAAAAATATACCTCTAGAAATTAATGGATTAAAATCAAAAAATAAAATCGGAAGAAATTTTCAATCTGAGAAAACTATAGATCTATCAGAATATAAGGGGATAATTGATTACAAGCCTGAGGAGCTTTATATCAAAGTTAAAGCAGGCACTCCTTTAAGAGAAATAATTGAAGAGCTAGATAAAAATAATCAACAACTAGCTTTTGAACCAAATGATTTTGGTTACCTATTTTCCGGAGAAAGCAACAGTGGTTCTATTGGTGGAGTTGTATCATGCAATTTTGCTGGGTCACGAAGATTTAAAGTTGGAAGTGTTCGAGATCACATACTTGGTTTTCAAGGGATTAATGGAAAAGGTGAAACTATTAAATCAGGAGGAACAGTAGTTAAAAATGTTACTGGTTATGATTTAAGCAAATTGATAGCTGGATCTTTTGGTACGCTTACAATATTAACTGAGCTTTCAATAAAAGTATTACCAAAACCAGAAATAAGTAAAACTTTAGTGATTAAGAACCCTCATCTTAAAAAATCATTAGACTTTCTTGGAAAAGCATTGTCATCTTCTACAGATCCATCTGGCGGTGTATTTTATCCAGACTATTTTGGAAAAAATTTTGTTTTAAATGATCTTACACATGATGGAGGCCTAACAGCTATTAGAATTGAAGGTCCAATAAATTCTGTAGACCAAAGATTAAACAGATTGTCCAAAGAATTAAGTCTCTTGGATCAGGAGCTTTCTATATTAGACCATGAACAAAGTAATATTTTTTGGAGTCGGACAAAAAATTTGGAGGTTTTTAAAAAATTAGAAAGTAATTTATTAAGGATAGTTCTTCCAATGAGCGAAACCTTACAGGTCATACAAAAACTTAAAAATTTTGAGATTAAATATTTTATTGATTGGGGAGGTAATCTAATCTGGGCCTCATTTGATCAATTAAATATCAAAATTTTAAGTGAAATAAAGGATATAGTAAAAAAACATCAAGGTTATACTACTTTAATTAAAGTTGAAGAGGATCTAAAAGCCTCTGCTGATATTTTTACAATAGATCCAATTAAGTATAAAATAAGTGAAAAAATTAAAAGGAGTTTTGACCCAAAAAGAATTTTTAACCCAGGAAAAATGTATACAGGAATTTAAATGCAGACATCATTTACTGACAAACAACTTCAGAATAAAGATAACAAAACGAGCGAAACAATAATTAGGAAATGTGTTCACTGCGGAATGTGTAATGCTACTTGTCCCACTTATCAAATTAATGGAGAGGAACTAGAGGGACCAAGAGGAAGAATATATCTCATTAAAGATATGTTAGAAAACAAAAAACCTGCCACAAAAGAAATAGCAAAACATATAGATAGTTGTTTATCTTGTTACTCTTGTATGACTACTTGCCCTTCAGGAGTAAACTACATGCATTTAATTGATCATGGTAGAAATTACGTTGAAGAAACTTACAGAAGACCTTTTTTGGATAGAGTTTTTAGAAACATACTATCGTTTATACTACCGAGACCAAAAGTATTCTTGCTAATGGCTTTATCTTCTAAATTAATAAAACCATTTAGTTTTTTATTTCCAAAATTTATTAGAAACGCATTAAATTTAATGCCAGATAAAATCCCAGGAAAAAAATTAAAAGATCAAAAAGTTTACGAGGTTAATAAAGGCAAGAAGGTTTCAAGAGTGGCTTTATTAACTGGATGTGTGCAAAGAGTTATTTCTCCTGAAATAAATGAGGCTACTATAAGACTTTTAAATAGACACAATGTTGAAGTCGTAGTAATGCCAGACATTAATTGTTGTGGTTCTTTAAACCATCATTTGGGAAAACAAAAACTAGCACACGAGTCATTTAAAAATAATATTGAGAGCTGGCACGAAGAGTATCTTAAAAATGGATTGGATGCGATAATAAGTAATACATCTGGATGTGGGACAACATTAAAAGACTATGGTCAAATTTTTAAAAACGATAAAGACTTGAAAAAGAAAGCAAAAAAAATTTCAGAATTAACTAAAGATATTACTGAATACCTCGACGAAAATTTAAAATTAAACATAAATTTAAATTCAGAAAAAAAATATAGAATAGCGTATCATTCAGCATGTTCGATGCAACACGGGCAAAAAGTCCATGATCAACCAAAAGATTTAATTTCAAAAACTGGTAACGAAGTACTAGATATTCCAGAAGGACATTTGTGTTGTGGCTCCGCCGGTACTTACAATATTTTACATCAAAAGATGGCTAAATCTCTTTTGAAAAATAAAGTAAATAATATTGAAAAAATTTCACCTGATTTTATTTCAACAGGTAATATTGGTTGTATGACACAAATATCAGCCGGTACTCGAATACCAATTATCCATACTGTAGAGTTACTTGATTGGTTTACCGGAGGACCCAAGCCTTATAAACTAAATAATTTTTAAAATGAAAAAAAAAATTTTTGTTACAAGAAAACTTCTCAAAGAAAATGAGGAGAAACTTAAAGAATTATTTGAAGTTACTTTAAATAAAGACGATAAGATTTATAAACCTCAAGAAATAATAGATGGTTCCAAAAATTTTGACGGGATATTAAGTTCTGTTTCTGATCCTATCAGCGCTGATACCATTTCAAAACTTTCAAGTTCAATAAAAATTATTGCTAACGGTGCAGTTGGTTTTGGAAATATAGATATAAAAGCTGCAAAAGAAAAAGGAATTACTGTTACGAATACACCCAATGTACTTACAGATGCTACAGCAGATATTCAGATTTTACTTTTACTAGGTGCTTCTAGAAAAGCTTATGAAGGACGTTTAGCAGCTGAAACTCAAAATTGGAAATGGTCATGGGATTTCTTGTTAGGAAAACAAATGTCAAATAAAAAACTAGGAATATTAGGAATGGGCAGAATAGGTCGGGCAGTTGCTAAAAGAGCTAAGGCTTTTAATATGGAAATTCATTATCATAATAGATCTAAACTTTCGCCGGAATTGGAAGATGGAGCAATTTATCATAAAGATTTAAAAAGCCTTTTTAAACAAAGTGAATTTTTATCAATCAATTGTCCTGCAACTCCAGAAACAACAAAACTTGTGAATAAAGAAACGCTAAGCTATCTAGAAGAAAATACTGTTATAGGTAACGCAGCAAGAGGAGATATAGTTGACGATGATGCTATGATCGAAGCATTGAAAAGCGGAAAAGTATTCGCTTACGGTTTAGATGTTTACAATGGTGAGCCAAAAATTCATCCAGAATATTTGAAGTTAAAAAATATTTTTTTACTTCCACATTTAGGAAGTGCAACAAAAAGAACTAGGTGGGATATGGCGTTTAGGGCTACAAAAAATTTAGAGGACTTCTTCTCTGGAAAGAAACCACAAGATCAAGTTAATTAGTACACCTGTAGATTGAATCTATTATTTTTACTTTAAAATTATTCTAAATATATCGAGACTCTGATTTGAGATTGTGTTTAAATATTTCAGTTAATTAACTAACGGAGGACATATGTCAAAAATAAAAAAAGGAGTAAAAACTCCATCAAGACGTAAGTTCTTTAAAGCAGCAGCAGCTACGGGTGCTGCAGCGGCAGCAACAGTTGCAATGCCTAACGTTGCATTTGGTGCTCCTCAAACTTTAAAGATGCAAGCGGCTTGGCCGTCAGGCGCTAACATTTTCTTTGAAATGGCTGGCGACTACGCAAAAATGGTAGGCGACATGTCTGGAGGTGAATTAAAAATTGATCTTCAGCCAGTTGGAGCTGTAGTAAAGACTTCGGAAATTGGACAAGCAGTAAGTTCAGGTGTACTTGATATGGGACACTGGGTAACAGCTTACTGGTATGGAAAAAATCCAGCAGCTTCTCTATTCGGTACTGGTCCGTCATACGGAATGTCATCTCAAGAAATTATGGGATGGATAGAGTATGGTGGAGGTAGAAAACTTTATGACGAAACACTTGCAAAAGTTGGTTTCGATTATATTGGTTTCTTCCATATGCCAATGCCTGCACAGCCTTTTGGATGGTTCAAAAAGAACGTAACAAAAGTATCTGATGTAAAAGGTATGAAGTACAGAACAGTAGGACTAGCTACTAACGTATTAACAGCAATGGGAATGGTTGTAAGACAATTACCAGGAGGTGAAATTCAGCCTGCAATGAAGACAGGTTTGATTGAAGCTGCTGAGTTTAACAACCCAACATCAGACTCTCAATTTGGTATGCAAGACGTTTCTAAGCATTATCACTTAGGAAGCTTCCACCAATCACAAGAGATGTTTGAAATCCCTGTAAATAAGAAGACATTTAATGGATTATCACCTAAACATCAGGCTATTCTAAAAAATGCTGCTTATGCTGCGAACAGTGATAACTACTTTAAAGCATTAGTAAGATACTCTGCTGACTTATCTAAATTGATGAACCAGCACAAAGTAAATGTGTATCAAACGTCAGATGCGATCTTAGCTCAACAGCTAAAAGGTTGGGATAAAGTAATTGGTGATTTCAATAAGAAAGATCCATTCTTTAAAAAGATTGTAGACTCACAAAAAGCTTATGCTAAGAGAGTTATGAAATACTTACTCATGAACCAACCTAATTACAAGTTGGCTTACGAGAATGAGTTCGGTTCAATAGCAAAAGTTAAAATTTAATTATATTTTAAACATAAAAGGGGGCGTATTTGCGCCCCCTTTTTTTATGGAAATTACAAAAAAATTAGAATAGTTTAAAATCTCATGAGAGGATTTATTCACTTTGCAGATACTTTAAGTACTTCCGTAGGGAAGGCATTTTCATGGTGTATCGTAATTTTAATGGGAGGAACTTGTTATGAAGTAGTTATGGCATATGCTTTCAATGCTCCTACCTTATGGAATTTCGATTTTAGTTTACAAATGTATGGCGCAATTTTTATGATGGCAGGCGCATACACTTTATCTACAGAAGCTCATGTAAGAGGTGATGTAATTTACAGACTTTTTAAACCAAGAACACAAGGTTACATCGATTTAGTTTTATATTTTATTTTTTTCTTTCCTGGAGTTCTTGCTTTAGCTTTTTATGGTTATGAATATGCTTCGCTTGCTTGGAAGATAAAAGAAACAAGTTGGAATAGTCCAGCTCAAATCCAAATTTATATGGCGAAATCTTTGATACCTGCAGCAGGAATTTTATTGGTTATCCAGGGTATCAGTGAAGTTTGTAGAGCAATTATTTGTATTAAAACTGGTCACTGGCCTGCTCGAATGGTAGTAGCAGAGGAAACAGAAAAAATGTTAATGCGAACTTCACAAGACGAGGATCAAAAAGATGTTATTTAGTTTAACCAATCCAGAAATAGCAATTTTAATGATGTCAATTTTCTTATTTGCTGTACTGCTAGGTTTTCCTATCGCATTTACTTTAATGGCGATGGGAGTTGGTTTTGGTTATTACGCTTATTTTGATCCCACTAGAATGGAACATCTTTTTGATAATAGAATTTTCCAATTATTTGTTCAGAACACTTATACAGTGATGGATAACACTGTTTTAACCGCCGTCCCACTCTTTTTATTTATGGGCTACTTAGTTGAGAGAGCCGGAATAGTTTCTAGATTGTTTTTTGCGATCAGACTAGCATCTCATAGATTACCAGCTTCTATGGCTGTTGCCGCGCTTGTAACTTGCGCTTTATTTTCAACAGCGACAGGAATTATTGGTGCTGTTGTTACACTAATGGGATTACTTGCATGGCCTGCAATGATAAGGGCAGGATATGATAAAAAATTTGCCTCAGGAGTAATTTGTTCTGGTGGATGTTTAGGAATTTTGATTCCTCCAAGTATAATGTTAATTGTTTACTCAGTTATTGCTCAGCTTTCACCTTTAAGATTGTTTGCAGCAGCAATTTTCCCAGGATTATTATTAGCTGGTCTTTATATAATGTACGCAATTACACTTGCTTATTTTAATCCATCAATAGCGCCTAAACCTCCAAAAGAGGATATTCCGCCAAGATCTGAAATTTTAAAAGAGGTTATGGTTTCGTTCTTACCACTTTTCTCATTAATAATATTAGTACTGGGAACTATTTTAGGAGGACTTGCTACACCTGCAGAGGCTGCAGCAGTAGGAGCCTTTGGTGCATTAGTGCTTTCTTATTTTTACAAGACTTTAAAATGGAAAAATTTTAAAGAGTCTGTATTTCTAACGGCAAAGACAACTGCAATGATAATGTGGTTATTCATTGGCTCTTGGACTTTCGCATCTGTTTTTTCTTACTTAGGTGGCCATGAAGTTTTTGAGCATTTCTTTAAATCAATGAATTTACAACCATGGCAATTCTTAGTAATCACACAAATAATTATTTTCTTACTAGGTTGGCCACTGGAGTGGACAGAAATTTTAATTATATTTGTTCCAATATTTTTACCTTTAGTAGCTTTCTTCGAGGTAAATCCTTATTTTTTCGCAATGCTTATCGCTTTGAATTTACAAACTTCATTTTTAACACCGCCGATGGCAATGTCCGCCTACTATTTAAAAGGTGTCCAATCTAAAAATGTAGAGTTAATGGAAATATTTAGAGGCATTATGCCTTTCCTAGGTATTGTTATATTTGCTATGTTTTTAATGTATCTATTTCCAGGAATAGCTCTTTGGTTGCCAGATACATTATTCGCTAATTAACAATTTAAATGATAGACGTTACATCTTTAAGTGCTTACGATTTATCGCAAAAACTTCATTCTGGTGAAATTTCTTCTTTAGATCTTTGCAAAGCTTATTTAGATAGAATTAAAAAATTTGAAAAAGATGTTCAGGCTTGGCAATTTTTAGACAAAAAACTTTTATTAGAAAAAGCTGAAGAAGCTGACACTTATAGAAAATCTGGAAAACCCCTGGGGCTATTGCACGGTATGCCAGTTGCAATCAAGGATATTATAGGTACGTACGATATGCCAACTGAATGTGGGACAGTCTTTAGAAAAAAAATGTCTAATTCACAAGACTCAGAAATTGTAAACTTATTAAAAAATTCAGGGGCAATTATCATGGGTAAAACTGTTACTTGTGAACTTGCATATATACATCCATCTAAAACAAAAAATCCTCATGATTATTCAAGAACCCCAGGAGGATCATCAAGCGGCTCAGCAGCTGTTGTTGCGTCACACATGGCACCTTTGTCAGTCGGTTCTCAAACAGGTGGATCAGTAATTAGACCAGCATCATATTGTGGTGTAGTTGGATATAAACCATCGTATGGATTAATCTCTAGAAACGGTGTTTTAAAAGTTTCAGATAAACTTGATACAATGGGCGTATTTGGTAAAAGTGTAAAAGATGTTGCATTATTAGCTAAATCACTAATAAGAAAAGATTTACATGACCCCTCAACAATTTATTTCGCTGCTGATAATATGATTCAGGAATGTGAGAAAGGACCAGTTTTTGATCCAAAGTTTATTTTTTATAAAACGAAAAATTGGAAAAATATAAATAAAAAATCACAGCAGGCTTTTGAATTCTTAATTAAAAACTTCAAAAAAAACATAGAGGTTTTTGATACACCTTCATACTTTGACGATATACCAAAGTATCATCAGATCATTCATGAAGTTGATATGGCAAATAATTTTCAAGTTTATTATAAAAAAGATAAAACTAAACTCTCAAAAGAAATAAGAGAAGCTATCTCTAGAGGATTAAAATATTCAGCAAAAGAATATGGCGATGCTTCGGATTTTATGAAACAAAGTTACGAGTCTTATAAAGAAGTTTTTGAAGATTACCACGGAATTATTACTCCATCATCAAGCGGAGTTGCTGACAAAGGATTAAAATCTACTGGAAGTGCGGACTTCCAAAAAATCTGGACTTATCTTGGTTTGCCCGCAATTTCATTACCTTTACTTACAGGTGAAAATGACTTACCATTAGGAGTTCAGTTAGTTGGTGATAAACTTGATGATTTAAGATTTTTAGGTACAGCTAACTGGCTTGAGAAAAATTGTAGAGATGAAGGATAAAATTACAATAATAATTGGCATTGGCCTATGTACCCTTTTTTTAATTGGTTTAGCCACAACATTAACTAGATCAATGATGATAGGATTTTTTGATGTGCTTCCTGTTTATATCTTAATGGGTATGGTAATTGTAATGATGTTCTATGAAGCCTTCATTGACAAAAAATAATCCTTACGCTCCTTATTTACTTTTGTTAATCCAGCCAATTTTTATGGCTACAAACACTATTGTTGCAAGAGGGGGCGTTGAGACAGTACCTCCTATTTCTCTAGCATTTTGGCGATGGCTTACTGTATTCATTATATTATTTCCATTTTTTTTTAACGAAATATTAAAAAATAAAAAAGACTTTAATAAAGAGTTTTTTAAGCTTTTTTTCTTAGGCTCAATGGGTTGCGGTATATGTGGGGCTTTTCCAAATCTTGCAGGCATGACAACAACAATGGCAAATATTGGTATAATCTATACATCTTCACCAGTAATAATAATTTTTTTATCGATTTTATTCTTTAAAGAAAAAATTAATTTTTTTAGAATATTAGGCTTATTTATTTGTATCGCAGGTGTTTTTACAATTATATCTAAAGGTAATTTAGATTTTTTAATAAACCTAAATTTTACAATAGGTGACTTATGGGTTTTGGGAGCAGCTTTAGGTTGGGCTCTTTACTCAATTTATTTATTAAATTGGAAATCAAAATTTAGTTTAATGGCTCGATTTACTTTAATCGCAATGTTTGGATTTATGTCGCTTTTCCCATTTTTTATTTTAGAAAATATTTATTTTGCTAAGACAAATTATAATCAGACATTTTTATTCTGGATTATTTTTGCTGCTATTTCACCTAGTATTATTGCTTTCTCCTTATATACACGGTTACAAAAATATGTAGGCGCATCCTTTGCTGGGTTTACTTTATATTTATTCGCAGTTTATGGATCTATATTTGGAATTATAATTTTTGAAGAACCTCTTCTAAGTTTTCATTATTTAGGTGGTTTATTAGTTTTTACCGGAGTTTATTTCGCTAGAAAAAAAGTATGAAGTATCTTTATTTAGCTTTATCGTCAATTACATTAGCTTACATTATAATTGTACTTTTCACTTATTTGTACCAAAGAAAATTACTTTATCACCCAAGTGAAAATAACTACACGGGAGATGAAATTCAATTTGAATATAAAGAAGTTTTTATTGGGGTTGATAAAGATATAAAACTTAAATCATGGTTTTTGGAAAAAGACTTAAAAAAATATAAAACAATTTTATACTTCCACGGTAATGCAGGTGATCTAACCAATAGGGTTCATAAACTTAATGAGTTAAATAAATTAAATGTAAATATTCTTATTATTTCATGGAGAGGGTTCAGTGGTAATCTAGGCGAACCAACAGAGAAAAATTTGTACAATGATGCTAGAAAATCTGTTGAATGGCTTAATAATACTGGAGTAATTAATAAAAATATAATTTTATATGGTGAGTCATTAGGCACAGGTGTTGCTACAGAGTTGGGCCAAAACAATTCTTTTTCAGGTATAGTTTTAGAGTCACCTTTTACCTCAATCGCAGATGCAGCAAAAATTTATTATCCTTATTTACCTATCGATTTATTGATTAAAGACAGGTACGACTCATTAAAAAAGATTAAGAATATAAATATTCCTATTTTAATTATGCACGGTAAGAAAGATGATGTTGTTCCTTTTAAAATGGGTGTAGAATTATTTGAGAAGGCCAATAGTCCAAAATTCAGTTACTTTTCAGATAACGACGATCATATGATGGAATTTAATGATCAACTAATAAATGCTTTGAGAAAGTTTTTAAGTTTCAATACCTAAAAGAGCTTTTGAAAAATATTCAGCATTGAAAGGTTGTAAGTCATCTTCTTTTTCTCCCATTCCGATTGCAACAATGGGTAAATTATACTTCTTACAAATAGCAAGGACTACCCCGCCTTTGGCAGTGCTATCAAGTTTTGTAATTATTAACCCCGTTAGATTATGTATTTTACTAAACTCTTCAACTTGATTTAATGCATTTTGGCCAGTAGTTGCATCAAGAACCAGAATTACTTCATTTGGAAAAGACTCATCAATTTTTTTCAAGACATTAATAATCTTCTTGTATTCTTCCATTAAATTTTTTTTATTTTGCAGCCTTCCTGCTGTATCAATCAAAGCAACATCAATTTCATTTTTTTTTGCAAATTCAGCAGTTTTGAAGGCAACTGAGGCCGGATCACTATTTATCTCTGATTTAATTATATCTACTTTTACTTTTGCAGCCCAAACTTGTAGCTGATCTATGGCTGCTGCTCTAAAAGTATCTGCTGCTCCAAAGACAACAGATCTATTATTGTCTTTAAAATATTTTCCAAGTTTACCAATACTAGTTGTTTTTCCTACACCGTTTACACCAGACACAACGATTACAGAAGATTTAGCGTTTCCCATTAGACTTAAATCCTTTTCGTACTTTTGGAGATTTATTGCTAATTTATCTGCTAAAAGTTTTAAAATTTCTTTATGATCGTCTAATTTTTTATCTACTTTAAAATTTTCAAAATCTTTTCGAAGCTCTTTAGCTACATCAACACCAGCATCAGATGAAATAATTAACTCCTCAAATTCTTCAAGAATATTTAAATCAATTTTTTTTTTTGAAAAAATATTTTTAAACCCCTCTGTGAGTCCCGAGGAACTTTTACCCAGCCCTTGTTTGAATTTACCGAATATAGACATAGTTAAACCTCTAATTCAATTTTAGATGGACCACCTGCATGACCAATCATGAAAATTTTGTTTACCGGTTCTGGTTCTACACTTATAAATAAACCTTCTCGTTCTCCTTTTAAATTATCATGAAAGTCTACCGTTACAGCATTTTTAACCAATTTCAGTTTATTAGCAGCAACCGCAGTTGCACATGCAGCTGTTCCACAGGCTTTAGTTAAGCCAGCTCCTCTCTCCCAGACTCTAACAACAATATGCTCTTTATTTACAATGCTTGCAAAAGTTACATTAACTTTTTCAGGAAAAAGTTTGTGATTTTCAATTTTTGGTCCAAAGTTTTCCAATTGACGGTAAAATTTATCAAAATTTTCATTGAATACATTGAAAAAAATTATATGAGGATTGCCCACATTTACACAAAAACCAAAACTAATTTTTTCACCATCAATCTCTATATCTACATTTCCTGGGTCAATGTTTTTGGAAAGTGGTATTTTATTCCAATCAAAAATTGGATTTCCCATATCTAAAAGCACTTTACTTTTATCAGATAAAGATCCAGTCAAAATTCTATTTTTTGTTTTTAAACTAATATTTTTTTTTGAATTTTTTTCGTACTCTTCTTTTGATTTAGAATCGATCAATGGTAATAATTTTATAATACATCTACTTCCATTACCACATGCATCTACTTCATTTCCATCAGAGTTAAAAATAGTAATAGGTACGTATTGATCTAATTCTTTTTCAATATAAATAAGTTGATCAAATCCAATGTTTTTTCTATCAGCAAAATCAATAATTTGTTTTTTAGAGAGATTTACGGATGACTTTCTTCTATCAATGATTAAAAAGTCATTACCCAATCCATCCATTTTATATGCGTTAATCGTTGCCATAATTGATTAGTATAATTATTCATTGACTTTTAAAACCCCAAATTGTAGTTTCCACAAACTTTCCGCAAATACACATGTTTTTGCGGTGCTCTTGAAAACAAGAGTGTCGACACTAGTCAGCGAAGGTTCGCCCACTAGTGCGATAGGTGTTGGATGTTATAAAAATGTTTGAAAATTTAACAAATAAATTAGAAAGTATTTTTTCTAAATTAAAAAGCGCTCCTTCATTGACCGAGGAGCAAGTTGACTCTGGTTTAAAAGAGATACGATTAGCTTTGTTAGAGGCTGATGTGGCTCTTCCAGTTACTAAAGAATTTATAGCCAATGTAAAACCAAAAGCTATTGGTAAAGAAATTATAAAATCAACATCTGCTGGACAGATGATAGTTAAAATTGTTTACGATGAACTAGTAAATATTTTAGGATCTAAAAACGAAGAACTTAACTTCAAAGCTGTTCCACCAGTTTCTCTTTTATTAGTTGGACTACAAGGTTCAGGAAAAACAACTTCTGCAGCAAAGTTAGCAAAAAATATAGAGAAGAGTTATAAAAAAAAAGTAATGTTAGTTAGTTTAGACGTTTACAGACCTGCTGCTCAAGAACAACTTAAATTACTTGCTGAAGCAAACGGTATTCAATGTTTGCCTATAGTTGAAAAGCAACAACCAATAGATATTACTAAGAGAGCATTAAATGCAGCTAACCTCAATGGCTCAGATGTAATTATATTTGATACTGCAGGAAGAACTCAGATAGATCTAACAATGATGTCTGAGATTAAGCAAATTAAAGACATTACAAAACCAGCTGAAACAATTTTAGTAGCTGACTCATTAACAGGACAAATAGCTGTAAATGTAGCAAAGGAATTTGACAGCACTGTTAATCTTTCTGGAATCATTCTCACAAGAGTTGATGGTGATGCGCGAGGTGGTGCAGCATTAAGCATGAAACATGTAACTGGTAAACCAATTAAATATATTGGTGTTGGAGAAAAAATTACTGATCTTGAACTTTTCCACCCAGACCGATTAGCCAACAGAATATTAGGAATGGGTGATGTAGTAACTCTAGTAGAGAAAGCCCAACAAGATTTAAGTGAAGAAAAAATTAAAGAAACAGAGGACGAATTAAAAAAAGGAATTTTCACTATGGACTCATATCTTTCGCAGCTAAGGCAAATGAAAAAGATGGGTGGCATGGAGGGAGTAATGTCTATGTTGCCTGGCGCGAATAAAATGAAAGCAAAAATGGATCAAGCAAATATAGATGAAAAAATGTTAGTAGAGAATGAGGCAATTATTTTATCAATGACTAAACATGAAAGAGAAAATCCAAAAATTATTAGCGGATCAAGACGGAAAAGAATTTCTAAAGGAGCAGGTGTAGAGGTTTCAAAAATTAATAAACTATTAAAACAATTTAAAATGATGTCTGACATGATGAAAAAAATGTCTAAAGGAAAAAAAATTCCATCTGGGGTGATCCCTGATGAAATGCTTAATCAACTAAAATGAAAGGTATAAAATGTTAAGAATAAGACTATCAATGGGCGGTGTAAGAAAAAGACCCATTTATAAAATTGTAATTGCTGACAGTAGATACCCAAGAGATGGAAAATTTATTGAAAAAATTGGCTCTTACAATCCGTTGCTCCCTAAAGATAAAAAGGAAAGAATAAAAGTAGAAGCAGAAAGAGTAAAATATTGGATTAGCAAAGGAGCTCAGCCAACGATGAGAGTTTCTAGATTACTAGGAGAGGTACAGTTAATGCCAATGCCAAAACCTGGAAACAATCCTCAAAAGGCAGTACCAAAAAAAGATAGAAAAAAAGCTGAGGAAAATAAAAAAGAAGAAACTAAAAAAGAAGCTCCAGCGGCTGACGGTAAAAAGCCTGATCAAAAAGCTGAAGCAAAAAAAGAGGATCCTAAAAAGGAACAACCTAAAGCAGAGGCTAAAAAGGAAGAACCAAAGAAGGAAGAGCCTAAAAAGGAACAACCTAAAGCAGAGGCTAAAAAGGAAGAGCCTAAAAAGGAAGAAAAAAAGGCTTAACCAAAAGGTAATTAGAGATGCTAGAAGTAAAAATTTTTACTTTATATCCAGACTTGTTTCCGGGTCCTTTAGATATCGGAATATTTAAAAAAGCAAAGGAAAATAAAATTTGGGATTTAAAAGTAATTAATATCAGGGATTATTCTAAAGATAACCACGGTACAGTAGACGATACTCCTTTTGGAGGAGGAAGTGGAATGCTTTTACGTCCTGATATATTAGCATCAGCTCTTGATAAGAATATAAAAAAAGGAGAAAAAATTATTTACTTATCTCCAAGAGGAAAAAAATTTGATCAAAATGTTGCTAGATCATTAAGTAAAGAAAAAAAATTAAACCTTATCTGTGGTCATTTTGAAGGTGTTGATCAAAGACTCCTGGAGACAAGAAATATTGAAGAATATAGTTTAGGTGACTTTGTCCTATCAGGGGGAGAGCCAGCTTCTTTTGTGATGATTGACGCTTTAGTGAGATTATTACCTGGAGTATTAGGAAATAAAGACTCCGTTAAAGAGGAAAGTTTTGAAAATCACCTTTTAGAATATCCTCAATATACTAAACCAAGAGAATGGGAAGGGAAAAGTCCTCCAGAGGTCTTATTTTCAGGAGATCATGGCAAAATAAAAGGGTGGCGTTTGTCTCAATCAGAGGCTATAACACGTCGCCAGAGACCTGATCTTTGGAAAAAATATTTAGAGAAAAAAAATGAAAAACATTGAAGACATAAATAAAGCTGCAGTAAAAAAGATAGCTGCAAATAAAAAAATTACTGACTTTTCTCCAGGGGACACAATTAAAGTAGGAGTTAAAATTGTAGAAGGTAAAAGAGAGAGAATTCAATATTTCGAAGGTGTTTGTATTGCTAAAAAAAATAGAGACATAAACTCTTCTTTTACCGTCAGAAAAATTTCATTTGGTGAAGGTGTAGAGAGAACTTTTGCACTCTATAGCCCTAATGTAGACTCAATAAAAGTTATAAGATCTGGAAAAGTTAGAAGAGCAAAACTTTATTATTTAAGAGATAGAAAAGGAAAATCTGCAAGAATAGCTGAAAAAATTAAAAAGAAAATTGGTGTTGATGTTTCAGTTAAAACTGAAGAGCCAAAAGCAGAACCAATCGAGCCTACTAAACAAGAGACTAAAATCGAAGAAGTAAAAAAAGAGGCTCCAAAAGTCGAAGCTAAAGCTGAAAAGCAAACAAGCGAAAAAAAATAAAATTAAATGTCAAAAACACTATACGATAAGATATGGGAAAACCATCTTGTTAATGAACAAAGCGATGGAATATCATTAATTTATGTTGATAGACACTTGGTCCATGAAGTTACAAGTCCACAAGCTTTTGAAGGACTCAGATTACAAAAAAGAAAAGTCAGACGACCAGAATTAACACTTGCAGTGCCTGATCATAATGTTCCTACTACTGATAGGTCTAAAGGCATAAACGATGAGGACTCTAGAATACAAGTCGAAACATTAAGAAAAAATTGCAAAGACTTTGGAGTAGAACTTTTCGATGTTAATGATAAGCGTCAAGGGATAGTACATATCATAGGACCAGAACAAGGTTTTACTCAGCCAGGAACAGTAATAGTATGTGGTGATAGCCATACTGCAACGCATGGAGCATTCGGAGCGTTAGCTTTTGGAATAGGAACATCTGAAGTCGAGCATGTTCTTGCTACGCAAACTTTAATACAGAAGAAATCAAAAAATTTAAGAATAAATGTGAATGGTAATTTACCAAAGGGTGTTACTGCAAAAGATGTAATCTTAAAAATCATTGGTACAATTGGAACTGCGGGTGGAACTGGATATGTAATTGAATTTGCCGGAGATGTTATCAAAAATTTGAGTATGGAAGAGAGAATGACTGTTTGTAATATGACCATTGAAGCTGGTGCTAGAGCAGGTTTAATTGCACCAGATGAAAAGACATTTAGTTATTTAAAAGGTAAAACGATGTCGCCTAAAGGTGAAAATTGGAATAAAGCTATACAATTTTGGAAGACTTTGTATTCAGATAAAGACTGTAAATTTGATAAAGAGATAAATATAGATGGGAAAAATATAGAACCATTAGTAACTTGGGGGACATCGCCTCAAGATGTATCTCCAGTGACTGGTGTTGTACCAGATCCTGAAAATGAAAAGAACGAAGATAGAAAAATGGCTATGAAAAGATCTCTTGATTACATGGGGTTAAAAGCTAACACTAAAATTTCAGATATAAAAATTGATAAGATTTTTATTGGTAGTTGTACTAATGGAAGAATAGAAGATCTTAGATTGGCCGCTGATCTTTTAAAAGGTAAAAGAATTGCCGATAATGTTAGTGCTATGGTCGTGCCAGGCTCTGGATTAGTTAAAGAGCAAGCCGAAAAAGAGGGATTAGATAAAATCTTTAAAAATGCAGGTTTTGAGTGGAGAGAGCCTGGTTGTTCGATGTGCTTAGGGATGAATCCAGATCAATTAAAACCGAAAGAAAGATGTGCATCAACATCAAATAGAAATTTTGAAGGCAGACAAGGTCGAGGTGGAAGAACACACCTAGTTAGTCCAGGTATGGCTATTGCAGCCGCAATTAAAGGGCGATTAACAGACGTAAGAGAAATATAGTATGGAAAAATTTAGTAATTTAAAATCAATACCATCATATTTATCATTACAAAATATTGATACAGATATGATTATCCCTAAGCAGTTTTTAAAAACTATTAAAAGAACAGGTTTAGGAAAAAGTTTGTTTTATGAAATGCGATATGATGAAAATGGAAACAAAATTCCTAATTTTATTCTTAATAAGGAACCTTACAACAAATCTAAAATTCTTTTAGCTGGCAAAAACTTTGGATGTGGCTCATCCAGAGAACACGCTCCATGGGCCCTTTCTGATTTTGGTATAAAAAGTGTAATAAGCTCGAGTTTTGCAGATATCTTTTACAATAATTGTTTTAAGAATGGCATTCTTCCAATTAAGATCGATGATAAAATTGTAGTTGAGTTAGCTGAGTATTGTAAGAGGAAAGAAGAAATAGAAATAAGCTTAGAAAAGCAAGAAGTAAAATATGGTAATAAAGTTGTAAGGTTTGAACTAGATGCTTTTAAAAAGAAATGTTTAATGGAAGGATTGGACGATATAGCCCTTTCAATGGAAAAAATAAATAAAATAGACGATTTTGAGAAAAATTTACAAATTACAAAACCTTGGGTTTTAAATAATGTCTAAAACTAGGAAAATTTTGCTTTTACCTGGTGATGGGATTGGCCCAGAAGTAATTGCTGAGGTTAAAAAGATTCTTGAGTGGATGAACAAAACAAAATCTTTAGATTTTGTTTTAAGCCAGGAGTTAATTGGAGGCGCATCTATTGATGCTAATAAAGTTCCAATTACTGATGAGGTTTTTTATAAATCTTTAGAGTCAGATGCAGTAATATTAGGTGCTTGCGGCGGACCTAAGTGGGATAATTTAGAATTTTCAAAAAAGCCAGAGAGAGCTCTTTTAAAACTTAGAAAAGAATTAAAGTTATTTGCAAACTTAAGACCAGCTATTTGTTTTAAACAACTAGTTGACGCCTCAACTTTAAAACCAGAAATAGTTTCTGGTTTAGATATAATGATAGTCAGAGAGTTGACCGGAGGTATTTATTTTGGTGAACCAAGAGGGATTGAGCCTATAGAAAATAATCAAAGAAAGGGTGTTAACACTCACACTTATACAACTTCCGAAATTCATAGAATAGCTCGAGTAGCATTTGATTTAGCAAAAAAAAGAAGAAATAAAGTTACTTCTTGTGAAAAATCAAATGTAATGGAAGCTGGGGTTTTGTGGAGAGAAGAAGTTCAGTTGATTAAAGATAAAGAATTTAAAAAAGTTGAATTAAATCATATGTTAGCTGATAACTGCGCAATGCAGCTGTTAAGACATCCAAAACAATTTGATGTAATTTTAGCTGATAATTTATTTGGTGACATGTTGTCTGACGAAGCCGCAATGTTAACTGGTTCTCTTGGACTTTTACCTTCGGCTTCTTTAGGTTCAAAAGATAAAAATGGAAGAATAAGATCACTTTACGAACCAGTTCATGGGTCGGCTCCAGATATTGAAGGTAAAAATATAGCTAATCCTATTGCTACTATTTTAAGTTTATCAATGGCTTTAAGATATTCTTTAGATCTTGGAAATGAAGCAGACCAGATTGAAATGGCAGTGCAAAGCGTTCTTGATGAAGGATTAAGAACAAAAGATATAATGTCTAAAAACATGAGAGAGGTTTCGACATCTGACATGGGTGATGCAATTATTGCAAAATTGAAATAAAGTATAGAATTATGAATTTTGCAATTATTGGTGCTTCAGGAAATGTTGGAAGAAAAACAATAGAAATTTTAGAAAAATCTAAAATAAGATTTAATAGTCTTTTCTTAGTAGCTTCGTCAAAAAGTGCAGGTAAAAAAATTAAATTTAGAAACAAAGATATCGTTATTGAAAATCTTGAGGACTATGACTTCTCCAAAGCCCAAATTACTTTTTTTGCAGCAGGGAGCCAGATTGCAAAAGAGTGGGTACCTCGAGCCGCAAAAAAAACAATTGTAATCGATAATTCAAGTTATTTTAGAATGCAAAAAGATGTCCCACTGGTTGTTCCAGAGGTTAATCCTGATGCACTCAATAAACATAATAATATAATTTCTAATCCTAACTGTTCAACAATCCAAATGGTTTTGGCTCTAAAAACTTTGCATGACGAATATAAAATTAAGAGAGTAATTGTATCAACTTATCAAGCTGTATCTGGGGCGGGTAAAGCGTCAATGGACGAGCTTATTGATCAAACAAAAAACTATTTAGACGGAAAAAAAATTAATTCGCAAAATTTTACAAAACAAATAGCATTTAACTTGATACCCCATATCGATCTTTTTGATAAAGATGGATACACAAAAGAAGAATTGAAAATGACTAATGAGACAAAAAAAATATTAGATAGTGAAATTGAAGTGACAGCAACTTGCGTAAGAGTTCCTGTGAAAACAGGTCATTCAGAGTCAATTAATATCGAGTTTGAAAATCTTTTTGATTTTGAAAACGTAATTAAAATCCTTAAAACAGCACCGGGATGTAAAGTAATTGATGAACGAAAAGATGGTGGCTATATAACTCCAATAGAAGCTGAGGGTGAATACACAACTTTTATTTCTAGAATAAGAAAAGATAACTCAAATATTAAAGCTATAAATTTGTGGGTAGTTTGTGATAATTTATTGAAAGGAGCGGCTTTAAATACCACTCAAATAGCAGAGTGTTTGATGAAAAAAATGTAACTTTAGTTTATAAATCTAGTATGGAAAATAATAATCCTTTAAGCCCGCATCTACAAATCTATAAATGGCAGATATCGTCTTTGTTATCTATTACCCATAGGATAGTTGGAGTGATCAATTTTTTTGCAATAGTCTTAATTTGCATTTGGGCAATAATGCTAGTTTTTGGTGAAAATAGTTATTCGATTTTAAATACTATTTTAGATTCTGTTTTTGGTAAATTTTTAACTATTTCTTTGTGCTGGACTTTTAGTTTTCACATCTTGAATGAATTAAGACATTTGATATGGGATGCTGGGTATGGTTTTGATTTAAAAATATCTAAAATTACGGGCATAATTGCTTTTATTGGTTCTTTTGTTTTGACAATTTTATTTTACACTTTAGGGAGAAATTTTTTTTAATGCATACATCCACAAAAAAATGGCTTTTTACTAAAATCAGCTCATTGATTTTAATACCATTGATGGCTTGGTTCATAATAAATTTTGTCTCAATATATGATAAAGGTTATCCTGAAACATTAGCTTTTTTATCTGAACAACCATCAAAAATATTATTTTCAGTATTTATTGTAATTGCTTTCTTTTTTTCAGCATTAACAATAAGTGAGATTTTTGAGGACTATTTGCATGATGAGAAAATCAAAAATGTCGCAAACAAAGCTTTGAATTTATTTGCTATAACAATTCCTTTAATAACAATTTTAGGTATATATAACCTTAATTAATGAGTGCATATAAAATTATAGATCATGAGTACGATGTTGTAGTTCTCGGAGCTGGTGGCTCGGGGTTAAGAGCTGCAGTAGGTTTATCCGAGGCAGGTTTAAAAACTGCATGTATTTCAAAAGTTTTTCCAACTAGAAGCCACACGTCAGCAGCACAAGGAGGTATTTCGGCAGCTTTAGGAAATATGGGAGAAGACGATTGGCGTTGGCATATGTATGACACAGTTAAGGGTTCTGATTGGCTTGGTGATCAAGACGCAATTGAATATCTATGCAAAGAGGCACCTAGAGCAGTTGTTGAATTAGAGAGATACGGTGTTCCTTTTAGCAGAACAGATGATGGTAAAATTTATCAAAGACCTTTTGGTGGTATGACAAAAAATTATGGAAACGGAACAGCCCAAAGAACTTGCGCAGCTGCTGATAGAACTGGACATGCAATTTTGCATACACTTTATGGTCAAGCTTTAAAACAACAAACCGAGTTTTTTATTGAATATTTTGCTTTGGACTTAATTATGAAAGATGGACAATGTAAAGGTGTAATTGCTTGGAATTTAACAGATGGTACTATTCATAGATTTAGATCTCACATAACTATAATAGCTACTGGCGGATATGGAAAAGTTTATTATTCAGCTACTTCTGCACATACATGCACGGGTGACGGTAATGCGATGGTGTTAAGAGCAGGCTTACCTTTACAGGATATGGAGTTTGTTCAGTTTCACCCAACTGGTATTTACGGTGTTGGATGTTTAATTACTGAAGGAGTGAGAGGAGAAGGTGGTTTTTTAGTTAACGGTGAAGGCGAAAGATTCATGGAGAGGTATGCTCCAAATGCGAAAGATTTAGCTTCTCGAGATGTTGTTAGTAGATCAATGGAAATGGAAATAAACGAAGGGAGAGGAGCTGGGAAAAACAAAGACCATATCAATCTTCATTTAGACCACATTGATAAAAAAGTTATTGACGAGAGACTTCCGGGGATTTCAGAAGCAGCAAAAACATTTGCAAACGTAGATGTAAGTAAAGAGCCTATCCCAGTTGTACCAACAGTACATTATAATATGGGCGGTATACCAACTAATTATAAAGCTGAAGTTTTGACTCTAAACGGTTCTGAAAAAACTGTTCCTGGTTTAATGGCAATTGGTGAAGCTGCATGTGTTTCTGTTCATGGAGCTAACAGATTAGGTTCAAACTCTCTTATTGATTTAGTAGTTTTTGGAAGAGCAGCCGCTAAAAGAGCAGCAGAATTAGTAAAATCAGGCAGCCCACATGAGGAAGTCTCAAATTCAGAAACAGATAAATGTTTAGAGAGATTTGATAAAATTAGAAATTCTAATGGTTCAACCAAAACTTCTGAGCTTAGATTGGAAATGCAGAAAACAATGCAGTCAAAATGCGCAGTATTTAGAACTGAAAAAACACTTAAAGAAGGTGTTGAACAAATTAGAAAACCTTATGAGGGTATGAGCAATGTTTCTGTAAAAGATAAATCTTTGTTATTTAATACTGATTTAGTTGAAACTTTAGAATTTGACAATTTAATAAGTCAAGCACTAACGACAATGGACTCAGCTTATAACAGAAAAGAAAGTAGAGGAGCCCATGCAAGAGAGGATTATACCAAAAGAGATGATAAAAATTTTATGAAACATACGCTAGCATGGCAAAATGGTAAAAATGTAGAAATAAAATATAGAGATGTGCACTCGAAAACTTTAACAAATGATGTACAGTATTTCCCTCCAAAGGAGAGAGTATACTAAGTATGGCGCAATTTAGCCTACCCCAGAATTCAAAAATAGAGGTAGGAAAATATTATAAAGATAAAACAAACTCCAAAAATCTCAAAAAAGTAAATGTTTATAGATGGGATCCATCAACAGGAAAGAACCCAAGAGTTGATACATTTGAAGTTGATATGGATAATTGTGGACCAAAAGTTTTAGATATCTTATTTAAGATCAAAAATGAAATAGATCCTTCTCTTACTTTTAGAAGATCATGTGCTCATGGTGTTTGCGGCTCATGCGCTATGAATATAGATGGAATAAATTCTTTAGCTTGTATTAAATCACACACTGATATCAAAGGAGACTTAAACATTTATCCTTTACCTCATTTAAAAGTTGTAAAAGATTTAATTGGTGATCTTACTACACTTTACAAACAATATGAGTCTATCCAACCTTGGCTAAAAGTTGACCAAACAGGAAAAGAGAAAAGTGAGCTGAAACAATCACAAAAAGATAGGGAAAAATTAGATGGATATTACGAATGCATTTTATGTGCATGCTGTTCAACTTCCTGCCCAAGCTATTGGTGGAATGGAGATAAATATTTGGGGCCAGCCGTATTGCTGCAAGCTTACAGATGGATAAATGATAGTAGAGATGGTGATAAAAAAGAGAGGTTAAGAAAAGTTGCAGATGAATTAAAACTGTATAGATGTCATACTATTATGAATTGCACGAATTCATGTCCTAAAGGCCTTAATCCCGCAAAAGCGATAGGTTCAATTAAAAAAATGCTTGCAACAAGCTAAAAGCTTATTTATTCAATTACATCATGAAAACAATTCAGCATTTTGTAAGCGGTAAAAGTTTTTCAGGCCAATCTAAAAGAACCGGAAAAGTTTTTAACCCTGCTACAGGTGAACAAAGTGCTGAAGTTAAGCTTGCAAATACCAAAGATGTTGATCAAGCAGTTGCTGATGCAAAAAAAGCTTTTGAAATGTGGTCAAACAAACCTCCGCTACAAAGAGCGAGAGTTATGTTTAAGTTCAAAGAACTAATTGAAAAAAATTCTAAAGAACTAACAGAGATAATAGTGTCAGAACATGGCAAAGTTTTTGAAGACGCTAAAGGATCTTTAACTAGAGGACTAGAAGTTGTTGAGTATGCATGCGGAATACCTGAAATGTTAAAAGGGGACTTTACTGAAAATGTTGGCACGAATGTTGATAGCTGGTCGATTCGACAACCTTTAGGAGTCTGCGCTGGTATCACACCTTTTAATTTTCCAGCGATGGTACCTATGTGGATGTTTCCAATGGCAATTGCTTGCGGAAATACTTTTATTTTAAAACCTTCAGAGAAAGATCCGTCATGCTCAATTAGGCTTGCAGAACTCTTATCCGAAGCTGGTTTGCCCGACGGAGTGTTAAACGTGGTAAATGGCGATAAAGAAGCTGTAGATGCTTTAATAAAAAATAAAGATGTTGCTGCGATGAGTTTCGTTGGATCTACTCCTATTGCAAAATATATTTACGAAAATTGTGCTAAAAATGAAAAAAGAGTTCAGGCACTTGGAGGAGCAAAAAATCATTGCGTAGTGATGCCAGATTGTGATTTAGATCAGGCAGTCAATGGATTGATGGGCGCAGCTTATGGCTCAGCCGGAGAAAGATGTATGGCTCAGTCTGTAGCTGTCGCAGTAGGTAATATTGGAGATAGATTAGTAGAATCTCTTGCAAAAAAAGTTGAGTCTTTGAAAGTAGGACCTGGAATGGATAAAGACTCAGAAATGGGGCCTCTCGTAACAAAAGATCATTTGGAAAAAGTTAAAGGTTACGTAGACATTGGGGAAAAAGAAGGTGCAAAATTAGTGGTTGATGGAAGAAATTTTAAGATCCAAGGATACGAAAATGGTTTCTATATGGGAGGGTGTTTGTTTGATCATGTAAAAAAAGATATGAGAATTTACAAAGAGGAAATATTTGGGCCTGTTCTTTCTGTAGTAAGGGCAAAAGATTTTAATGAGGCACTCAAGTTAGTAAACGATCATGAATTTGGAAATGGAGTTAGTATATTTACTAGAGACGGTGACTCAGGACGTACTTTTTCAAATAAAGCAAAAATTGGAATGGTTGGAATAAATATACCTATTCCTGTTCCAATGGCCTTTCACAGCTTTGGGGGGTGGAAAAGATCATTATTTGGAGACCAACACATGCATGGACCTGAAGGTGTAAGGTTTTACACTAAACTAAAAACAATTACTTCAAGATGGCCCTCTGGATTAAGATCAGATCCAGAGTTCGTCATGCCTACAATGAAATAAAATTATGAAAAAAATAACTTTAATTGGTGCTGGTCAAATAGGAGGTACATTAGCACATCTTATAGCCTTAAAAGAACTTGGAAATATTGTTTTATTTGATGTTGCAGAGGGTTTAGCTAAAGGTAAAGCTTTAGATATAGCTCAATCTTCACCAGTGACTGGTTTTAATGTAAGTCTAATTGGAACAAGTAATTATGAAGATACTAAAGATTCAGATGTAATTATTATAACAGCAGGAGTGCCTAGGAAACCAGGGATGTCACGTGATGATTTACTAGGAATTAATTTAAAAATTATTAAAGAGGTTGCAAACGGTATTAAAAAAACTTCCCCAAAAGCTTTTGTTATATGCATTACTAACCCATTAGATGTAATTGTAATGGCTTTACAGAAATATTCAGGATTACCAAAGCAAAAAGTAGTTGGTATGGCTGGAATTTTAGACTCGTCTAGATTTATTTATTTTTTATCCCAAGAGTTAAATGTTCCTGTAAAAAATATAGAATCGTTCGTTCTAGGTGGACATGGCGACAGTATGGTTGCTATGCTCGACTCAACTTTTATCAATGGAAAAAAGATTAGCGAATTTGTTACAGAGGGAAAGATAACTAAAGAGCGTCTAAATCAGCTAATCGACAGAACAAAAACTGGTGGAGCTGAAATAGTAAAATATTTGGAAAAAGGTTCAGCTTTTTACGCTCCGGCTGCTTCCGGGGTAGAAATGGCAGAAAGCTATCTAAAAGATTTAAAAAAACAATTGCCATGTGCATCCTACTTGAATGGAGAATATGGACTTAAAGACATTTATGTTGGTGTTCCTGTGATAATTGGAAAAAATGGTGTTGAGAAGATAGTTGAAATATCTCTTACTGAAAAAGAAAAAAAAGACTTTAAATATTCAGTTGATTCTGTGAGAGAATTATTCAATGCTGCAAAAAAAATAGACTCATCTTTAGCTTAAAAATATATTAAGTTAGATTATTATTCATGAATCCAATTATATCCTTAATCAGAAGTGATAAAATAATTGTCCTAACTATATTTATATTTAGTGTTTTAATTAATTATTATTCAGCTTATCGGGGGATTTTTCCGATGGATAGTTTTAGCCATTATGACATTGGTTTTAGAATTTTACTTGGAGATCATCCTTTTAAAGATTATTGGGCAGTATCAGGCCCTTTCATAGATTATTTTCAAAGTTTATTATTTTATATATTAGGCGCTAACTGGATCTCTTATGTTTTACAAGCTTCAATATTAAATGGAATAGTTTCAGTTACTACTTTTTTTTTATTCAAAAAAATAGGATTACAAACTTTATATAGTTTTATTTATTCTATTTGTTTTGCTGTTTTGGCATATCCATCAAGTGGGACACCATTTGTGGATCATCATTCAACTCTTTTGTCTGTTTTAGCTATTTATACTTTTATTTTTGCATTACAGAGAGAAAATTATTTAATTTGGTTCTTAATACCAATTATATTTGCCTTCGCTTTTCTAAGTAAACAAGTACCTGCTTTTTATTTTCTATTAATATTTGTTTCAGTTATTATTTATCATTTTCTGTTAAACTTTAACAAAAAAACTATCAAAATACTTTTAAATTTATTTGTCTCATCAGCTTTGGTTTTAATTATCTTTTTTTTATTTTTAAATATTTTTTCTATAGAAGTTTCAGATTTTATTAATCAGTATATCCTTTACCCGCAGAGTATAGGAGCAAATAGATATCTCAACCTAAAGTATGATTTACAAAATACTGTTCTTAATTTTAAATTTATCTATTTAGTATTTTTAATTTATAGCTTTGTTATATTTAAAAGTCTTTTTAAGAATAAAAAATTTTATACTGATTTGAAATTTAAAATTTATTTAATAAGTCTTTTTACTTTTATTGCCCTTGTAAATCATACCTTGTTGACAAAAAATCAGATAATCATTTTCTTTTTAATACCTTTGTTTTCAGGGTTAGCACATATTCACGTAAATAAAGAATTGAAATTAAAAAAGTATCTATCTTTATTTTTAATTTTTTTATGCATTGGTGCTACCCTAAAGTATCATTTAAGGTTCAATGTTGAGAGAAAATTTCATGAGCTACAAAGTGTAGATATTTCTCAAAATTTAGATGCAGGGTCTATAAATAAAAAATTTACTAATTTAAAATGGGTGACACCTGAAGCTCAAAATAAACAAAAATTAGTTGAAGAAATAAAATATTTAAAAGAGATGGAAAATTTATTAAAAACAGATGTTTCAAATAAAATTATTTTTACTCATTATTCTTTTTTTTCAGTAATTTTAGACGAAAATGTTAATAGTCCATCTAGATGGTTTCCCCAAGATGGATCTGCTTTTCCTATAAGGGGTGATAAATTTTTTAATGATTACCGGAAATTATTGATTGCTATTATTTTAAAAAAAGATATTAAAAATGTCTATGTCTTAAAGGATGTATCTGAGAACATGTTCACTGATTACATAAATACAAATTGCATAAATAAGATCTCTGATAACAAAAATTACAAGAAGTTTAAAATTAATAGAAATTGTAAAGAATTAAATTAAGTGGAAAAAAAAATTATTAAATATATAACTATCTCTCAATGAATATTCATGAACATCAAGCAAAAGAAATTTTAAGAGAATTCGGAGCACCTATTTCAAATGGTGTAGTTATCTACTCGGTAGACGAAATAAAAGACAAAATAAAGATGCTTAAAAGTAAAGAATTTGTTTTAAAAGCTCAAATTCATGCTGGCGGGAGAGGTAAAGCTGGTGGTGTTAAGTTAATTAAAAATATTTCTGAATTAGAAAGTGAAGCAAAAAAAATGATGGGAAAAGTTTTAGTTACTCACCAAACAGGACCAGAGGGTAAAGAAGTAAAAAGGTTATATATAGAGGAAGCATCGAACATATTAAAAGAGTTTTACTTTTCATGTTTGGTAGATAGAGAGACATCTAAAATTGCTTTTATAAGTAGCACAGAAGGTGGAATGGATATTGAAAAAGTTGCAGCTGAAAGCCCTACTAAGATAATTACTACGAAGATAGATCTTAAAGTCGAAGGACCAAGTGATACAGAATTAGAAGAAATCATAAAGGTTTTTAAATTTAATCAAAAACAAAAAATCATAGCTAAGGAGCTCACTAAATCTTTATATAAAATCATTCTAGAGAGAGATGCGAGCTTAATTGAGATCAATCCATTAATTCTAACAAAAGAAAATAATATTATTTGCTTAGATGCCAAAATGAATTTTGATGACAATGCAATCTACAGGCAACCGGATATATTGAAATTGAGAGATCTTAACGAGGAAAACTCGGCAGAAATTGAAGCTAGCAAATATGATCTTGCTTACATTAAACTTAATGGTTCAATTGGATGTATGGTTAATGGCGCAGGTTTAGCAATGGCAACAATGGATATAATAAAGATATATGGTAAAGAACCAGCCAATTTTTTAGATGTTGGGGGAGGCGCCTCAAAAGAGAAAGTAACTGCAGCTTTCAAATTAATTTTAGCTGATAAAAATGTAAAAGGAATTTTGATAAACATTTTTGGTGGGATTATGAGATGTGATGTTTTAGCACAAGGTGTAGTTGAAGCGGCAAAGCAAGTGAATTTATCTATTCCAATTGTAGTCAGACTTGCTGGCACAAATTTTAAAGAGGGAAAAGAAATTTTAGATAATTCTAAATTAAAAATTCTATCAGCATCTGATCTAAACGATGCCGCAAAAAAAATTACAAAGGCAATTGAATAAATGTCAGTTTTAGTCAATAAAAATACTAAAGTTATCTGTCAAGGCTTTACCGGAAAACATGGAACTTTTCACTCAGAACAGGCTTTAAAATATGGAACAAAATTAGTAGGAGGAGTTACTCCGAAAAAAGGAGGCCAAAGACATTTAGATCTACCAGTTTTTGATACAGTTCAAGAGGCAAAAGATAAAACTTCAGCTAATGCTACAATGATTTATGTTCCTCCAAAATTTGCTGGTGCAGCTATAATAGAAGCCATAGAAGCAAAAATAGAATTAATAGTTTGTATCACAGAGGGAATTCCAATCCTAGATATGTTGAAAGTTAAAAAAACTTTAAATAAAAGCACCTCAAGATTGATTGGTCCAAACTGCCCAGGAGTAATTACTCCCGGAGAATGTAAAATTGGAATTATGCCTGGAAATATACATAAAAAAGGTTCAGTTGGAATTGTTTCAAGATCTGGAACTCTTACTTATGAAGCAGTTGCACAAACTACTTCAAACAACATGGGACAATCAACTTGCGTTGGAATAGGAGGCGACCCAATTAATGGAACAAACTTTATAGATTGTTTAGAGCTTTTTTTAAAGGACGATCAAACTAAATCCATAGTAATGATCGGAGAAATAGGTGGTTCTGCGGAGGAACAAGCCGCTGAATTTTTAAAAAGAGAGAAGATTAAGAAGCCAACAGTCGGGTTTGTAGCAGGATTGACCGCACCTCCAGGCAGAAGGATGGGTCATGCTGGTGCAATCATTTCTGGTGGTAAAGGAGGAGCTGAAGAAAAAATTGAAATTATGAAATCTGCAGGAATTACCATATCAAAATCACCAGCAGATATTGGTAAAACTCTATTTAATAAACTAAATAGTTGATTTTTATAAATTTGTGTTAAAATAAGTAATTAATGTCATCTTCCGATAATAATATAACTTTTAAAAAAACCTCATTCCTTTCGGGTATAAATTCTGAATTTATAAACCAACTATATTCAGATTATCTTTCAGATCCGGAGTCGTTACCTCTTGGGTGGAAAAATTTTTTTGAAGGGTTAAGTGAGGATGAAAAAATAATCTTAAATGATATTAATGGCCCTAGTTGGTCTCCAGAAAAAAAAAATAAGAGAATAAATCTTCCCAAAAGCGAAATTGATAATGTTAATGAGTCTGAGAACGTAGATGCTGATTCACTTAAACAAGCATCACAAGACTCTGTTCGAGCCATAATGTTAATTAGAGCTTATAGGATAAGAGGACATCTGATTGCAAATTTAGACCCTTTATCTATACAAGAAAAAAGAGAACACTCTGAATTAAAACCCGAAACCTATGGTTTTACAAAAAAAGACTTCAGAAGAAAAATATTTTTAGATGGAGTTTTAGGACTTCAGTACGCAAATCTTGAACAAATTCTTAAAATCTTGAAAAAAACTTATTGTTCTACAATTGGATATGAATTCATGCACATGAGTGATCCTGAGGAAAAAGCCTGGATTAGAAATAGAATTGAAGGACCTGAAAAAGATATTACTTTTACTAAAAATGGCAAAAAAGCAATATTGAACAAGATTATACAGGCTGAAGGTTTTGAAAAATATTTACATGTTAAGTTTGTTGGTACAAAAAGATTTGGCTTAGATGGTGGTGAGTCTTTGATACCTGCTTTAGAGCAGATTATCAAAAGAGGTGGTAATCTGGGAGCTAAAGAAATAAAGATCGGTATGCCACATAGAGGAAGGTTAAACGTGTTAGCAAATGTAATGGGTAAACCATTTAGAGCAATTTTCAGTGAATTTTTTGGAAAGTCAGTTAGCGCAAGTAAAGATTTTGAGGGTGATGTGAAGTATCATTTAGGAGCTTCATCAAATAGAGAATTTGATGGAAACGTTGTTCATATCAGCCTTACAGACAATCCTTCCCACCTTGAAGCTGTTAATCCTGTTGTTTTGGGGCAAGTTAGAGCTAAACAATTTTTTCACAAAGATAAAAATAGAAAAAAAGTAATCCCAGTATTAATGCATGGAGATGCAGCTTTTGCCGGCCAAGGTATAGTTGCAGAATGTTTTGCAATGTCTGGATTACCAGGACATAATATTGGAGGGACCATTCATATAATTGTAAATAATCAAATAGGTTTTACTACTGCACCTAGATTTGCTAGGTCATCACCTTATCCTTCTGATGTTGCCAAAACTGCACAAGCTCCAATATTTCACGTTAATGGGGACGATCCTGAAGCAGTTACACATTGTGCTAAAATCGCCACTGAGTATAGGCAAAAATTTAATCGTGATGTCGTAATTGATATGGTTTGTTACAGACGTTTTGGACATAACGAGGGAGATGAACCTTCATTTACCCAACCGATAATGTATAAGAAAATTAAAATTCATCCCTCTACGCTAACTTTATATGGAAAAAAACTATCTAGTGAGGGTTTGATCAGTGACGATCAATTACAAAATGATAAAATTAAATTTAAAGATTATTTAGAAAATGAATATATAGCTTCTAAAAACTATAAGTCAGAACTCAAATGGTTTGACGGCGTATGGTCTAGATTTAAACCTGGGTTAGGAAAAGATAAACGAGGAAAAAGTGGAGTTGAAAAAAAAGTTTTATCTAATATTGGAGATCAAATATTTAAAATTCCCAAAGATTTTGGTGCTCATAAAACTCTTAAAAGAGTATTTGAGTTAAAAAGTAAAATGTTCCAAACTGGCAAGATCGATTGGTCATCAGCTGAGTCATTAGCCTTTGGAACATTATTAACTGAGGGATTTTCAGTCAGGCTATCGGGTCAAGACTCTGGAAGAGGTACATTTAGCCAAAGACATGCAGTTTTAAGAAATCAAGATAATCACGATCGCTATGTACCTTTAAACAATATTCAAGTTAGACAAAAGAAATTCGAAATAATTGATAGCTTATTGTCAGAACTAGCAGTGCTTGGGTTTGAATACGGTTACTCTCTATCAGAACCAGAGACTCTAGTTATATGGGAAGCTCAATTCGGTGACTTTGCAAATGGAGCACAAGTTATTATAGATCAGTTTATTACCTCTTCCGAATCTAAATGGGGTAGAGCAAGCGGCCTCGTGATGTTGCTACCTCATGGTTATGAAGGTCAAGGACCTGAACACTCTTCAGCAAGATTAGAAAGATTTTTACAATTATGTGCTGGAGAAAACATTCAAGTTGTGAATTGTACTACTCCTTCTAATTATTTTCATGTTTTAAGAAGGCAAATGCATAGAGAGTTTAGAAAACCTTTAATTGTTATGACACCAAAGTCTTTACTAAGACACAAGCGTTGTGTATCTAATATTAACGAATTCGTTTCAAAAAGTTCATTTCACAGAGTTTTAGAAGACGATGCTTATGAAAAAAGAAATAATTTGATTTCATTAAAAAAAGATAATCAAATAAAAAAAGTAATTATGTGTTCTGGTAAAATCTATTACGATTTAATTGAAGAAAGAGAAAAGACCAAAAAAAATCATATTGTTTTTGTTCGAGTAGAGCAGCTTTATCCTTTTCCGGCAAAGACGCTAGCTAAAGTGCTAAAGAAGTATAAAAAAGCTGAATTTATTTGGTGTCAGGAGGAGCCAAAAAATATGGGTGCCTGGAATACAGTAAGAAATTACATTGAAAGAACTTTGGAAATGATAAATTTTAAGGATATTAACATAAAATTTGTTGGCAGATCAGCCTCTTCAACCACTGCGACTGGAAATGCTAACAAACATCTTGCACAACAAAAAGAAATATTAGAAAAGATACTTAAATAAGTATGTCAGAAAAAATAACAGTTCCTACTTTAGGTGAGTCAGTCACTGAAGCAACGGTATCGAAATGGTTAAAATCTCAAGGTGAAAAAGTAGTTGTAGATGAACCTATTGTCGAACTAGAAACCGATAAAGTTAATGTAGAGGTGCCCGCACCATCTAATGGTTTTCTTGGAACTATAGACGTTAAGGAAGGTGAGACAGTAAACGTTGGGTCAATATTAGGAACAATTAATGACAGCTTAAAAAATAATGATACTGTTGAACCAAAAGAGGTAAAATCTTACAGCCCTCCAAAAAAACAACCTAAATTATTCGAAGAAAAACAGAGTGTTGCGCAGAAGAAAAAAACTATTAAACCAAAAGTGACTGAACAAATTTTAACTTTAGATACTGAAAAGGTAGAGGACGAGATCCTAATTCTAGATGAGGTTCACGAGGAGAAGAAGATTTCAAAACAGTCTCTGAAAACAAAAAAAGAAACTAAAGTTTCACCAGCAGCAAGAAAGATGGCTAATGAGGCAAAGATCAATTTAGACCAAGTAAGAGGGACTGGAAAAAATGGAATAATTTTGAAAGAGGACATAATGGAACTAATGGGTTCTAAACCTTCACCTTCTGAAAGAAAGATTAAACATGGTCCAGAAGAAAGAGTAAAGATGACTAGGCTGAGATTAACTATAGCTAAGAGATTAAAAGAAGCTCAGGAAAATGCAGCAATGCTAACAACTTTCAATGAGGTGGATATGAGTGAAGTAATCTCAATGCGAAATGAATACAAAGAAGAGTTTCAGAAAAACTATGGAGTTAAATTAGGTTTTATGTCTTTTTTTGTAAAAGCCTGCGTGATTGGTTTAAAAAATTTTCCTGCTATTAACTCAGAAATACAAGGAGAAGAGATAGTATACAAAAATTACTATAATATCAGTATTGCTGTCGGTACAGATAGAGGTTTAGTAGTGCCAGTTTTAAGAGAAACTGACGAAATGTCTTTTGCTGATATCGAAAAAAAAATTGCTGAACTTGGTTCAAAAGCAAGAGACGGTAAGATAACTATTGAAGATCTTCAAGGAGGAACATTTACAATTACAAATGGGGGAATTTATGGATCGATGTTGTCTACACCAATTTTAAATCCTCCACAATCTGCTGTATTAGGTATGCACAACATTGTACAAAGACCAGTAGTTATAAATGGAAATGTAGAAGCAAGGCCGATTATGTATTTAGCCTTGTCCTATGATCATAGAATTGTAGACGGTAAAGAAGCTGTTTCTTTTTTAAAAATTGTAAAAGAATGTTTAGAACAGCCAAAAAGATTGTTTTTAAATATATAGTATGGATAGTTTTGATTTAGTAGTTATTGGCGGCGGACCGGGCGGTTACGTGTGTGCGATTAGAGCAGCACAACTTGGTTTAAAAACTGCATGTGTAGAGTCAAGAGGAACTCTTGGAGGCACATGCCTTAATGTTGGTTGTATTCCCTCTAAGAGCTTATTAAATCTTTCAGAAAATTTTCATAAAGCAAAAAAAGATTTTAATAATCAGGGTATTGAAGTTGAAGGTGTAAAATTAAATATCGAAAAAATGATGTCTAATAAAAATAAATCAGTACAAGTTTTAACAAAGGGAGTAGAGTTTTTATTTAAAAAGAATAAAGTAACTTACATAAAAGGAAAAGGTGTTCTTTTTTCAAAAAATGATATAGTCGTGTATGATAATGATAAGAAATCAAATTATAGTGCAAAAAATATAGTTATAGCAACCGGATCATCAGTTGCCTCATTACCAGGCATAGAAATAGATGAAAAAAACGTGATATCATCAACTGGCGCTTTGTCTTTAAATAGTGTTCCTAAAAAATTAGCAGTTATAGGTGGAGGTTATATAGGTTTAGAAATGGGTTCAGTTTGGTCTAGATTAGGATCAGAAGTAACAGTTATAGAATATCTCGATCATATTACGCCAGGCATGGATAGAGAAATTTCAACTGAATTTAAGAAAATTTTAACTAAACAAGGAATTAAATTTAAAATGAGTTCAAAAGTCAACAAAGTAAGTTCTTCAAGCTCAAGTGTTTCAATAAATTACACAGACTTAAAAAGTTCAAAAGATGAAACTTTAGCATTTGATAAAGTCCTTGTATCAGTTGGTCGAAAACCTTACACGGAAGGCCTTAATTTAACAAAAATAGGTGTAAAAAAAGATAACAAAGGAAGGATTGAAGTTAATTCAAAATTACAAACCTCAATTAACAACATTTATGCAATTGGTGATGTAATAAAAGGCCCAATGCTTGCTCATAAGGCCGAAGAGGAAGGTATTGCTGTCGCCGAAATACTAGCAGGACAAGCAGGTCATGTGAATTATGATGTAATTCCAGGTGTGATATATACTTCACCCGAAGTTGCAACAGTTGGTAAAACCGAAGAGCAGCTAAAAGAAGAAAATGTATTTTATAAGGTTGGAAAATTTCCATTTCTAGCTAATTCAAGAGCAAAAGTTAACAATGAAACAGAGGGTTTTGTTAAGATTTTAGCAGATAGTAAAACTGATAAAGTTTTAGGAGTGCATATTATCGGTCCTCATTGCGGCGATATGATTGCGGAAATGGCATTGGCAATGGAATTTGGAGCTAGCGCAGAGGATATTGCTAGAACGTGCCATGCCCATCCGACTCACACAGAGGCAATAAAAGAAGCAGCATTAGCTGTTGATAAAAGACCAATTCATTTTTAATTAAGAATATTTCAAATACTATTATCTAATGAAAGCGCAAGTATTGTTGCCAAAAGTTTTTAATTTTCCTTTTACTTATAACTCCAAGTATAAGAGTAAAATTGGAGATTTAGTGGAAGTTCCATTCGGTACGAAAAACGAAATTGGAGTGATTTGGAAAAATAAATATACAGAGCCAAAAGATATAAAAATTAAAGATATAAAAAGGGATACAGGGTATTCAATCAATAGCAAATTAATCGATTTTATTGAATGGTTTTCATCATACAACATGGTGCCGATTGGTTTAGTTTTGAAGATGGTTATTGGAGGCACAGATAGGTTTAAAATAAACAAAGATGATTTAATTAAAGTAAAAAAAACTCAAATAAAAGAATTCAAGCTTAATTTAGAACAAACAAATGCTTTAAAGTTCCTTGGAAAAATAAAAAATAAATTTGATGTATCTGTTTTACAAGGAACTACAGGATCAGGAAAGACTCTTGTATATTTTGAGAGAATAAAAGAAATAATAAAAAAAAATAATCAAGCCCTGATATTATTACCAGAAATATTCTTGACTAATGATTTTAAATCGAGATTTGAAGATTTTTTTGGTTTTGAACCTGCAATCTGGCATTCAAAAATTACGCCAAAAAAAAAGAGGATAATCTGGAAAGGATTAATGAAAAATAAAATAAAGATTTTAATTGGTGCAAGATCAGCATTACTATTACCTTTTAAAAATTTGGGAATTATTATTGTAGATGAAGAACATGATACATCTTATAAACAAGATGAAGGTGTTATTTATAATGCTCGAGATATGGCAATTTCAAGGGCTAATTTTGAAAAAATTCCAATACACCTAGTCACTTCTGTGCCTTCAATAGAAACATACAATAATATTTGTAAAAAAAAGTACAGGCATTTTAAAATTGTAAAAAGGTTTAATAACTATCCTCTTCCAGATACCAAAATTATAAATTTAAATATTAATAAAATGAAAGACAGGTTTATTTCAAAAGAAACAATAGAAATCGTAAAAACCTACCTTCAAAAAGGAGATCAGATTTTGTTTTTTATAAATAGAAGAGGTTTTGCTCCCTACTTAATTTGTAAAAAATGTGGGTATAAAGAATGTTGTCCTAATTGTTCACTATATTTAACATTCCACAAATTAATTAATAAAGTTATTTGTCACCATTGTTCCTTTGAAAAAGGAGTAAAAACAAAATGTAAAATTGAGGGAAATTGTAAATTTGTGATGTACGGCCCAGGAGTAGAAAAAATATATGAGGAAGCAAAAGAGATATTTCAGAATAAAAAGATTGGCATATTTTCTAGCGATTATCTAAAAACAAAAGAAAAAACTAAAAAATTTTTTAAAGAAATTAACGATAATAAAATAGATATTTTGATTGGTACTCAAATGATATCGAAAGGTTTTAACTTTCCCAAATTAAATTGTATTGTTGTCATCGATGCTGATTTCTCTGGCAGGGGCTATGATTTAAGAGCAACTGAAAAAAATATTCAATTATATCATCAGTTAAGCGGTAGAGCAGGAAGATTTAGTTCAGGTTCTTTAATTGTATATCAAACATTAACTCCTCGAGATATAACTCTAAATGAATTAATTAAAAATAATTCAGAAAAACTTCTCAAAAATGAACTTTCAATAAGGGAAAAAAATAAATTACCTCCTTTTATAAGACTAGTTGCAATAATTATATCATCAAAGGAACCAAGTTTAAGTTTACAAGGCGCAACAGAAATTAAAAATAAATTGATTAATATTAAAGATGTTGAAGTATTCGGGCCAGTTGACTCTCCGTTGTTTAAAATCAAAAAAAATTTTAGATCTAGGCTGCTAATTAGGTTTAGTAGCCGTTTTTTGAAGCAAAAAGAAATCATAAAGGTCTTAAATGGGCTTAAAATCTCATCAAAAATAAAACTTACGGTTGATGTTGATCCTGTCAATTTTGCTTAAGTCCAAAATTGGCAACTTGATCATGATATACTCTTATGATACGACCAACGCATATTTCACATAAAATTCTAACAACAAAAAATGAGCAAAAACAAATCTTTCTCAACTGAAACTTCAGAAAGGTATTCTCGCGCTTTATTTGAAGTTTCCAAGGAGTCTTCCGAACTCGATAAGGTAGAGGATAATATAAAAAATTTTCAAATCTTATTAAATTCCAGCCCAGAAATTAAAAATTTTTTAAAGAATCCTACTCAGAGCATTAACAAGCAAAAAGAAGTAATTAATTTATTATCAGATAAATTGGAACTTTCAAAGAATTTAAAAAACTTCTTTTTGCTATTAATTGAAAAAAGAAGAATTTTCTTTGTACAAAAAATTTCAGAAAGTTTTTTAAAATTATGTTCAAAAAAAAGAGGAGAAATAAAGGCTTCATTAATTTCTTCAAAAGAACTTTCTAAACCAGAGCTCGATATAATAAGTAAAGATTTATCAGCTGCAATGGGGTCAACATTAAAATTTGACTATAAAGTGGATAAAGAATTAATTGGAGGTTTAAAATTACAATTAGGAAGTTTTATGATTGATACATCAATTAAAAGTAAATTAAAAAAATACGAACAAATAATGTTAGAAAGTTAAAATGACAATTAATCCATCAGAAGTAACAAAATTATTAAAAGATCAAATAAAAAACTTTGGTGAAAAAGCAGAAATTTCTGAGATAGGAAAAGTTTTGTCAGTAGGAGATGGTATAGCACGTGTCTACGGTTTAGATAATGTACAGGCTGGAGAAATGGTTGAATTTGAAGATGGCTCAAAAGGAATGGCGCTAAATTTAGAAAACGATAATGTAGGTGTTGTAATCTTTGGTGACGATAGAAATATTAAAGAGGGAGATACCATAAAAAGGACTAATGCAATTGTAGATGTTCCAGTTGGTAAAGAACTTCTAGGTAGAGTAGTAGATGGACTTGGAAATCCAATTGATGGAAAAGGTCCACTCTCCGTTAAAAATAGAAAACGTGTAGAAGTAAAAGCCCCAGGTATTATTCCAAGGCAATCAGTTAATGAACCGATGCAAACGGGATTAAAATCAATTGACTCTTTAATACCTATCGGCAGAGGCCAAAGAGAGTTAATAATTGGAGACAGACAAACAGGAAAAACTGCAGTAGCTATTGATGCTATTATTAATCAAAAAAAGATAAATGAGTCTTCTGATGAGAAAAAAAAATTATATTGTGTTTACGTGGCTATAGGTCAAAAACGTTCGACAGTTGCTCAGATAACAAAAACATTAGAAGAAGCAGGTGCCCTTAAATATACAACAATTGTTGCAGCCACGGCTTCAGACTCGGCTCCATTACAGTTTTTAGCTCCTTATACTGGATGCACAATTGGTGAATTCTTTAGAGATAACGGTATGCATGCATTAATAGTATATGATGATTTGTCAAAACAAGCTGTAGCTTATAGACAAATGTCTTTACTATTGAGAAGACCGCCTGGTAGAGAAGCCTATCCTGGAGATGTATTTTACTTACACAGTAGATTATTAGAACGTGCAGCGAAATTGAGTGACAAAAGCGGAGGGGGATCTCTAACAGCTTTACCTATTATTGAAACGCAGGCAGGAGACGTCTCTGCTTATATTCCGACTAATGTAATCTCCATAACTGATGGACAGATATTTTTAGAAACCGAATTATTTAATCAGGGAATTAGACCAGCAGTTAATGTTGGATTATCTGTATCTAGAGTAGGATCTGCTGCTCAAACAAAAGCTATGAAAAAAGTAGCTGGATCAATTAAATTAGAATTAGCTCAATATAGAGAGATGGCAGCTTTTGCACAATTTGGCTCTGATTTGGACGCTTCCACTCAACAACTTTTAAATCGCGGCTCGAAATTAACAGAGCTATTAAAACAAGATCAATATTCACCGATGACTGTTGCAGAACAAGTCATATCAGTTTTTACCGGAGTTAAAGGATATTTGGATGATTTAGATTTAGGAAAAATAAAAAAATTTGAAAAAGATGTTATTGATAAAATTAAATCTGAAAAGCCTGAAATAATAGAAGCAATACAATCATCAGGTAAACTCGAGGAAAGTACTGAAAAACTTTTGGTTCAAGCTATTGAGGAATATAAAAAAGGAAATTAATTATGCCAAGTTTAGATGATCTAAAAAAAAGAATTAAAAGTGTGAAATCTACTCAAAAAATTACAAAAGCTATGAAAATGGTAGCCGCAGCAAAACTTAGAAAAGCACAAGAAAATGCTGAAAAAGGAAGACCCTACAGTCAAAAAATGCAAAATATTATACTTAATCTAACCAAATCAATTAGCGATCCAGAAAATGCTCCAAAACTACTTGTTGGTACTGGAAAAGATAAAACCTATTTATGTGTAGTTCTCACTGCAGATAGAGGATTGTGCGGCGGTTTTAATTCAAATATTTGTAAGCTAGCAAAATTAAACTTTAAAAAAATTCTTGGAGAAGGAAAAAATTTAAAAATTATCACTGTTGGATCTAAGGGTTTAGACCAAATAAAAAGGGATTATGGTAAATATATTGTAAAGAAGTTTAGTTTTAAAGAAAAAAAACAGATTTCATTTAGTGAAGCTGATTTAATCGGAAAAGAAATAATCAATTTATTTGATAATGAAGAGTTCGATATTTGCCAATTATTTTATAACAATTTTAAAAATGTGATAACACAAATTCCTCAAGCACAACAAATTATTCCAGCAATAAAAAAAGATTCCTCTGATAAACAAGAAAAAAATTCAACTTACTATGAATTTGAACCTGAGGAAGACGAAATTTTAGAGGATTTATTACCGAAAAATATATCGACTCAACTGTTTAAAGCTTTTCTTGAAAATGCAGCGAGTGAACAGGGTTCAAGGATGACCGCAATGGATAATGCTACAAGAAATGCAGGAGATCTAGTAGATAAACTTACGATAAATTATAACAGAAGTAGACAAGCTTCGATTACAAAAGAATTGATAGAAATTATATCGGGAGCTGAAAGTTTATAGCAATGAATAAAACAGGAAAAATAACTCAGATTATTGGTGCAGTCGTAGACGTAAATTTTGAAGGAGACTTACCTGAAATATATACAGCCTTAGAAGCTAACAATGCAGGTAATAAACTGGTTCTAGAAGTTGCCCAACACTTGGGAGAAAATGATGTAAGAACTATAGCAATGGATGCAACAGAAGGACTTAAAAGGGGCGATGAAGTTGTCAATACTGGATCTCCTATTAGTGTACCTGTGGGTCCTGAAACTCTAGGAAGAATTATAAACGTTGTAGGAGATTCGATTGATGAAAAAGGAGAAGTTAAAACAAAGGAAAAATGGCCTATACATAGACCCGCTCCAAAATTTACAGATCAAGCTACAGAAACAGAACAATTAGTAACTGGAATTAAAGTAATTGATTTATTAGCTCCATACTCGAAAGGAGGGAAAATAGGATTATTTGGAGGCGCTGGAGTCGGCAAAACAGTTACAATTATGGAATTAATAAATAATATTGCAAAAGCACACGGTGGTTTTTCAGTGTTCGCAGGTGTAGGAGAGCGTACTAGAGAAGGTAATGATTTATATCACGAAATGATAGAGTCTGGAGTTATAAAAACAGAGGGCAAAGGATCAAAAGCTGCTCTAGTTTACGGTCAGATGAATGAACCTCCTGGCGCGAGAGCACGAGTTGCTTTAACAGGACTAACAGTTGCTGAATATTTCCGAGATAAAGAGGGCCAAGACGTATTGTTCTTTGTTGACAATATTTTTAGATTTACACAAGCAGGTTCCGAAGTTTCAGCCTTATTAGGGAGAATACCTTCGGCAGTTGGATACCAACCAACTTTAGCGACTGATATGGGTAATCTTCAAGAAAGAATTACTTCAACAGATAAAGGATCAATAACTTCTGTACAAGCTATATACGTTCCAGCTGACGACTTGACTGATCCAGCACCAGCAACATCTTTTTCACACTTGGATGCAACTACAGTTTTATCTAGACAAATCGCTGAAATAGGTATTTATCCTGCAGTCGACCCGCTAGACTCAACTTCCAGAATATTAGACCCAAGAATTGTAGGAGAGGAGCATTACAGGGTAGCTAGAGATGTTCAACGAATTTTACAAGCCTACAAATCTTTACAAGATATTATTGCTATATTAGGAATGGATGAACTTTCAGAGGAAGATAAGTTGACTGTAGCAAGAGCAAGAAAAATACAGAGATTTTTATCTCAACCTTTTTTCGTAGCTGAAGTTTTCACTGGCTCGCCAGGTAAACTCGTAGATTTAAGCGCAACAATAAAAGGATTTGATGCAATCTGTAAAGGTGATTATGATCATTTGCCTGAAGCAGCTTTTTACATGGTTGGAGGAATAGAGGAAGTTGAGGAAAAAGCGGAAAAATTGAGCAAAAAATAAATTATAATGTCAAATTTCACAGTTGAAATAATATCTCCAGCTAAATCAATTTTAAAGATAGAGGCACGTGAGGTAATATTGCCTTCATTTGAAGGTGAAATTGGAATTTTGAAAGACCACATCCCTATAATTACTTTTTTAAGACCAGGAATAATTAAAATTTTGAGTGACGCCAACCAAGAATTTTTTGTTGAAGATGGAACAGTAGAATTTTTAAATAATAATCTTCTAGTATTAACTTCAACTGCCCAAAAATTATCGGATCTGAAGAAAGAAAATTTAAATTCAATTATAACTGAAACAGAAAAAGCAATTAATAAAGACCCTTTAAAGGATAAAGAAAAATATTTATTAACTTATAAATTGGAAACTTTAAAAAATATTATCCAATAAATTCTTCTATCTCTTTTAAGAGCTCTAAATACATTTCCTTTTTAAAATCTACAATAACTTCAGGAAGCATGCTAGGAATAATCCATTTCCAGTCTATAAATTCTGGATTTTTTGTATTTAGATTAATTTCATTTTCTTTACCGGTAAATTTTACTATAAACCATTTTTGTCTTTGACCTCTAAATTTTCCTTTCCAAATAATTCCGATCAATTTTTTTGGAAGTTCGTATTCATATAGACCATTTATTTCTCTCAAAATTTGTATATTTTTTATACCAGTTTCCTCATAAAGTTCACGTTTCATTGCAGAGATGTAATCTTCCCCTATATCGACGCCACCTTGTGGCATTTGCCACTTATCTACTGGATTGTCTTTTCTTTTACCTACGAAAACTTTGTTTTCATTATTTAAAATTATCACTCCTACCCCGGATCGCATAGGGAGTTTTTTTTTCAACATATCGTTAAGAATTAAAAAGTTTTATTGCGTAATTTAATTGATTATCTTTGTCTGAATTTATTTGGAAATCATTACTTTCTTCCTCCACAAGGATATCAGGTGTTACACCCACTTCTGAAATTGATTTTCCTGATGGAAGGTAATATTTTGAAATAGTAAGTCTCATACCTCCACCGTTACCTAAAGGAATAATTGATTGAACAGAACCTTTACCGAAAGAATTTTCTCCAACAATTATAGCTCTTTTGTGATCTTTTAAAGCTCCTGCAAATATTTCTGAAGCTGAAGCCGATCCATTATTTATGAGAACAATAATCGGTTTTCCATTAATTTCATCTCCTTTTCTAGCAAAAAACTTTCTTGTTTCTGAAACTTTTCTTCCTTTTGTAGAAACAATTTCACCGTCCTCAAGAAAAAAATCAGTTATATTTATAGCTTGAGTTAATAAGCCCCCTGGATTATTTCTTAAATCAAACACATATCCTTTTACTTTAAATTTCTTCTCAAGATTTTTTACCGATTCTAAAAACTGTTTATCACTGTTTTCATTAAATGATTTTAGCCGTACGTAGCCTAAGTCTTTTTTTTCCCCAATAGTTTTTGAACTTACAGATCGCACCTCAATTATTTGCCTTACTATTCGGAATTCCAGAGGTTTTTTTATTTTTTTTCTCATAACAGTTAAATCAATGTATGTCCCTACAGGACCTCGCATTAATTTAACCGCCTCAATTAAAGATTTGCCTTGGACTTGTTCCCCACCTATTTTAACAATGTAATCACCTGCTTTAATACCAGCTTTTGCTGCGGGGGTGTCATCAATAGGTGAAATTACTTTAATAACACCGGACTCCATTCCTATTTCAATTCCTAGACCACCAAATTCTCCTCTAGTATCAGTCTGCATTTCTTTGAAAAGTTCTGGGCTCATATATGCCGAATAAGGGTCAAGCGATTGAAGGACACCATTGATAGCTGAGTCCATTATTTCTACTTGATCAACTTCATCTACATATTCTTCCTTAATATTTTCTAATACTTCTCCAAAAAGATCTATTTTTTCAAATAATTCATTTTTTGCTTTTACATCTGTGTTAGCAAAACTGAATAATAAAAAGAGAAATACTAAAACTATTCTCATATCATCGCTCTTTCTATTGGATTTTCCTCAGACCACATATTTTCCAAATCGTAAAACTCCCTTTTTTCTGGATGAAAAATATGCACAATAATATCTTGAGTATCGACCAATTTCCAATCTTTACTATCTTTACCTTCTATCTTACAATTATTCATTCCAAGTTTTTTTAATTCGACAACTAAAATTTCAGACAAAGCTTGTAAATGTCTTGAGGAAGTTCCAGAAGCTATCACCATATAATCTGCAATATAGGATTTATTTTTTAGATTAATCGAGGTTATATTTTTTGCTTTATTATCATCTAAAATTTTTTCAATTATATTTTTAGTTTCTGTGACTTTCATTAATTAGTCTTTTTCTTTCTTAAAAATGTCGATGATATTTGTATAGGTTTATTTTTAATAAATATAATATTCTTTTTTTTTAAATATTTTACCACTGTCGAGCCTTTACTCATTTTATCATATCCTATTCGAGAAAAAACAACTAATTTTGTTAATTTTACTATTTTTTTCCAACTTTTCCATTTATGAAGTTCAGATAAAATATCTGAACCTATTATAAAATATAGATTTTTTGGTTTTTTCTTTTTTAAGATATACTTCACCACATCTATAGATCTAGATGATCTAATAATACCGTCTAGGTACAAAATCTCTATAATTTTAGACTTACCTACTATTTTTTTTATTTTATTTAATCTTTGTTTTAAAGAAAAAAAAGGTCTTTTTTTAAATGGATTTTTTTTGGTAACGACCCAATAAACTTTTTTTAGTTTTATTTTTTTAATTGCAATTTTTGATATTTGTAGGTGTCCTTTATGTACAGGATCAAAGCTTCCACCAAGAATTCCAATTTCATTTTTAGAACTCAACATTAATTATGATCTTATAATCCCTTCTCCTGAGACTACGTATTTGTAAGAGGTTAATTGATTTATGCCTACAGGCCCCCTTGGTGGAAGTTTATTCGTTGATATTCCTATTTCTCCACCAAAACCAAACTCTCCTCCATCGGCAAATTGTGTAGACACATTATGCATCGCAATTGAGCTATTAACTCCATCTAAAAAAATTTCCGCTTTTCTAGCATTATTTGTAATTATACTATCTGTATGCATGGTTCCATATTTTAAAATATGATTTATACCGTCATTAATATTTTTCACACTTTTAATAGATATTATGGCATCAAGATACTCTGTTCTCCAATCTTTCTCTTTAGCAATAGTTAATTTGTTTTTAAATAATTTATTAATTTTTTTATCTACTCGCACTTCACATCCTGACTCCTTAAGTGAGTCAATTATTTCTATTCCATGAGATTTAAGAGCGTTTTCTTCAATCAAAAGTGTTTCAACCGCTCCGCAAATACTTGTTCTTCTCATTTTTGCATTAATTATAATTTTTTTTGCCACTTCTAAATTTACAGTGTTATCAACGTAAATATGGCACAGACCCTCTAGGTGACCAATTACGTGAACATTAGAAAATTTTTGAACTTTAGAAACTAAACCTTTACCACCTCTCGGAACAATGACATCAATATATTTACTCATTTTTGAAAGCATATTGTCCACTATTTTTCTGTCTTTTCTATCTATAAACTGAACACAATTTTTATTTATTTTGTTTTTTTGTAGGACGTGTCTAAAAAGATCTGCTAATAGTTTGTTTGAGTTAAAAGCTTCAGAACCACCTCTTAAAATTGAGCAGTTACCAGATTTTAAACTCAAAGATGCAACATCGGCAGTCACGTTTGGCCTACTTTCATAAATTACACCAATTACTCCAATCGGTGTAGAAACTTTTTTAATATTTAATTTATTTGGTCTTGTCCACTTTTCTAAAACTTTACCTAAAGGATTTTTAAACTTAGAAATTTCATTAATCGAGTGTCTAATACTATCAATTCTTTTATCATTTAAAATTAGTCTGTCGACTAAATTTTTCCGCTTTACATTTTTTACGTCTTTTAAATTTTTTTTAATAAGTATACTTTTATTATTTAGTATTTCTTTACTGTAATTATCTAAAACTTTTTTAATCTTATTATGCTTTACGTCTTTTAAGTCTTCAAAAGCTTTTCTTGCATTTTTTCCAATTTTTTCTAAATACTGCATTTATAATTTTACCATATCATCTTTATGAACAATTTCAGACTTACTAAAATAGCCTAAAATTTTTTCTATTTCCTTGCTTTGTTTCCCTTTTATTTTATCAATTTCTTGAGAATTAAATGAGGTAAGACCTCTGGCTAATTGAGTTTTGTTTTGATCCACAATTAACACATTTTCTCCTTTTTCAAACGAGCCCTTAACTTTGATAATACCTGCGGCTAGAAGACTTTTACCTTTCAACAAAGCATTCGCAGCTCCTTGATCAATATGAATTACACCAGAAGAGTTTAAAGAACTTATTATCCATTTTTTTCTTGCGTCTAATGTTGAAATTTTTGGGATAAAATGAGTAAATTTTTTAGATTTTACCATTTTTTCTAAAGGATTATTTTTTTTACCACTGGCTATAAACATGTGACAACCTGAATTCATGCAAATTTTTGCGGCATCTAGCTTAGTAGCTATGCCGCCTGATCCAAAGGTATTTTTAGTATCATCACCTAATGAATATATTCTTTTATCTAAAATTCTTACAACTTTTACAATTTTTTTTGATTTATCATAAAGTCCATCTACGTCAGAGAGTATTACAAGTGTATCAGCACCGATTATTTGAGCTACTCTTGCCGCAAGTCTATCATTATCACCATATTTTATTTCAGTAGTTGCAGTTGTATCGTTTTCATTTACTATTGGAATTGCTTTTAACTTAAAGAGATTATCGAAAGTACTTCTAACATTTAAAGCTCTTCTTCTTTGCTCAGTATCATCTGGAGTTACTAAAATCTGTCCAGATTTTATTTTATTTTTATCAAAAATTTTTTGAAATTCCCCTGATAAATGTATTTGGCCTACAGCAGCTATTGCTTGTCTCATTTCAAGTTTAATCTTCTTTTGCTTAATCTTTAAATATTTTTGTCCTAACGCTATTGCACCTGATGAGACAATAACAAAATTCTTATTTTTACCATATTTCTTTATATCTTTGACTAACGAAGTCACCCATTTTGTTTTAAATTTTCCATTCCCATCAACAACAGTTGAAGAACCTAATTTTATCACAATTATCTTTGAATTATTGACTAGCATATTTAATTAATAGTTTCTTAATTTTTGTAATATCTTTTTTTGAAAACACTGAAATTACCTCATATTTTTTTTCTGTCTTTTTTTTAAATTCATATAACTTCTTTTTAATATCACTTTTTTCAAATAAATCAGACTTATTAAAGAATATTAATTCTTTTTTTGAATTCAACTTCCTACTATAAGAGGAAAGTTCCCTACTAATTTGTTTATATGTATTTACAAGGTCTTCCTCTTCCAAGTCTATTAAATGTAGTAAAACTTTACACCTTTCTATATGGCGCAGAAATTTATCACCTAAACCAATACCTTTATGTGCACCTTCTACTAAACCAGGTATATCAGCTAAGGTAACTTCACTACCATCATAATAAGCGACACCCAAGTTAGGATTAATCGTTGTAAAAGGGTAATTAGCAATTTTAGGTTTTGCTCTAGTTAAAGCTGCTAATAGACTAGACTTGCCTGCATTAGGTTTACCAATAATACCAATATCTGCAATAATTTTTAATTGTAACCATATCCAAAATTCCTCCCCTAATTTTCCCGAGGTTTTTTTTCTAGGTGCTCGATTTGTAGAACTTTTGAACCTTAAATTCCCTAAACCTCCTTTACCACCAGAGGCTACTAGGTAACTCTCTTTATTTTTTGTAAAGTCATATATTAATGTGTTGTTATCCTCCTCATAAATTTGCGTGCCAATAGGAACTCTTAACACTAAATCCTTTCCATTAGCTCCAGTTCTGTTTCTTTTAGCACCATTAATTCCGTGTTCTGCTTTAAAGTGTTGGGCGTATCTAAAATCAATTAAAGTATTTAGGTTTCTATCAGCCTCTATAATGATAGAACCTCCATTTCCCCCATCTCCACCATCTGGCCCTCCAAACTCAACAAATTTTTCTCTTCGAAAACTCGCAGAACCCGTCCCGCCGTTACCGGCTTTAATATATATTTTAGCTTGATCTAAAAATTTCATTTTTAATTATAATATAAATAACAGAAGTTATTTATATAGATTTAGTTGGGGATTACAGAAACAAAAGTTCTGTTTAATTTTGATCTTTTAAATTTTACTTTTCCTTTAATTAAGGAAAAAATTGAGTGATCTTTACCCATTCCAACGTTTTCACCAGGATGGATTTTAGTACCTCTCTGTCTGACAATTATATTTCCAGGTATTACTAACTGGTCTCCGAAAATTTTAACACCTAAACGTCTTCCTTTACTATCTCGGCCGTTCTTTGAAGATCCACCTGCTTTTTTTGTTGCCATCTGTTACCCTATTATTTTGCTTCCTTTTTTAAAACTTTTTTTTCCACTTTAGCAGTCTTCTTTTTTTCAATAATTTTTGCCTCATCTATAACTTTGCCACCTTTTGCAAGTATCTTAGTAATTTGTATTTTAGAATGACGTTGTCTGTGTCCATTTTTTTTTCTAGAATGCTTTCTCCTTCTTTTGTGAAAAACTAATATTGTTCGGTCTTTAATGTTATCTAAGAGCTTTGCTTCGACGGTTGCGCCATCGACACTAGGATTTCCAACTTCAGTAACTTTGTCATGATTTAAAAGTAAAACATTTTTAAATTTGATAGTTTCGCCTACTTTAGCATCAAGCTTTTCAATTTCCAAAATTTTACTAGTAGAAACTTTGTACTGTTTTCCACCTGTTTCAATAATTGCAAACGACATAATCTTTTTTTTTTTAAGTTTTGAGGCAATATAGCCTTAAGCACTAACAAGTCAAGATTATTGAGACTAAAAATTGTCTTTTAAATCTCTTAACCTTGAAAAAACCTCATCTTCAGAAGAGTTATTTAGATTTAATGATTTTTTTATAATTGGGTCGTCACATCTCAAAAATATATTAGTTTTAATTTCTTCTTTAATAGTTGTAGGCACGGTGGGTCGATTATTTTTTAATTCAGTTTCAATTTTAAATATCTTCTCTTTTAAAGAGAAGTTTTTTGGGTCATACTTTAGGCAAAAGTCTAAATTTGATTTTGTATATTCATGTCCACAATAAACTTTTGTATCAGGTGGTAGATTTTTAATCTTATTAAGCGAGTCATACATTTCCATTTTAGTGCCTTCAAAAATTCTTCCACATCCTAGTGAAAATAAAGTATCTCCGGTAAAAACTACTTTTTCTTTAGGAAAAAAAAAAGCGATGTGACCTTTGGTATGACCCGGTGTAAAAATTACTTCAAACTCTAAATTTCCAATTTTCGCTTTTTGACTTTCTTTTAGAATAATATCAATTCCAGGAATTCTATCTTTGTCTAAATCAAAACCTAAAATTTTTGAATTATATTTTTCTTTGAGTTCTAAATTACCATCTACGTGATCAGCATGGTGATGAGTATTCAATATATAATCTAACTTATTATATTTTTTAATTATTTTGTCACAACTATTGAACTCTGAAGGATCTACTATTGCGACTGTATTTGTTTTCTTATCAAATATCAAGTAACTAAAATTATCCGTTAAACATGAAATAATTTCTATAATCATTTTATCCTATTAAAAAAATACCTAGTTTTGAAAAAAGATTTTTGATCTCTAAGTTACTTCTTTTTATTAGTGAAGTTTTATCTTCATTAACACCAATTGCTTTTTTAATATTCATATTTTTCTCATCGCAAAAATTAAATAAATCTTTGATTGTACACATATGTAAATTAGGCGTATTATACCAAGTATTTGGTAAAGTTTTTGTGACTGGCATTTCACCGAAAAATAAAAGCTTTGTTCTTACTTTCCAATAACCAAAATTTGGGATTGAAATGACTACGGACTCTCCTATTCGTAAAAGTTCTTTCAAAACTCTCTCAGGCTCGTAAAATGCTTGAAGCGTCTGACTTAGGATAACATAATCGAAAGATTGATTTGGGAATTGGTGCAATTCTGTTTCAGCGTCGCCTTGTATAACTGGTAGCCCTTTATTAATGCATTGTTGAACATTATCTTGATCAAGTTCTAGACCTCTTACCTCTATATTTTTATCTCTATTAAGAAGATCCATTAAAGATCCATCACCACAACCTACATCTAGAACTCTAGTATCGTTTTTTAATAAATCTGCAATTACTTTAAATTCTTTTTTCATTTTTAAATTTTTCATACATAGTGTTAATAAAACTTTTTAAAGTCTTTAAAAATTCTGGCTCATTAAGTAAAAAGGAGTCATGGCCTTTATCAGTTATTATTTCAGAATATGAAACATCCGCACCTGAGGCGTTTAATGCTATTACAATATCTTTATTATCTTTTGTTGTGTAAAGCCAATCAGAGGAAAAAGAGATAATTAAAAACTTTGTTTTTTGATTTTTAAAAGCCTCAACGAGACCACCTCTAAATTGTTTAGAAAGGTCAAAATAGTCCATAGCTCTAGTTATATAAAGCACCGAATTTGCGTCAAACCTTTCTACAAAAGCATAACCTTGATGTCTTAAGTAACTTTCAACTTGAAAGTCTGCGTTAAAACTAAATTCATAATCTGCTTTTTCTTGTAATTTTCTACCAAACTTTTCTTGCATCCCTTTTTCAGATAAATAACTGATGTGTCCCACCATTCTCGCTACCGCTAATCCATTTTTCGGCTGCACGTTTTTTAAGGCGTATTTTCCATTATCCCAGACCGGATCCGCCATGATTGCTTGTCTGGCTAATTCATTCAAAGCGATATTTTGAGCACTATGGCTTGAACTACAAGCTATTGGAATAGCTGAGAAAGTCTTATTGGGAAATGTTGCACAAAATTGTAATAGTTGCATTCCTCCCATAGAACCTCCAGTTGCACATAAAAGTTTTTTAATTCCTAAATGGTCTAGTAATGATTCTTGAGCACGGACCATATCTTTAATTGTAATAACTGGAAACTCTAATCCATAAGGCTTATTTGTATCAGGATTTATATTTCTTGGGCCAAGAGATCCCATGCAACCGCCAATTACATTAGCACATATTACAAAATATTTATTTGTATCTATGGCTTTGTCGGGACCAACTGCAGTAACCCACCAACCTTCTTTATTAGTTATAGGATTAGTGCCAGTTACAAATTGATCTCCTGTGAGTGCGTGAAATACTAAAATGGCATTATCTTTACTATCATTAAGAGTGCCGTAAGTTTCATATGCTAATGGAAAATTACTAATTGTCTTCCCACAATCTAGTTTTAATGGTTTAGAAACGTCAAGTCTCTTAATATTTTCAAATTTTACACTCATTCAAAAAAAAAGCCCAGCTAAACTGGGCATCCCCTTTTTAGCTATATTTATTATGCGCTTGCAATATGGTTAAATCAGCGCGATTAGTGTTTACTAGATCAACACAAACTTGTCAATTTTATAAAGGATAAAGACATATAGAAAAACTCTGAAAATTTAGATAATACTTTAAAAAAATGAGACTACCTAAACCAAATAAAATCATATCTGAAAAATATGTTGCAGGATTAAGCCTGTTTAAGGGAAAACAATCGAAAATAAAACTTTCCGCCAATGAGTCTGCCTTAGGACCAAGTCCCAAGGCAATTAAAGAATATCTAAAAGTTTCAAAAAGTTTTAAAAGATACCCCGACTCAGATGGGACTTTTCTTAGGAAAATTTTATCTAAAAAATTTAAGTTAGATTCAGATAGAATAATTTTAGGATCAGGATCTGATCAAATTTTTGAATTAATATGTAAAGCTTTTTTAAAAAAAGGAGATGAAGTAATAGTTCCAGAATATAGTTTCATCATTTATAGGATCTATAGTAAAATGTGTGGTGCAAAAATAATTTATGCTAAAGAAAATAACTTTACTATTTCAATAGAAAATATTTTAAAGAAGGTAACAAGTAAAACAAAGATTGTTTTTTTGGCTAATCCAAATAACCCAACTGGAACATTTATAACAAAAAAACAAATTACAAAACTTAGAAAAAAATTAAGAAGTAATATTCTTTTGGTAGTAGATGATGCGTATTTTGAATATGTTAAATTACAGAAATATTCACCTGGACTTAATTTGTTTAAAAATCATAAAAATGTAGTTATGACTAGAACCTTTTCTAAAATTTATGGTTTAGCTGGATTGAGGATTGGTTGGGGATACTCATCTAAGAATATAATAAATGCTCTTAATAAAATAAAACCACCCTTTAATGTGGGACGACCGGCTTTGTTTGCTGCATCAGCAGCAGTACGTGACAGTGTTTGGCTCAATAAAGAAATAAAACATGTAAACAGATGGAATAAAATATTCTTTAAACAGTTTGAAAAGATGGGAATAAATACAAATAAAACTCATGCAAATTTTGTGCTCCTTAATTTTGATAAAGTAAAAATTAATTCAAAAAAAGTTTTCAACTCTTTAGCTAATTCAGGAATTTTAGTTAGAAGAATGGATCCATATGGAATAAAAAATTCTTTAAGAGTAACTATTGGTAAAAATAACGAAAATAAAAAATTTATTTCTAAGATGAGGAATATTTTTAATGTTTAACGCAATTACAGTTATTGGTTGCGGTTTAATTGGATCATCTCTTTTAAGAGCTATCGATAAAAATAATTTAGCTAATCAAATAAAAACTTTTGATAAATCAAAGTCAGTAAGTACTTACTTATCAAAAAATTTTTCATTCAAAGTATGCGATAGTATATCTGACTCAGTAAAAGGCTCTGATTTAGTAATTATATCAACTCCATTAAGTAGTTACAAAGAAGTTTTGAAAGAAATAAAATCTAATTTAAAAAAAGATGCTATATTAACTGACACTGGCTCGGTAAAAAAACCAATCAATAAAGAAGTTTTAGATTTAAAACTTAAAGATATAAATTGGATATCATCACACCCAATAGCCGGAACAGAATACAGTGGTCCCGAAAATGGTTTTTCTGAGTTGTTCAAAGATAGATGGTGTATAATATCATTTGAGAAAAATATTCCTCAAGATAAAATTCAGAAACTAAAAAATTTTTGGCTTAAATTAGGTTGCAAGGTAAAAGAAATGACTTTTGAAGACCATGATTATGTATTATCTTTAACAAGCCACTTACCCCACGCAATAGCTTACAGCATTGTGAGAACTTCAGTGAGTAATGAGAAAAAATTTAAGAAAGACGTAATTCAATACAGCGCTGGTGGATTGAGAGATTTTACAAGAATCGCAGCATCTGATCCATTAATGTGGAAGGATATATTCATAGACAATAGCGAGAATTTGTTGAAAGCAATAGACAGCTATGCTGAAAATCTAAATGATTTAAAAAAAGCTATTAAAAATAAAGATACTAAAAAACTTTTAAAAATTTTTTCATCAACCAAAGATGTGCGTAAAGAAATTATCAAAGCAGGCCAAGATACAGAAAAACCAGACTTTGGTAGAAAATAACTAATAATATTTTTTTATTTCTTTATAAATCTTGCTTTCAACTTCTCTTAAAAATTCATCATTGTCCTTGCCAGGCATAATTGGCTCTAGAAATGAAATATGAATATCTCCTGAAAATTTCATAAAGCTGTTTTTTGGCCAGACTTTTCCTGTATTTAATGCAACTGGGATACAAGGTAAATTCAATGCTTTGTAAATTCGACTTACACCTTTTTTGAAAGGTGGCTGCTCGTCTAGTTTTACACGAGTTCCTTGAGGAAATATTAAAAGTGGTCTTTTACTTTCTTCTAATTTTTTTTTTATTTTACCAAAAAAATTTAAATTTTCTTTAGTAGTTGTTTCTCTTATGATTGCTATAGAACCGATCTTTCTTAAATACCAACCAAATAAAGGTATATTTAAAAGCTCTTTCTTTAAAATAAATATTGGACCATCTAAAGGAATTTGTAATGCAAAGGTTTCAAACATTGATTGGTGTGCGGAAGCAACAAAAAAACGATCTACTTTTTTCAAGTTTTCCTCTCCGTGAAAAATTACTTTAGTATTCATTACAAGTTTTAAAATCAAAACAATGTATTTCGCAGATAATCTTCCAAAAAAAACTGTGAATTTATCAGGTAAAATTAAAGTAGGTATTGCTAATATAAATATCACAATAAGTCCTGTGTAAATAAAAATATTAAAAATTAAAGACTTGATAAATTGCATTAAGAATTAATCAATTTTTTTAAACTTTGTTTTTTTCTTATATATGTAGATTTATTTTTATTGATTAAAATTTCAGCAATTAAAGGCCTTGTATTATAATTCGAAGATAGGGAAGAGCCATAAGCTCCAACGTTTGTTATTGCAACAAAGTCATTTTCTTTTATTTTTTGATATGTTTTGTAAATTCCGAATTTACAAGTGCTTTCGCAAATTGGACCTACAAATTCTATTGCACTTTTCATTTTGGACGAGTTTTTGGTTACAGGTATAATTTTATGGAATGCATCATATAAAGCTGGTCGCATGAAATCATTCATACCTGCATCTAAGATTATAAAGTTTTTATTTAGCCCTCTTTTTATATAATGGATTTTACTTACAAGTAGACCTGTATTTCCAATCAAAGATCTACCTGGCTCAAAAATTATTTGACATTTAAGTTTTCTTGCAAAATTACTCACTAATTTTGCATATACATTTAAGTTAATCGGTTTTTCTTTGTCACTATAATTAATTCCAAAACCTCCACCTAAATCTACGTATTTAATATTCAATTTTAATTCTTTAATTAAATTATTCATTACACTAAGTGTTTTTTTGAACGGCCCATCATGTAAGATTTGGCTTCCTATATGAACACTCAATGCTTCTAGTTTAATATTCTTAAATCTATCCATCTCTTTGAGAAAAGATTTAAAATTTTTTATTGATAAACCAAACTTGTTATCTGCTTTCCCTGTTGATATATTTTTATGAGTTTTTGCGTCCACATTTGGATTTAATCTAAACCCAATATCTACTTTTTTCCCTAATCTTTTTGCTAAAGTATTAATTAACTTCGCTTCACTTTCAGACTCACAGTTTATTAATAAAATTTTTTTACTAATTGCAATTTTTAACTCTTCTTCTGATTTTCCTACTCCTGAAAAAACAATTTTTTTTGGCTTGATACCAGCCTTTAAAGCTTTTAAAAGTTCTCCTCCTGAAACAACATCAGCTCCAGCCCCAAGTTTACCTAAAACTCTCAAAATATGTGTATTGCTATTAGATTTTGCAGCAAAGCAAACTAAAGGATTAGTCTTTTTAAACGTTTTAACAAAATTAGAATAGTTAGAAACAATTTGATTTTCTGAGTAAATATAGAAAGGAGTTTTATTTTTTTTCAAAAAATTTTGTATTGATACTCTTTCCAAAAATAAATTTTTGCCGACGTATTTTAAATTTTGCATAAAATTATAATACTACTTTTGTCTGATTAAATTTTCCTTGATATTTAGGTTCTGATTTCTTTCCACATCCTGACAGCGTTAAAATTATTATGCAGATTGATATTAATATTTTCATTTCACTTCCTTTTTATATTTTCTAATCATCATTTTAACATTTGCAATTGAAGTTCCCCCATATGATCTTTTTGAGTTCATGGAATTGTTTACGTTAAATATCTTTAATACTTTCTTATCTATATTTTTGTAAATTTTCATAATTTCTTCCAAAGATAAATCAATTAATAATTTATTTTTTTTCTCAGCATAATTTACTAATTTTGCTGAAATTACATAAGCATCTCTAAAAGTAAGCTTTTTTTCTTTTACTAGATAGTCAGCAAAATCTGTAGCCGTTGTGTAACCTTCATTGGCCATCTTGAGCATAAATTCTTTATTCGGTTTTACTGAATTTATCAACTCAAGACTTAAAACTAATGAGCCATTTAAAGTGTCATAACCGTCAAATACAAGTTTTTTGTCGTCTTGAAGATCTTTAAAATAAGACATTGGAAGTCCTTTCATTAAAGTAAGTATTGAATTTAGATTTCCGTAGTTCAAACTAACTCTTCCTCTGATTAATTCGGCAGGATCAGGATTTTTTTTTTGTGGCATAATTGATGAGCCTGTCAACATGTTGTCGTCAAATGAAATCAAATTAAATGCATTCGAATTATAAATAACAAAATCTTCGGCTAGTCTTGATAAATGCATTGCACATAAGGCAGAAGCATATAAAAAATCTATCGCAAAATCTCTATCGGCAACAGAGTCTATTGAATTACCAGTTGGTTTCTTAAAACCAAGCTGTCTTGAAGTATAATTTCTGTCTATTTTATAGGAAGTACCAGCAAGTGCAGCTGAACCTAATGGGCACTCATCTAAAAGTTTAATATTATTTTCAAATCTTTTTATGTCTCTTTTAAACATTTCATAATAAGAGAGCAAATAATGTGCAAATGAAATGGGTTGGGCGTTTTTAAGATGTGTTAAGCCAGGCATTACAGTATCGACATTTTTCTCCGCCTTTTTTAACAAAATTTTCATTAAAGAGTTAATGTTATCAATAGTTTCTCTTGATGATTTTTTTATCCATAGTTTGAAATCTGTAACAACTTGATCATTTCTTGATCTGGCTGTGTGTAAAAAGCCGGCTGTGGGACCAATTAATTCGTATAATTTTTTTTCTATATTTAAATGAATATCTTCAAATTTTTCTTGAAATTTAAACTTTCCATTATCAATCTGTGATTTTATTTTTTTAAGTCCATTGATAATTTTAGCTCCTTCGTTACTAGCTATTATCTTTTGCTTAACTAGCATTTTGGTATGAACAATAGACGCAGTTATGTCTTGCTCATATAGTCTTTTATCAACATGAATAGATGAGCCTATTTTTTGAAAAGATGCTGATGTTTTCCCTTTAAGTCTATTTGCCCAAACAGTTTTATTTTTCATTTTACTATGTTATTTACAATTTAAATTAATATGAAAATTAGTAAATCTTTTAAAATCTATATTCACATAATAGTTTTATCTCTCCTTAGTCAAAATCTAGTTGGAGCCGAAGATTTTTCAAAAAATGTTATTATCCACGAAAAACCTCTAATTATTAGCGAACTAAAGTTCAAAGACGCAAATCTTCAAGACGTTGATTTAAGCAATAAAAGAGGCAAGATCATGATAATAAATTTTTGGGCTACTTGGTGTGAACCATGTAGAAAAGAAATGCCTTCTTTAGAAAAGCTAAGTGTTACTTTGCCAGAAATCAATATTTTTGCAGTGAACACGGAAAAGCCAAACAACATAAAAGTAGATAAATTCTTTAAAGATATTGGAGTAAAAAAATTGAAAACTTACTATGACCCAGAATTAAGATTAGTTAGAGAATTCAGATTGAGAGGTTTGCCCACAAGCATACTTATTGATAAAGAGGGAAAGGAATTCGGAAAAGTTATTGGTGAAATAGATTTTGCTAGCGATGAATTTGTAAATTTATTAAAAAAATATTTTTAGTCTTTAAAAAAATAAGCAAGTAAAACTAAAACTATAATGGCAATAAACTGTAATAAGACCCTTAACTGCATAAGTTTATTTGAATATTTTTTACTAGTACTTCCGCCCTTAAATAAAGTATAAATACCCAATATCAAAACTATGGCTACTGCACCTAATAAAGAAAATCCAATAAAGTTAAATAAAATCTCTGACATTAGTAATTCCTGTATATGACCTTTTCATTAAATACAATTATTTTAGATCCACTATCTAAAGAAAAACCTAAAAACGCTGTAATACTTTGCCACGGATATGGTGGAGATGGAAAAGATATATCAATTTTAGCAAGTTATTGGAGGGCTCACTTGCCTGAAACAATATTTATATGTCCAGATGCTCCAGAGAAATGTGCAGCAAGTCCTACAGGTTATCAATGGTTTGATTTAATGGATCAAACCCCGGAGCAAATATTATCTAAATCTCTGGTAGCCGAAATTAAATTAAATAAATTAATAGATGAGGTTAAAGAAAAATTCAAAATAAAAGCTAAACAAATTATAATTGGAGGTTTTAGCCAAGGTTGTATGATTACATTGCAAACTGGAATTAAAAGAAAAGATAGTATTAATTCTATTATCGGTTACTCAGGAAGAATTATTAGTACAAATCATTTATCAAAAAATATTGTATCTAGACCTAATATAATTTTGATGCATGGAGATCTAGATCAAGTAGTTACTATCGAGTCATATTTAGAGGCTAAAGAGTTTTTTAACAAAAATAATTACCACATCAAAAGTAAAATTTTTAAAAATTGTGAACATCGTATACCTACAGAAGGGTCAAGTTTAGGCCTACAATTCATAAAAAAACATTTTAATTTATAAATATTATAGCTGTTACATAATTATAACTTGATATAATTTTTTGTATCAGTTAGCTTTAGACATGATTATATCTTCAGCTGATAAAGTGCCGCTAGAAAAATGTCCAGCGTTAGTTCTAAATGCAGACTTTAGACCTCTGAGCTACTACCCTTTATCAATTTGGTGTTGGCAAGATGCTGTTAAGTCAGTTTTTTTAGACAGAGTTAGTATAGTATCAAACTATAAAAGAAAAATTAGAAGTCCATCTTTTGAAATGAATTTACCAAGTGTAATAGCTTTAAAAAATTTCATACAACCATCAAAAAACCCAAACTTCACGAGGTTCAATGTATTTCTAAGAGATAAGTTTACTTGTCAATATTGTGGAGATAAAAAAGATTTAACATTTGATCATTTATTACCAAAGTCCAAAGGCGGCCTTACAGATTGGAACAATGTGGTAACAGCTTGCTCAAGTTGCAATGTTAAAAAAGGTGGTAAGCTTTACAAAGATTGTGATTTAAAATTAACTAACAGACCATATGCACCAACAGTTGAAGACTTACACAGAAATGGTAGAAATTTTCCGCCCAATTTTTTACATGAAAGCTGGATGGATTATCTGTATTGGGATATCGAATTAGAACCGTAATTAAATTTTCTCAGAGATCGTGATAGCTATTCTTGATGAAGTTTTGATAACTTTATCTAATACTCCAAATAAACCTTTTTTTGTTGCACCATTGTCATAAGCGATATCTTTATGATCGAGTTCATCTTGTCTAAATTTCATAATTTTCTTTTTTAACTCTTCCTCATCTTTTCCAAGTTTATATGTTTGGTCTTTATAATGACCATCGATTACTTCTTCAACTGAAGCAGTACATAACATAGCCGCTTTCTCGCCGAGCATCGCTGTTCCAAAACCTAAAGTAACTCCCATCAAATCCCAGAGAGGTAAAAGTTTAGTTGGTTGAATATTTCTTTTTTTAATTTCATTATCGAAGTATTCATAGTGCTCTCTCTCATGTTCTTTCATTTCTTCAATTTTTCTTTTGAGTGAAGCGTTTTGTTTAAAGGTCTTCAAGGCTAGAAGCTGTCCTTCATAAATTTTTATTGCTCCCCGCTCTCCAGCGTGGTCAACTCTTATTATTTCCTCTAAAATTTTTTTATTTGTTTTATCCATAATTTTTAATTACTTTAAACATAATACCACTTAACAATATCGACATAACTGTATTTATTGTAGCAAGCGAAAGTCCAAAAAACGTAAAAGTCACGTCTTTACAGCTTATTGGAGTCCTACTTTGGAGTTGTTTTAATAAATCCTCTTTAGACAGGTTTCCATTAAATGAACCCAAATCGCACACAAAAGACTCACTAAAAAATTCTTGTTCAATCCCTACGTGGTAAAAAGAAACTACAAAACCAAAAATAAAAAATAATAGCACAATACCAGCAATCATTTTTTTAAATTTATTAATTATAAATATTAACGAAATAAGTATTAAAGATGCTAAATATGGAATTCTCTCAATCAGGCATAAATTACAAGGTTCATGTCCTAATACGTATTGAATGAAATAAGCTATAGCCAAAGATAAAAAACTAAAAGCTAATATACTGTTTAAAATTAACTTGTTATTATTCATCATTAGGTGAAAATTATATAAAGGACCACGGCTAAAACCACAATAAATATCCCAGTTAAAGTAAACCATAGCGCACCTCTTTTCTCGATAAAATCACCAAATTTTTTTCCAAAAAGAAATGTCAAATAAGAAACTAAGAAAAATCTTAGCCCTCTAGTAAATAAACATATAAAGAAAAATACTGGAAGATTATAGGCGATCACTCCACTCGTAATAGTAAAAACTTTAAAAGGAAGCGGGGTAAAGCCAGCTAAAAACATAATTCCAAGCCAAGCTAAAAAACCACCTTTTGTAGACATCTTATCTTGCATCTCAAAAACTTTTTCCTCGTAACCATAAAATTCAATAATGACCATCGATGCATCTAAAAAGAAAACTCCTAACATGTATCCAAACAACCCTCCTAAAACAGAGCCCGTTGTAGCTATAAAAAATATCTTAAGATAATCCTCTCTCTTTGCCACTACCATTGGAACAATCATTAAATCAGGCGGAACTGGGAAAAAGAAACTTTCGATAAATGCTACAAAACCTAATAAATGCTTTGAAAATTTATGTCTAGCAAGCTCAACACATCTATCGTATAATTTTTTTAAGATCATGAATTTAAAATGCACAATCCTCAGGTATCTGGCAAGTCTAATATTATCTACAGTCGCTATTTATTCAATCGTTATAGTTGCAGGAATGTTTGGTGCTGATTACGGTTTCTCGCCGGAAGGGACGTTTATTATTTGGATTTTGATGGCTATTTTAATTAATCAAAGCGTAACGTGGAAAAAATAAATGTCTAAGCCAGTAGATCTAAAAACTGTAAAAATTTTCGAGCCTTTAAAAAAAAAACCGTCTTTTGAAAACAAAATTTTTAACACATTAAATTCTGACCAAGTTTACGACGTCTTATCTAAAAATTCTAATGAAACAGTATCTTTGTGGTTCAAGTTACAGCAATCATGGTGCAATAATGCTTATAGTACCTTTAGAGATTACGATAGTTATTTAATTTTAGTTTATTTGATAAATCAAGTTTTTCAAAAATATTCAGATCGTTTTCAATATCTCTCTTTTAAAGAATTCTATGAAAAAAACGAATTAATAATAGATAAAATTAATTTAATAGAAATCTCAAAAGAGCTTAATATTCCTAAAGAAACAATAAGAAGAAAAGTTAATTTTTTGCAAAGTCAAAAAATAATTTTTAGAAAAGGGAAATCTATTATTTTTGATAACGCAATAAATCGAGTGCAAAAACCATCTAATTCAAAAATAATGATGGCGAATTTCCTGGAAAAAACCAGCTCTATCCTTTGTAAAGAAGAATGGTTTGGAAGAGCATTCACAAAAGAAGAAATCGAGAAATTTATAGACACTTACTTTACTATATGTTGGCAGCATTGGCTAAGGCTTCAGATTCCTTTTTTAGTAAGACACAGAACTTTTTTTGGTGATTTAGAAACATGGAATGTTTGGGGTGCGATTGGTATCTCACAATTTACCGATTATTCAAAACAAATAAAAAGCAGAGTTGTTGAAGATCCGAGAACTTACGCTGACTTATATTTGCATCTTTTAAGGCATACTCCCAAAAATGGAATAAACGCCTCTTCTATTTCAGAAATTTCAACAATACCAAGAGCCACAGTCATTAGAAAATTAAAGTATCTTACAAAAGAAAAGTTAGTAACGAAAAATAAAAAGCTAGAATATATACTTTTACCATCTCCCAAAAATATCAATTCTTTTGAAGAAAACTACATGCATAATCAAAAGCATAAAGCTGTTTTCGTAACTACAATTTTCGACCTCATGATAAACTCTCCCTTTAAAGTAGAATAGGAACTTATAAAATTATGGAAATCGTAACTACAATTGCACCCGTATGTCTTGCCATAATAATGTTCGGTTTAGGTCTTGGCTTAACGATAGGGGATTTTACAAGGGTCTTAAAAAATCCAAGAGACTTCCTAGTAGGTTTTTTATGTCAGGTTATTTTGCTTCCGATAATTGCTTTTATTTTAATTAGTATTATTTCACTACCACCAGAAATAGCTTTAGGAGTTATGGTAATAGCTGCAGCACCAGGAGGAGTAACCTCAAATATTCTTACTAAATTTGCCGATGGAGATGTTGCTCTATCAGTCAGTTTGACAGCAATTGTCAGTTTATTAAGTATTTTCATCGTTCCTTTGATAGTTTTTAATTCTGCCGATTTTTTAGGGATTGAAACAGCAAAAGATATATCAATGCTCAATATCGCAATGAAAATGTTCCTTGTAGTAACTGTTCCTGTTGTTTTTGGAATGATTGTTAGAAGTTTAATGACTAATTTTATTATTTCCAAAACTCTTATTATTCAAAGATTGTCAGTAATTTTATTTTTAGTCGTATTTATTGCAATTTGGGTAGAGGAATGGGATAGAATTGTTTCTTATATAACTAGAGCAGGTCTAATAGCTTTCATTTTAAATGTGACTATGATTTTCGTAGGATATTATGTTGCAAAATTTTGGACATCAGGAATTGCACAAAGAAAATGTATTTCACTAGAATGTGGCTTACAAAATGGAACTTTAGCAGTGTTTGTAACAACACAATTATTTGATGATATTGTGTTTATGGTACCAACAGCAGCTTACGCTTTAATAATGTTTTGTACCTCAATTATTTTTGTTCTCATAGTAAGAAAAATCAATTAGATTATCTTAAAAAAGGGCGAATGGTGGAACTGGTAGACGCGCCGGACTCAAAATCCGGTGGTAGCAATACCTTGAGAGTTCGAGTCTCTCTTCGCCCACCAAGTTATGGATATAAGTAAATTAAATAGCTTAGTTGAACTTTACTTTAAAAAAACAGAAGAAGTTGAGGGTAAAAGACCATTTTTAAAATGGCTTAAACCTGACAAACGAACTTATAATTGGGAAGATGTTACTGAAAGAATTTATAAACTTACCTCAAAAATTAAATCATTAATAAAACAAGGTGATAGATGTTTAATACTTTCTGAGAATAGACCATATTGGTTAATGACCGATATTGCTATTATGAATGCAGGCGGTATTTCAGTTCCTATTTTTACAACTTATTCTGCAAACGATTATGAATATATTTTAAATGATTGTAAGCCCTCACTGATATTTGTATCAAATCAAGACCAATTTAATAAAATTAAAAAATTTATAAATAGTGATGTTAGGAAAATAATATCTTTTGAAAAAATAGATACTGATAGTTTGTTAATCAAAGAAATTCTAGATGAAGAAATAAACGAAAAAATAGTAAACAAAGATTTAAAGAGAAATATGCCTGCTTGTATAATTTACACTTCAGGTACATCAGGAAATCCTAAAGGAGTTGTTTTAAGTCATGGCGGTATTCTGTCAAACTGTGAAGGGGCAGTTGAGTTACTAGAAATTTTAACTAAAAAAAAAGATCCAGTATTTTTGACTTGGTTACCTCTATCCCATTCTTATGAACACACAGTTCAATTCATACAAATCATAGTTGGGGCAAAAGTTTTTTATGCCGAGAGTTTAGAAAAACTGATCTCCAATATGGGAGTGGCAAAACCTACAATCATGACAGCCGTTCCTAGATTTTATCAAAATCTTTTTACAAAAATAAATATGAATTTTGAGAAGCAATCTGGATTTAAAAGAAAACTTATAAATCAAACTTTAGATTTAGGTAAAAAAATACTCAAAAAAGAGGAATTAAAATTAAGCGAAAAAATCACTAATTTTTTGTGTGAAAAATTAGTTAGAAAAAAAATCAGAAATCAATTTGGAGGAAATCTTCAAGCCTTTGTATCTGGGGGAGGGGCTTTAGATCAAAATATTGGAGAATTTCTAAATGCTGTTGGTTTACCCACACTGCAAGGATATGGCCTAACCGAGGCTTCTCCGGTCGTTAGCTGTAATTTACCAGATCTAGTAAAGGTCGAGTCAGTAGGACCACCTTTTAGGACTAATAAAGTTAGAATAGCAGAAGATGGGGAAATTCTTATTAAAGGTGAAAATGTTATGTTGGGTTATTGGAATTTGAAAGAAGAGACAGAAAAAGTAATTAAAGATGGATGGCTTCATACTGGTGACATAGGAGAACTTGATAATAATAATTATTTAAGAATTACAGATAGAAAAAAAGATATCATTGTAAATCTTGGTGGAGATAATATTTCTCCAAGCAAAGTGGAAAATATTTTATGTTTAAATGAAAACATTAAACAATCTTTTGTTTACGGAGATAAAAAAAATTATTTAGTTGCGTTAATTGTTAGTGAAAAAGAAATTAATAAAGAAAAAATTAAACTTATAATTGAAAATATAAATAAAAGTTTAACGTTAATAGAAAAAATAAAAAAATTTGTCTTAATTCAAGAGGAATTCACAATTGAAAACGGAATGCTAACACCAACTTTAAAGTTAAAAAGAAAAGAAATAATTAAAAATTATAAACAGCAACTAGAAAATCTTTATTAAAAATTAAATTTAAACTTATTTAATTTGCTTAAAAAATCATTGATATTACTAACTTTTTTTTAATTTTATTAAAAATTAAAAAAAAATTAAAAAAATTAAATTTTGAATCAAATTTACAAATTAATTTATGTTTGACATGAATTTTTAATTAATTAATGTAATTATTAACAAACGAATCATTAAGATTTGTTTACTAACAAGGGAGAAAAGATGGCTAAAAGAAGAAAAAAAGCTAAAAAGAAAACTAAAAAGAAAGCAAAAAAGAGAAGAAGAAGAAGATAGTTTTCTCTTTATCTAAACGCCCTTTTTATTCTGTAAAGAGGGCGTTTTTTTATTGAGCCTCGGATAAACTAGTCCTTCCTAGTGCTTTGTCCATTTTCTTTTGAACTTCATCAGCACTAACTTTCAAAACAGCCTCAAATTCTGATTTAAGTCTTTCATATGCTTTTTCAAATAACTGTCTTTCAGAGTAGGATTGATCAGCGATAATATCTGTATTTTTGTTTAAGTCTTTAACTACTTCAGCTAATTCATAAATTTTTCCAGAATTTATCTTTTGATCATATTCTTGAGCCCTTCTGCTCCACATAGTCCTTTTAATTTTGGGTTTTAATTTTAAAATCGCTACGCATTTATTAATTTGATTAATAGTTGCTATGGGCCTTAATTTTGATTGTTGATTTATGGGAACTGTTAGAACTAGTTTTTCTTTTTCAATTAAAATTTTATAAAATTGAATGTCAATTTCACCTATTGTAGCTTTTTCAATAGCTGTGATTTTACCAACCCCATGTTTTGGATAAACAACATAATCTTTCAAATTATAAACTCGCTTTTCTGTAGGTTGCTTCTTTATTTTCTTTATTTCTGGTTTTTCATCCGGACCACCTATTGAAGTTTTTTTATCCTCAACTTTGGTAGTGGATTTAAGTTTAACCTTTTTTATAATTTTCTTTTTTTTTATTTTTTTAACTTTTTTCTTTTTTGGCATATTTACTTACCTGGTTTTTCTGAAAAATGGTCATTATATTTTTCCTTAATATTTTTGTATTTTTCATGATTTTCCATAGGTTCTTTCTTTTCTGAAATATTAGGCCATATTGCAGAAAACTTTTTATTAAGCAATAACCATTTTTCTTTATCTTTTACATTTTCATCTGTATCAGCTTTTATAGCATCAATCGGACACTCTGGTTCACAAACCCCACAATCTATACATTCGTCTGGATTTATAACCAACATATTTTCTCCTTCATAAAAGCAGTCTACGGGGCACACCTCGACACAATCAGTTAATTTACACTTAATACATTCGTCCTTAACAATATAAGTCATTTTGAATTCAATAATTTTAATTTTATCTCAGCACACTCTTTATCAGGAAAATAAATCAAACCACAAATTCTTCTCATCAAATTAGCTTCATATTGATCTACAGAATTATCTGATATAATGACTTTCCATAAATGTTCAACAATATCTTTTTTTACATCTAAAGTATTCTGCTTAATTATATTTGTATAATTAAGTAACTGATTTGAATTTTTTTCAAGTAATTCGGCCTCTTTCAAGATTTCGTTAGTGTCAACATTATTTAAATAAGATTTAATAAATTCTTTCACTAAATTTTTTTCATGATCTGAATATATCTCATCTATGTTAGCAGCATGTACTAACAACGCTGAAATACCAATAACACTGTCTTTATTCAATTTGCTCATTTATTTAATATTCAAAGAAAGAAGTTTATTAAATGGATTTTCTTTTTTGTCAAATCGTATTATTTTCTTTTTTGCCCTTTTCTCACCTTTAAAAATATAAGTATCCACTACTTTATCCTTTTTATAATTCATATAAGCCATTAATTTATAAAAATTTTCTTTTGAGCATCCTAATAAGTTCATCATTTCGGAATTAACTTTAAACTTTTTATCTCTTGTATTCTCAATGATTTTAAGAAATAATTTCTCTAGAATATCTATTCTTACATAGAATTCTTTAAAATTTTCAAAACCACATAATAATAAGAAGTTTTTTTCAAAATTAGAATTAATTAAGAAATTTAATCCTGATTTAGGTATCTCACTGTTATTAGTTAGGCCATAAAATATATTCCATAAACTTATACGAAATTTTACAGCTTTGGGTTTTAACATTTTCGGTAAATAGATATGATATCTCCCAATTTTAACTCCCATACCCCATAATTTTTTTCTCTCTTCTGCTGGTATTAGTTTAACAATCCTGTCTACATCGTCTCTTTTTACAACTCCATTGTTTTCATAAAGTTGAAAAACCAAACCTCTAAGATACTGATTAGAAATTTTATGTTTTGTTAACCTAATTAAGTCACCTAAAAGTTCATCTATATATTTAGATAACCAACTATTTAAAAATGAAACTAACTTTGTTTTACTCTCAGCATTTAAAGAGTCGTCCGCAATTAAATCTATTTCTGGATTTAGATAATCATTACCTTTTCTTAGCCTTGCTATTGGATTATTTTTCCAAGTTAATTCACTAATATTATTTATAGATATTTCTTTATCTGATATTATTTGATTAACTCTATCTGTTAATTCTTTTTCCACTCCTTTTCTCGCGGCTTTTTTAATAGATTTTATATCAGTATCAAGAGTTTTTGGTGTAATTTCTATTATAAATTTAAGTCCCTTCAATTCACCTATTAACTGTCCATCTATATAAATTTTATTTTGTTCATTGATCTCGGTATTCAAAATCAGATCCTGTTTTAAACTCCTTGAAAGTATACTTATTTTTTTATCAATGAAACTTTTTGTCAGTTCATCATGTAATTTATCAGATAACTTATCTTCAATACTTTTTGTTAACTGAATCCAGTAGTCGGAATTTTCAACCCAATTTTTTTTATTTGAAACATATGACCAGGTTCTAACGTTTGATAATCTATGTGAAAGTAAGTCTACATTCCCGTGATCTTTATCTAAACCTTTAAGCTGATCTTTCATAAAAACGCTAGGTATCTTTTTTTTTCTTGTAGATAAAAACTGAAAAACTTTATCAATAATATTTATATGTTGTCCGTATGCTCTCTTTTCAAAATCTGGTATTTGGCAACATTCCCAAAGTAGTTCTAGGTTTTTATGGTAAATTATATTGTTTGAACCCTTTTTTAAAAAAAATCTTAGTACACTTTCATCAAGAGAGTCATTAGTTCTCAATAAGTTTTTTTTGTTAGGTTTTAGCTCTAAAGATTCAATTAGTTTTTCAGGACTCGTAAAATCTAAATGTGAATTTCTCCAATAAATCATTTTAGCATCTGGAAGATGATGTTTTTCAATTTTTTCTATTTCGTCTGAATTAAGTGCCTCACAATCTCCTGTTGTACCGAATCCTCCGTCGTTTTTGTATCTACCAGCTCTTCCAGCAATTTGAGACATTTCTACAAGATTTAATCTTCTAGTTTTCTTTCCATCAAATTTTTTAAGATTTGAAAAATATATTTCATTGATATCCATGTTTAGACCCATTCCAATTGCGTCAGTGGCGATTAAATAATCAACATCTCCTGATTGATATAAACCAACTTGTGAATTTCTTGTCCTAGGACTCAAGGACCCCATGATAACGGCAGCACCACCTTTTTGCCTTCTAACTAATTCAGCTATTGCGTAAACTTCTTCAATTGAAAATGCAATTATTGCTACTTTTCTATCTAATCTCGAGATTTTTTTAATTCCAGCATAACTTAATTTAGAGAATCGTTCTTTTTTTTCAAATTCAACATCTTTAACAAGATCACGAATTATGTTTTCCATAATTTGCGAACCTAAAAACATTGTCATTTTTGATCCACGCATCTCTAATAATCTCTCAGTGAAAATGTGTCCTCTTTCTCTATCAGAACACATCTGAATCTCATCTATTGCAACAAACTCTACCTTTTTGTCTTTTGGCATAGACTCGACGGTACAAATAAAATAATTAGCAGTGCTTGGAATGATTTTTTCTTCTCCTGTGATTAGAGCAACTTTCCCAACTCCAACTTTTTTAACACATTTGTCGTAAACTTCTCTAGCTAATAGTCTTAAAGGTAAACCAAAGATACCAGACTCATAATCTAACATTTTTTCTATTGCTACGTACGTCTTGCCTGTATTCGTAGGTCCCAATAAAGAGATTATTCTTTGATATTGATTTTCCATTTTTGTGTTAAATAATTTTTTTTATACTATATGTAGATCAAAATTGAGAACAAAATAAGATTAAAACATGACCGAATCAATTTGTCAAATGTTCCATTTTTTAATATTTAAATTGACTTATAACAGATACTCCCCGTATAGGTAAATCTACTAAAATGATATCCAGGGTTAAAAAAAATATTCTAAAATTAAAAGAATCTTCAACTTTAGCTATTAATGAAAAATCTAAGAGACTTATAAAAGAAGGTAAAAAAATTTATCAATTTGGATTTGGACAATCACCATTTCAAATTCCTAATAAAATTATTCAAACTTTAAAAGATAATGCACATAGAAAAGAATATTTACCAATTCAGGGCTTACCAAAACTTAGAGATAAAATTTCAAAATATTTACTATCAAGAACTGGCGTTAAATATTCTAAAGAAAATATACTAATAACACCAGGTTCCAAAGAGGCGATGCTATTAATGCACGTAACATTTAATGGTGAAATTATTTTGCCTGCTCCTAGTTGGGTTTCATACGAACCTCAAGCAGAGATAGGTTACAACAAAGTACACTGGCTTGAAACATTACAAATGAATAATTGGTTTCCAACTGCCCAGGAGCTTGAAAAAAAAATTAAAAAAATTGGTAAAAATAAAAAATTAATATTAATTCTTAATTCACCTAATAATCCATCTGGTGCCATTTGTAATAATTTAAAAGACTTAGCAAAGGTAGCAAAAAAATATAAGTTAATAGTTTTATCAGACGAAATTTATACAGATCTTTCATTTGATAATAGTTACAAATCAATTTCTGAATTTTACCCAGAAGCAACATGTATAAGTGGGGGGTTAAGTAAATGGTGTGGCGCAGGTGGATGGAGACTAGGTTTTTTAGCTGTTCCAGATGGATTAAAAGAATTTATGAATAGCTTAAAATCTCTAGCGAGCGAGTCTTACTCAACAGTTAATACACCTACACAATTTGCTGCTGTTGAAGCATATGACGGTGATTATAAAGATTATAAATTAAAAGTTACAAGTATTTTAAACGCAGTAGGTACATTTGTTTATAACAATTTAAAATCTAACAAAATTTTAATTAACCCACCTCAAGGAGCATTTTATCTGATGCCAGAATTTAAAAATAAGAAATATAAAAATTCAGCTAAACTTTGTGATGCTATATTAAGTGAAACTGGTGTAGCTTTGTTACCTGGATCAGATTTCGGTTTTAAACCAAATAAAATGTTGGCACGATTAAGTTATACTGATTTTGATGGTGTTGAATTCTTTGATAATGTTAAAGATTGTAACTCAATAGACGATGATATGGTTAAAAAGTACGCTCCAAATGTAGTAGAAGGAGTTTCTAAATTATCAAATTGGGCCAAAAATTTATAAGATTCTCTTTGACGTATATCAAATAACATAGTTAAATTAATCATAATAACAAGAGGAGTACACATGAGAAAAATAATGTCATTGATTTCAGCGGTACTAGTAATGTTTGCTTTTTCAAGCCCTATTACTTCAATCGCAAAATCAGCAGAGTTCTTTACGATAGGAACAGGCGGACCAACTGGGGTATATTTCCAAACAGGTAACGCAATCTGTAAAATGTTACATAAGTCAGCAATTAGTGCTGATCACGGTAGAAAAAAAGGTACAGCGAAAGCTTATAGATGTACTGCACCTTCAACAGGTGGTTCCAACTACAATATTGGACAAATCAAAGATGGTGAGTTTCAATTTGGTGTTGCCCAGTCAGACTGGCAGTACCATGCTTACAATGGTTCAAGCAAATGGGAAGGGAAACAGTTTAGTAATTTAAGAGCTGTATTTTCTGTTCATAATGAACCTTTTCAAATTTGGGCAAGTAAAAAATCTGGAATTAAAAATTTCAAAGGCCTAAAAGGAAAAACAGTAAACATCGGTAACCCAGGTTCTGGTCAAAGAGGAACTATGGAAGAATTAATGAAAGCTATGGGGGCAGATATGAGTATGTTCAAAGCAACTACTGAACTTACTTCTTCTGAACAAGTAAAAGCTCTTTGTGACGGTAAAATAGATGCATTTGGATATTCAGTAGGATTTCCAAATGGTGCTATGGAGCAAGCAGCAACTTGTAAAGCAAAAGCTAGCCCAATTAATTTAACAGGTGCACCAGTTCAAGGTTTAATTGATGGAGCGGACTATTATGCTAAAGCAGTTATTCCAAAAGGAACTTACTCAAATCAGAAAAAAGACGCTACAACATTTGGTGTAAAAGCTACGGTTGTTACAAGTGCAGATGTTTCTGAAGAGCTTGTATACTTAGTAACAAAAGCAGTGATGGAAAACTTTGATGATTTTAGAGCTCAACACCCTGCTTTTGGACCTCTGGAAAAGAAAAATATGATAGCTGATGGTTTATCGGCTCCATTACATCCAGGTGCAATTAAGTACTACAAAGAAGCTGGATTAATGTAATCTAACTTTTTAGTTTTATTAAAAAAGGCCCAATATTTCTTGGGCCTTTTTTTTTAGAATAAGGTATCCTAAAAAAATGAGTCAAAACATTCAAAGTAAGATAAAAGATAAAATTCAAGAAGATATTTCACCAACTCGAAATTTATCAGGTATCCATTTAAAAATAGTTTTTGGTATAGCAATACTCTGGACATTCTTCCAACTTTGGTATGCTTCTCCATTTCCTTTTTGGTTTAATTTTGGAATGTTTAAAGGATTACCTGCTAGAGCTATCCATTTAGGCTTTGCTTTGACTTTAGCTTTTTTGATTTTCCCAGCAGTGAGAGGAAAAAAAATTTCATTATTCGACATTATTATAAGCGTTACTGCTGCATTTTGTTGCTTATATATTTATTTTTTTTATGACGATTTAGTTAACAGAGGTGGAATACTTTTAGTAAAAGAAATATTTGGTTTTAAAGTTCCAGTTGAACTTATAATTGGGGCTACAGGTATAATAATTTTATTAGAAGCAACTAGACGAGCCATAGGTTTACCTTTAGTAATAATTGCTGTTTGTTTTCTCTTATTCTCTTACTTTGGAAAATATGCGCCAGATATTATTTCTCATGGTGGATTATCAGTAAAAAGATTAGTAGGATTTCAATGGTTTGATCAAGAAGCAATATTTGGAATACCAATTGGAGTTTCAGTAGATTTCATTTTTTTATTTGTGCTATTTGGAGCCTTATTAGAAACCGCTGGGGGCGGAAAGTATTTTTTAGATTTAGCTTTTGCAATGGTTGGAAAAATGCGAGGAGGTCCAGCGAAGGCCGCAATATTAGGATCAGGAATGACTGGTATGATTTCAGGCTCTTCAATTGCAAATACTGTAACAACTGGAACTTTTACGATTCCTATTATGAAAAAAACTGGCTTCTCTCAAGAAAAGGCGGGAGCTATCGAAGTATCTTCTTCAGTCAATGGACAGATAATGCCACCGGTCATGGGTGCCGCTGCTTTTGTGATGGCAAGCTTTATTGGAGTTACTTATTTTGAAGTAGTTAAACACGCTTTTTTACCAGCTATAATTTCCTATATCGCATTATTTTACATCTCTCATTTAGAGGCTCTCAAATTAGGATTAAAAGGTATGGATGACGCTGATGTTCCACATCTTAAGAAAACTTTTTTGTCTGGATTACATTTTTTAATACCTATTTTTGTTTTAATTTTTTTACTTGTTTATATGAGATACACAGCAGGCTTTTCCATCTTTTATGCAACATTATCTTTAGTATTAGTAAATTTGGTAAGCCGTATTATTAAAAATCCAGATTTTAAAACCGGCTTAATTGATTGGTACAATCAAACTATAGTTGGTCTTCAAAAAGGTTCAATTAATATGGTAGGGGTAGGGATCGCAATCGCTACAGCAGGAATAATTGTTGGCGCAGTTGGTTCTACAGGTTTAAGTACAAATTTAATCATAGTGATTGAGACGATAGCAAGAGATAATGTAATTATATTAATTTTACTAACAATTATACTATGTTTGTTACTTGGCATGGGTCTTCCTACAACTGCAAACTATGTAGTAGTAGCTTCTCTAATGGCTACGGTTTTAGTTGATGTTGGAAATGCCTCGGGCTTTATTTTTCCGTTAATTGCTGTTCACTTATTCGTATTTTATTTTGGATTGATGGCCGATGTAACACCTCCTGTTGGTTTAGCATCTTATGCAGCAGCTGCAATTTCTGGAGGGGATCCTCTAAGGACGGGACTTCAAGCTATTTGGTATAGTTTAAGAACCGGAATTTTACCGATTGTCTTTTTGTTTAATCACGAACTGTTATTAATTGGAGTAGATAGTATCTGGCAAGCTTTATTAGTTATAGTAACTTCATTGATTGGAATTTTAGTTTTTACAGCTGCTACTCAACAATGGTTCATAAATCGTTTAAGATGGTATGAAATTATAGCATTTTTAATTATTTCTTTGTCTTTTCTAGCTCCTGATTATGTTTTGGGTAAATTCTACCCAAAATTTAATGAACAA
>CACGZQ010000003.1 GCA_902577575.1 uncultured Pelagibacteraceae bacterium
AGATTAATTCAAAAAAAAAATTTTGGTGTACCCATACATATTAAAAGATTTTTTATAACTCATAGTGAGGCAAGCAATTTATGCTTTAAATCACTCCTAAAAAGAAATAACAAAAAAATTGTAATTCCAAATTCAAAAACCTTAAATAAAGATTATTTACTAACCGAAATTGCTGAAAAAATTACGAGGAAATTTAACTTAACGGCGAAATTTTATAAAAAAGGGAGTATTACAAAGAATTATAGAAATAAGGTATGTCATATTCTATTAACATCTATAAGTGACGGGCAAAAACCATTTGAAGAATTTACTTCAAAAAAAGAAAATATTTTAGAAGATATTGATAAGAGTATTTGTAAAGTTGACTTACCGTCCTATGATAACAGCATTGATTATATTCTAGATAAAATATTAAAAAGCAATGATATTGATAAATTAAAAAAATATTTGTCACTCAAATTTAAAAGTTATCAACCTCCCAAAAAATACATCAAAGTAAGTCGAACAATTTAATAAAAGGAGAATTATTACTGTTCATTCTACTAAGTGGAATTTCTTCGTCGAGAACTTCTTTGAAGGGAATATCTATTTTCTCCATACTTTGTATTTTTGACTTCGTTGATTTCGTTGAACCAAAATAATTTTTATAAAAAATCAACCAAACAATGTCTAATATTTCCGCCATAATTATGTATGAATGGAGGTTTTAAAGAGTAAAATTTCTGGTGCCAAGGGCAATCCTCCCAAAAAATTTTTTTTGAATTTGAGAATGGGTATTTTTCAAAATATAATTCTTCACCACCAGGTAATTTTTTATATTGCCTATTACAACAATATAATTTTGATTTGTTATTTTTAATAATTTCAAAATATTCTTTTACTTCATCAGGAGCCATTTCTTGAAAAGAAACAATATTTATAAATAGTTCAATATTTTTATTTAGTAGAATTTTTTTAAGATTTGATGGAATTAAAGTCAGTATTTTATCTTTAGTAGGAAAATTTAAATCTGTAATTAGTGTAACTGATTTTTTCAAGTTAATATCTATTTTTTCTAAAATCATATTATCATTAATTAAAGTTTCTGACAGATTAACAGAATAAATTTTTGCATTAGGAAATGCTAAATGAGCACCCAAAATTCCATTTATTTTTCCATCACCTATAACACATATTGATTTTGGATTTACATGTTCTTTTAATTTTTCAAATGTAAAAATGTGCCTGATAGTGTCAACATCTATAAATCTGTTAATTTTATCAAATACAGATTTATAAGCGTAGTACATTTTAGTTTTGAACACATTGTTTCCAAAAATCACTCTTGCTAATAAATTATGAATATAATTTTTTATATTTTTTTTGGTATAAGAACCAAATCCTAAATGACTATATGGATTTTGAAAATCAGCATTATCTCGGAGGTGTTCTTTCCAGTAAGAAGATTTGTTCTTATTAGTTTTAACTATATTATTAAGTAGTTTATTATTTATTTCATCAAACATATTTTTTTTCCAAAGGGGCGTTCTGTTGCCAGGTGCCCTTAACCTTTTAACGTTATACAACAATTCTAGATCATAAAAAACGGCTATTTCTTTGTTGGGTGTGATCGTATTGTGATCGCCAGTGAGTCCAGTTATGATGAGTCCAGTGAAATTAGAATTCAAAAAAGGATCAAAGTATTCAAGAAAAGATATCGGCTGGGTTTGTTTTCCAGACAAAGGTAGACCTGCAGGCGGAGACTGGGACACTGGTTATGTTCGCGTTGAAGATAACCTAATTATATTTATGAATATTGGAGTTCCAGGCACAACTGATCATGATTTTGATAACCACTACGACCACTCTAAAGGAGTTATAGTTTGGTACGGAAAACCAAAATCTCATTCAAATCAACCAACTTTCCAAAAATTATTATCTAGTGAAATGACGCCTCATTTTTTTGCAAGGTGGGATAATAAGGATCCTCAATTCACTTATTTAGGAGTTGGCAAAGTAGTTAGTTATAAAGACGGTGTTCCTTGTTTAGACGGAAATAAAAAACAAGTTGAAACAATTGAGTTAAAACTAACAGTCGAGGACTCGGGTGAAATTATACCTATTCAAAATCAAACGAATGTCGATAAAGAAAAAGAAGCCATATCAGAAAAAAGTTTAGCCCCAAAATCATCTTTTCTTTTAGAAAAACATCTTGAGGATTATATTATTAAGAACTGGTCTAACATCGAACTAAATAAGAATTATGATATTCACAAAGAAAATAATAAGCTTTGCACACAATATCCCACAGGCTCTGGACCTTTAGATATTTTAGCAATAAGCAAAGATAAAAAAGAATTTTTAGTTATTGAACTTAAAAAGGGCAGAGCCAGCGATATTGTTATGGGACAGATACAAAGGTACATGGGCCATATAAAAAACAATTTAGCAGGTGATAAAAACGTTAGAGGTTTAATTATTGCTCTAGAAGATGATAAAAATTTAAAAGATGCTTTATCAGTAGCGCCAAATATTAAGTTTATGAAATATGAATTATCATTTAAATTAACTGAATAATGAAAAAACTTTTAGCGATCGTGGTTCTGGGTTTGTTATCCAACAATTTTGTTAATGCCGATGAAACATTATCAATATTGGGTATAAAATTATTAGATAAAATAGATAATTATAAAATTAAAAAGGATTACGGTATAAGCGAGTACTCTAAAAGCCAAAGATCCTATTCAGTCTATGCTAAAGTTGAAAATGAGTATTTTGATAATATCTTAGGTGTAGAAACCTTTGGAGAAGATAAAATTATATATCAAATTAACGCTTATAATTCTAAAAAGGATACTGATGCACTACAATGCCAGAATCTAATTGTTTCAATTTTAAATAAAAAATCACAGGACTTTAAGAAAAAAAACTATAACCGTACTTTTAATAAAAAAAAAGATGGATCGTTAGTTTCAAAATATAAAACATTTAAAATGATCGATGCATCATTTATCGGCAATAATAATAATTTTAAATTTATAAGCGCTTGTGATAACCGGGGAAAAGCTGGTATGGATGCAGATGCAGATGTTTGGTTAATTTTCAAAGATAATAAAATTGCAGAAAAGGTAGGTGTAGAGTATCGCGAATTTTTGCAAAAAGATCTGAAAAAAAGAATTAAAGAACAAAACCAAAAAAGAACTAAAGGATTTTAAAATTCCCCAGCTGATGGCACTTGTCTTTCTTCAGTGTGCCCTATGTGTGCCCAAAATAAAAAAAGTTGTGAATTAATAAGTGTTAACGCCAATACGCAGGGGCGTTCTGTTGCCAGGTGCCCCAAACCCCGTAACTTAATTAACTAAGTTAATTAAGCAGCAAGTGCAAATTTTTGATTTGCATTTATAAATTAGCCCGTTACGTCGGAACCATCTCGAACGAAAGAACAGCCTTTAGACACCCGTCGATCCTAATTCACCCCCGTAAGTTGTAAATGGTGGAGGTGGTGGGTACTGCCCCCACGTCCGTGATGTTTATTACGAAATTCGTTTATCGTCATAGTTGGAAAACCAACACTATTAATATAAAACTCTTTAAAAGAGATTCAATAATTAATTCAAAATGAAACTGACAAAAGAACAAAAGCAAGAAATTGCAGACCAACAAGCACAGAAAAATCAAACAAAAAGAGTAACTTCTACAGAATTAGAAAAAATTCTTTATGAAGCTCTTCCAGTTTTAGATCATGGTTTCGTTAGAGTGGTTGATTATATGGGTGATGATAGCTCAATAGTTCAATCCGCTAGAGTTTCTTACGGCAAAGGAACTAAAAAGGTTTCTACTGATGAAGGTTTAATTAAATACTTAATGAGACATTGGCACTCAACACCATTTGAAATGTGTGAAATTAAATACCATGTTAAACTTCCAATATTTATTGCGAGGCAGTGGATTAGACACAGAACAGCTAATGTTAACGAATATTCTGCTAGATATTCTATTTTAGATAAGGAGTTTTACATCCCTGCGAAAGATCAACTTTCAGCTCAGTCTACTTCTAACCGTCAAGGTAGAGGAGATCTGATTACCGGAAAGCAAGCCGATGAAGTTTTAAAAATTTTAAAAGATGACGCTACTAGAACTTATGACAATTATGAAAAAATGCTTAATGAAAGATATGATGGGTCTACAATCGATGAAAGTAAAGCAGGTTTAGCAAGAGAACTTGCTAGAATGAATTTAACTTTGAATTCTTATACGCAGTGGTATTGGAAAACTGATTTATTAAATTTATTAAACTTTTTATTTTTGAGGGCTGATAGTCATGCACAATATGAAATAAGAGTTTACGCTGAAAAAATGCTTGAAACCGTAAAAAAATGGGTTCCAATTACTCACGCAGCATTTTTAGATTACAGAGTAGGGGCTGTGCATGTTTCTGCTAAAGGAAAGAAAGTTATTCAACAAATGGCAAAAGGTGAAAAAGTATCTCACGAAAACTCAGGTTTATCAAAAAGAGAGTGGAATGAATTGATGATATCTTTCGGTTTTAAAGAAAAGATTGTTTAATTTTCTCAGCTATACTTTTAAATAATTTTGAAATTTCGTGATCTGGCTTTGAATAAGTCAAAGGCTCGCCATCGTCAGCAGATATTCTTAAATCTTTATTTAAAGGTAAGTGACCTAAAAAATCTTTGTTAAATTCCTTAGCAGTTTTTTCAACTCCGCCCTCCCCAAAAATTTTATATTCTTTTCCATCATCACTTTTAAAAACATTCATGTTATCTACAAGTCCTAAAATTTTTACTCCAGTTTTTTCAAACATTTGAATACCTCTTTTTACATCTAGTAAAGCAAGATCTTGAGGAGTTGAAACAATTATCGCTCCATCTATCTTCACTTCCTGCACAAATGTTAATTGAGTGTCTCCAGTGCCTGGAGGCATATCAATTATAATTACATCTCTATTTTTCCATAAGACTTTTTGGGTCATTGTTTTAATTGCACTAATTACCATTGGACCTCTCCACATCATTGGTGTTTGTTCATCAATTAAAAAGCCCATAGACATGCATTGAGCTCCAAATTTTTCTAAAGGTATAATTGATTGATTATCTTCACTCTTTGGTTTTTCTTTTAAATTTAAAAGCTTAGGCAATGATGGGCCGTAAACATCTGCGTCTAAAATACCAATTTTTAATCCAATATTTTGAAGAGCAAAAGCAAGATTTACTGCGATTGTAGATTTTCCAACTCCACCTTTAGCACTGGAAATTAAAATTGTATGTCTTGTGCCTTGAATTGGTTTTTTAAAAAACTGTTTTGGTGGTGGTTTTTGGCTCATAGTTTAAATTTAGCACAATATTTTAGACATTTTAGCGCTCCTTCTTAACTTGTTTTTACGTCAAAAGTCACTATATAAAGTGCCATGAGCTTCAAAGACAAGATTTTAAACAACCAATCACCTTGGGGATCCCCTCCAGGAGGTGGAAGTGGACAAAATCCTGGTGGTAACGGCTCAGGCACTAGGCAACCTCCTCCAAGTTTGGATGAGATTATTAGAAACTTCCAAAGAACTATTAATAGATTTTCGGGCGGTAAATCTGGTGGATCAAGACCTATTATAATCGGACTAATTATTATTGCTTTACTTTATTTAGCTAGTGGACTTTATAGAGTTTTACCTGATGAGCAAGGCGTGGTTTTGAGATTTGGTAAATACGTAAACACTACTCAACCTGGCTTACACTATCACTTTCCCACACCCTTTGAGAGAGTATTAACTCCTAAAGTAACTAAAGTTAATCGGGTGGATGTTGGCTTTAGACCAGCAAGTGACTCTGGAAGATCATCTGGAGTTGGAAATGTTCCAGAAGAAAGCCTAATGTTAACTGGTGACGAAAACATAGTAGATATTAATTACTCTGTTTTTTGGGTGATCAAAGACGCACAAAAATTTTTATTTAATATTCAAAGTCCAGTGGAAACAGTTAAAGCTGCATCCGAGACAGCAATGAGAGAAGTAATAGCAAAAAATAAGATTCAAAATATTTTAACCGAGGGAAGATCAAAGATTGAGGTTGAAGTTCAAGAAATAGCCCAGCTTATTTTAGACGAATATGGTTCAGGTATACAATTAACTCAAGTACAAACACAACAAGCCGACCCACCTGAACAAGTGATAGATGCATTCAGGGATGTACAGGCTGCAAGAGCAGATAGAGAAAGATCAAAGAACGAGGCTGAAGCATATGCAAATGATGTTATACCAAGAGCACGAGGTGAAGCTGAACAAGTTTTACAACAAGCAGAAGCTTATAAGAAAGAAGTTGTAGCGAAAGCCGAAGGTGAAGCTAGCAGATTTTTAGCCATCTATAACGAGTACAAAAATGCAAAACAAGTTACACAAGAGAGAATGTATTTGGAAACAATGGAAAAAGTTTTAGCAGATATCGATAAAGTAATTATAGATAAGGAGTCCGGTTCAGGTGTTGTTCCTTATTTACCTTTACCTGAATTAAAAAAAGGGAGCAATAATTAATGAGAGGCGTTAAATTCATAGTTCCTGCAGTTATTTTAATTGGTGTAGTGATTTTTCAATCACTATTTATTGTACAAGAAATTAGTCAAGCAATAGTTCTTCAATTTGGTGATCCTAAAAAAATCGTTACGAAAGCTGGTTTAAATTTTAAATTACCTTTCATTCAAAATGTAGTTTATTTAGATAAAAGAATTTTAAATTTAGATAATGATCCAGAAGAAGTTATAGCCGCCGACCAGAAAAGATTGATCGTAGATGCTTTCGCAAGGTTTAAGATTGTAGATCCGCTAAAATTTTATATTTCAGTTGGAAATGAGAGAGTAGCAAGATCTAGGTTGTCTACAATTATTAATTCTAGAATCAGAGGTGTTTTAGGTACCCAAGAATTAGCTACACTACTGTCTACCGATAGGGCTAGGCAAATGCAAATAATTCAATCACAAGTAAATGAAGAGGCACAAAACTTTGGTATAACCATAGTGGATGTTCGAATAAAAAGAGCAGACTTACCTCCAGCGAACAGTGAAGCGATTTATAAAAGAATGCAAACTGAAAGAGAAAGAGAAGCAAAAGAATTTAGAGCACAGGGCGCAGAGATAGCTCAAAAAATTAGATCTACAGCTGATAAAGATGTTACAGTAATCTTGGCCCAAGCTAACAAAAAATCTGAAATAATGAAGGGTGAGGGAGACGGAGAAAGAAATAAGATTTTTGCTAATGCTTTTGGAAGAGATCCACAATTTTTTGCGTTTTACCGAGCAATGCAAGCTTACGAAAAAGCTCTTATCGGTGGAGAAACATCCTTAGTGCTTTCACCAGATAGCGAATTCTTTAAATTTTTTGGTAAATCTATTAAGCCAGCGATAAAAAGATAAATATATTAGTTTAAGTGAAAGAAATCATCATTGCTTTAGGACTACTTTTTTTCTTAGAGGGGCTATTTTTAGCCATTTTCCCGTCAAGAATTAAAAGTATGTTAGAATATATTAAAGCTACTCCAGAAAATAAACTTAGATTATTTGGAATAGTATTTTTGATTATCGGTTTTTTAATTATTTGGTATATAAAAAAATAATGAATTTTATAAAAAAAATTATATTTTTAACAATATTATTTAATTTTTCAGTTTTAAACGCAAAACCTGTCCCAGAATCTTTTGCAGATTTAGCGGATAAACTTATGCCTTCGGTTGTAAATATTTCTACAACTCAAACAGTAAGAACAACAACAAATCAATTTCCTTTTCAATTTCCTCCTGGATCACCTTTTGGTGAAATGTTTAAAGATTTTGAAAGACCAACTGAAAGAAAAGCGTCTTCTTTGGGTTCTGGTTTTATAATTAATACAAATGGAACTGTAGTTACCAATAATCACGTAATCGCTGGAGCAGACGATATACTAGTAAGAGTGGGCGATAAAGAATATAAAGCGAAAGTTATAGGTGCTGATCCCTACATGGATATCGCTGTTTTGAGAATTGAGACTAAAAATAAATTTAAACCAGTAAGCTTTGGGGACTCTGATAAATCAAGAGTTGGTGACTGGGCTGTAGCAATTGGAAATCCCTTCGGTTTAGGTGGAACTGTGACTGCAGGAATTATTTCAGCAAGAAATAGAGATATTAATTTAACAAGGTATGACGATTTCATTCAAACAGATGCATCAATTAATCAAGGTAATTCTGGTGGACCTTTATTTAATCTGAAAGGAGAAGTGATTGGTATTAATACCGCAATCATTGCTCCAGGTCAGTCAGGTTCAATTGGAATTGGATTTGCAATTCCAGCAAATGCAGCTGCAAATGTTATTGATCAGCTTATTAAGTTTGGAGAAACAAAAAGAGGATGGTTAGGTGTAAGAATTCAAGAAGTAACAAAAGAAATAGCTGAGGTAGAAAGATTAAAAAAACCTCAAGGTGCTTTAGTTGCAAGCGTTGGAGAAAATAGTCCTGCAGATAAAGCTGGAATAAAAGCCGGCGATATAATTTTAAATTTTGATGGAAAAAAGATTGATACAATGAGAACACTGCCAAAAGTAGTTGCATCAACTGAAGTAGGTAAGAGTGTGGAGTTAAAGATTTGGAGAAATAAAAGATTAATTTCAAAAAGATTAACGCTAGGAAGGCTTGAGTCGTCCGAAGAGTTTAGGGAAAAAAAATCAAAAGTAGTAAAAAAGGTAGAGGATATTGAAAAATTAAAAATAGCGGTTAGGGATATTACTGATGTAGATATAGCCAAAAGAAATTTAAATAAAAAAACTTCAGGAGTAGTTATTACCGAAATTTCAAACCGAAGCCCTTTGATAAATCTTTTGAACGTCAATGATATTATAATTGAAGTTCAAAAATCTCCCGTAAAATCTTCTTCTAACTTAAAAAAATTAGTTGACGATATTTTTAAAAAAGGAGAGAAGACATTACTATTAACTGTTATTAATCAAAATAATCAAAGACGTTATCTCGGGGTTAAAATAAATTAGTTTGTCTAAAAAGTTAATACTTTTAGCAGGTCCAACGGCTTCAGGAAAATCTAATTTAGCGATCAAATTAGCAAAAAAATTAAACGGTGAGATTATTAATGCAGATAGTATGCAAGTCTTTAAAGAATTCAGTATTTTATCTTCTCGACCCAGTTCTAGTCAAACTAAAAAAGTAAAACATCATCTTTACGGAATGATCTCAGTAAGAAAATACTTTTCCTCTGGTGATTGGCTCAAACAAGCAAAAAAAAAAATTAATATATGTCTAAAAAATAAAAAACTTCCAATTGTTGTAGGAGGAACTGGTCTTTATTTTAATATAATTACCAAAGGTTTAACTAAGATCCCCGATATTGACTTAAAAACGAGAAATAAAGTAAGAACTTTATATAAAAAACTTGGATCAAAAAATTTTTACGAAAAGTTATCAAAGCTTGACCCTAAAGTTAAAGGAAGAATCTTTCCAACAGACTCACAAAGAGTTCAAAGAGCGTATGAAGTAAAATTGAAAACAAAAAAATCATTATTTGATTGGTTTGCAAACACAAAATCAGATTTTTTAGATTTTGAAATTAAAAAAATATTTATCAATATTCCTAGAGAGGAACTGTTAAAAAAAATTTCTATTAGGACAGAATTAATGTTTAAGAAAAGATGTATTAATGAAGTAAAAAAATTTAACAATCTTAGAGTAAACAAAAGTTTATCAGCTAATAAACTAATAGGAGTAAAGGAAATTAATGATTTTTTGAGCAAATCTATCTCTCTCCAAAAGTGCAAAGATCTCATCAACATAAAGACCAGACAATACGCAAAAAGACAAAATACATGGGCTAGAGGCCATATGAAGAATTGGAATAAGCTTTATTCGAAAAATTTCTCAAATCTTTTAAAAAAATCATTAAAAGTTGTAAGCTAAAACTTGACGCAATCCATTTCTACGCTAGATTGTAAGAATGCCAAAATTATTAAGCGGAGCAGAAATTGTATTTAAAGCACTTGAAGACCAAAAGGTAGAATATATTTTTGGTTATCCCGGAGGAGCAGTTCTGCCTATTTATGATGAATTAAAAAATCATAAATCAATAAAACACATTTTAGCAAGACACGAGCAAGGTGCTGGTCACTCAGCAGAGGGATATGCGAGATCAAGTGGTAAACCAGGAGTTTTGCTAGTTACTTCAGGACCTGGTGCAACTAATGCTGTGACTGCTTTGACAGATGCTTACATGGACTCTGTCCCTCTAGTTTGTATCTCTGGACAAGTGCCAACACATTTAATCGGTACAGATGCATTTCAAGAATGTGATACGACAGGAATTACACGACCGTGCACAAAACATAACTGGTTAGTAAAAGATGTAAACGATCTATCAAAAATTTTACATTTAGCTTTTGAAGTTGCTACTACTGGAAGACCTGGGCCTGTTTTAGTTGATATCCCAAAAGATATACAATTTAAAAAAGGGAAATATAAATTTTTTAGAGATACTCTGAAAAAAAAACTTAATGGAAAAGCTACTCATAAAATATCTAACAACGATTTAGATAAATTTATAGACTTGATCAAAAAATCTTCAAAGCCTATCTTTTATACAGGAGGAGGAGTTATAAATTCTGGGCCCAAAGCAAGTGAATATTTGAGAGAATTAGTTGCACTAACTGGTTTTCCAATAACTTCTACTCTTCAAGGTCTTGGAGCTTACCCTGGAGACGATCCTCAATTCTTAGGTATGCTTGGAATGCACGGAACTTACGAGGCGAACAATGCGATGCATGATTGTGACTTAATGATAAACATTGGGGCTCGTTTTGACGATAGGATTACTGGAAAAGTAGATGAATTTTCTCCCGGCTCAAAAAAAATTCATGTTGATATTGACCCATCATCTATTGGAAAAAATATCAAAGTTGATTTAGCTATTGTTAGTGATGTAACAGAGCTTTTGAAATCATTAATTAAAAGATTCAAAGAAAAAAACAAAAATTTTGTTAATTCTAATAAGCAAAAAACATCAAAATGGTGGGAACAAATTTCAAAATGGAGAGAAAAGAAATCTTTAAACTTTATTAATAGCGATAAAATTATAAAACCTCAATATGCAGTTCAAAGATTGTATGAGCTAACAAAAAACCAGGATACATTTGTTACTACTGAAGTTGGTCAACACCAAATGTGGGCAGCTCAACATTACAAATTTAATAAACCTAACAGATGGATGACATCAGGAGGGCTTGGAACAATGGGTTATGGACTTCCGGCAGCTATAGGTGTTCAAATTGCAAATCCAGGAAAATTAGTTGTTGATATAGCTGGTGAGGCGTCTGTTTTAATGACAATGCAAGAGATGTCTACAGCCGTACAATATAGATTGCCAATTAAGATATTTATTTTAAATAATGAATACATGGGCATGGTGAGACAATGGCAAGAACTTTTACATGAAAAAAATTATTCTGAAAGTTATACAGCAGCTTTACCAGATTTCGTTAAACTTGCAGAGTCCTACGGTTGTGTTGGTATAAGAGCAAAGACACCACAAGAGTTGGACGGCAAGATTGAAGAAATGATAAATATTGATAAACCAGTAATATTTGATTGTGTTGTAGATAAAGCAGAAAACTGTTTCCCAATGATACCTTCAGGCAAACCACATAATCAAATGATTTTAGGACCTGAAGAAGAAGAAGAAATTTCTGATGAAGGGAAAATTTTAGTTTAATGTCAAAGTCAAAATCTGCTTATAGTATTCCTGGTAAAATTGGAAAAATTGAAAGACATATAATTGTAGTATGGGTTGATAACGAAGCTGGTGTTTTAGCTAGGATAGCAGGACTTTTTTCTGGAAGAGGATATAACATTGAGTCTTTAGCAGTTGCTGAAGTTGATAAAAAAAAACATATTTCTAGAATTACAATAGTTACCGAGGGAACACCACAAGTAATAGAACAAATAAATTTACAACTAAAAAAACTTGTACCAGTTCATAAAGTTGCTGATTTCAAGCGAGGAGAAAAAGATATTTTATTTAGAGAGTTAGCTTTATTTAAAATTTTAGCTAATTCAAAAAAAATTGAAAAAGTAAAAAAAATTTGTAAGAAATTTAATCCTGTAATTCTTGATAAAACTAGTAAATCTGTTGTAATACAAGTAACAGCGTTAAGAGCTGAAATTGATAAATTAGCGCTTGATTTAAAAAGCTTAGGCCTTATAAGCACATCTAGAACAGGTGCGGTTGCAATGACGAAAGGATCAAAAACATTTAATTAAATATGAAAACTTATTACGATAAAGATACCAATAAAGATCTTATTAAAGATAAAAAAGTTGCCATTTTTGGTTACGGTAGTCAAGGACACGCTCATGCGCTAAACCTTAAAGATAGTGGTGTTAAAGAAGTTGTAGTAGCATTAAGAGAGGGGTCTTCAAGTATAAAAAAAGCTGAGAGTGCAGGACTAAAAGTTATGTCATTATCAGACGCAGCTGCATGGGCAGACGTTGTAATGATGTTAACCCCTGATGAACTTCAATCAGAAATTTATAAAAATCACATTGAACAAAGAATGAAAGAGGGAACAAGTTTAGCTTTTGCTCATGGATTAAATATCCATTTTGATTTAATTAATGCCAGAAAAGATCTTGATGTATTTATGGTTGCTCCTAAAGGCCCAGGTCATACTGTCAGAAGTGAATATCAAAAGGGTGGAGGAGTGCCTTGTTTAATGGCTGTGCATAAAGATAGTTCAGGTAAAGCAAAAGATTTGGCACTATCATACGCTTCAGCAGTTGGAGGAGGTAAAGCTGGAATTATAGAAACAACCTTTAAAGATGAGTGTGAAACAGATTTGTTTGGTGAGCAAACCGTTTTATGTGGTGGTTTAGTTGAATTAATAAAAAATGGATTTGAAACTTTAGTCGAAGCTGGTTACCCGCCTCAAATGGCGTACTTTGAAACTTTGCATGAAGTAAAGTTAATAGTTGATCTTATTTATGAGGGAGGAATAGCAAATATGAATTACTCGATTTCAAATACTGCCGAGTATGGCGAATATGTTTCTGGTAAGAGAATAGTGGACGAGAAAACAAAAGAAAAAATGAAATCTGTCTTAAAGGATATACAATCAGGAAAATTTACAAAACAATGGATGGAAGAACATAAATCCGGTCAGAAAAATTTTTTAAAAATGAGGCAAGATCTAGCTAAACATCCTATTGAAAAGGTAGGCAAGGAATTAAGAGCTATGATGCCATGGATTGGCAAAAATAAATTGGTAGATAAAGATAAGAATTAACCCATTCTGACTCAAAATAATTGAGATTAATAACTTAATTATTTGCAAATTCTAGCTTTGATTGTAATATATATCTTTAATTTTTTGAAAAATTTATGGATAAAAATCGAATAATTATTTTTGATACTACAATGCGAGATGGTGAACAATCGCCAGGCGCATCCATGAGCTTGGAAGAAAAACTACAAATTTCAAGAGTATTCGATGAGTTAGGAGTTGATGTTATCGAGGCTGGTTTTCCAATTGCTTCTCCTGGAGATTTCGAAGCAGTAACAGAGATAAGTAAAAGTTTAAAAAATTCTGTGCCAGCAGGTTTAGCTAGAGCAACAAAAAAAGATATTGATGCATGTAAAGAGTCGTTAAGCCACGCTAAAAATTTTAGAATACACACATTTATTTCTACAAGTCCACTTCATATGAAGCATAAATTAAATAAATCTCCAGAAGAAGTTTTGGAGGCTATTAAAGAAAGTGTTACTTACGCGCGGAAATTTACGGATGACGTTGAATGGTCGTGTGAAGATGGCACTAGAACCGACATGGACTATATGTGCAAAACGGTTGAACTTGCGATTAAGTCTGGAGCAAAAACTATAAATATTCCTGATACGGTTGGTTATACGGTGCCGTCAGAGTTTAAAAGGATTATTGAAACACTAATCAATAAAGTCCCAAACATTGATAAAGCCATCCTATCAACTCATTGTCATAATGATCTCGGTTTAGCAGTTGCAAATTCGTTAGCTGGTGTCATAGCTGGTGCTAGACAAATTGAATGTACTGTAAATGGTATTGGTGAGAGAGCAGGTAATGCGGCTCTTGAAGAAGTTGTAATGGCGATGAGAACAAGACATGACTTAATGCCATACACAACTAATATTAACACAAAACTTTTAAGTAAAGCATCTAAGGTCGTATCTAATGCAACAGGTTTTCCAGTTCAGTTTAATAAAGCGATAGTAGGAAAAAATGCTTTTGCTCATGAGTCCGGAATTCATCAAGACGGTATGCTTAAAAATAGAAATACTTACGAAATAATGACTCCAGAAAGCGTTGGAGTTAAAAAAACATCACTGGTTATGGGCAAACATTCCGGAAGACATGCATTCAGAGATAAATTATCTGACATGGGCTACACAAATATGACTGATGATATAATTGATGCAGCTTTTGGAAAGTTTAAGATATTAGCTGATAAGAAAAAACATGTTTATGATGAAGATATAGCCGCTATTGTTGACGATAATTTAGTCACTGAGGATAACGAAATAAAACTAAAATCTTTAAAAGTTTTTGCTGGTACTGGTGAACCCCAAAAGGCAGAAATGACTTTGGAGGTTTATGGTGAAGTTAAATCTGGCGTTGAAACAGGGGACGGGCCAGTTGATGCAATTTTTAAATGTATTAAAAAACTTTATCCTCATGAAATAAAATTATTATTGTATAACGTGCATGCAGTTACAGAGGGAACCGATGCGCAAGCTACTGTAAGTGTACGAATAGAAGAAAAAGGAAAAACTACAGTTGGACAAGCTGCGGATACTGATACACTAGTAGCTTCAGCAAATGCTTATTTAAGTGCATTAAACAAATTAATAATCAAAAGAGAGAAAACTGCGCCAGACCCAAGTTTGAGCGCTCAAATATAAGGAGAAAAAATGTTTAAAGGATTAACAGGATTATCATCAATGTGGTCTCAAGATATGGCCATCGATTTAGGTACTGCGAATACACTTGTTGTACTTAAAGATAAAGGAGTGGTTTTGAATGAACCTTCAGTTGTTGCAGTTATTGAGGATGCAGGTAAAAAATCTGTTTTAGCAGTTGGTGATGAGGCCAAAACTATGCTTGGTAGAACTCCTGGAAATATATCTGCGATAAGACCTCTAAAAGACGGTGTAATAGCAGATTTCGTAGTAACCGAGGAAATGATAAAACATTTTATTAAAAAAGTTCATTCCAAAAAAGCTTTTGCCAACCCTAGAATTCTTATATGCGTACCAACAGGTTCTACACCTGTAGAGAGAAAAGCAATTCAAGACTCAGCTTTAGCAGCTGGGGCTAGAAAAGTTCAACTTATCGAGGAACCAATTGCAGCAGCGATAGGTGCAGGTTTGCCTATCTCAGAAGCAACAGGTTCGATGGTAGTAGATATCGGTGGTGGTACAACTGAAATCGCTGTTATGTCTCTAGGTGGTGTCGTTTATTCTAAATCATTAAGAGTTGCTGGTGATGCACTTGACCAGTCAATTATTGCTTACATGAGAAAGAAAATGAATTTAATGATCGGAGACTCAACTGCAGAAAAAATTAAAAAAGAAATAGGTACAGCCATACCGTCATCTAACAATACATTTTTGATGAAAGGGAGAGATATAAGATCTGGAACTCCAAAAGAAATTGAACTTACAGAAAAAGATGCATGTGAGGCTTTAATGCCAATTTTAAATCAAATTTTAGGTGGCATAAAAGAAGCATTAGAAAATACTCCGCCAGAATTGTCAGCAGATTTAATTGATATGGGACTAGTTTTAACTGGAGGTGGAGCATTATTAAAGAATATTGATAAATTAATTTCTCAAGATACTGGTTTACCTGTAACCATAGCCGATGATCCTTTATCATGCGTAGCTATTGGAACTGGAAGAGCTCTGGAAAATGAAGAATTGTTTTCTACTATGTTATCTGAGTATTAATTTATTTTAAATGATTAAATGTCAGTTAGTAGAGATGATTTTAGTATAGCTTTTCGTTCTGCTCTCCTTCAACGGGGAGGAGCTCAGAAATTTTCAGTTCTCTCATTAATTTTTTTAGCACTAATCATATTTTTTTTAGATGTATACGGAGTTAAATTTACTAAACCAGTCAGAAGTTTTTTCAACGACGTTGTTTATCGTGTAACTTTTTTAGCCTCTACTCCATCGAGATTTTTACCTCAAGCCGGCAAAGATATCTCAAGTTTTTTTAATGTAAAAGAAGAAAATGAAAGATTAAAGCTAGAATTAGAAAAATATAAGTCACTTGAATTAAATGTTGAATTTTTAACTGATGAGAATAAAAACTTACAAAAAATTTTAGAAACTGAATATTTTAATAAAAATTTAAGTAATATTATATTAGCAAAAGTCTTAGTCGATAAGAACAGTCCTTTTTTAAAATCTATAATCATAAATAAGGGAACGCGCGCGGGTGTTTTGAAAGGAATGCCAGTAACTAAAGACAATTATTTAGTCGGAAGAGTAGTTGAAACAAACTATTTGTCTTCAAGAGTTTTACTTTTAAATGATCTGAATAGTAGAATTCCAGTAACTTTAAATCAAGGTGCGCAAGCTATATTGTCTGGTAGTGGGAAAAATAATCCAATTTTAGAATATTTGCCTGAGGATTACGAAATAATTGAAGATATAAATGTTTTTGCATCAGGAAAAGATGGGATATTTTCATCTGGTACACCTATTGGAACTACAAACACTGAGGGCACAGTTGATCTTTTCATTGATCCAAATCAGCTCTCTTTTGTAACAGTGAATTTAAATGTTCAAAATAAAGAAAAATTATAATGGCTAAAAGTTCTTTTATAAATAAAGTATTTAATGCTGGCCCATTAATTCTTTTATATTATTTATGTATAAGCGAAATTGACACAAATCTTGAAAAAATTTTTGAAATCTTTACGTTAAACTTTCAGATTATCCTAATTTATTTTTGGGTAATTAAAAGACCAGATATTATGGCTAACGGGCATGTATTTTTGGCCGGGTTAATTAATGATGTGGTTATGGGTTTTCCTTTAGGTATAAGCTCATTGTCATATTTAATCATAATTTTCGTTGGTACATATGTAAGAAATAAAAGTGTTAATACCACAATAGCCTCAGATTGGTTTACATTTTTTATGGCTATGATTTTTTCAAACATACTTTTCTTTTCATTATTAAACAATTTTTCTGATCTTTCTTTCACCTACTCCAAAATAGGATACAACATGTTTTTTACTCTTTTTATGTTCCCTATATTTTGGTTATTGTTTAATATTTATCAATTAACTTTTATGGGTAATCGAGATGCTTAGTCCAAGTTCTGGAAATACTGTTATTAAATCAAAACTAATTGGTAGAAGAATGTTTTTACTTACTGCTGCAAAAGCAATTGTAACGTTTGGGATTATAGGTAGATTAGTATCTTTACAAATTAATGAGAGAACAAAATATAAAACTTTATCCGACAAAAATAGATTTAGAGAATGGAAATTAGCACCTGAGAGAGGTGTAATTAGAGATTTTTTTGACAAAGAGATAGCATCAAATCAACAGGTTTATCAAGTTCATTTAATTCCAGAGAATTCTAAAGATATTGAAAAACTATTTGTTAGACTAAAAACAATTCTAAATATCACTGAAAAAAGATTATTTTATCTTAGAAGGGTCATTGCTAAGCAAAAACCGTGGGAACCTATTATAGTTTCAGATAATATAACATGGTCAGAGTTTTCCAGACTAAATTTATTCTTACACGAACTCGAGGGAGTAAAACCTATTGTATCGGTTGCTAGAATGTATCCTGATAATTCATCTGCTCATATTTTAGGTTATGTTTCTCAGGTAAGCGCTAAAGATCTTCAAACAAAGAAATATTTAAAAGATTTACATGTTCCAGGAATGAGCATTGGTAAAACTGGTCTTGAGAGAAAATTAGATGAGGAAATTATAGGTAAAATTGGATTTCAAAGATACGAGGTAAATGCCTATGGAAAAAGAATCAAGCAAATTTTGATTAATGAAGGCCAGGCAGGAAAAAGTTTCAAAACAACTCTAGATTTTGAAGTTCAAAAATTCACAAGTGAACTTATAAAAGACAAAGCTGCAGCTGTTTGTGTTATGGATGTATATAATGGAGATATTGTATCTCTTGTTTCTTCTCCAACTTTTGAACCTAACGAGTTCGTTCACGGTTTGGATAAAAATTATTGGAACAGTTTAATAAAAAATGAAATGAAACCACTGACAAATAAAGCTATTGCTGGTCTATATCCGCCTGGATCAACAATAAAAACTCTTGTTGCTTTAAGTGCTTTAGAAAACGGAGTTATAAAACCACTAGACACTTTTAAATGTGAGGGAAAAATTGAACTTTATGGAGAAAAATTTCATTGTTGGGAAAAAGATGGCCATGGTATTGTAAATTTAAGAAAAGGTATTCAAAGATCTTGCGACGTATACTTTTATGAAGTTGCAAGAAAATTAGGAGTAGATAGATTATCTGAAACAGCTAAAAAATTTGGTCTTGGAAAAAAAGTTCTCGATGGTTTTATCGAGGAGAGGGCAGGTGTAGTACCTAATACCAAGTGGAAGAAAAAATTTATAGGTCAAAATTGGTATTTAGGTGAAACTCTGCACTCCGGTATCGGTCAAGGATATTTTCAAAGCACTCCTTTACAACTTTGTTTAATGACAGCGCAAATTGCAAATGGTGGATTTGAAATAAAACCAAGAATAATCTTTGATAAAAAGAATAACAATTTAAGAGATTTCATCAAATATAAAAATGAAAATCCTAATGATCCTCTTCCAACAGATTTATTAGTATCGAATTTTGAACTTAAACCTCTTTTTAAAAATCAAGAACATATTAATTTGATTAAAGATGCAATGTTTTCCTCTTCTAATGAGCCAGGCGGTACGTCTTATAGGCATCGATGGGAAAATAAAAAATTTACTTTCGCTGGAAAAACAGGATCATCACAAATAAAAAAATTTACTGAAGCTCAACGTGAGGCTGAAGTAAAACAAGAGAGTTTACCTTACAAAGATAGAGATCATGCACTTTTTGTTGCTTATGCACCTCACAGCGATCCTAAATATGCAATAAGTGTTTTAGTAGAACATGGAGGTTCAGGTGGAAAAACAGCTGCACCTATTGCTAAAAAAGTAATTAAAAAAGTTCTAGAACGACACGAGTTAAGAGAAAGAATTGATAGTTTACTAGGGGAGCAAGTATAATGTTTAGACCTAGATCAATTCAATCGTCATTAAGTATTAAAGATAAAATTCTCTCAATAGATTATATTTTAGTAATTTCGGTATTTATACTCGGACTTACAAGTATATTAGCCATGTACTCTACAGATGGCGGGGAATTAAAATACCATACACAAAGTCATATACTTCGATTCTTTGTTTTTTTTGGTATGTTTTTAACTCTGTCATTTATTCAAATAAGATTTTGGCATAGCCAAAGCTATTTAATTTATATTTTGTTCTTTATATTATTATTAGGAGTTAAATATTTCGGATTAACCTCTTCTGGATCTAAAAGATGGTTAGACCTTTACTTTATGAATTTACAGCCCTCTGAATTAATGAAGGTAGGCCTTATTTTATTTTTAGCAAAATACTATCATCGTACTTCAATTGAAAATTTAAATCGTATTAGATATTTATTTTTACCCATTGTTGTTTTGATTGCTCCAATAATATTAGTTGCAACTCAACCAGATTTAGGTACAGCATTATTAATTGCTGCTGGTGGTCTTACCGTCGCGTGGCTAGCTGGTGTTAGAGTAAAATTTTTTGCTATTTCAGGTCTAGCATTTTTGGCATTATTACCAATAGCTATTTCTTTCTTAAAACCATATCAAAAATCAAGAATTTTAACTTTTTTAAATCCCGAAAGAGATCCTTTAGGCGCTGGATATCAAATCATCCAATCCAAAATAGCTATTGGTTCAGGTGGATTGTTCGGAAAAGGTTTTTTACAAGGCTCCCAAAGTTATTTAGATTATTTACCTGAGAAACACACAGATTTCATATTTACTCTATTTTCTGAGGAATTTGGTTTTTTTGGTTCACTATTTATACTTTTTTTATATGCAATTATTGTTTGGAGGATCATAAAAATCGGAAATGTTACAAGAAGTAATTTCGGTAAACTTTTCTGTTATGGTTTTGGAACTGCTTTTTTTATATATGTAGTAGTAAATATGATGATGGTTTTAGGTTTACTACCTATTGTAGGCTCGCCATTACCAATTATGTCTTATGGAGGATCCTCAATGATGGCAATAATGTTTGGTCTTGGAATAGCTATGTCTTGTAGGGTTTATAAGGATACACCTGTAAATTAATTTAACCTATTTTGGTCAAAAAAACTTTATTAAAGACTTGTATATTTATGAGAATGGTGATTAATTTATTTAAAATTTATGTTTGGTGATAAGAAAAAAATTACAGATACCGAAAGATCATTGATCAGTGAAACTGTAAGTATTGAAGGCACAATCAACAGTTCTGGAGCGATTGATGTAGCTGGGCTAGTTAAGGGCCCTGTTTACTCTAAAGAGATAATAGTTAGAGAAACTGGTTCAGTAACTGGGACTATTGAAGCTGATCGTGTAGAAGTTCATGGTCATCTTGATGGAAAAATTTCAGGTCAAGATATAGTTGTAGGTGCTACCGGTACAGTTAAGGGTGACATTGAATTTGGAAATAATCTTAAAACTGAAAATGGCGCTGATATTGATGGTTACATTAAAAAAACAAATAATTCCAAATCTAAATTATCTGGTGATTTCCTATTCGGAAAAAAAGAAAAGAAAGATCCAACTGAAAATGAAGAAAGACCAGAAGTTGTTAATAAAGAAGCTATCGCCTAATCTACCGCACTACTAATTTTCGATTTATTACAATATAATTTCTTTATGGAAAATTATAAATGTAAGTCCGTTGGTATAATAGGATCTGGTATTCAAGGAGTTTGTATAGGACTTCAACTTATTAAAAAGGGCATACCGGTAACTTTATTCGACAGAAATGACCCTCTTTCCTTTGAGTTTAAACCTGCATCATACGGTAACGCTGGACACTTTTCTCCATACGCAGTACTTCAATTTAATAGACCAGATATTTTAAATGATGTACCAAAAATGTTATTGAGTTCATATGGACCATTGGCTTTAAAATGGAACTATATTCCTAAAATGTTTCAATGGTTTTATCATTACTTAAAAAATTGTAATAAAAAATCTATGTTACACACTGCAAAGTACATGCACCAAATTTTAAATCTTTCATTAGACGCTTATGAAGAAATTTTTAAAGAAATTGATACTAAAGGATTAGTAGAAAAAAAAGGTATTATTTATGTTTGGACAAATAAAAACTTAAAAAGTAGAAATTTAGAAATTAAAATTAGAGATGATTTAGGTATAAAACAAAAACACCTTACGCAAAAAGAAATTTTAGAATTAGAACCAAATTTAAATCCAGTTTTTGATGCAGGAGTTTTATATGACTATGCAATGCATGCTAGAGATCCACACGGTATTCTCAAAAATTTGTTCAAATTATTTATTAAAAAAGGTGGAAAGTTTATACAAACAGATATAAAAAATCTTGAACAAACATCAGCTAATGAGACTGTAATTAGATCTGAGAGTGAAAAATATAAATTTGAAAAATCAGTTATTGCATCGGGGGCTTTTTCTAAAAAACTTACAGATCAACTTGGAGAAAATATTCCTCTTGATACTGAAAGGGGGTACCATGTCCACTTCAAAAACCAAGATCATTTAATATCTAGGCCTGTAATATTTTTGGATAGAGGTTTTGGTCTTACACCAATGAACCAAGGACTTCGAGCTGTAGGAACTGTAGAATTAGGAGGACTAAAAAATCCACCCTCAGAAAAAAGAATTAAATATATTATCAATTGTGCTAAAGAATTATTACCTCAACTTAAAGATCACTATGATGAATGGTTGGGATTTAGACCTACTTTACCAGACTTTCTACCAATATTAGGACCATCTTTTAAAAATAAAAATATTATTTATGCTTTCGGCCATCAACATTTAGGCTGGACTTTAGGAGCAATCACAGGCAAAATTATCTCTGGTGTAGTTGCAGGTGAAAAAACTAATTTAGATTTAACACCTTACAGCTCTAAAAGATTTAATTAGGATTTTTCTGTCAAAAAATTATTTAGCTTATACTTTTCTTACATTTGCAGCATTATTCTGGTCAGGAAATTTTATTGTTGGTAAATTTGCAACTTTATTTGAAGTTCCACCTTTATCTTTGAATTTTTTAAGATGGGTTATGGTTTGGTTTATCTTAATTCCCTTCACAATAAGAGAAATTTTAGCAAAAAAAAAATATATTAAAGAAAACTTTCTTGTAATTGGTCTTATGGGCATATTATCTATAAGCACCTTTAACTCGGTGGTTTATTTTGCTTTGAACTTCACTCAGGTTATTAACGCAGTGTTAATGTTAGCTGCTATTCCACCAATGATAATAATTTTTTCATCAATTATGAAAATTGAAAAAACAAATATGTTTCAATTGTCTGGATTATTTTTATCAATCATTGGAGTTGGCACAATTATTTCAAATGCGGATATTCAAAAAATAATTGCGCTAAGTTTTAATAAGGGAGATATATGGATGCTAGTTTGTGTTTTAAGTTGGTCATTATATTCAACATTACTTAAAAAAAATAAATTTGAATTGTCTCAATTTTCTTTAATTCAAATAATGGTTACTGTAGGTTTAATATTTTTAGTTCCCCAATTTCTTTATGAACAATCAATTGGATTAGATGTAAAAATTAATAAAGCTTTTATATTTATTTTGACTTATGTAGTAATCTTTCCAGCTATTGCAGCTTATTATTGCTGGCAAAAAGCTATAGACCTTATAGGACCTAACAGATCATCGATGTTTATTCAGCTTATGCCACTTTTCAGCGCATTAATGGCAATAATAATTTTTAAAGAAAAATTTCAGTTATTTCATTTTGTTGGCGCATCTTTTATTATTTCTGGTATTTATTTATCAAACAGGAAAACAGTATGATTAAAGTTGCAGTGCTAGATGATTATCAAGATGTTTTTAAAGAAATCGTTGAAATTAGTAAATTTAAGGACAAATATGATTTTAAAATCTTCAATGAAGCATTCAACGATGAAAATGAAGCTATTATTGCCTTAGAGAAATTTGATGCACTGTTTATAATGCGAGAAAGAACTCCAATAACAAAAACTTTATTGGAAAATTTACCAAATCTTAAATACATAATGACTTCAGGAATGCGTAATAATTCTATTAATTTAGAAATTACCAAAAAAAAAGGAATTACAGTATGTGGTACTGAAATAAACTCAAATCCTGCAGCTGAGATCACTTGGACTTTGATCTTAGGTCTTTTAAGAAATGTCAAACAAGAGATTGATAATATGTTTCAAGGATATTGGCAGACTACTATTGGCTCAGAATTAAAAGGTAAAATGCTAGGCATAATGGGTTTAGGAAAAATTGGAACACAAGTTGCAAAAGTTGGAAAAGCTTTTGGAATGGAAGTCTGTGCTTGGAGTGAAAATTTAAATCTTTCTCACGCTAATGAAATAGGTGTTTTACCTATGAACAAAGAAGATTTACTTAAGAACTCAGATATAATCTCTATTCATTTAGTCTTAGGCGAAAAATACAAAAATTTAATTACGAAAAAGGAAATGGAGATGATGAAAAAAACAACTTTTCTAATCAATACTTCGAGGGGACCAATTATAAACGAGAATGATTTAGTTCAAGCTTTAAAAGACGAAAAGATAGCTGGAGCTGGTTTAGATGTTTATGATCAAGAACCTCTTCCACAAGATCATAAATTAAGATTTCTACCTAATGCTTTGTTATTGCCTCATATCGGTTACGTAACAGCAGAAAATTACTCAAAATTTTACTCGCAAATGCTTGAAAACCTTGAAAGTTGCCTAAAAAATAAGCCTTTAAGGTTAATTTCATAAATAAGATATTCCATTCTAGGTTGTAATAGATATAAACTCAATTTGGGTGATTCGTTTGTTTAATGACAAGTAAATCTCTGTTTGAATAGGGATAAATTTAAAAAGGGAGTATGAAAAAAATTTTAGGTTTAATACTAGGATTAGCTTTATTAACAGGTTGCACAAATTCTTTAGCTCTATTAGCACCTACTTCCACTGCAGTAACTGGTGGAAATATTGCACACTCAGTTGTTTCTTCATCAATTAATTACGGAGTAAAAAAACAAACGGGAAAAAGCGCAATGGAACATGCAATAGAATATGCAGAGGAAATAAATCCTGAGAAAAAAAAAGAACCTTGTTTATCATTTGCTGAAAAAACTAATTCTGAAATTTGCGCTATTGTGAAAAAGCAATTAGAATTAACTAAATCTAAGTTTTTAAAAAAATCTAAAGAAAAATCTATAAAAGACCTTACTTCATCCCTACAGCCTAATATAAATAAAATTTACAAGATAAAGCGTTTAGATTAGTCAAATCTAAGACAAAATTAGTATCCTGAACAAAGATCTAATCTACCGTAGGTTGTGTTAATAAAAACTATTAAAGCACAATTAACTTTTATTTAAAGAGTAAGCAGATATACGGAAGCAATTAAGCAATCTTTAAACTATGAAAAAATCTTTACTTTTACTTATAACTATCTTTTTGCTCAATGGATGCGCTGAGTCAATAGCTTTACTTGGAACTGGCGCTTCAAACGGGAGAATTGTTCAATCTTCTTTAAATTCGGCTATAAGTTATGGAGTTAAAAAACAAACAGGCAAAACTCCTTTAGAGCATGCTATTGCATATGCAGAGGAAAAAAACCCAGAGAGAAAAAAAGAGACTTGTATTTCCTCTCTAGAAATAACCAGGTCTGAATTTTGTACAATTGTTAAAAAACAAGTTAAGCTTAAAAGTACCGAAATAATAGAAAAGACTGCTGAAATAGTTAAACAATATCCAAAAAATAAAATTAAAGAAATATCTAAAATTGAAAAGATAGCAAAAAAATCAATTATTTATAACAGAAGGTAAGTTCTTTAAATGATGGCCCCAATAAAATTGGGACCACCTAATTGATTTTTTAAGCAGCTAAAGCTTGTTTAATATCTGCAACAATATCATCTGGATGTTCTATACCAATCGATAATCTGACGTAACCTGGCGTGACTCCAGCAGCTAACATCTCTTTTTCTGTAAGCTGGCTATGCGTTGTTGTTGCTGGGTGAATTGCTAAACTTCTAGCATCACCAATATTTGCAACATGATAAAGCATTTTTAAGCTATCAATAAACTTAGCTCCTGCTTCTTTAGTTCCGAGATCCATACCAATTAAAGATCCAAACCCACCTTGCATATATTTTTTTGCTCTATCCCTAATTTCGCCTTGATAATTAGTTGGATAAATAACTTTCTTAACTTTTTTGTGCCCATCTAAGAAGTTCACAACTTTTTCAGCATTACTACAGTGTTGTTTCATTCTTAAAGCTACAGTTTCCAAACCTTGGATAATCTGGAAAGCATTAAATGGACTTAAAGGAGCACCTAAGTCTCTCAATAAAACCACTCTTGCTCTAATCACAAATGGGATATTAGCTCCGGTTAATTGTGGAACTGCGTCTGCCCAAACTGCACCGTGATAACTTTGATCTGGTTCATTTAATAGAGGTTGTCTTTTTCTATCTTTAATCCAATCAAAATTTCCTCCATCTACAATTATCCCTCCAATTGAAGTACCATGACCACCAATATATTTCGTCAAAGAGTGCATTACAATTGCAGCGCCATGAGCCAAAGGTTTACATATTACTGGCGAAGCTGTGTTATCGATAATTAAAGGAATACCTTTTTTTCTACCGATATCAGAAACTTCTTTAATTGGAAAAACACGCAGGTAAGGATTTGGGAGAGTCTCACCGTAGTAAGCTCTTGTTTTATCATCAGTCACTTTTTCAAAGTTTTTTGGATCTGCAGGATCTGCAAATCTAACTTCAATACCCTGTTGTCTTAAAGTATTTTTAAACAAGTTAACTGTACCTCCATATAAATCAGTCGAAGCAACTATATTATCTCCAGCTTGTGCTAAGTTTTGAATACACATTGCTGAAGCTGCTTGACCTGATCCCACTGCACATGCTGCTACACCGCCTTCAAGTGCTGCAACTCTTTTTTCTAGCACATCTACAGTCGGGTTCATTATACGTGTGTAAATATTACCAAATTCTTTTAGACCAAATAAATTTGCAGCATGTTCCGCATTTTTAAATTGGTAAGAAGTTGTTTGGTAAATAGGAACTGCTACAGCTGTTGTAGTAGGATCAGCTCTATAATCACTACCATGTAAGCCTATAGTTTCCGGATGTTTAAAATCAGCCATTGATTTTCCCCCTTATTGTTTCTCTTATCGTTTCGTTCATTTTTTCTCCGTCGTTTTGGAGAAGAATGAACGAAGTTTAATTCTGTTCATCTTCTCCTTTTTAGTACTTCGGCATATGCCAGGTGTACAATATGGTTCAAATACCCGGTTTAATTTCAGATTGTTCCAAAAAAAAACCACCGGCTAAAGCGGTGGTCTAAATGACTTATGCGCTTTAGCAGGATTTATTAAGCGCCCGCAAGTTGCTTTAACTCGGCGCATAAAATTTATAACAAGAATTTTAATTATTTGTCAATCTTAATTTTTCAAGGTTTTTAGCTCATTTTTTAAAAATTTAGCTATCTCTAACATTCCATCTTGCCCAACTTTTTTCTCAGCGATTGAATTATAATTTGTATTCGTATTGACATCATAAGTGTATCTAGTTCCTGATTTATCAGTAATATATTCAATACCAGCTATTTCAATATTATTTTTTTTCAAAAAACTTTCATATTTATTTATGTCAGGATTTTTATAATTATTTAAGATCATAAACTTGTTTCCATCTGGGTTGTTTGATTCATCGCTCAAAGAATTATTTTTACTGTCGCAAGGACACAGCTCAAACGAGTCACCCGCATCAACTTGGACTGCGTATAAAAATTTGGAATTAACAAATTCTAGACGATGGATCACTTTTGGGTCTGCTTCAATATACTCTTGCAAAATTGTGATGCCATCGATTGAATTTTCAAAATTTGGTCCTTTAACATACTGTTCTAATTCATTTTGATTATTGAAAAGCTTTACTCCAAGACCTCTACCAGCTCTGTTGTGTTTTGTAATAAATGTTTTTTTAAAATCTCGAGCTGACTGAATTATTTGTTCTTTACTTGAGCAAAAAATAGATCTTGGAGTTTTTATTCCACTTTCATTTAATTTTAAATACTGAAGAGACTTACTTATTTCTAATGCTAAAGCATTACCATCATTTATTATTCGTCTTTTATGACTTTTTAACCAATTAATAATTACAGATGTATATTCTGGAGCAAATCTATGTCCTCTGACATGTGAACTCGCACTCATTCGGTTATAAAAAATACCTTCAGGAGGGCTTTGACTTAGATCAATTTTAGCCTTTTCAACATGCCAGTCTTCATAACCAACTTCAAGTTTATTTAGATGAGACTCAAGGGGTTTAGTCCATGCTTCGTTTTCGTGAATTATATATGCTTTCATTAGCCAAATGTTTTTAGCTCTAAAACATTCCCGTGCGGGTCCTCAATAAAAAAAGTTTCTTGTTGTTCTTTTTTATCTTTGAAACGAGTATAGGGCTGATCTAAGTATTCAATATTATTTTTTTTTAAATTTTCTTTAATTTTTTCAAATATTTTTGGCTCTAAGTGTACTCCAAAGTGAGGAACAGGCACTGATCCCATATCCACTTCGTGTCTTTCAGAGGGTAATTTCATATTGGTTTTGTGTAAGGTTAGTTCGTTTCCCCAAAAATCGACATCAATCCATTTACCTTCTTCTCTATTACCTAGTTTACACTCTAGTATTTTCTCGTAAAAATGAACTGAATCCTTCAAGTCTCCTGCTGGCACAGCTAAATGAAAAGGTCTACTCATGGCGTTTATATATATTCTTCTTTAAATTTATCAAGTAGTCATTATATACATCTTATGAATGATTATTTAGAATCTATAAAAAAAAGAGACCCTGCGGCAAAATCAATAATAAGTATCATTCTCACATACCCTGGTGTAAAGGCAGTTTTCTTTCATCAAATATCAAACTTTTTTTACAAAGCTGGATTTGACTTAATAGCTAGAATTATTTCACAAACAATAAGATTTTTTACAGGTATTGAAATTCATCCCGGGGCCAAGATAGGTAAAAATTTATTTATTGATCATGGTATGGGGGTAGTAGTCGGCGAAACTTCTGAAATCGGAGACAACGTTACTATATATCACAACGTCACTTTAGGTGGGAGTTCTCCCAGTATAGATAGCGAGAGACAACGACATGAAAAAAGACATCCTACGATTGGCAATGATGTTGTGATCGGGTCTGGCGCACAAATAATTGGGCCAATTAAAGTTGGTAACAATGCAAGAATTGCAGCTAACGCAGTTGTAGTAAAAGATGTTCCAGAAAACGCAACGATGGTTGGCATCCCTGCTAGAGCAGTCAAGTTGGAAAATAAAGGTAGCTTTAGACCTTATGGTGTAGACGATAAAGTAAAAGATGAGTAAAGATTGGGATCCAAATTTAACTCCAGAACAAAATTATGTTTTAAAACAAGAGGGAACAGAGTCTCCAGGTAGCAGTCCTTTAAATCAAGAAAAAAGAGAGGGCTCTTATCACTGTGTAGGGTGTGGAACAAAATTATTTGAGTCTACAACTAAATATGAAAGTGGTTCAGGCTGGCCTTCTTTTTTCGAATCTATTCCAGGAGTATTCGAAGAAAAAAAAGATATGCATATTGGTTATCCAAGAACTGAGTATCATTGCAAAAAATGCGGAGGTCATCACGGTCATGTTTTTGATGATGGTCCAAAACCTACTGGAAAACGATATTGTAACAATGGTATTTGTTTAGTTTTTAAACCAAAAGGCGAGTAGTTATACACAAACCAATTAAGTGTTTTAATACAACTTATCAAAAAATTATAATTTAACTTGTCATGTCCTCTAGACCAAGGCGACACAAGTTTGTAAGATTATCATTTCATCCACCATGAAGAAGCAAATTATTTCCCTACCTATAATTATATTCTCGTTAATTTCATTTCATACTTACGCATCAGATTTAAATTGGAAACCAGCTCAGGATGGAGATAAAATTATTTTAATAAGACACGCCAAAGCTCCGGGTGGCGGTGATCCAGAAGGATTTAAAATTGATGATTGTAAAACTCAAAGAAATCTCGACATTATGGGCATTAATCAAGCAAAAAAAATTGGCAAACTTTTTAGAGAAAAAAAAGTTAAAATTAATCAAGTTTTATCAAGCCAGTGGTGTAGGTGCAAAGATACAGCAAAATATGCTTTTGGCAATTTCAATGAATTTTCTGCGTTAAATTCTACTTATACTCCGCCATATGATCAAAATGAAAAACAGCAGATTAAGGATTTAAAAAAATATGTAAATAATTGGAATGGTAAAGGGGGAAACCTAGTTTTAGTTACGCATTATGTAATTATCTTGGCGATAACAGGAGAAACAACACGATCTGGTGAAGTAGTCATCACTGATAAAAATTTTAAAGTTTTATCTACAATTAATACTTTTTAAAAAAATATAAAATATCCAACTGTTATTAAAATTAAATATTCAATAAATGTTTTAATTTTTAAAAGAGTTTTCTTATCCTGAAATTTGTTATTGATGAATAAAGTTAATCGAGAAAAAGCCAGGTGAACCAAAATAACACTTAAAGCTATACCAAGTAAAGTATGGTAAAAGCTAAAATTTTTAAGGCCATAAAAGCAAGCTGCGATAAATGTGAACCAGGATATATTGGTTACAAATAAAGTAATTAAAATACCTGATCCTTTTTTAAAAATACTTTGAGACTTGATGAAAGTATATGACCACAAAAGAGTGAATAAAAAACCTGCGTATTTAATTATCATGAGCCAATATTGTAATTGCGGTAAAGTTCAAAGGCAAATATAAACGTTATATGATCATTAAACTTGTGTTTGCTTTTGGGGCTGGATTTATAAGTTTTCTCACCCCTTGCGTACTTCCAATTATCCCGGGTTATATTTCATATATTACTGGAAAAGATTTAGGGGAAATAGATAAAGACAAATCAATAGTTTTGACTAAAACTATTCTTTTTTCACTTGGTTTTTCATTTGTTTTTATAACACTTGGAGCTGCTGCCTCTGCAATAGGAAACGTACTTCTTTTCTTTTCAAATGAATTACGAATTGTTGCAGGATTAATAATTATTGTTTTTTCATTACAAATGTTAGGTTTTTTAAATTTTTCTTTTTTAAATACTGAAAAAAGAATTCAAACTAATTCAAATTATAAAGATAATTATGCATTTCCATTTATAGTTGGTGCGGCTTTTGCATTTGGCTGGACACCATGTATTGGTCCGGTTTTAGGATCCATAATTGCTTTGTCGGCTACTGAGGCTACAATTAGTAAAGGGATTTTATTATTATCATTTTATTCTTTAGGATTAGCTATCCCATTTATATTATCCGGATACTATATGAGTAGATTTTTAAATTCTAAAAAAGGTTTTGGTAAATATTATGGAACTATTACAAAATCTGGCGGAGCCATTCTTTTAATTACAGGCATCTTGATTACTACAAATTATATTCAAGTTATAAGTTATTATATTTTGACGACCTTTCCAATTCTCGCTAAAGTTGGTTAATGAGCGAAATAACAGTCTTAGGAATTTTTGTTGCTGACATAAGTTTTTCTGGACCTAAAATCCCATCAATAGGTGAAACTATTTTGGGAAAAAAATATAATGTAGGTCCAGGAGGAAAAGGTTGCAATCAAGCCATAGCAATTGCCAGACTCGGTGGAAATACAAACTTTATAAGTAAAATTGGTAAAGACGCATACGGAGAGTTAGCTCTTAAAACTCTTGAAAAAAATAAAATTTCTACAGAAAATATAATTCAAGATGGCAATCAACAAACTGGCGTAGCAGGAATTTTAGTTGATCAAAATACTGGAAAAAATGCAATAAATGTAATTGTAGGTGCCCCAAGTTCTTTAAAAATAAGTGAAATTGAAAAACAAATTAATTTAATAAAAAAATCAAAAATTTTTTTAACTCAATTAGAAGTTCCAAAAGATGTTACCTTACATTGTTTGAAAACTGCTAAAGAAAATGGATGCACTACAATTTTAAATCCTGCACCAGCATCTGAAATTTCAAATGAGTTTTATAATAATATCGATTTTTTTACACCTAATGAAACCGAGGCCGAATTTTATACTGGAATAAAGATTACTAGCGAGAAAGAGGCAAAGCAGGCAGCAGATAAACTTTTAAATTTAGGAATAAAAAAAATAATAATTACGCTTGGAGAAAAAGGTCTCTTTTATTCTGATGGAAAAGAAGAAACTTATTTAAAAGCTAATGCAGTAAAAGCTATTGATACTACTGGCGCAGGAGATGCTTTTAATGGGGGTTTAGCTTTTGGGTTATCTAGAGAAAAACCAATAAAAGAGTGTTTAGAATTAGCAAATAAAGTTGCTGGAATATCTACAACTAAACTTGGAGCAGGGGATGCGATGCCTTTTATCCAAGATATTAGATAATTTTACTCAGGCCTGAAAATTAAACAAAGACCATTATTACAAAATCTTTTACCACTTTTAGTTGGCCCATCATTAAAGACATGTCCATGATGTGCACCGCATTTAGCACAATGATATTCTGTTCTTTTCATGCCAAATTTATAATCTATCTTAGTTTTAAATGCTCCAGGTAAAGCCTCTGAAAATGATGGCCACCCAGTACCACTATCGAATTTACTAGTAGAAGCAAAAAGTTTGTTTCCACAATTAGCGCAATGATAAAAACCCTTTCTGCTTTCTCTTAGTAAATCACTAGAAAAGGGTCTTTCAGTACCCTCGTTAAACATTATTTCTTTTTGTTTTTTTGTAAGATTTTTATTGATAATTTTCTTTGTATTCGCAAGTAGTGAGTTTAAAGGAAGAATAAAAGATGAAAAAATTGTTAAGCTTAAATATTTTAAAAAATTTCTCCTCATTCTCCTTTTAAAATATTATCTAATTCACCGTTTCTGTTCGCTTCCTGAAGTTTATCATTACCACCAATGTAATGATCGCCGATAAAAATTTGAGGAATAGTTCTTACACCATTAGTTCTTTGAAGCATTTCTTTAGCGTTTGCTGGATCTGCCCAAATATCTATTTCCTCTATCTCAACATTTTTTGTTTTTAATAATGCTTTAGCTGCTGCACAAAATGAGCAAGGATTGCCAGTATACATTGTGACTTTTTTCATAATTAATATATATCAGTTAATTTAATTTTTTCTCTAAGTTTTTTTCTTCCTAATTGAAACTTTTTCCTATGTTTGATGCTTGTATTATGCACTCTTTTTCTCCATAAACGAAACGAACCTGGTTTTAAATTTTTTCGCATTATTTTAATGACTTGAGACTCATTTTTTCCAGTTTTTTCTTTTATCTCTTCAAAAGTAATCCTATCCGCCCAAGCAGCCCAAATAATCCAATTATCATCCTTTTCTTTAGGCTCAGGGTTTTTAACTCTTGTTTTAGGGATAAAACTTTTTTTCTTCATAAATTTATATATAGTGACTAATCAAATGTTTCCAACAGACTATATAATATTTTTGCAAATCATTTTATTTTTATTTATTTCTCCAGGTCCGCCCAGAGTTGTAATAGTTTCACACACATTAAACTATGGATTAAATAGATCTGTTTGGACTGCTTTAGGAGATATATCTGCAAATACTATCCAAGCTATTTTAGTAGTTTTTTTAATTGGCTCTTTTTTAAGTGATAACCCTCAAGTCCTTTACTATTTAAAATGGGCAGGGATATTTTATATAGTTTATTTAGCCTATGACACTTTTAATTCTAAAATAAAAAGTTTTAATTCTAAAGATCGAAATTTAAAATCACCACTATCGTTTTATAAAGATGGATTATTAGTTGCAGGTTTAAGCCCAAAAGCACTTTTATTTTTTGGAACAATTTTTCCTACTTTTATTAATTTCGGATCAAATATCATTTCACAGTTTGTAATCTTATTAATCACTTATGTAGTTTTAGATTTTTTAACGCTAATGATTTATGGATTGGCAGCTGAAAAAATTTCAGTGTGGTTAAGAAGTAAACCAAAGCTATTAAATACAATTTCTGCGTGTGTTCTTTTAATTTTAGCAGTTTACATCGCTGCGACACAGAATTTTTAATCAATTCTAACTGTTGTCAAAATCTTTATTTCTTGTTTTAATTAATCATTAATTAATTAATTAACAAGAAGGGAAATAATGAATAAAATAGCAAAACTATTTGTTACATTTATTTCAGCAATAACTTTAGCACTTGTATCTTTTACTTCTTCTTTTGCAAAAGTAGAAGGTGAATACATTGTGTTAGGTTCTGCAATATCTCTTACAGGTAAATACTCTTCAAATGGAGTTCATACTCAAAATGGTTATAACATGGCCGTTGAAAGAATTAACAAAATGGGTGGAGTAGAAGTACAAGGTAAGAAATATAAGTTTGAGATCATTTACTATGATGATGAGTCAAACCCAAAAAGAGCCGCTCAGTTAGCTGAAAGACTAATTAAACAAGATGGCGTTCATTACATGCTTGGACCATATAGTTCAGGTTTAACGAAAGCCATTGCACCAGTAACCGAGAAATATAAAATTCCTATGGTTGAAGCGAATGGTGCATCTAGATCTTTATTTACAAAAGGATACAAATATTTGTTTGCGGTGTTATCACCAGCTAACCAATACCTTGAAGTAGCTATCGATTTAGCGGTAGAAAAAAACGGTGGTAAAGGAGTAAAAATTGCTCAAGCATTTGAACAAGATGCTTTCTCACAAGACGTGAGACTTGGTATTTTAGATGCAGCGAAAAGAACTGGATCTGAGATAATCATCGATGACAAGCTACCAAAAGAACTTAATGATATGGCAGCTACATTGGCTAAAGTAAAAGCTGTTAAGCCAGATGTACTTGTTGTATCAGGTCACACAAAAGGCGCATTAACTGCAATCAGACAAATTTCTGAAATGAAAGTTGATGTTCCTATGTTAGCGATGACACACTGTGATGCTGCAAAACTTTCTAAACAACACGGAAAGAAATCAGAATTCGCATTGTGTGCTTCTCAGTGGCACAAAAATTTATCTTACAAAGATAAATTCTTTGGCTCTGGTAAGAAATACGCTAAAGACTTCCAAAAAGAATTTGGATATGACCCGCCATATCAATCAGCAGAGTCTTCTGCAGCATTGTTAGTATTTAAGGATGCGTTCGAAAGAGCAAATTCTTTTGACAGAGATGCAGTTAGAGATGCGCTAGTTGATACAGAAATGCAAACTTTCTATGGAAACATTAAATTTGGACCTGGTGGCCAAAACGTTGCCAAGCCAATGATCTTGTTCCAAGTAAGATGTAAAGGCGATGATTGTGAGAATAGAGTAGTAGCTCCAACAAAATGGGCTTCTGACAAGTTCTATCATCCAATCCCGAAATGGTCTGAAAGAAGCTAATAACTTCTGAATAATTTGAAAAGCCCCTAGTTTTCTAGGGGCTTTTCTTTTATAAGATTTAAAATTTATGGACTTTCTTATTTTTAAAGCTCCAATGTTAATGGTCCAGGCATCACTGGATGGGATTCTTTTAGGCATATTATTTGCGTTGATCGCATACGGCATGGCTCTTCAATGGGGTGTGATGAATATAATCAATATTGCACAGGGTGATCTAGTAATTCTCGGAGGTTATATTGCATACACTATCTATCTTTGGGGAATTCATCCTGCTTGGGGAGTTATCATTTCTCCCATAATAATGTTTTTTGTGGGATGGGGGCTTTACAAACTTGTGATTAATAAAGTTGTAGACCGAGATTTATTTATTTCAATTTTAGCAACTTTTGGTATTGCCATTGTATTCCAACAGCTAATGAATTTTATTTTTGGTGCTGACGTTGTTGTTGCACAGTCTGAATACGGAACAACAATGTTATTTGATAATTCAGTAACCTTACCAAATTCAAAAATATTCTCTGCTTTTATCAGCGTGTTATACGCAATAGCTCTAGTTATTTACATGAGGAAATCTAAACTTGGACGAGCTATAAGAGCTACAGCACAAAATGCAAGAGCTGCAAAAATTTTAGGTGTAGATACAGAAAAAGTTTACGCTGCAACTTTTGGAATTAACGCTGCATTATGTGGGATTGCGGGTGCTTTAATTTCAATCACTCTAACACTTCACCCTTATGTAGGCCTTCCATATACTGTAAGATCTTTCATGATAGTTATTGTTGCAGGTCTTGGAAATTTACCAGCAGTAGCAGTTTCAGGGATGGGGTTAGGACTTTTTGAGGAATTTGCTGATTATATTTTAGGTACAGAATTTAGAATAGGAGCAGTATTTTTATTGCTAGTCTTAATATTAGTTTACAGAAGATTTAAACTTTCGAGAAAAAGGGAATATCTGAAATAAATGGAAAAAGTAAAACAAAAAGATTTAATTTTATACTCTGGCTTAATTATTTTAGGTTTAGCCGCACCATATTTATTTTCCGCTTTTAAAGTTCAGCTTACGTATCTTTGTGTTTTGATCGTTCTAGCGATGACATGGAACTTGCAAGGTGGAGAAATGGGCTACAACACCTTCGGAAATATTCTTTTCTACGGTCTAGGAATGTATTTAACTGCCTCGGTTCAGGTTGGTATGTTTTTTCCATTAGCAGAATGGACGGAGAGTGGTGGAGAAAAAACATTCGTACATACTACGGCGCAATATTTTCAAGGAATAGGTGTCGGATTATTAGTTGCAGCAATTATCCCAACTATTATAGCGGGCGCTATAGGTTACGCTATTTTAGGTTTAAGAGGCCACTACTTTGCTATTTGTACTTTAGGTTTGGGGATAGCAGCAGGTGAAATTGCCGGAGGAATAGAAATTATTGGAGCCGGTCAAGGTTTCACCACACCACCTTTTCCTGCTGAAATCGTTGACGCTGAAGCAAGAGGAAAGTTTTTCTACTTTTTAAGTTTTGCATTATTAATCGGAACATTTGTATTTGTTAAATATATTTACGGTTCTAGATTTAGATTAATTTTAAATGCGATAAGAGACAACGAAGATAAAGCAGAAGCTATGGGTATTCAAACAATGAAATATAAAATTGTTGGTTGGATGTGTTCTGCATTCTTCTGTGGTCTTGCTGGTGGAATTATGGGCGGACTAATTGGGTATATAGACTCTACTGATGTTGCTTTTGACGGAAGAGAGATGGGAGTCTTCATGGTTCTGATGGCAATACTTGGCGGTAAAGGAACTTTGTGGGGTCCAGTGATTGGTGCAACTTTATTCCACTTCTTCAAAGAAGGTCTTTGGACATTAATTTTAGGCTGGCAGTATGTTGCACTAGGAGTTTTAATTGTTGTAATCGTAGTTTATTTCCCAGAAGGGCTAATGGGTTGGTTGCGAGAAAAATACCCTGAAAGATTTGGTGAAGTGATAGATGAAAAAGATCGGAAAGCACAGGTAGAATTAAAATGAGTATTTTACAAGTTAAAAATGTGAGTAAATCTTTTGGCGGTGTTCAAGCTAACGTGGATATTTCTGTTTCGGTAGAACAGGGATCTATAGTTGGTTTAATAGGACCTAATGGCTCAGGTAAAACTACTTTATTCAATTCTATTGTCGGAACTCATCCGATCGATAAAGGATCAATTGTTTTTGATAGTACAGAAGTTTCCGAAATGCCAGTGCCAGCAGTCGCTAAACTTGGTTTGCTAAGAACCTTTCAACAAACAAGAATTTATTCAAAACTTAATTGTGTAGAGAATATGCTAATAAGTCACAAAGCTAGTGACTCAGGATTTATTTTTGCAAAAGTACCTGTTGAACTTACTGAGAAAGCAGAAAATATTTTAAACTTTGTAGGTCTTTTTCAAAAAAGAAATTTGAGAGCAGGTGATTTATCATTTGGACAACAAAAATTACTAGAATTAGCAATGGCCTTGATGAATGAGCCTAAAATGCTTTTATTAGACGAGCCTACAGCTGGAATCAACCCAACTTTAATTAACGGAATTATAGATAGACTAATCAAAATAAATAAAGATTATGGAATTACTTTATTAGTCATAGAACACAATATGAAAGTAATTATGAGTTTAGCACAAAAAATTTTCTGTTTAGCCCACGGTAAAATGCTAGCAGAGGGTTCTCCAGATCAAATTAAGAATGATAAGCGAGTTGTTGATGCTTATTTAGGAGCGCAGTAATGGCAAATCAATACGATGTTTTAGGTAAAGCACCTGGTTTAGAAGATTTAAATAAATTATCACCTAACGATGTTCATCTAACCATAAGAGGCTTAAATGCAGGTTATGGAAAAATGGAGATACTACATAATTTTGATTTAACAGTCAGTAAGGCTCAATCTTTATGTTTAATAGGTCCTAACGGAGCAGGAAAATCTACAATTCTTCACTCGATATACGGTTTCACAAATATTTTCGATGGAAAAATTGAATTAGAAGGAAATGAAATTACAACATTAACTCCTGCTCAGAAACTTAGTAAAGTGGGCATAGCTTATATTTTACAAGATAACTCAGTATTTCCTGATATGACAGTTGAGGAAAATCTTTTAATGGGTGGATACATTAAAGATAAACAGGACGAAGCCTATGAGGAAGCTGAGAGAATTTTCCAAAAATATGAGAGATTAAGAAATAGAAGGAATCAACCTGCAAAAGTTTTATCAGGCGGTGAGAGAAGGTTATTAGAAATCTCAAGAGCGTTGGTCATGAAGCCCTCTGTTTTATTAGTAGACGAGCCATCAATAGGCCTGGAACCAAAATATATAAATATGGTTTTTGAAATTTTAGAAGATCTTCAAAAAGCAGAGAAGAAAACAATAATACTTGTGGAACAAAATGCAAAAAAAGGTTTAGAGTTTGCAGATATAGGATACGTGTTAGTATCTGGTCAAACGGCTATCGCAGGTAAAGGGGATGATCTTTTAAAAAATCCAGATGTAGGAAGATTATTCCTTGGTGGATGATTAACTCACAAGCTTTCTTCACAGGTTTAAAATCTTTAAAAGGTGCAAGAAGTCCAGCGTTACCTTTGGCGGCATGTTTTGTTGCTTTAGGAGCTTTACTTAAAGATGCCGGATTTAACATTCAACAAAGTGCAGCCTCAAGTTTTTTTACATACGCATTGCCCGGACAATTAGTAATGGCGGAGTCATTATTATTAGGCGCATCTATTGTAAATATTTTTTTAGCAGTTTGGTTAGTTAATTTTAGACTTTATCCAATGACAGTTTCTTTATTCCCTTTACTTGAGCATAAATCACAACCTAAGTGGAAATATTATTTGTCTTGTCACTTTCTTGCAGTTTCGTCATGGTTAATTGCTAAAGACACTTACAAAAAGATAAATGCCAAATATCGGATAGATTTTTGGATAGGTATTGGTACTGGAACTTGGTTAACAGCTGTTTTTATGACAGTTATTGGGTATTTAGCAGCAGATCTTTTAAATAAAGAAATGTTAATTGGGTTAGCAATTGTAAATCCAATCTATTTTTTTTGTATGATGATAGGCGCTATGAAAAACTTAGCTGTATCTATTGCAGTTGTTTTAGGCACAACTTTAGGACCAGTTATTTATTTATTTTCTACTGAGTGGTCGTTATTATTTGCCGGATTGATCGCTGGATCTATAGCTTTTTTGTTTGGAGAAAAAAATGGGAAGTAGTGGAATTATTATATTAGCTATTATAGCAACATCAACAGCTACATACATTTCTAGATTTATGGGAGCATTAACTTCAGAAAAAGTAAGCGTAAATTCAAAAATATTTAAATGGTTTAACTGTGTCGCCTATTCAACTTTAGCAGCTTTACTTGGGAGAATGATAATATTTCCTGCAGGAGTTTTAGCAGACTCAGAACTTATAATGAGACTAATAGTATTCTTTACTTGCATTGCGATATTTATAATATCTAAAAAAAACTTAGTAATACCCACGGTTACCTCTGCAATTTTACTAAGCTTTTTGACTAACATTTGATTTATGGTAAAATTACAAAATGGAACCAATACTAGCAATTTTAATTGTTTTGTGGATCATGGGTAATATTGAGTAAATGAGCTTTGCACTTTCAGATCATAATAATTCGAAGAGAGTACGAGTAATTAACTTAAACGAAAGTGATCTCGACAGGTTAATTTTTCCTTTTAAAAAACATTCAATTTTATCATTAGAATACAAACCATTTTCAAGATTTAGCCTTGCGAAAAGCTTGGATGAAGTATTTCAAAATAAGTTAAGTAAAACTTTAAATGATATTCTTAATGACCGTAATACAGGAACTGCGATTGTTAAACCCGATATAAGTAATAAAAAATTTGATAAAGATTTTTTAGTCAAGCTCTCAACAGGTCTTGCTTATTTAGTTGGTAATCCAAACTTTGACTCCATGACAGGGAAATACTATGCAAGATTTTATGTAAAGCACCAGGACAGTAGTGATTCTTATCTTAGAAAAGCCTATACAAATTTAGATCTTCATACCGATGGAACTTACGTGAAAGAGAAAACTGATTGGATTATAATGACAAAAATGGAGGAACAGAATGTAGGTGGAGGAGAAAGTGTAATTTTACATTTAGACGATTGGGAACATTTGGAAGATTTAAGTAATGATCCTGTGGGTCAAGAAAATTTTGTTTGGGGATCACCGAAAAGTAAGAATGTTGATTATAAAGTTGAACATCCAGTATTTTCAAAAGATAAAAATGGAAAACCAATTATTTCTTATATTGATCAATTTCCTGAGCCAAAAAATATGAAACAGGGTTTGTTTTTACAAAAACTATCAGACGCTTTAGAACAAAGTAAAAATAAAATAAGCTTTCCTTTACCTGTTGGATCGACAATTTTCTCTAATAACTATTTTTGGTTGCATGGAAGAAAAGCTTTTAAAGAGCATTCTGGGCTATCTAGAGAATTACTTAGAATTAGAGGAACTTTTTTTCACTAATACCTAGTTGACTCTAGATTAGATATTTATTTTAATAAGTACAATTAATAAACACAGGGGGAAATAATGTTAAATAAGTTCAAAAAACTTATCAGCCTAGTTTTCGCAACTGTTCTTTTAACTGCAATTTCAAACACATCTTTCGCTGCTGACAAATTACACTTTGTAATTGGTGGCGGTGCTGGTGGTGGTTGGGATGGAACTGCTAGGGGAACTGGTGAAGCTTTAACTAAAGCTGGTTTTTTAAATAGTGCATCATTTGAAAATATGTCAGGTGGTGGTGGAGGAAAAGCTTTATCATATATGATAAATACTAAACCTTCAGATACGATTTTAGTTCAATCTACTCCATTAGTTCTTAGATCAATAACTAGACACTCTGGTTATGTAGATAAAAAGAACGCAGCTAAGGTTACATCTTATAAAGATGTTGTGCCAATAGCTGGTGTGATAGGTGATTACGGTGCAATTGTTGCAGCTAAAAACTCACCTTACAATTCATGGAAAGATGTAGTCGCTGCTTATAAAGCAAATCCTAAATCAGTAAAAATGGCTGGTGGATCTGTTAGAGGAAGCATGGACCATTTAATTGGTGCCTTAGCTTTTAAGGAAGCCGGTGCTAATCCAAATGATGTTGTCTACATTCCTTATGATGCAGGTGGTAAAGCTCTAGCAGGACTTTTATCAGGTGAAACTCAAATTCTTTCAACAGGTTTGGGAGAAGTTATGGGTGCAAGAGACCAAGTAAAAATTCTTGGTATTACAGCTCCAAAAAGAGTGGCTGATGCTCCAGATGTTCCAACCTTAAAAGAACAAGGAACTAATGCAATTTTTGTAAATTGGAGAGGTTTCTTTGGCCCTCCAGGTATGAGTGATGGTGAAAGAAAGAAAATTGCTAAAATGTTAGGTGATGTTCAAAAAACACCTGAATGGGAAGCAGTCAGAAAGAGAAATGCTTGGGTAAATATTTATAACCCAGATAAAAAATTCGTTAAATTTTTAGAAAAACAAACAGTTGAAATGACTGGTTTGTTAAAAAATTTAGGCGTAATTAAATAAATTATTAAAGGAAGAGCGGTGAAAATTAGTCCTTCAAAGATTATTTCACTGCTCTTTTTTATATTCTCAGGTTTTTATCTCTATACAGCTCATCAAATCCAAGTTTTTACATTTGACGAAAACGCAGCTTTCAATGCAAAAACGTTTCCAATTTATTTAGGTTACGCGGGTTTATTATTTTCGGCTCTTTATATTATTTTACCAGAGACAAAGCCCTCAAATGTAAATTTAAAAGTTTTGGATTACAAGAAAACAATCACATTAGTAATTCTTATGATTTTATACGGACTAACTATTTTAAGAGTAGGATATTTCCTCTCGACCTCAATTTTTTTAGTTTTATCTTACATTGTTCTTGGAGAAAAAAAATGGACTTGGATATTTATTTTATCTTTTCCTTTTGTGGCGATATTTATGTATCTTCTACATGGATTATTAAATATTTATCTTCGTGATCCGTTTTTACAATATATAGGAATAATGGGATGATAGAAGGCATACTCATTGGACTTGAAACAGCTTTATCACTAAAAAATTTAATGATGGTTATGATTGGTTGTTTTGCAGGAACCATTATTGGAATGCTACCTGGTTTAGGTCCGATGACAGCAATTGCATTGATGATACCAATTACTTACGGTTTCGAACCATCAACTGGATTAATTTTAATGGCTGGAGTTTATTATGGAGCAGTTTTTGGGGGCTCTACATCCTCAATTTTAATAAATGCACCTGGAATACCTGGGACTGTTGCTACATCTTTCGATGGATATCCGATGGCTCAACAAGGCAAGGCAGGTAAAGCGCTAGCAATAGCTGCCTATAGTTCTTTTGCCGGGGGAACAATTGCAGCGATTTTCTTATTAATAGCCGCTCCAAGTCTATCAAAAGTAAGTTTAGCTTTTAGGTCTCCTGATTATTTTGGTTTAATGATTTTAGGTTTGACTGCTGTGTCGGCTTTTTCGGCTAAGGGCCATTTTTTAAAAGCAATGATGATGGTAGTTTTAGGGCTAATGCTGGCAAGTGTTGGTCAAGATACACTTTCAGATATACCTAGATTTACTTTTCAAAATATGAACTTATCTGATGGAATTAGCTTTGTTTTAGTCGTTATGGCGACTTTTGCTATGAGTGAAGCACTAACAATTATATTTAAAGCAAACGATCCAACAAGAGTAGCTAAACAAATTTCTCTATCGCAATTAGGTTCAATAAAATTAGATAAAATAGAAACAAAAAAAATGATTACAACAATCCCAAGATCTTCGGTTTTAGGATTTATTATAGGCGTGTTACCAGGCGCCGGTTCTACAATAGCCTCCTTTTTAGCTTACGGTATGGAAAGAAACTTTGTGAGTGATGAGGAAAAACAAAAATTTGGAAAAGGAAGTGTTAATGGATTAGCAGCACCTGAAACAGCTAACAATGCTGCATGTTCTGGATCTTTTGTTCCCTTACTTACTTTAGGTATACCTGGTAGCGGCACAACTGCGGTAATGTTAGGAGCATTATTAGGTTTTGGAATTCAACCTGGACCTAGATTGTATCAAACTAATCCTGAAATTTTTTGGTCAGTTATTATGTCAATGTATATAGGTATGGTTATTCTTTTAATTTTAAATCTTCCTTTAATCCCTTACATAGCTCGGGTTTTAGCTACTCCACGAACTTTTTTAATTCCATTAATACTTTTCTTTTCCGTGACAGGGATTTATTTAATGTCATTTAATAATTTTGATATTTACTTAATGATAGGTATTGCAGTTTTTGCAACAATTTTGAGGCTTTACGATTTTCCAATGCCTCCTTTAATACTAGCATTTGTTTTGGGCGGACTAATGGAAGAGAATTTACGGAGATCATTATTAATTAGTGATGGATCATGGTCATTTTTGTGGGATAGGCCGCTAACAATGATAATAATGTTCATTATTTTCACTATTGTAGGATGGCAAATTTATAAGAGTTTTTCTCAAAAAAACTAAAGGGTGTTGTTAAAATGCAACAATAAAAACCCCTATTTTATTGTTTTATTGTTAATTCTATTACAAATGGAAATTGACGACAGATAGTTAATTAGTTAAATAGACTCATTAATATTAATATTAAACTAGGACAACTATGAAAAAGATAATCGCGATATTTTTGTCTTTAACATTTTTATCAATCCAAGCAGTAAAGGCTGAAGGCTTTGGTATGGGAATTTCTGGAGCAGTACACATGTTTGATGTATCTGGTACGGAAACAACTAGACAAAGCAGTGAGAAAAATTCAGGTAGTCACGACGATCAAGCTATTGTTCCGGAAATTTTTGTTGAAACATTTATGGATGGAGGTTTAACATTAGGTCTTGCTTACATACCAACAAGAGAAATGGGAAGTAAATCTAGAACTGATTCTAATAGTGCAGGTGATAGTGGTACTTACAAAGCTGAAGCTGAATTAGACAACGTAATTCAAATCTACGCAGACATCCCTGTTGGGAGTTTTGGTGGACGTGATGTTTATGGTAAAGTTGGAATTCAACATGCAACAATTTCGACTTTAGAGTCTTTAAACTCTGGTTCAACTTATCCTGATGAAGACGTGCTTGGCTTAACTTTAGGTTTAGGTACAAAAGGTGATTTACCTGCAGCTAACGCGTACTACAAAGCTGAGTTGACTTACACTAATTTTGAGGATTACGAAGCAGAATCAAGCTCAACACTTCCGAATAAAGTTGAAGCTGAGCTAGAGGACATTGCTGCTAGATTTTCAATTGGATATAAATTTTAAATAGAAAATATTTTATAAAATATTAAAAAAACCCGCAGGGAACTGCGGGTTTTTTTTTTACAACCTTACATATTTTTTTTCTCTATCTACTGACCAGTCTCTTGTTCCATTAGCTACTATGAATAAAAATCCGCCAGCTAATCCAATATTTTTTAAAAAGGAAACAAGTTGCATCTGATTTGAAAAATCTAAATGAAATATAAAAGCTGTTGCTAAACAAAAAATTGCAAGTAGACCAGCTGAAACTCTAGCTCTATATCCAACTATAACAAATATAGGTAAAATTATTTCCAATATAATTGCAGGATAAATTAAAAAACCTGGAACTCCAAATCCTTCCATCCAATTCATAGATCCATCTATACTAAAAATTTTATTAAAGGCAGATACAAGAAAAAGGCTAGAAATTAAAACTCTACCAATTAAATCCAATACATTGCTCATACCTAAATTTAAGATGAACTTAGTTTAAAGTCAAAATATGATTGTTTAAATCAGGTTTTTTTCATAAATCTCAATATTATAGGAACTAAAAACAGTATCATTAATAATCTGATTATATGATGAAAAGAGACAAACTCTGGATCCAAGTCAAAGAAAATAGCAATAACTGCAACTTCATAAATTCCTCCGGGGCAATACGAGAGAAGTAAAGTAAAAAAATTCTTGTCAATTATTAAGCCAGCTAAGATTGCCGCAATAATACCCAAGACTACAAGTAATAGTGTAGCAACAAAGCTATGCAATGAATTTTTAACTATCTCATTAAAAGTCTTATCAGCAAATCTACAACCTACCGACGCCCCAAGAATTAATAGACAATAGTCTATTATATTTGCTGGCAGTTGATAGTATGCGATATCTGCAATCTGCAGAACCCCGCTTGCTATTAGAGTTCCAGATAATAGCGCAGCAGGCACTCTTAATTTATCGAATAAAAATATCAATAAAATAGAAACAAAGATTAGTAAAAATAAATCTGAAATATTTTGATTATTTATTGTTTCATAATTAACTTTAATCGTGTCTACCTCATAAAAACCTTGAACCAAGAAAGGAAATACAGTGATTATTATTATCAATCTTATTAGATGTGAGGTTGCTACATGACTCAAATCAGTTTTTTTCTCGTCCTCAGCAAGTATCATTAATGGACCCAGAGCGCCTGGTGCAGCAGAAAAAATTGAAGTTTTTTTCTCATAACCTGAAAACTTTTGTAAATATTTTGAAACTATAAAAATACTGACAATTATGTAAAAGAACATTATTAATGACGTAAAAAACCATTCGTGAATTTGAGAAAAAAGTTCTTTGTCAATATAATTACCAATATAAAGGCCCAATAATATTAAGATCGATGATAAGACTAATTTTGGAGTCCTGATTTTTACACCTAACAAAGAAGCTATAGAGGTAGCCAACATTGGGCCTAAAAACCATGCTAGAGGTATTTTAAAATAATCTGCAATTAGCGCACTAGGTATAGAAATTATAATCATTAATACAAAAGCAAATGAGAATATTTGATTAAAATTTTCTTTATTAAAAGGGATTGCTTGTTTATTCTTCATAGTTAATGATTCTTGGATTTATAGGCACTGGTAAAATATCGTCATCTATTATTTACGGTATTTTTAACTCAAAATTAAAAGTTAAAAGAATTTATATCTCCTCAAGAAACAGAAGCATAGCTAAAAAGTTAGAAAAAAAATATAGGCAAGTAAAAAGGATTCGCAATAACCAAGAAATTATCAATAAATCCTCAACTATTATATTAGGAGTTACTCCAAATGTTGGCAATATTATCTTATCAAAATTAAAATTTCCAAAAAATAAAAAAATCATTAGTTTAATTTCAACTATAAAATTAGATAAATTAAGAAAATTAACTCGTAATAAAAATATTGTTAGGGCTACCCCTTTACCACCTATTGAAATAAATAAAGGGCCAATCATAATTTGTCCGCCTAATAAAAGTGTAAAAAATTTTTTTAAGTATTTAGGAGAAGTGATTGAGATAAGAAATGAGAAACTGAGCTATAAATTTTGGTCAACGGCTTCTTTAATGGCCGCATACTATGAAATTCTTAATATAAGCTCTAGCTGGTTAGTTAAAAAAGGTATCAATAAAAAAATGGCGGATAAATATATTTCTGAATTATTTTTATCTTTAAGCCAAGATGCTGTAAAAAAACATGCTCAAGGATTTAAGAAACTTGTCGCAGACTCTCAAACCCCAAAAGGTTTAAATATGCAGGTTTTAAAGGAATTAAGAAGATCAAAATTTTATAAAAATTTTGTAAAATCTCTTGAAAATGTTAATAAGCGAGTAAGCAGATAAATTAAAAAATTTTTTATGAGTTCAGAGACTTTTAATTGGACATGCAATCACACTTGGTCAAAAAGTGCCAAAAATACTTTCTGGTGTTTATTAGGTTGTGCTATTGGAGATTTCGGAACAATTTTATTTTTTCAATTAACTAAAATTCCTTTTCCTGTTTTGGGAATAATGGTTTTGGCTATAATTAATGGTATAATTACAAGTATAATTTTAGAGACAATTATTTTATTAAGACAGAACTTTTCTTTTAAGCTAGCTTTTAAAACTGCGATAGGTATGAGTTTAATCTCAATGGTAAGCATGGAAATTGCTATGAATGCTACTGACTATTTCCTTACAGGAGGAGCTATCCTAACCTGGTGGGTTGTCCCAATAATGTTAGCTGTTGGTTTCGTTACGCCTTGGCCATATAATTATTGGAGATTAAAAAAATTCAACGAAGCTTGCCACTAAATAATTTTGTTTAAGATTTTATCCTTAAAAATAAAATGATGGACAATCACTGCAACTATATGCAGAGCTACAAGCGTTAATAGTAAATAATTTGCGTAAATATGAACTTCATAATAAGCATCAGCTAAAACAAAGTTATCTTTTTCAAATCCATATTTAAAAAATATAAAATTAAGCGTTTCCCCCATATAAAGTTTCTTAAGAATTCCAGAAATAGTTATTGTAAAAATACTTAAATAAAGTAAAAAATGGTTAGCCTTTCCAATGAAGACTTGTCCTTTGAAAAAACTTTTAGTTTCAGATGGACTTGGGTTAAAAAATTTCCAAATTAGTCTAAACAAAGTTACATAGAAAACGCTTATTCCAACTAGGATATGTATATTTTCAAGTTCAATTCTTTCATCAGAAAATTCAAGCCCTACTAAATAAAATCCAAAAGGAACCTGGGCTATTAAGACTATGAATGTAACCCAGTGGAACAATTTGGCCAATAGCCCATATTCATTTTGACTGTTAAAAATTTTCACAATTAATTATAATTTATTATGTTATACAAAAACACTATAAATAAATTAGCAATTTTTACAGTAGTGCTATTCTCTGTTTTTTATATCTTTAATTTTGTCACAGATAAAAAAGATGCTTTAGCTAATATTGAAAATAAAAAAATTGTCGAAGTTTTTAAGACTCCATCATGCGGATGTTGTTATGGGTACGTTTTATTTTTAGAAGAAGAAAAATTCAAAGTAAAACAAACAGATATGAGAAGCCTTCATACAATAAAACAAAAATATAATATTCCAGTAGAAATGCAGTCTTGCCATACTACTATCATGGGAAAGTACTTTATTGAAGGACATGTCCCATTTGAAGCGGTTAATAAATTATTAAAAGAGCAACCTGATATTGATGGTATAGCTTTGCCTGGAATGCCAATTGGCACACCAGGAATGCCAGGCGATAAAGATGAGCCCTATATTATTTATCAACTTAAAGATGGGAAATCTTCGGTATTCATGACAATTTAATTTTTATGATAGAAAAGATAAAAATAATCAAAACACTTATTATTATTTTTTCTTTAAGCTTCCCTTTTTCTGCCAATGCTCAAACCGTAGAAGAAATTATTAAAGGCAGAAAAGCAATGTTTAGTGAAAATTATCAAAACGCTAAAAAAATATCTATTCTGTTGAAATCTAAAAGAATTGAGGAGGCCAAACCTTTAATGAAAAAAATTTCAGATAATTACAAAAAACTTTTAAATTATTTTCCTGAAAATACAAAAGAAGGCTTTAAAACAGGGTCGCTACCAAGCATATGGGAAAATAAAGATGAGTTTAATGCTTTAATGAAAAAAGCATCAGAGGATATGATAAAACTTGCAAAAGCAATTGAAACTGCAGAAGACCTTAGAGCAGTGCAGAAAGAACTAATGTGGAGCAACTGCACAGCCTGTCATAGTAAGTTTAGAGCGCCTCATTAAATTTTAATGCAACTTTTTCCGCTAATTTTATTCGGTATTGCAACCGCGTTTTCTCCTGGTCCAAATAATATCATGACATCTTATACAGCTTTCAATTTTGGTTTTAGGAAAGCTATTCCTACAATGTTAGGAGTTATTATTGGATGGACACTTTTAATTGTACTTTTGCAATTAACCTCGGTTGCAATTTTTCAAAAGTTTGAATTTATTCAAACTACAATTAAAATATTAGGATCAATTTACCTTTTTTATATGGCATACAAATTATCCTTTGCAGGGCAAAAAAAAAATCAAAAAATTGATCCAAAACCAGTTACTTTTTTAAATACTTTTTGGTTTCAATTTGTAAATCCTAAAAGCATTATAGTTGGACTAACCTCAATTTCATTGTTTATTGATACACAAAATAATTACTTAAGAGACTCGATTGTTTTAACATTTGTTTGGTTTTTAATGGCTGTTGGAAGCCAAACTGCATGGTGTTTAATGGGTAAATACATGAGAAAATTCGCCACAAGTGATAAATTTATTAAGAATTTTAATTATACAATGTCTTTTTTACTTATAGTTTGTGTGATTTTGTTCTATGTATAGCGCATGAAATTTAATAGTAAAAATTCCTTTAATTCATTAGATAATATTTCATCATCTGGTAAAAACTATAAAATCTTCAATTTAAAAAAAGCTGAAAAGCATGGTTTAAACGGAATTTCAAAACTACCAAAATCTCTCAAAGTTTTATTAGAAAATTTACTAAGATGTGAAGATGATTTAACTGTCGATAAAAAACAGATTTTAGCAATCAAAGAATGGTTAAAAAATAAAAAATCTAATACTGAAATAGCTTACAGACCAGCAAGAGTTTTAATGCAGGACTATACAGGAATTCCAGCGGTAGCGGATTTAGCTGCTATGAGAGATGCTGTAAAAGATAAAAATAAAGATCCAGAAAAAATAAACCCCTTATCAACTGTAGACTTAGTAATTGATCACTCTGTAATGGTTGATGAATATGCTTCAGGAAAATCATTTGACAAAAATGTAGAAAGAGAATTTTCTAGAAACGGGGAACGATACTCTTTTTTAAAATGGGGACAAAAAGCTTTTGATAATTTTAGAGTTGTGCCACCAGGAACAGGTATTTGCCATCAAGTAAACTTAGAATATTTATCTAAAGTTGTCTGGTCATCTAAAAGCGAGAACGATCTTTATGCTTACCCAGATACTTTAGTTGGAACAGACAGCCACACAACAATGGTTAACGGTTTGTCAGTATTAGGCTGGGGAGTTGGTGGTATTGAAGCTGAAGCTGCTATGTTAGGACAACCAATTTCAATGTTAATTCCAGAAGTTGTTGGAGTTGAAATAAAAGGTAAACTTAAAGAGGGAACAACCGCAACTGATTTAGTCTTAACAATTGTGGAAATGTTAAGAAAAAAAGGTGTTGTAGGAAAATTTGTAGAATTTTATGGAGAAGGACTTAAAAACTTAACTTTAGCTGATAGAGCTACTATTGCAAACATGGCGCCCGAATATGGAGCAACATGTGGTTTCTTTCCTGTTGATGATGAGTCATTAAAATATTTAAAATTATCTGGAAGAGACGATGCTACTATTGCTTTGGTAGAAAAATATTCTAAAGAGCAGGGCCTATGGGCGAGCAATGATGTGGAATTTACTGATACAGTCTCTCTAGATGTAAGTACCGTCGTGACAAGTATCTCTGGACCTAAACGACCTCAAGATAAAGTTTTACTAACCGAGGCAGCAAGTTCTTTCGCTAAAGTTTATAAAGAAAACACTAAAAGATCTACAATTGTTGAATCTGATGTTACAGGAGTAGATTTTAAATTAAAAGATGGAGACATTGTTATCGCAGCAATCACTTCATGTACCAATACCTCAAATCCAAGCGTTTTAATCGGAGCTGGACTTCTTGCTAAAAAAGCTCATGAGAAGGGATTAAAAGTGAAACCGTGGGTCAAAACTTCTTTAGCACCAGGGTCTCAAGTTGTTACTGACTATCTAGAAAAAGCTGGTTTAAATAAATATTTAGATGAGTTAGGTTTTAATCTTGTGGGATATGGCTGTACTACATGTATTGGAAACTCAGGACCATTAAATGAAAATATATCAGATGCAATTAACAAAAAAGATTTATATGCAGTTTCAGTTTTATCTGGAAACAGAAACTTTGAAGGCAGAATCAATCCTGATGTAAAAGCAAATTATTTAGCGTCACCTCCTTTAGTCGTTGCTTATGCTTTAGCCGGGAATATGAATTTTGATTTATACAAATCTTCTCTAGGTAAAGATAAAGAGGGAAAAGATGTTTTTTTAAAAGATATCTGGCCAAGCAATAAAGAAATTGAGGATATTATGCTTACCTCTTTAAATGCAGACATGTTCAAGAAAAGATATTCTAATGTTTCAGAAGGTCCAAAAGAATGGAGAGAAATAAACACAGTTGACAGTGATATTTATAATTGGGAACAAAACTCAACATATGTAAAAAGGCCACCTTTTTTCGATAATCTTCCTGATAAACCTGAGGGTTTTAAAGCAATCAATGATGCTAGGATACTTTTGTTATTAGGAGACACAGTAACTACGGACCACATTTCACCAGCAGGAAGCATTAAGAAAGATAGTCCTACAGGAAATTATTTTATGGAGCATCAAATTCAACAAAAAGACTTTAACTCTTATGGATCTAGAAGAGGAAATCATGAAGTAATGATGAGAGGAACATTTGGTAATATCAAAATTAGAAATGAAATGGCGCCTGGAACAGAGGGTGGATTTACTACTTTACAACCTGATGGCAAAGTTATGAGTGTTTATGAAGCTGCAATGGAATATAAAAAAAGAAAAAACGATCTAGTTGTCATTGCTGGTAAAGAATATGGAACAGGCTCCTCTAGAGACTGGGCAGCAAAAGGAACAAAACTGTTAGGTATTAAAGCTGTTTTAGCTGAAAGTTTTGAAAGAATTCATAGATCAAATTTAGTAGGTATGGGTGTTTTGCCACTACAATTTCAAGAAGGTTTTGATAGAAAAAAATTAAAAATAACAGGAGCTGAACTCATTACAATAGTTGATATTGAAAAAGGAATTAAACCAAGAGCAGAGGTATCTTGTGAAATAAAATATAAAGATGGAACAATTAAGAAGATTCAAGCTTTGAGTAGAATAGATACTGAAAATGAAATAGAATATTACAAAAATGGAGGAATTCTTCAGTATGTTTTACGTAACATGCTCAATTAATGAGAAATATAACAGTAAAAGTTCACCCATCTAAAGTGAATTTAAAAAAGAAAGAACAACTAGCATGGAAAATTGCAGAAATCTCATCAGATAAAGCAAAATTAAATAAAGAAGCAATCGAGATGGTTATCAATAGAATTATTGATAATGCGTCGGTAGCAATAGCATCTTATAATAGGAAGCCCGTTGTTTCTGCAAGACAGATGGCTTTAGCACATCCTAGAAAGAATGGAGCAAACGTTTTTGGTTTAAATCCTAAAGTAAAAGTAGATTGTGAGTGGGCTGCTTGGGCAAATGGTACTGCAGTAAGGGAACTTGACTATCATGATACTTTTTTAGCAGCAGATTACAGCCATCCTGGAGATAATATACCTGCAATTTTAGCAGTGGCTCAACAAAAAGGATGCAATGGAATGGATCTTATAAGAGGAATTTTAACAGGATATGAAGTTCAAGTTAATTTAGTTAAAGGGATTTGTTTACATGAACATAAAATAGATCACATAGCGCATTTAGGTCCTAGTGTTGCAGCAGGTTTAGGAAGTTTGTTAAGATTAAATACAGATACGATCTTTCAATCAGTTCAACAAGCACTGCATACTACAATCTCAACTAGACAATCAAGAAAAGGAGAAATTTCTAGCTGGAAAGCTTTTGCACCTGCACATGCTGGAAAATTAGCGGTCGAAGCAGTTGATAGATGTATGAGAGGTGAGGGAGCTCCAAGTCCGATTTATGAAGGTGAAGACAGTGTTATAGCCTATGTTTTATCAGGTCCTGGCAAAAAATATATTGTGCCTTTACCTAGAGTCAATGAGCCCAAAAAAGCAATATTAGAAACTTATACCAAAGAGCATTCTGCTGAGTACCAATCGCAGGCGTTAATTGATTTAGCGAGAAGTTTAAATAAGAAAATTAAAAATTTGAATAATATAAAAAAAATTACAATCGAAACTAGTCACCATACACATTACGTAATAGGAACCGGAGCTAACGATCCTCAAAAAATGGATCCTTATGCAAGTAGAGAAACCTTAGATCACTCTATTATGTATATTTTTGCGGTAGCTTTAGAGGATGGAGCCTGGCACCATGTAAAATCTTACACACCTCAAAGAGCTAGACGTAAAAGCACCGTTCAACTTTGGCGAAAAATAGTAACTAAAGAGAATAAGAAATGGACAAAAAAATATCATAACAGAGACCCTAAAAAGAAATGTTTTGGTGGGAAAGTTGTCGTAAAAATGAAAAATGGTTCCACAATTTCGGAAGAAATCAATGTAGCAGACGCTCACCCAGCTGGAAAAAGACCATTCGGTAGAAAAGAATATATAAATAAATTTAAAATACTTACTGATAATATTATTTCAAAAAAAGAGTCACAAAGATTTCTAAGATGTGTCCAAAATTTAAGAAAATTAAAACCTAAAGATTTAAAAGGACTTAACGTTGAAATTTTACCTAAAATGAGAAAAAAAAATAAAAAGGTTAAAGGTATTTTTTAATTATTTGATTTTCTTTGCTAAGTCATTAGCACTTAACCAGGCATTTTCAACCTTAGGACCAATAAACCAATCAGCACACAATCCTAACCTTAACTTTTTATTCCAATAACTTTTAAAAGGTGATCCATGTAAATTATAAGAATATTTCCATCCATGTGTTTTTTTAAAAATAATCTTATTTTTTTTGTATCCGGTAAAGTTCAGAAATTTTGAAATCAAAGTATTTTCAACTTTTTTATTTTCTTTATAATTATTTATATTTTTCCTAGCCCATTTAATTGATGACTGTAATGTCCAAAGTGAATTTGAGGAATTAAATCTATTCTTACTATTTTCGTAGGCAGCCCATATTAAAATGTCATCATTAAATTTTATACTACTAATCGGTACAGTTTTTTGATTTTTAAAAGCCAGCATTGTTGTAATATTAGGTTCCATATAAATCTTTAAATTTGATATTTTTTTTTCAAGATATTTTCCTGCAATTTTTTTCAATTGTGGAAAAGGACAAGTTAAAATTAGCGATTTAGCTTGGATATTTTCATTATTATTCAGTTTTATTTCCCAAAAGTATTTATTTTTAAAAATTGATTTGACTGGAGATTGAAAACTTTTTTTAATTTTTTTTGTATAGTACTTAGAAATAAAATTATTTCCTTTCGTACCAATAAATTTTTTAGATTTGTCTTTTTTTTCGAATGTAAAATCTAAGTGAATTCCGCTCCAAATTTTAGCATGTTTTTTTTTACAAAGAATTTTTATAAGATTTCTAAATTCCTTTGATTTTGGAGATATATATTGAACTCCGTGGTCAAAGCTTAAATTTTGTTTAAACCTTTTATTTGATGCACGTCCGCCTGGACCTCTAGCTTTATCAAGAATGTGTACTGAATATTTTTTTGAAAGAAGGTGAGCTATTGTAGAGCCAGAAACACCTGACCCTATAATACAAAAATCTACCATTACAAGAATAAAAATTTATATTTTTCGTTAATCGATAGAACATCATAACTTACTAGCCCACCAATTATTAACTGTATTGAAATCACTAAAATTACTAATAATCCCAAATATCCAAGCCACATATGTTTTTTGATATATTCTGCAAAATAACTTGCAAGTGTAGCTATTAAAAATACTGATAATAATAATCCTATAACCATTAAATGAAAATTTCCTTTTGAAGCTGCTACAACTGCAATAGTGTTATCAAAACTTAACGTAAGATCTGCAATTAAAACTTGATAAACTCCCATACTAAAACTTTTAGTTTCAGCTGATTTTACTTGTGGAGTTTTAATCTTGTTTTTACCAAAAAAGTCTTGTCTTAAATTATTTATAACCCATAAAAGTAAAACTCCTCCTAGGATTTTAATCCAAGCAAATTCAAATAAATAATTAGCTCCGGATGCAAAAACAATTCTAAATAAGAATGCCGCTGCAACACCCCATGCTATAATCTTTCTTCTATTATCTGTTGCAAATCCTGCAGCAATTAAACCTATTATGATCGCGTTATCTGCGGCCATAACTATGTCTATTAATATGATTTGTACTGAAATAATTACTTGCTCTAACATTCGAGAATCAATGTATATAAGGTTCTTAAGATATATTAAAGAATAAAATGGAATTGTTTAAAAGCTCATCAAAATTTTCAAAAAAACAAATAATTTTGTTGTCCATACCGGTTTTTTTTTCAAACATAGCTATCCCTTTAGTAGGAATGGTAGATACAGGTTTAATGGGAAATCTGGGTGAAACAAAGTACTTAGCTGCAACTAGTATAGCAACTTCAGTAATGACAATGATAATTTGGAGTTTTGGATTTTTACGAATGGGAACTGTTGGAATTGTATCACAAGCTTATGGAAGAAGTGATTATAGAGAAATAATTAAAACAATACTAAGAAATTTGATAATTGCCTTGATAGTTGCATTTATTATACTTATTTTTTTACCATCTTTAAAAATTGCAATAAAATATTTTTTTTCTCCCAGTGATGAAACAGAAGTTTTAGTAAATACATATTTGAATGTTAGAGTTTTTTCTGTTCCTGCTGAATTAATTATTTATGTTTTAGTAGGTTTTTATTTAGGAATTCAAAAAACTAAAATATCAAGTCTTTTAATAATAATTTTATCGGGTCTAAATATTGTTTTCAGTTCTTTATTAGTTCTGACTTTTGACTTAAAAGTATTTGGTGTTGCTTTAGGAACACTTATTTCAAGTTATATTACGCTGATAATATTTCTAATATATACTTATAGTTTTTTTGTTAAAAAATTTAAAATTATTCCTAAATTTGAAAATTTGTTGGTAAAATCTAAACTAATTAAACTTTTTAATATAAATTTAGATATTTTTATAAGAACTGTATTTCTAACTTTTGCTTTTCTTTGGGTTACGTACCTTGGATCAAAGATTGGAGAAGATTATTTAGCAGTTAATACAATATTACTACAATTTATAATTTTATCTTCTTTTTTTTTAGACGCTTACGCTTTTTCTACGGAGGGAATAATCGGGTTTGCGATTGGTAGAAGAAATAAGAATTCTTTTCTAGAGGTAGTAAAAAACTCAATTCAAGTTAGTTTTGTTACTGCAATAATAATTTCTTTTTTATTTTTAATCTTTTATAGAGAAATAATTTTTGTTATTACTGATATTGAAATCTTAAGATTTATAGCTTTTCAGCATATATTATGGATAATCATTATACCGCCAATTGCTTGTTTTTGTTATCAATTAGATGGAATTTTTATAGGAGCATCTCAAACAAAAGAAATTAGAAATGCGATGGTAGTTTCTGTATTGGGTTATATTTTATTTTCAATTTTTTTAACTAGACACTTAGATAACCACGGAATATGGTTTTCTCTTTTACTTTTTATGATATTAAGATCCTTAACTTTAGGGTTTTATTTTAAGAATATTCTTAAAAAATTTTAAATGCAGATTCTATATAAAGTACCAGGTTATATTCTTGTTTGTTTTGGAGGCTTTTGTTTAAGTTGGGGAGGATTTATAATAAGGTCCTTCGAGCAAGCTACAGTATGGCAGATTTTATTCTTAAGATCTTTTTTCTTCTTACTGGGATTAACTGTTTTTTTATTTATTGTTTATAAGAAAAATACTTTAATAAAGATTAAAACTTCTGGATTACCTGCTTTACTAGGAGGATTTGTACTTTCTTTTAGTTTTATAGCCTTCGTTGTTGCAATGAGCAATACCACAGTTGCTAATGTCGTATTTATAATTAGTACTCAAACAATGTTTCTCGCTTTATTTGGTTTTATTTACCTTAAAGAGAAAGTTTCATTAATTGGTGGTTTGTCAATTTTTCTTGCTATGAGTGGAATATTAGTAATGGTAGGAGACTCTGTTTCTTCAGGTTCGCTATTTGGAAATCTTGTTGCTTTGGCTATCCCAATAAATTTTGCAGTATTAGTAATGATAATAAGGAAATATAAAAACCTTGATATGGTTCCTGCTATTTTTTACTCAGGTATTTTTAGTTGTTTGTACGGAATAATTTTATCTGAGTCTTTTAGTTTTACTTTTAATGATATTTTTATGGGTTTTTTACTTGGTGTCCCTCAGCTGGCTCTCGGGTTTATTTGCATAACAATTGGTTCAAGAACTACACCATCAGCAACTATTGGCCTATTAATGCTATCAGAAACATTATTCGCACCCATTTGGGTTTGGATATTTTTAGGTGAAATTCCACCCTTGAGTGTTTTTATAGGTGGTTTAGTTATAATTTTAGCGATAATTTTAAAAAGCTTTGATAAAAAACAGGTTACTTACAATTAATAATAATTGACATTTAAGGATATTTGGAACAATGTCCTGTTTGTAACGGGAGAGACCAATTTAGGCGCCGAAGGAGCAACCACCCCGGAAACTCTCAGGCAAAAGGACCGTTACCGTAATAACTCTGGAAAGCAGGCTTAGGCCTCACCGAAGGATTAAATCTCTCAGGTACACAGACAGATGGGGTCAAAAAGAGTTATTATGGAAGTGCAAAAAACAGCTTTATACAATTATCATAAAAACTTGGGAGCAAAATTTGTTCCTTTTGCTGGATATGAAATGCCTATTCAATATAAAGATGGTATTGTTAAAGAACATATTTCTACAAGAACACACGCTGGATTTTTTGATGTCTCACATATGGGGCAATTTTTTTTAGAAGGGGATGAAACATTAATAACTGCTTTAGAAAAAATTATACCAGCAGATTTAAAAAATTTGAAAATTAATCATTCAAAATATTCTTTTTTACTTAATAATGAAGGTGGAATAATTGATGATTTAATTATTACAAGAACAGAAAAAGGTTTTTGTATAATCTTAAACGCAGCTTGTAAGGAAAATGATATAAAACAAATTTCTCAATTTTTAAAAAAAAACCACAAACATCTTTTAAACAATGATTTATCTTTAATAGCGTTACAAGGACCTAAATCTGTAGAGATTTTAGAAAAATTAATTCCGGGCGTTACTAATTTAAAATTTATGACAGGAAACAATTTTGAGTATGAAGATGAAAATCTATATGTAACAAGATCTGGATATACAGGTGAAGATGGTTTTGAAATCTCGATTTCAAACAAAAAAGTTGAAAAGCTTATCGATTATTTAATTTCAAATGAAGTTAAACCGATAGGTTTAGGAGCTAGAGATACATTAAGATTAGAAGCTGGTCTCTGTTTATATGGTCATGACTTAAATGAAAAAATAAATCCAGTAGAGGCTAATTTAAGATGGGCTATAGCAAAAAAAAGGAAAGAAGTTGGCGGCTTTAATGGATGGGAAAAAATAAAAGATTTATTAGCCAACGGAAGTGAAAAAATTAGAGTTGGTATAAAGCCAGATGGAAAAGTTATAGCCAGAGAAAATACAAAAATCTTTTCATCAGATAATAATGAAATAGGATTCGTTACTAGCGGTACTTTTGGCCCGAGTGTGAACGCTCCAGTTGCAATGGGATATGTTAAATCAGAATTTTCTGAAGTAGGTACATCTATTCAGCTTGAAGTAAGAGGAAAAAAATATGGGGGTAAGATTTCTGAACTTCCATTTTATAAAAAAAGTTATGTTAAATAAGGGTAAATAAATATGAGTGAAAAAAAATTTTCTAAAAAACATGAATGGGTTTCACTAGATGGAGACGTTGCTACAGTAGGAATAACTAAGCATGCAACAGAAATGCTCGGTGACATTGTTTTTGTGGAGGTTCCAGATGCAGGTAAAGCTGTAGAAAAAGAAGGTCAAGCAGCTGTTGTAGAGTCAACTAAAGCTGCGAGTGATGTTTATTCTCCTATTTCTGGAGAAATAACTGAGGGAAATAAAGCCATTGCAGATGATCCCGGGAGCGTAAATACTGACCCTGAAGGTGCCAGCTGGTTTTTTAAGTTAAAGATAAAAGATAAAGGTGAGTATGAATCCCTAATGTCAAAAGACGAATATGATAAATTTTGTAAGGAGAACCCTAGCTAAATGATTGACGATAATTCAAAAGAATTTATTAAAAGACATATTGGTCCTTCTGAAGAAGATCAGTACAAAATGTTACAATACGTTGGCTATAAATCATTAGAGGATCTAATGAGCAATACTGTGCCAGAAAAAATCTTATTAAAAGATGATCTTAAAATCGATCAGCCAATGTCAGAGAACGATGCTTTAAAAAAATTAAAATTTATATCCAAAAAAAATAAAATCTTTAAAAACTTCATTGGAATGGGATACTATAATTCTATTACACCTAATGTAATTCTTAGAAATATTTTAGAAAATCCAGGATGGTATACATCTTATACACCTTACCAACCTGAAGTGGCGCAAGGTCGTCTTGAAATGCTTTTAAATTTTCAACAATCAATAATTGACTTAACGGGCATGGATATAGCTAATGCTTCTTTGTTAGATGAAGCAACAGCAACAGCAGAGGCAGTAGGATTAAGCCAGAGATTAGATAAGACTAATTCAAAAAAAATATTTATTTCAAGCAATTGTAATCCTCAGACAATTGATCTCATAAAGACTAGAACAAATCCTTTTGGTTTAGAATTGATCATTGGTGACGAAAAAAAAGATCTTTCAAAAATTAATGAAGATATAATTTGCGGTGTTTTATCTTATCCGGGAACTTTAGGTGAGATAAACGATCCTAGTGAAAGCATCAGTCAAATTCACAAAAAAAACGGAAAAGCTATTTTGGTTTGTGACTTATTGGCTTTAGCAAGATTAAAAACCCCAGCTGAACTTGGAGCTGACATTGCTGTCGGTAGTGCTCAAAGATTTGGTATCCCAATGGGTTACGGCGGGCCTCACGCAGCATTTTTTGCTACAAAAGAGGAATTTAAAAGATCAATGCCAGGAAGAATAATAGGGGTTTCAAAAGATAGACATGGAAAAAAAGCTTACAGGCTTTCATTACAAACTAGGGAGCAACACATTCGAAGAGACAAAGCAACGAGTAATATTTGTACTGCTCAAGCTTTATTGGCTATCATTTCTGCTGCTTTTGCAATTTATCATGGACCTGAAGGAATACTTAAAATAGCGAATAGAACTTCTAAATTAGCAAAAATCTTTGCTGATAATATTAAAGCAAGCGGTTATAAAATTCTATCAGATCATTTCTTCGATACCGTTACAATTAAAACCAATGAAAAAACAAATCCTATTTTTGAGGCTGCACTAAAAGAGAATATAAACCTCAGAAAAATCGATAAAGATCATTTATCTGTTGCGTTTGATGAAGCAAAAAAACTTGATGATGTTAACTTATTGTTAAAAATATTTGGAATATCTAAAGTAATTAAACAAGACGTGAAGGTTGAACTAGATAATCTTCCAAAAAATCTTTTAAGAACATCAAAATACTTAACTCATCCAGTTTTTAACAAATACCATTCTGAAACTGAGATGCTAAGATATTTAAAGAAACTAGAAGATTGTGATATTGCACTAAATAGATCAATGATTGCTTTAGGATCTTGTACAATGAAACTAAATGCAACAGCAGAATTAATTCCTATTACCTGGAAAGAGTTTTCACTTCCACATCCTTTTGTTCCTACAAATCAAATGGAGGGTTACAAAATACTTTTTAATGATCTAATAAACGATTTGAAAGAAATTACTGGATATGACGCAGTTTCTTTACAACCTAACTCTGGGGCTCAAGGAGAGTATGCAGGTCTAATGACTATAAGAAAATTTCATAAAAATAACAAACAAGAAAATCGTAATGTTTGTCTAATTCCGGACTCAGCTCATGGAACTAATCCAGCAAGTGCCCAAATGTGTGGGATGAAAGTGGTTGTAGTCAATTGTGACGACGATGGAAACGTGGACATAGACGATCTTAAAAATAAAGCTGAAAAACACTCAAAAGATTTAGCTGCTTTAATGGTTACTTACCCCTCTACTCATGGAGTATTTGAAGAAAAAATCATGGATATTTGCGAAGTTATTCATAAGCATGGCGGACAAGTTTATATGGATGGAGCCAATCTAAACGCACTTGTGGGTGTCGCAAAACCAGGAAAATTTGGACCTGATGTTTGCCATATTAATTTACATAAAACATTCTGCATACCTCACGGCGGAGGTGGACCAGGAATGGGCCCAATCGCTTGCGCTAAGCATCTAGCAGATTTTTTACCAACACATGAAATTATTAAAGAGGCAGGTCCTAAGAATGGAATGGGAGCTGTATCAGCTGCACCCTGGGGTAGTTCAAGCATACTTCCAATATCCTGGATGTATATAAAGATGATGGGCGCTGAAGGATTGAAAAAAGCCTCACAAGTCTCAATTTTAAATGCAAATTATATTTCAAAAAAATTATCCAAAGATTACAAAGTTCTTTATACTGGTAAAAATGGAAATGTTGCACATGAGTGTATAATTGATATCCGACCAATAAAAGCAAGTTCAGGAATCTCTGAGGAGGATTTAGCAAAAAGACTGATTGACTTTGGCTATCATGCTCCAACAATGTCATGGCCTGTTGCTGGTACAATTATGATTGAGCCAACTGAAAGTGAAAATTTGGAGGAGATTGATAAATTTTGTAATGCACTTATAAAAATTAAAAAAGAAATTAATTTAGTGGAGTCATCAAAGTTTGACAAAATAGATAACCCGCTAAAAAATGCACCTCATACTTATGTCGAATTGGCCTCAAGTGAGTGGAAGCATGCTTACTCGAGAGAGGAAGCAGCTTTTCCCACTGAGTATGTAAAAAATAATAAATATTGGGCACCTGTTGCTAGAGTAGATAACGTTTTTGGAGATAGAAATTTAGTATGTTCATGTCCTTCAATGGATGAATATAAAGATGAAGCTGCTTAATCTCTTTTAATGAAAATTGCTGTTATCGGCTCAGGTATCTCAGGATTATCTTCCGCATATTTTCTCTCAAAAAAATATAAAGTTGACCTATACGAAAAAGAAGATCACTTTGGAGGTCATTCTTTTACCTATGAGATAAAAGAAGATGATAGAATTGTTCCAGTAGATCTAGGCTTTATTGTTTTTAATGAGGTTACTTATCCAAATTTAGTAAATTTTTTTAATGAATTAAAAGTTCCTTATGAAAAAAGTGACATGTCATTTTCTGTATCAATTAAGAATAGTAATGTTGAATATAGCGGAAGTGGTTTAGGAGGTATTTTTGCTAATAAATTAAATCTTCTTAATTTAAAATTTTTATACATGATTAGAGAGATAATTTCATTTTATAAAACTGCTCCAAAATTACTTGAAAGTGAGATTAAAGAAGAGACTCTAGGAAATTTTCTTAATAAAAAAAAATTATCAAAATACTTCATCGAGTATCACTTAATTCCCATGGTAGCTGCTATCTGGTCCATGCCATTTAATAAAGCAAAGGAAATGCCATTAAAATTTTTTTTAAATTTTTTTACTAATCATGGTTTATTTAAATTTAAAAATAGACCTCAATGGTACACAGTTTCAAATAGAAGTAGAGCTTATGTAAAAAAAGTAACGGATAAAATTAGTGGGGAAATTTTTAAAAATTATAAAGTGGATAAGTTAATTAGAAGCGATGACAATATCAGGGTAATTATTGGCAATGAATATGTTGACTATGATCAAGTAGTTCTAGCTTCCCATGCAGACCAAAGTTTAAGAATGTTAGAAAAACCGACAGAACAAGAAAAAAATATATTGGAAAAATTTAATTACGTGAAGAATGAGGCTTACTTACATACTGATAAGAGATTGATGCCTCACAAAAAAAGGGCCTGGTCTAGTTGGAATTCTGTTTCAGATGGAGAAAAGACATGCATTACCTATTGGTTAAATAAACTACAAAATTTAAATACATCTAAAGACTATTTTTTAACTTTAAACCCTATTTATAAAATTAACGAAAATTCTGTTATAAAAAAAGTTGATTTTACACACCCATATTTGAATTCAAAGAATACCGCACTTCAAAAAGATCTAAGATTAATACAAGGAAAAAAAAGAACTTGGTTTTGTGGAAGTTATTTTGGTTACGGATTTCATGAAGATGGATTAAAATCATCTATAGATTTGATAAATAACTTTAAAATTTGATGAATTCCTGCATTTACAACGGTGAAGTAACTCACACAAGATTTAAACCTGTAAGACATTTTTTAAAATATAAAACTTTTTCATTTTTAATTGATTTAGATGAAATCAATCAATTAGACAGTTCAATAAATATTTTCTCTCATAATAAATTTAACATTTTTAGCTTTTACGATAAAGATCATGGTGAACGTGACGGAAGTGATTTAAAAGAGTGGGTTCTTAAAAACATTAGTAAGTTCAATATAAAAGGTAAAATTAATAAAGTTAAAATACTTTGTTATCCAAGAATTTTTGGCTATGTGTTCAACCCTTTAAGCATTTTTTACTGCTACGAGGATAATCAATTGAGGGCAATTTTTTACGAAGTAAAGAATACTTTTAATGAGCAACACACATATATTTTTGAAATTAAAGATAGTGAAGAAATAGCTCAAAAATGCAGAAAAAAGTTTTACGTTTCACCATTTATGGATATGGAAACTTACTATAATTTTAAATTACTTAACCCCAGTGATAAACTCTTAGTCTTTATAAAACAAACAGACTCGAAAGGAACAGTTTTAACAGCTACCCAAACAGGAGAAAGAAAAGAATTCAGCCCAAAACAACTCATGCTTAACTTTTTTAAGTATCCCCTAATGACAATTAAAATTATTAGTTCGATACATTTTGAAGCATTTCTTTTGTGGAAAAAAGGGGCAATATATAGAAAAAGAAATATCAAATTAAAAAATAATTTAAGTTACGAGGAATATTAATGAGTTTAATAAAAATTTCAGAAAGATTCGTACTAAATAAATTGAAAAAAATCTCACAAGGAAATCTAAAGCTCATAAATTATGATGGAAAAGTTTTTCATTTTGGTGACTTAGAGAGTAAATTATCATCAGATATCAAAATTAATAAACCTAATTTTTACCTAAATGTCATTATGGGTGGAAGCTCAGCTTTAGGTGAAGCTCACATGAAAAAAGATTTTTATTCCTCAAATTTAACAAATTTAATTGAACTTACAGCGAGAAATATTAATACAATCTATTCTTTTTCAGGAAGTTTAAAATTACAAAAAATCAAAAATTTTCTAAAAAAAATATTTGCATCAAATACAAAATCTAAAAGTAAAAAATATATTTCAAAACATTATGATTTAGGGAATGAATTTTTTTCGTCGTGGCTTGATAAATCTCTTACTTATTCAAGCGCAGTCTATAAAAACGAGAAAGATGATTTAGAAATCGCTCAAAGAAATAAATTTCAAGAGCTTATAAATTTAATGAATATTAAAGATGGAAACAAGGTTTTAGAGATAGGGTGTGGTTGGGGCGGATTTGCAGAATTTTTAGCTAAAAATTATGATGTGAGTGTTGACTGTATCACAATTTCTAAAAATCAATACGAGTTTACAAAAAAGAGGATTTTTAACTCAGGACTAAACAATAAAGTTAATGTTAAATTTTTAGATTACAGAGATCTCAAGGAAAAATATGATCACGTAGCTTCGATAGAAATGATAGAAGCTGTTGGTGAAAAATACATGGACCAATATTTTGGTACAATTAAAAATGTTCTTAATTATGGGGGAACTGCTGCAATTCAAGGTATCGTGATAAAAGATGACTTATTTGAAAGATATAGAGCAAATGAGGATTTTATTCAAAAATATATATTTCCAGGGGGGTTTTTACCCTCAATTCAATTTATGGAAAATCTAATTAAAAAAAATGGTCTAAAACTAGAAAAAATTAATACCTACTCCGACGATTATGCCAGAACTTTAGCAACTTGGAGAAAAAATTTTTTAGGTGCTTGGGAAAAAATTAGCCCTCTTGGTTTTGATGAATATTTTAAGCGTATGTGGGAATTTTACTTATCTTATTGTGAAGGCGGTTTTAAGTCTAGAAACATTAACTTGATTCAATTCTCTATGTCTAATAGATATTCGTCATGAAAAAATTTATAGTACTAATTTTACTAATTTTAACAACAGGATGTGCAAACAAAATGAAACCGACAGATTTTAAAGATCAAAAACCAAGACTATTTATCGAAAATTATTTATCGGGTAATGTCAAAGCTTGGGGAGTATTACAAAATAGATCTGGAAAAGTTACAAGACAATTTAAAGCTGATTTAAATGGAAAATGGGATGGTTCTCAATTAATTTTAGACGAAGTTTTTGATTGGAATGATGGGGAAAGGCAAACTCGTCAATGGACTATTAAAAAAATTGATGAACATAACTACGAGGGAACAGCCTCTGATGTAGTTGGAACAGCTAAAGGATATTCATATGGTCCAGCTTTTAAATTTGAATATGTATTGCTGGTGCCCGTCAAAGGCAAAAATATTAAAATTACTTTTGATGATTGGATTTTCATGCAGGATGATCGCGTAGCAATAAACAGAGCGACAATGACTAAATTTGGAATTAAAGTAGCAGAATTAACCGTAATGTTTGTAAAAGATTGATATGTTTGAGCTTCCTAAATTAGATTACAATAATTCAGCTCTTTCTCCAATAATGTCAGAGCAAACTTTGGATTTACATCATGGCAAACATCATCAAACATATATTACAAATCTAAATAATTTCATAAAAGGTACTGATTATGAAAAATTATCTTTGGAAGATATAATTAAAAAATCATCAAATGAAAAAAAAGCAGGAATTTTCAACAATGCAAGCCAACATTGGAATCATAATCTTTTTTGGAAGTGCATAAAACCTAATGGCGGAGGAAATGTTCCATCTAAGCTTGAAAGTAAAATTAAAGAAGATTTTGGAGATTTTGAAAAATTTAGGGAGGAATTTATCAATGCTGGAGTTACTCAGTTTGGATCTGGATGGTGTTGGTTGTCTTTAAAAGAAGATAAGCTCGTAGTAACTAAATCACCAAATGCTGAAAACCCAATAATTCATAATATGAAACCTATACTAGGTTGTGATGTGTGGGAGCACTCGTATTACTTAGATTACAGAAATAAAAGACCAGCTTATTTAGAAAATTTTTTTGATAAATTAATCAATTGGGAATACGTTAACTCTCTTCTTTAATTATCGTTTAACAAGTTTATCAACTAGAAATAAATAAAGTCTATAAGGTAATATTCTTAAAAATTTTAAAGTTAAAGTTAATCCTTTTGGGAAATGGATTTCAAAAGCATTTCCTTTCACCAAGCCATTATAAATTTTATCTGCGGCGTATTCAGGAGTTTTTAAAAACGGCATAGGAAACTCGTTTTTATCGGTCAAGGGAGTTTTGATGAAACCTGGTGATACAACTGAGACCCTCACTCCAAATTTTTTAAAATCAAAGTAAATACTTTCGCTAAAATTAGTTAAAGCAGCTTTTGAAGGACCGTAACCACTTGAATTTGGCAGACCTCTGTAACCTGCAATTGAAGAAACTATCGAAATGTGTCCAGATTTCTTATTTTTAAAATAATCTTCAACAACTTTTACGCAATCAATAACCCCTAAAAAATTAACATTAATTACATTTTTAATTTTATCTGGATCTATATTTTGCTCATCTTTTGGCTCGTAAGTTCCACTGGAGAACAAACAAATGTCAATATCACCAAAAGTATTTAAAATATCTTTAAAAACATTATTTATTTGGGATTTGCTCGTTACATCTAGAGGAAATGAACTTATGTTGTTATGCTCAGCTAACTTATCCAAAAGTTCTTTTCTTCTTGCAGATACTGCAACTTTCCAACCCTCGTTAGCAAATTTTTCAGCTACTGCCTTTCCAATTCCGCTACTTGCACCTGTAATCCATATTTTTTTCTGATTTTCAGACATAAATTAGTTATACCTTAATTTATGACTAAGAATAAATATTTATCTCTTACATTCATTCTTTTAATAACATTTTTGGCATCTGGGATTGGTGGATTTACTACTTCGACTTTTAAAGAGCCTTGGTATTCTCAGATAATTCTTCCAAGTTTTAATCCTCCGAGCTGGGTGTTTGGGCCTGTTTGGACAGTTTTGTATATCTTAATGTCAGTAGCAATTTGGCGTATTTGGATAAACTACTATGATAATAAAATTTTAAATTTATATTTTTTACACCTCTTTTTTAATATGATTTGGAGTATTATTTTTTTTGGTTTTCATCAAATAGGACTAGCATTACTAGATTTAGTTTTAATTCTCATATTTATAGTTATCTTAATGAAAATTTATTACTTGAAGGATAAGATTAGTTTTTCTTTAATGGTCCCTTACTTTTTATGGAGCGGTTATGCCTTAGTTTTAAATTTTAATATTTTTATTTTAAACTAAATTAAGCTATACACACGCATGAATTACAAAAAAACTTTTAATTTTTTAAAATCTTTACCTATAAAATTAAATTCGTTTTACAAAAAAAAATCAAAATCCTTAATTAAAGTAAACAACAAGTCAAAAGATAAGAAAGATTTTGATCCGGTAACTAATTTTGATAAATCTTTTGAAAAATATATAAGATCATTAATTCAAAAAAAATTTCCTAAGGATTCTATCATTGGAGAAGAGTTTGACGATAAAAAGTCTGATAATCATTTTCAATGGTCAATCGATCCGATAGACGGAACAAGAGCTTTTGTTATTGGAGCGCCGACTTGGTCCAATTTAATAGGCCTTTCTTTTAAGGAAAAATCAAAAGTTGGATTAGCAAATTTTCCAGAATTAAATAAATTTTATATAAATGATCAAACAAAATCCTATATTTTTAAAAATAATAAAAAAAAAATTCTTAAATCCTCTAATAACAGCAATTTAGAAACAGTTAAAATTATCGGAAACTTTCATGGGACCTTAAGTTATGAAAGACAAAGAAAGGTTATAAAGAAATTTGGATGGTCATTTAGATTAGCTGGTTTTGATGCCTTGAATTATTGTTTATTAGCTGAAGGAACAGTTGATGCTGTAATAGAAGCTAACTTAAAGCCTTACGATATTTTACCTTTAATACCCATCATCAAAAACTCAGGTGCAATTGTGACTAATTGGAATAATGAACCTGCAGAAATAGGAGGTAATATTATTGCTTCATCTAATAAAGCTTTACATAACAAGATTCTAAGATTACTAAAACCTTTTACAAAAAAATGATTAATTTGTTTATAAATAGAGTTTTTAGAGCTATTAAAATAGATATAGATCTTTACGAAGAAGTTGAAAAAGATAAAAAAGCAACTTTTCAAGCTGGTATAGTAGTTGTTTTATCTAGTTTAGCCGCAGGAGTTGGCTCAATACATTTAGGTGCTTCAAATTTTTTAGTTGCACCTGCATTATCTTTGCTAAGTTGGTATGTTTGGGCTTATGTTATTTACTTTGTTGGGGTTAAATTATTTAGAGATCCAAACACGAAAAGTGATCATGGAGAACTTTTAAGGACTATAGGTTTTTCTAGTGCACCTGGTTTGATAAGGGTTTTTGGAGTTACACCTGAGTTAATGACTGTAACTTTTGTAGGTTCTGCATTTTGGATGTTAGCCTGTATGGTCGTAGCTGTAAAATCTGCGTTAGATTATGAAAGTCTGTGGAAGGCTTTCGGAGTTGTTGTTGTTTCTTGGTTGTTTCAAGCGTTCTTCTTATTCTTGATAATCGTTTTATTTAAAGGCTTTTAAATTGGAAATATTGTTTTAGCTAAATTACAGCTCGTACAAATCTTGTAGCTATACATGATTAAGTTTTGTTTTACGCTCTCATCCTCTTTTTTACACTCTTCGCAAACATTATTAAGTTCAATATTCTTACTTATTACCCAAGCTCTATGATAAAAATTATCAATATTTTTTTGAATTAATCCTTTAGCTACTTTATTAGCCTCTTCTTTATTATATGGACCGTGAACAACTTTTGTTTGCTCATCTAATGTATCAATTTTATTGGGGTTTTTGTGAATTCCTTCTATGACAATAAATCCATCGTTTTTCATAATTATTGATATATCATTTTTTTATATGAAAAAAATTTTACTTTTTGTCACTATATTCTTCATTGAACATAATTCTTACGCCTTGGAAAAAAAAGCTTATTTTGCTGGCGGTTGCTTTTGGTGCATGGAAGAGTCATTTGATCAAGTAGAGGGAGTAATCTCATCAATTTCTGGATATTCAGGAGGTCACTTAAAAAACCCTACTTATCAAGATGTAATTTATAAAGATACTGGCCACGTAGAGGCTATAGAAATCACGTATGACTCAAATATTGTTAGCTATGAGAGTCTTTTAAATGTTTATTGGAGAAATATAGATCCTTTCGATTCGGAAGGTCAGTTTTGCGATAAAGGTAAAAGCTATAGATCAGTAATTTTTTTTCAGAATCAACTAGAGAAAGAATTTATTAATAAATCTTTTAAAAATTTAGAAAGTAAATTCGATAGGGAAATAGTAACTTTAGTTTGGAAATTCAAGGAATTCTATCCAGCGGAAGATTATCACCAAGATTATTATGAAAAAAATTTTATTCGTTATTTAATGTATAAAAAGGCGTGTAAAAGAGAAGATACCTTGAAAAACATATGGAACTAAAAAAAATAATTTTAGCAATTTTTTTTCTGGGTTTTGTTAGCTCAGCGAATGCAGAAATGATAAAACCAGCGGAAAATTTATCTGCTTATGATGTTATTAAAATACAATTAGATGCTTTAAAAAATAATGATGACAAAGATAATGGCATAAAACAAACATGGATATTCGCTCATCCTGATAATAAAAAAATGACTGGCCCATATCCCAGATTTAGAATTATGCTCTATGATGTTCATTATAGAATACTGTTAAACCATTTTTCACATAAGATAGATTTAATTACGAATACTGAAAATAAATTTGTTTATGGAGTAAAAGTTTTAAGCGATGAGAAGCAACAATTTTTTTATGAATGGCATGTAAGTAAAGGCAATGAGGAAAATTGTACAAATTGTTGGTTTACCACAGCAGTTTCAATGCCACTTGATCAAGGAAATTCAATTTGAAAAGACCACCTTTTGCTATTCGATACTTAATTATTGGTGCAATATTAGTAGTACCACCAATTCTCAGCACTCATTATGGAACAATATATTTAGGTAAGCATAATGGTGTCCTTCTTGGTTTTTGCGTTGGAATAGTCTGTGTATCTTTTGCATGTTGGAAGCTTTTTATTGATGAGTGGAGGGATGACGAGGACTAATGAAATTCGAAATCTCAAGAGAAGGAGCGTTAAAGCAGCTCGATGATTTTATAAACAGTGAACTTACAAATTATAGTTTCAAAAGAAATTTTGATTTAGGACCAAAAGACAAATCAAATGTATCTTGCTTATCACCGTACATCTCTCATAGATTAATAACTGAATATGAAGTCGCAAAGATAGTTTTAGCAAAATTTCCATATCAAAAAGTTGAAAAATATATCCAAGAAATATTTTGGAGAGTTTACTGGAAAGGTTGGTTAGAACTTAGACCTCAAGTTTGGACTGACTTTATAGAGGATTTAAAAGGATTAAAGGAAGATAACAATTATAAAAAAGCTATTAACGGTGAAACTCAAATTGAATGTTTTAATGATTGGGTAAAAGAGCTTAAAGAAAATAATTATTTACATAATCATACTAGAATGTGGTTTGCTAGCATTTGGATATTTACTTTAAATCTACCTTGGCAAAAAGGCGCTGAATTCTTTATGAAACATTTATTTGATGGTGACGCTGCTTCTAACACCTTGAGTTGGAGATGGGTTGCTGGACTTCAAACTAGAGGAAAGCACTACGTTGCTCAGTCATGGAATATAAGCAAGTTTACAAATAATAAATATAAGAATGTTAAATTAAACGAGAACGCTTTGCCTTTAATAGATAAAAAAGAATATAAATTAAATCCACTTAATTTTAATGTAGAAGATAATTCAAATGAAAATTTATTACTTTTCGAGAACGAATTAAATTTAGAGAATAAAAATTTAAAAAAATATAAAAATATTTACCTAGTTTTGCTAAGAAATAATGTTCGAAAGCTAAAGCTTGGACAAAAGGTACTAGACTATAAATCAGAAATAATTAATGATCAAAAAAAAAGATTTAAAGATTTACAAATCATAGATGAGGTAAAATTTCAAACTCTTGTAGATGAAATTAACTCATTTGATGTTGTCCACCCATGCATTGGAGAGAATTTTTCTTTTTTAAATACTGTTAGAAAAAAGCAAAATTTAGAATTAAACTTCGTTTTGAGTGAGGAAGATAAATTTTCTTGGCAGTTTTCTAATAAAGGGTATTTTAATTTTAAAAATAATATTCCTAAAATTTTAACTAGTTTTAATTTGCAATAATCTATTTAGAAGAACACTTTTTTGAGCAATATTTTACTTTGTCCCAATTAAGCCTCCATTTTTTTCTCCAAGTAAAAGGTTTATTACAAACCGTACAAGTTTTTTTAGGCAAATTAGCTTTTTTCATCGTTCAGAAGGTGTTTATTTTTTATAAATAGAAAATAAGCTGCGATCTCATAAAAAATATTTAATATGAAAAATAGAGGCTTAATTTTAAATATTTTATATAAAAAATTATATTTAGGAACATTTTTCCAAATTATTAAAAAAGACTCTGCTCCATCAATTACTCTACCATCTTGTATAACATGCATTCTTCTTAATAGTTCTCTGTATGATTTTGAGGTAACTTTCTGAGCTTCTTCATTATTAGTTACATCTATCCATTCTACACTGTTATCACTATGTTTTTTGTAATGATTGATTTCGGCTCTACAAATATTACATGAATTGTTAAAAAAAACTTTAACCATTAGTATTTTCTTTTATAAAATTATTGGCAGCTTTAAAAATTCTTGTTTTTCTCTCTTTATTCATTTTTTCAGAAACTCTAACCATCATTGCAAGGCGTGGATTTTTTAAGAAGAATTTCCTATGTCTGTCTATAAATTTCCAATATAATCCATCCATGACATCACACCAGGGACCTTTTTTAAAATGCATCATTTTAAGAAAATAACTAGATCCACAAATATAAGGTTTAGTTGCAAAAATCCCCCCGTCACTAAACAATCCCATTCCATAAACATTTGGCGCCATCACCCAGTCAGATGAGTCCACAAACATTTCCATAAACCATTTGTAAATTTGTTTAGGATTTATCTCACAAAGATTCATTATGTTAGCCAATATCATTAGTCTTTCTATGTGATGTGACCAGCCAAAGTTTTTAGCATTATTGATCGCATGGTCTAACGGATCTAAACCAGTGTTTCCATCATACCAAGATTTTTTCATTTTTCTTTTATGATTAAAAAAATTAGAGTTATCTAATCGTTGATCATAGTTTTGATAAATTCCTCTCATAAACTCTCTCCAACCAATAATCTGCCTGATATAACCTTCTAAGGAATTCATAGGTATTTTATTTTCAATCTTTCTTAATTTCTCTATTATTTCATCTGGAGCTATTAAACCTAAGTTTATTATTGGACTTAACGCGCTATGAAAAACAGTATTAGATTTGTCTGTTACTGCGTCTTCATAATCTCCAAACAGCTTTATTCTCTCTTTCAAAAATTCATCTAGCCACTTAGTTGCGTCTTTTCGTGTTGTTGGAAACCAAAACTTATCAGTATTTCCTGGATGATCTTTAAAATTAGAATTTATAAATTTTTTGAGAGCAGCAGTATCCTTTGTCTCTTTTACCTTAGAAATTATTGGGACTTTAATAGTATTTGGAAGCTTTTTTCTATTTTCTTCATCAAAACTCCATTTATTTCCTTTTGGAGTTCCGTTTTTATTCATTAATAAATTCATTTTTGTTCTTACAATTTTATAAAAATTTGCCATGAAAGGTCGCTTGTTTTTAGAAAGGTAATCTTTGAATTCTTGTCTTTCCATTAAAAACATTGGAGACTTAATCTGATTAATTTTAAGTGAATTTTTTTTTCCTAAATTTAATATTCTTTTTTCAAAAAATTTATCCTCAATTTCAAAAAAAGTAATTTCCTTTATCTTTTTTTCTTTAATAGTTTTTTCTAATTTTTTTTCATAGGACAATTTAAAATCTTTATTAACATCTTTATATATTAAATTAAAATTTTTAGATTTTAGCTCATCCTTAAATGATCTCATTGAAGACAGAAATAACAGTATTTTTAATTTATGATGTTTTTCAAAAGTACATAGTCCATAGTCTTCTGCCATAAAGAAGGTATGGTCTTTATATTCAGAGAGATATTTTGGGTTAAATAGTTGATTTCCTAAAATTATAAAAAGCTTCATAAGTAATAAAATACATATTTTATTAAGATATTACACGCGTCATTATTTGCATGTAAATAAGCTTTAATAATGTTATTTTTAATTATGAAAAAAGTAATTTTAGGTGCAACTGGATCAATAGGTTCTTCTTTGGCAAAAAAATTAGTTGACAGTGGAGAGCAGGTGCACTTAGTAGGCAGAGATGAGACTAGTCTATCGGAGTTAGCAAAAAATTTAAATTCCAAGTTTACAGTTTGTGATGTCTTAGAGGAAAATTTTTCTGAAAAAATACTAAATGATTTGAAAGACGAGCCAATTAATGGTTTAGCTTTTTGTGTAGGATCAATTGATTTAAAACCATTAAAGTTAACAAAAAAAAGTGACTTCATGCAATCATTCAATTTAAATCTTATTTCTGCAACAGAGGTAATTAAAAGCTTAGCAGATAACTTAAAAAAAAATAAAGGTTCAGTTGTTTTATTTTCAACGGTAGCAGTAAAACAAGGCTTTCCAAACCATGCAATAGTTTCATCAGCAAAAGGTGCCATAGAGGGCCTTACTTTAGCTTTAGCAGCTGAGTTCGCACCTAATGTGCGTGTCAATTGTATTGCACCTAGTTTGACAAATTCCAAGATTTCAAATTTTTTACTTAAAAATGAAAAAGTAGTCGAAGGTATTGCCAAAATGCACCCAATGAAAAGAATAGGTGAAGGGGGAGACTCAGCATCTGTTGCTAAGTTTCTACTTACAGATGAAAGTTCTTGGATAACAGGTCAAATTTTAGGCGTTGATGGAGGAAGATCATCTGTCGCATAACAATTATTTTAAAAACAATTAAATAGGCCATATGAAAAAAATTTTAATAATAGTTTTATCTCTTTTTTTTAGTTCGACTTTAATGGCTGCAGGAAGTGATAGTAGTAGTGGATCATCTTCTTCTATGGGCGATTCTTTATATGAAGATGCAGTTAAATTAGTTAAGAGAGCAGGAAAATTAGAAAAAAAAGATAAAACTGATAAAGCTAAAAAACTATACGCTCAAGCTTTTGACAAGCTAGAAAAAGCTTACAAATCAGACAAAAATAATCCAGATATTCTTAATTACATGGGATTTACAACTAGAAAAACTGGAAATTTTGAAAAAGCTGAAAAGTTTTATTTAAAAGGTTTAAGTTTAAAACCTAATCATAATGGTATTAATGAATATTTAGGTGAACTTTATGTGCAAACTAATAGAATAGATAAAGCTAACGAAAGATTAGAAGTTCTGAAGAATTGCAATTGTAAAGAATATGGTGAACTTGAGTTAATTATTAAAACTAAAGGCTCTAAAGTTTACTAAGATAAATCTACAGCAAACTTTTTTAATTTTTCAATTGGTATAAGTTCTAAGGTCTTAATATTTGTCTTTTTCAAATAAACTGAGCAAGCTGCATCCTCTTCGATAGCTCTAGCGTACCAAGTTGCACAAACACACCAGCAGTCACCTTCTTTTAATCCTGGAAATCCAAATTCAGGATGAGGTGTAATCAAATCATTACCAACCTTCTTTGACCAAAGTAAAAATTTATCTGTCACTTTTGCACAAACTGTGTGAACCCCTCTATCATTTTTATCTGTATTACAACATCCATCCCTAAACCAACCTGTTAATGGGTTATTAGAACATGGTTCTAAAGGCTCACCGAAAACATTTTTTTGAATTTCATTACTCATCTTGAAAAAACATTAGCAATTTTTTTATCTATTTCTAGATTAAATGAAAAGGATCTTCTCTCTCCACTTGATTTAAATGGATATGCTGTATGCATTAAATAATGCGGAAAAAGAATTACATCTCCTACTTTTGGTTGATGGTTATAAATACTATCGCTTAAGAACATTTTATTTCCATTGATGAAATCAATCGTACCATCAACTCCTGTTTTTTTATTAGTTTTTGAGATAAATTTAGGAATTTTCAAATAACCTACACCTGATATATGACCATCGTGATAATGTATAGGATTATACTCATTGTTAAATTGTCTAACTACCCAAAAATTTTTTAATGAAATTCTATTTACATTTTTTCCAATAGTTTTATAGATATATTTTTTTACTTCATTAGAAATTACTTTTTCTAAATTTTTTTTTACAAAAGATTTTGGTAATTGAAATTCTTGTTTTACCTGTCCAACTAACTTTTTCGAATAATCTAATTTTTTTAATAAACTCCTTTTATTTAAAATTTGGTCAACTTCATTATTAATTTTTTTTATTAATTTATTTGAAAATTTTAATTTAGCTATTTTTGGACCAAAAGGGCTTATTACTTTCATAATTATAGTTTTGTCGGATTAGGTTGACCTTTATAAACTTTTTCAGGATCAAATTTTTTTTCTTTTTCTTTGAATTCTAATTTAATTTCTTCAGAATTTTCAATTTTTCCTAAAGGTATTGATCTATAAAAGCATGATTTATATCCCACATGGCAGCTTGATCCGTTTCCTATATCTACTGACATCCACAATGCATCCTGATCATCATCAATTCTTAGATCAATAACTTTTTGTACAAAACCGCTCGTTTTTCCTTTGTGCCATATATCTTTTCTAGATCTACTCCAATAATGAGCTTCTTTAGTTTCAATAGTTTTTTTTAAAGCTTCTTCATTCATGTAACCATGCATTAATAATTCACCGGAGCCACTGTCAGAAGTGGTTACTGGAATAAGTCCATCTTTATCAAATTTAGGAGATAGAAATTTTCCTTCTTCTACCTCAAAAACGCTTTCTCTCTTTTTGAACATGAGGGTAAAATAATGAAAAAAAGACAAAATAGCAATTTGCATTAATCAAATATGTCCTATAAAACCTTGTAACGATGAAGTTAGTTAAAGACGCAGATAAAACATCCTCAAAAAAGCCTGAAGTTTCGGATAAACAGGCTGAAGAGGCATTTAAAACTATTCTTGAATGGATAGGAGAAGATCCAAACAGAGAAGGTCTTGTTGAGACACCAAAAAGAGTAATTAAAGCATTTAAGGAATATTTTAAAGGCTATCATCAAGATGCTGAAGCTGATTTATCTAAAACATTTGGAGACGTGGAGGGTTATGACGATATGGTAGTGGAAAAAAATATCACACTTGAAAGCCATTGTGAACATCATATGGCACCTATAATTGGAGTTGCGCATGTTGCTTATATTCCTAACAAAAAGGTTGTAGGCTTAAGCAAGTTAGCGAGAACGGTAGAAATATTCTCCAAAAGACTTCAAACTCAAGAAAGACTTACAATGCAGATAGCTAAAACTTTAATGAATTCATTAGACGCGAAAGGAGTAGCAGTTACCATTGATGCTGCTCATCAATGTATGACCATGAGAGGTGTTAAAAAAGAAAGAGCAACAACGGTTACTAACTATTTTTTAGGTTCTTTCAGAGAAGACTTAAGTATTCAAAATAGATATTTAAGATATATTAAAAAATAAATGTCTCAAAAATTTAAAGCTGTAGTCATAGATAATCAAAACGAAAAATTTACAAGAGAAATTAAAGAAATTGACACAAGTCATCTTAAAGATGGAAACGTTTTAGTAAAAATAGATTATTCAAGTCTTAATTATAAAGATGCATTAATTTTAAATAATGGAGGCAAGATTGTAAGAAAATTTCCTTTCGTTCCAGGTATAGATTTTTCAGGCACTGTAGTTGAGAGTGAAGATAATAAATTTAAAAAGGATGATAAAGTCATTTTGACTGGTTTTAGAGTAGGAGAAGCTTTCTTTGGTGGTTTTGCTCAGTACGCTAAAGTAGACGCAAACTTTTTAATCAAAATACCAAAAGATTTAGATACTCATAAGTCTATGATGCTTGGTACAGCAGGTTTTACAGCCCTTTTATGTTCTTTTGCAGTTAAAGCTAAAGAGGAATTGCTGCTAGGTGAAAAAGTAAAAGATGTTTTGGTAACTGGTGCTACGGGCGGAGTTGGAAGTATTACTGTAATGATTTTATCTAAAATGGGATATGACGTTCATGCTGTGACAGGAAAAAAAGATAAAAATAATTATCTAAAAGGTTTAGGTGCAAAAAATATTATAGACAGAAAAGAATTTGAGGGAGAAAGTAAGCTTCTAGAAAAAGGAGTTTGGGACGGAGTTGTTGACACTGTTGGTGGCGCTGCTTTAACAAAAATATTCGCACAAACTAAACCAGGAGGAATAGTTGCTGCGTGTGGAAATGCGGGTGGAATAAAGATTAATACCAATGTAATGCCTTTCATAATTAGGGGTGTTAAATTGTGGGGTATCGATTCGTCTGGCTCCTCAATAAAAAGAAGAGAGTTTGTCTGGGGCGAAGCAGCAAAATTGATTGATTTTTCAAAAGTTCAATCATTTACTAAAGAGCTCTCGTTTACTGAACTTTTAGATACTTACCCTAAGCTTTTAAAAGGCGAGTTTTCTGGAAGGGCTATAGTAAATCCAAATAAATAAACTATAATCAATAAATAATGGATTGGGACAAATTAAAAATTTTTCATACTGTTGCTGAGGCATCGAGTTTCACAAAAGCATCAACAATTTTAAATTTAAGCCAATCAGCTATTAGCCGCCAAATTCAAGGTTTAGAGACCGATTTAAAGGTTCAATTATTTGAACGTCATGCCAGGGGTTTAGTTCTTACTGAAAATGGCGAATATCTTTTTAAATCAGCCCACGAAGTTATTTCTAAGTTGAAAGACGTTGAGTCAAACTTAAGCGGTCACAAAGATAAACTTAATGGAAGACTTGTAGTAACTACCGTAGTAAGTTTTGGAACAACTTGGCTTACTCCAAGGATAAAAGAATTTATGGATCTTCACCCAGGTATAGAAATTGAATTAATATTTGATGATAGAGAGCTCGATTTAGCGACTCGAGAAGCAGATGTTGCTATTAGAATGAGACGACCTAAACAATTAAATTTAATACAGAAAAAATTTGTAGATTTTAATTATCATATTTATGGTTCAAATGAATATTTAGAAAGAAATGGTTATCCAAAAACACTTAAAGATTTAGATAAACATAAATTCATTACCTATGGTAAAGGAGCTCCGTCTCCTGTTTATAATCCTGATTGGGTATTGAAAGTTGGTTCGAAAGAAGGAAAAAAAAGAAGATCTTTAATGAAAGTAAATAGTGTTTACGGCCTGTTACTAGCTGTTCAAAGTGGAGTAGGTTTAGCTGCACTCCCAGATTATATCACCCATAACATTAGTGGTATCACTAGAGTTTTACCAAATGAACCAGGCAAACCAACCGAAACACATTTTGTTTACCCATCTTCTCTAAAAAATAATGCAAGACTTATGGCATTTAGAAACTTTCTTTTTAGTAAGGTTAACGAATGGAAATTTTAATATCTTTTATAATACCTTTTATTATACTACTAACAGTTGTAGTATTTATCCATGAATATGGCCACTATTACTATGCTAAGAAGTATGGAGTAGGAGTTACAGATTTTTCTATTGGATTTGGAAGAGAAATATTTGGTTTTAACGATAAGTCAGGAACCCGTTGGAAGTTCTGTCTTATACCATTAGGTGGATACGTAAAGTTTTTTGGTGATAGAAATGTTTTTAGTCAAGCAGAGCAAGAGGAATTATTAAAAAAATATAGTAAAGAAGATCAGGAAAAACTATTTGTTGTTAAACCTTTATATCAAAGATCTTTAATAGTTGCTGCAGGTCCATTTGCTAATTTCCTGTTAGCAATATTGATTTTTGCATTTATTTACATGTTTGCAGGAAAAGATTTTACACCAGCCCAAATTCAAGAAGTTCAGCCAGAAAGCCCAGCATACGAAGTTGGCATAAAATCTGGAGATATAATTAAATCAATAAATGATAAAGAAATTAAAAGCATAATGGAGGTTTCTGCCTTCATAAACTCCTCCTCTTCAAATGTGATAAATATTGGCATTTTAAGAAACGATAATGAACTCAAATTTTCTGTAGAACCAAAAATTATTAAAAGTGAAGATGCTTTTGGAAATAAAGCAAATAAAAAAATAATCGGAATTAAAATTGCACCTTTGAATGACGAAATTAAAAGGCAAAGATTGGGTCCTGCGACAGCTATATTTTATGCAATAAAAGAAACATGGTTTGTAATTGATGCTTCTTGGAATTTTATTATATCAATGTTTGAAGGCACTGGAGATACCACTCAATTAGGTGGCCCAATTAAAATAGCAAAAATTACAGGACAAGTGGCTAAACTTGGTTTTATAGCCTTTTTAAGCATTATGGCCTACATATCAATTAGCTTAGGATTTATAAATTTATTACCAATTCCCATGCTAGATGGAGGGCATTTGATGTTTTATGCTTTTGAGAAGGTTTTAGGCAGACCTTTAACACAAAGAACACAGGAGGGATTTTTCCGAATCGGTCTTTTTTTGCTACTTTCTCTAATGTTTTTCACAACATTTAATGACTTAAAAGATTTAGGTTTGTTTTAAGCCATTTTTTAATTAAAAAAAGTCAATAAAATCAACACTTTTAAGGTACACAATATATTGTGTTGATATTTACGTGAAACACCAAAAAAATGTTGATTTTATTGGATTTTTATAGAGATTGGTAAATAACTAAGGGGCATAAATGAATAAAAAACAATTAGTAGCAAAAATATCGTCCACACTGGGTCAAAGCAAGGCTGATGCTGAGAGAACGTTTGATTCAATAACGACTATTATTTTGGATGCTTTAAAGAATGACGATACTGTAAAAATAGCTGGTTTTGGTACATATAAGGTGGCAAAAAGAAAAGCTAGAGTAGGAAGAAATCCACGAACAGGTGAGTCAATTCAAATCGCTGCATCCCAAAAAGTTAAGTTTTTACCTGCTAAAAGCTTAAAAGAAATGTTTAACAGATAAACGTTTTATTTAGCCCTTATTTGAAATCCTCAAATAAGGGCTAACTACTTGCAAAAACTGCATAGCTCAAATCAAGACAATTCAATTCTTTTTAGATAGTTAAAACCCTATAACGCACGCTTAACAAGGGAGTTAGTTATGAAAAAATACTTAGGATACTTTCTAGCAGGTACAGCCATTTATTTTGGCTTTGCTGGTCTTGGATATGCTGAGACTACAGTGTCTGCAGAGGTACAATACATTTTTAATACCCTATTATTTTTAATGTCAGGTTTCTTGGTCATGTGGATGGCTGCAGGTTTCGCTATGTTAGAGTCAGGATTAGTAACATCAAAATCTGTTTCAGCAATCTGTGCAAAAAATATAGGTTTATACTCAATCGCCGGAGTAATGTTCTGGTTGGTTGGTTACAATTTAGCTTATGGTATTCCAGAAGGTGGATATATTGGTTCATTTACACCTTGGAGTGACAATTCATCATTAGAAACAGGATATTCTGATGGTTCTGATTGGTTCTTCCAAATGGTGTTCTGTGCAACTACAATGTCAATCGTATCTGGCACATTAGCTGAAAGAATTAAGATCTGGCCATTTTTCTTATTTGCCGCAATTTTAACTGGAATTATATATCCAATTTCAATGGGTTGGCAGTGGGGTGGCGGATGGTTATCGGTAGCTGGTTTCTCAGACTTTGCTGGTTCAACATTAGTACATGCTGCTGGAGGAGCTGCGGCTCTTGCAGGTGCAATCGTATTAGGCGCTAGAACTGGTAGATTTTCAGGAAAAGGCGAGGCTAAACCGATGGCACCATTTGCTGCATCATCAATTCCGTTAGCAACATTAGGAGTATTTATACTTTGGTTAGGTTGGTTCGGATTTAATGGTGGATCTCAATTAGCTTCTGGAACGCTAGAAGACGTTTCAGCAGTAGCAACAATTTATATTAATACGAACTTAGCTGCAGGTGGTGGTGTATTAGCTGCTGCAACAGTATCAAGAGTTATTGGTGGAAAAACTGACGTTGTTATGATGCTAAACGGCGCAATTGCTGGATTAGTAGGTATTACCGCAGAACCACTAACACCAAGTCCGTTAGCTGCAATCTTCATTGGAGCAATAGCAGGAGTATTAATGTACTTCTCAACAAAACTATTGTTCAAAATGAAAATTGATGACGTAGTTGGAGCCATCCCAGCACACTTAGTAGCTGGAGTATGGGGTACATTAGCAGTGCCATTAACAAATGGAGATGTTACTTTCGGAGCACAATTCTTAGGAACTATCTCAGTTGTGGTATTCGTATTCGTAGTCTCACTAATTGTTTTCCAAATAATAAAAAACACAATTGGATTAAGAATTAGTAAAGAAGCTGAAAGGTTAGGAACTGACAAAGCAGAAGTCGGTGTAATAGCTTACGGTATCAGAGACTAATTAAAAGTTCCCTCCCTCGTTAGTTGGGAAAAATTATAAGGCCTGCAGGTTTCCCCCTTCAGGCCTTATTTATTTTACAAACCTCGTATGCATTAAATTCATGCTTCAAAACTTTTAAATTTGATATCAACTCATCAAAAAAAAGGGGGGAAACATGAAAAAATTAACTTTCATTTTAATAGGTTGTATTTCTGCTTTACTAATTAGCTCTCAAAGCTTTGCAGAAACAACTATGTCTCAAGAGGGACAATATATTTTTAACTCATTAGGATTTTATTTGGGTGGAGTGCTAGTTGCTTTCATGGCAGCAGGTTTCTGTATGCTTGAGAGTGGATTAGTGACGACGAAAAGTGTATCGACAATTGCCGCGAAAAATATAGGTAAATTTGCTATATGCTCACTCGTTTTCTTTTTGGTAGGCTATAATTTAGCTTATGGCGTACCAGAGGGTGGTTATGTAGGCTCATTTACCATTTGGACAGACTCGTCCGACGCTGAAACAGGTTACTCAGGCTATTCAGATTGGTTCTTTCAAACAATGTTTGTGTGTGCAACAGCTTCAATAGTATCTGGAGCAGTAGCAGAGAGAATTAAGATCTGGCCATTCTTCATTTTTGCAGCAATTATGGCAGGAGTTATTTATCCAATTTCAATGGGATGGCAATGGGGAGGCGGCTGGTTAGCTAGCGGAGGCTTTTCTGATTTTGCAGGTTCAACTTTAGTTCATGGATGTGGTGGCGCAGCAGCGCTCGCTGGAGTTATAGTTCTCGGAGCTAGAGAGGGCAGATTTGGACGAAAAGGTGAAAAGAGATCAATGCAACCTTTTGCAGCTTCAAGTATTCCATTGGTAACACTTGGAACTTTTTTACTTTGGTTTGGATGGTTTGGTTTTAACGGCTTTAGTCAACTAGCAATGGGAACTTTTGACGATGTAAATGCAATTTCTAAAATTGCAGTTAATACACATTTAGCAGGTGCAGCAGGAACTTTTACCGGAGCTGCTATTACAAGATTAATTGGAGGTAAGACCGATATTGTTATGATGCTGAATGGTGCTCTAGCTGGATTAGTAGCTATAACTGCAGAACCTCTAACACCTGGTCCAATTACGGCTATGTTTATTGGATCCATAGGTGCAATCATTATGTATTTTGGTACAAAAATGTTAGAGAGCTATGGTTTAGATGATGTAGTTGGGGCTATTCCAGTACATATGTTTGCCGGAATATTTGGAACTTTAGTAGTTCCTTTAACAAATCCTGATACATCCTTTGGCACTCAATTTATTGGGACTGCATCCGTTTGTATTTTTAGTTTTGGATTGTCTTGGCTGACTTTCACAGCTCTTAAATCAACTATTGGATTAAGAATTAGTAAAGCCGCTGAGAAATTAGGAACTGATAAAGCTGAGGTAGGAGTTACCGCTTATTCTATAAGAGACTAAAAAAAACTTAAATAAAGGCCTGATCAATCAGGCCTTTATTACTTGTTTTTTTCCCATAAATTTTTCACATCAATCATTGGGGATACTCCAAAAATTGAATTAATATTTGCGCAATGAATAGCTAAACTTGGAATCGGAGATAAACAAGAATGTGATTTGTAGATATTATGAAGCGGTTGTTCCCAAGGGTCTTTCCATTCTAATCCCATTTTTTCTAACTCATTAAAGTATTTATCTATTAAATTTTTACTAGTCATAAAAGTTACAAGGCTTTCTGATACAGTCCTCCAATGATACTTTTCTCCAAGATATATTTTTGTATCTTCATCTTTTGTATACAAATAAGGATAATCGGATGGTAGTAATATTATTTCATCTGAAAAAAAAGAGGAAAACTTTTCATAACTAAAAATCATTTCTGTAATTGCATTAGGTGTATGCAAATAATCATCTTCTACAAAATATATTAAATCGGCATTTTCATTTTTTGCAATTAATAAAGAATTATAAAAATTTGCCATATTTGAAAATTTAGCCTTAGAGTAATGACCTTTAATTTTATCTTTAAATTTTTCCACTTCAATTGAAATTAAATCATTTTTAGTGTCCGAACTTCTTAAAATTTCGCGGATTTTTGCTAAATCTTTTTCAGAAGAGTTTGTATCAGTAATAATTATTTCAAAATTTGAATTTGGAAAATTTTTTTTGGCAATATTTATAGAGTTAATTAATGATTTCAAAGTTCTAAAAGTATATTCATTTTTTTCACAATCAAATATTCTTTTCTTATTTTGGTCCATTATTAATTCTGAAGTACAAGTTCTAAGAATAATCTTAAGAGAATTAACTTTTCTCTTAATATTAATTTGGCCCAATGGAATAGTTACTGATTTTTTGCCTGGAATACTAAGAGTTTCACTTAAGCTTTTATTTAAAGTCGGGGAGCTAAAATCTGATTGATTAATAATTTCATAGCCAAGTAATCTACAAATCTTAATAAATATTCTTTTTAAAAAACTAGATTTTTTTGTATTTTCTATTTTTTTCATTCTGGTCAAATTTATATATTAGTTTATATTCTACTTCTATGAACATTAAATCTTCTCAAGAATTAGTAGCAGAAGCTGAAAAAAAAATTGAAACTTTGAGCGCAAAAGAGGCTAAAATCTTAGTCGATAAAAAGGAAATAACTCTAATTGATGTAAGGGATATTAGGGAGCTTTGGAAAGAAGGCACTCTAGAAAATTCAATACATATACCGAGAGGCATGTTGGAATTCTGGCTTGATCCTCAAAGCTCATATTACAATTCAAATAAAATTAAAGAAGTAAAGAAAATGGTATTATTTTGTGCATTAGGTTTTCGCTCTGCATTAGCAACAAAAAGCTTAGTTGATATGGGATTTAAAAATGTTGCTCACGTTAGCGGGGGATTTGATGCTTTAAAAAATGCAGGTGTTAAAGTAATCAATAAAGATAAGAAATAATTTATTTACTTGCTTCTTTCAAGACAAACTCAATTCTATCTTGTCCCCAAAAGATTTTATTATTTGAAACAAAAGTTGGAGCTCCAAAAATACCCTTTTCATAGGCCTCACTTGTTCTTTTTTTTAGTGTATCCTTGATAGATGACGAAGTGGCTCTTAAAGCAAAAGTTTTAGGATTTACGTTTAAATTTTTAAGGACTTTTTGAACGATATTATCATCATTCATATTCAAACCATCTTGCCAAATAGAATCAAAAATATTGTCTATATAATAACTTTTGAAATTATCTTCTTCAGCTACAAAGACACCTCTCATTAAATTTAAGCTTCTTATTGGAAAATAAGAATTAAATTTAAATTTAACATTATTTCTTTCTGCAATTAGCTTACAGTCTCTTATCATATGTTTTGCTTTAGCAGGAATAAAAGCTGGAGCTTTAATCCCATGTAAATTATGTAATCCACCTAAAAGAATAGGCTTATAACTAATCTTTATTGAAGCTTTACGCTCAATTTTTTTTATTTCTTTATGTGCTAGAAAAGAATATGGACTTACAAAGTCAAAATAAAAATCAAATGGTTTAATCATTAAAGCTGATTTTTTTTGCAAAAAGAATTCTTAAAAACCAATAAAAGATTAATCCTACGGGACCAGTAAAATAGGTTAAGATTAAAGACGGGATCGTAATTATTCTTGGAATTAGATATCTTTTAGAGTCTCTCACAATCCATGCCCCAGCAAACAAACTTATCGATAGAAAATGTATCCAAAATATTAAAAGTAAAATTTCACTTGAAAACATTGAATATAAAGAGTCTAATCCGTAGTATAATTCAAAACCAGATAGGATATTATTTTCCAAGTATAGGTTGAAAGACAAATAGGCGTAAGCAATCGCTAGGAGTAATAAAGGTATAATTGATTGTGCAAAAAAATTTGTTATCGGGTGATAAGGAATAAAGATTAGTAGCAACCAGAAAGGAATTACCCCCCAATTTGTAATCAAATAAATAATTTCTGGATTAATAATTTCTAATAGATCATTTATCATAAAAAATAATATAGTATATTAAAATAATGAATCCCACATCAAATAAAAGTGATTTTGAAGATCTAACTACCAATTTAAAAGACTTGGCATATTCATATCTTGAGAAATATAATCCTTCCAAACAACAATTAAAAATTTACTTACTAAAGAAATATTTGACTAAAATTAAAGGAACCAAGTCAAAAAAAGAGGTAACATCAATTATTGATGAAATAGTCATTAATTTAGAAAAAAATAAAATTTTGAGTGATGAATTATATTCAGACTCTAAAGCAAGAATGTATCTAAGAAGGGGTTATTCTTTAAATAAGATAAATCAATCTTTAAGAAGTAAAGGAATAGATGAAAAATTCGTAAAACAAAGCTTAGAAAAAATTAAAGAAAATCAAATCGAACCTGATTTCGTCTCTGCGTTAAAACTTTGTAAGAGGAGAAGGATAGGGCCTGTTCGTCCAGAAAATAACCGTGAATTATTCTATAAAAAAGATATGGGCATTTTAGCTAGAGGCGGATTTAGTTTCGATTTATCAAAGAGAGTCTTAGATCTTGATGTTAAAGAATTTAATAAGTTAATTAGACTTATTTGATTTCTTTTTTTTTTCTTCTTCCACAAGAAAATCAATTTTTCTTTTAAGTGCATTTCTTACCAAAATAAAGAATAAGACACCAAAAATAGTAACTGATATAATAATTATTAAAATTGTTTTAATCATTCAAATTCTCAGATCGTTTAATTAATAGACTTGGATTTCTATAGTCTGCTTTTCCGTATAAGAATGGTTTCTCATCTAAAGTTTTAATAATAGCTCCAGCGTTTTGAGCAATAGCATGTCCCGCAGCATAATCCCACTCATTTGCCCTTTCTCTTGCAGCATAAATATCATATTCACCTGTAGCAATAACACAAAATTTATACGAGCTAGCCATTTTAACTATAGAGTTTACATTGTTTTCTTTTAGTTTATTCAAAATCAGATCTGATGGTTTTATCACACTAGATAAGGCAACAATTTTTCCTTTTGGTTGTTTTTTTTTACAACTTATTTTGTTCGTTTTACCGTTTTCAATTAAAAAACTTTCACCTGGTCCATATGAGAAGAAAAGTCTATTCTTTTTTGGTACACCAACTAGCCCTAAAACAGGAACTTTATCAATTATTAGTGCAGCATTAATTGTATATTCATCTTTTCCAGCAATATATTCTTTAGTTCCATCGATAGGATCAATAAGCCAAAAAACTTTTGAAGTATTCTTTACCTTCAAATCAACTGTTTCCTCGGAAATAATTTTGATATTCGGTGTTAGTTCTGAAATTTTTTTAGAAATTATCTCATTTACTAATAAATCCCCATTGCTGACAGGCGATTTATCTTCTTTAATTTCTATTTTCAAACCTTCATTATAAAGCCTTATTGACTCTTTTCCTGCATATTCAAAAGTTTTTATCAAATTTTCTGCAATAACTTTAAGTTCATTACTATTCATGTTCTATTTTTTCTAATGTTACATTTTCAATATTTATTACTCGTTTTCCAAAATTTTCGAAATTTACTGTGACTTTGTTACCTATGATCGATTGCACTTGACCTATCCCCCAATCGTTATTTGCAGGATTCTTAACATAATCACCTGGTTCAAAGTCAATAAGCATTATGGAAAAAAAATATTAAATATACTATACACTCTTAATTATGAATTCTCTAGGAATTAATAAAACAAATAAACAAACTAGAGTAGTAGTCGCTATGTCAGGAGGTGTTGACTCATCTGTTGTTGCAGCTTTGATGAAAGAAGAAGGTTACGATGTTACTGGTATTACATTAAAATTATACGATGATACTAAACAATCTAGGGAGGGGAGACAATGTTGTGCTGGTCAAGATATTATGGATGCAAAAAGAGTTTCAGAGAAAATAAGTATAAAACATGAAATTTTGTATTATCAAAAAAAATTTAAGACCGAAGTAATTGACTCTTTTATAGATAGTTATGCAGCGGGAGAAACGCCGATCCCTTGTGTTCAGTGTAATCAAACAGTTAAATTTAGAGATTTATTTAAATATGCTAAGGATTTAAATGCGGACGCATTAATAACTGGTCATTATGTATCTAGAATTCAACAAAATGGAAACGCCAGCATGTATCGCGCCAAGGATCACAATAGGGATCAAAGTTATTTTTTATTTAGTACTACACAAGAGCAATTAAATTTTTTGAGATTCCCTCTTGGCGAAATAGATAAAGCAGAAACAAGATCTATAGCGAAAAAATTAAATTTAAACGTAGCAGATAAACCGGATAGCCAAGATATTTGTTTCGTACCAAATGGAGATTACAGTGCTGTAATAAAAAAATTTAGACCAGACTCTTTTAAAAGTGGTAAAATTATTGATTTGGATGGAAATCAAATAGGTGAGCATGAAGGAATTATTAATTATACAATTGGCCAAAGAAAAGGAATTAAAATAGCAAGTAATAAACCATTATACGTTGTAAACATAAATTCCGATAACAATACAGTTGTAGTAGGCAATAAAGAAAATTTAGAAATTAAAGAAATCAGGCTTAGAGAATTAAATATTTTGGCTGATAAAAAAGAATTTGATAAAGCAATAAATATCAAAGTGAGATCTACTGGCAGACTTTTAAAAGCTAAAATCAATTTAGAAAATAATTATGCAAAAGTTGAAATTTTAGATAAAGAAATTGGAATTTCACCAGGTCAAGCTTGTGTTTTTTATTCTCAAGATGAATATGGGGATAAGGTTTTAGGTGGAGGGTGGATTGATAAGACTTTCAATAATTATTTATCCACTTAATTAACAACCTATATCAAGACACGCATTTAGTGATTATAATTTTTTCAGAATATGATTTAATAGAATTAATTAAGAGGCAACTCTTAACTGGCCATTTAGGGAAAAACCGAGAGGTTCAAGCTTAAAGGGCAGAAAGGTGAACCTAGTAGCGCTAGAATAGTTCATCGGGACGGCTTGGCGGTAGCGCCTAAAACGACGAGCCAAAACTACTAAATTTCTGGGCGAAAGCCTAGAAATTTAAGTGGTTCTTCTCCAAAAAAATCTAGATAATAAATAAAATAAAATTACACCAACAAAATAATTCCATTCTAATGCATGTTTAAAATGAGTATTTCCTTTAGTTACTAAAATAGGCAGACTTAATATTGCTATAATAACTAAAATACTAACGAGTAAAAATTTTACAACCAAAACTTTTTTCAATATAAATTTTTCTAATTTTTCTCTCAATTTATAAAAATGATATACTAAATAGCCTTGAGCAATTAATTCAAAAATAATGAACAATAAAAGAACAACCCTTCTAAATAATTTGTAAATCTGTATGTCAAATTTTATACCTAGAAAAATTGAATGAATAGCCAAAAAAATTGCTGATAAAATTCCAAAAGTTTTAAATTTATAATTTGTATTTGTAGAGTAAAGTTTATTTACTAAATTATTATTATTGTTCCAGTAATAATATAAAAGTATTGCAGTAAAAATCATTGAAGGTTTAAAGATCAAGTATTGGGGAAAAGTTCTTGAAGCCCTACTAATAGATAAACTTCCATCTAAATATGGAATAGAGAAAGCAGATCTACCTATTTGATCTACAGTAAAAATTGTTTCTTCTAACAATTCAGGATTTTGAGATATGTAAAGACATAAATTTATGGCTAGCAACGGAATAAAAAATATCCATATACTCAATTTCCTTATTTGAGTTATTTCTGGCATAAATGATTTACTGATTATTTCTTTTTATTTCTTTTTCTAGCTCTTCTCTTTTTTGAGCCAATTTTTCTTCTTCCTCGGTGCTTTTTTGGATAACCCATATTTTTGCCTCCTTTTTTATATCTTAATTAGTAAAGTACTATATAAAAGTCAGATATACTTATTTTATGAAAAAGTCTATAAGCACATTTTTAAAACACCCAACAAAAGACAATACTAATAGATCAGCAAACCCGCCGGTAACAAGAGTCTCAACAATTTTATTTAATTCAATGCAAGAAATGTATCAGCATGAATTAAAAATAAAAAAACATAAAAAAGTATCTCATTATACATATGGACGATACGGCAGCACTACTACCATTGAATTAGAAAATATTCTTAAAGAACTAGAGCAGGCATACCACGTTTTTTTGACTGGAACAGGGTTTGGAGGAATAGCTCTGGCATTGATGTCTTTATGTAGACCAGGAGATGAAATTTTAGTTTCAGATAATGTTTATGGTCCTACGAAAGAAATATCTCAAGAACTTATGAGGGAGTTTAATGTAAATGCAAAATTCTATAATCCAGATTCTTTTGCAGATTTAAAAAATAAAATTTCAAAAAAAACTAAAATGATTTTAGTAGAAAATCCGGGGAGTAATACATTTGAATTTCAAGATTTATCTAAAATTACCAATTTAGCGAAAAAGAGAAAAATTTTCACTTTATTAGATAACACTTGGGGTACACCATTATATTTGAAACCACTAAAAATTGGTTTTGATATGTCTTTTTGTTCTGCTACAAAATATTTCTCAGGGCATTCTGATGCAATGGGCGGATCTTTAGCAGTAAATAAAAAAGTTTTTAAAAAAATTATGTTTTTTTACAAATTATCAGGTTATCGAATGTCTGCTGATGAAGCTTACTTGATCATTAGAGGCTTAAGAACATTAGACACTAGACTAAAACAACATGCCGAAAATACTAAAATGATAATAAATTTTCTTAAAAAACAAAAAAAAATTAAAGAAATTCTATACCCACATAATCCAGCTAGTAAAAATTATAAACTTTGGAAAAAATATTATTCTGGAGCAACGGGGTTATTATCAATCGTTGTTAAAAGTAAAAATAAATCTTCAGTGATTAAATTTGTAAATTCTCTCGAATTATTTGGTATTGGTTATAGTTGGGGTGGATTTGAAAGTTTGGCAATACTTCAAGAGATTAAAAGCCAAAAAAAAGACGAGTATTTAAAAGGGAGACAATTTTACAAATTTAAAAAAGATGAACATATTGTTAGGTTGCATATAGGGTTAGAGGACCCAAAAGATTTGATTAATGATTTAAAACAAGGTTTAAAAAAAATAAAGTAATGAAAAATTTTTTTCCTAACAAAACTGCACTTTACGCTTTGATTGCAGCATGCTTTGTAGTTTGTGTTACTATGGGTGTTAGGCAAACTTTTGGTCTTTACTCAAGCGAGTTCGAAACATCTGGAGGAACTTCTAATACTCAGTTTGGTCTGGCAGTTGCCTTACATGCAATATTTTGGGGTATTTTTACTCCAATTTTTGGAAGAGTTTCCGATAAGTTAGGAGGTTATGTTGTCATAATACCAGCTTTAATTTTTTATTCTGCTGCGATGTTATTAATGGGAAATAACTATATTTCTGGAATATGGCTTCAAATGAATCTTGGTTTATTCGTCGGTTTAGGTTTAGCTGGAGCGGCAGGAACAATCTTAACACCAATGATCTCAAAACATTTTCCTAATGAGAATAGAAGCAAGGCTGCAGGTATTGTTACTGCTTGTGGAGGATTAGGAATGTTTATATTTCCTATAATAGCAAATACTTTTAAAAATATTTCTACTTGGCAAAGTTCATTTATTTTGTTTTCAATCATATTATTTTTAATGTGTATACCTGGTTTCTTTGTAAAATTACCAAAGAATACGGTCACTATTGAAAATTCTAACGTAGATAATCGTAGTTTGACTGAAGTTTTAAAAGAGTCATTTGCACATAAAGGTTTTCGCTTATTAATATTAGGATTTTTTGTTTGTGGTTTTCAAATTACTTTAATTGCAACTCATGTTCCAAGGTACGTCCAAGATAAAGGATTAGCTGACTGGACAGGGATGGCAATTTTAGCATTAATAGGTTTTTTTAATATAATTGGAACTCTAATAATGGGTTACTTAGGTGACAAATATAGCAAGAAAATTCTTTTAAGCGGCTTATATTTTTTAAGAGGGATAGCTCTTATACTTTTTATATTTTTACCAGCCTCAAATCTTTCTGCAATTTTGTTCGGCACATCATTTGGACTTCTTTGGCTTGCAACTGTTCCAGCTACAAATGGTATAGTCGCACAGATATTTGGAACAAGAAATTTGACGCTTTTATTCGGTATTGTATTTTTGAATCATCAATTCGGATCTTTCTTAGGAGCCTATTTAGGAGGTTATTTTTATGATAATTTTGGTAGTTTTGATTACGCTTGGTACTTAGCAATCGTTTTATCATTTATAGCTACAGCGGTGCATCTACCAATTGATGAGAGACCTTTGACTACTGTGGATAAAACTATCTAAGGTTGTATTTTGAGTCCCAAAATGAATCAAAAGTGAATCAAAACATGAACATTTAATATTGCACAACTGTTAATTGTGGATAATTTTTTTATTTAATCATAAGGGGATATTTTATAGGCTCTAGATAACAAAGGAGCAAAAATGTTTTCACAAAAATTAGGAAAAAAATTAGACAGATACCATTTACTCAAACATCCTTTTTATCAGATATATTGGAATGAAGGAAAACTTAACAGGGAAATAATAAAAGATTACGCTGAACAATACTACCAACATGTTAAAGCTTTTCCAAGATACATTAGCGCAACTCATTCGATCTGCGAAGACATTGAGAAAAGAAGAATTCTTTTAGAAAATTTGCAAGATGAGGAAAACAAAGATGGCGATCATCCA
>CACGZQ010000004.1 GCA_902577575.1 uncultured Pelagibacteraceae bacterium
AATGACTTAGATATATTTAATCTGACAATATCTATTTTAAGCGCCTTGGCTAATTCTGGATTAACACTAATAAGATCAGATAATAATTTGGGTTTATACTTTCTTTTTATTGCAATTGTGGGAGGATCTTTAGTATCTAATACTTCTGGTATTAAACTCGCAAGGCTTTACATTTTATTAAAAATAACTTCATCTGAAATAATTAAGTTGATAAGCCCTAACAGTGTTATTAATCGTACAATATTTAATTCTGACAGTAAAATTAATGATGACAATATAAAAATTTCATTTCTAATTTTTATTTCCTTTTTTTTAAGCTTGTTTATTTTATCAAGTCTTCTAGTAATTGACGATATCGGTTTTGAAAGATCATTTAAATTGTCCATACTTACATTAACAAATACTGTAAATTCAGAAATGTTTAATTTGCAGAATTTCTCTTTTTCAAAATTACTAACATCCTCTAAATTAGTCTTAATTACTTTTATGATAATTGGTAAAATTGAGTTAATATCAATTTTTTTAATTATCAAAAGAATATTTTTTAAGGATTAAATGTCAAAAATCGTAATTATTGGTGCTGGTGCGATGGGTACAGCTTTCTCTTTACCTTGCCTAGATAATAATCATGATATCAATATTGTTGGAACTCACCTCGAAAATGATTTTATTGATAAAATTAAAAAAAATAAAAATTTACACCCAGGTTTAAATACTCAAATTCCAGAGCAAATAAATATCTTTAAATTTGAAAAATTTGATGAAATCTTAAATTCTAAAGTAGATTTAATAGTATTAGGAATAAGTTCAAAAGGCATAGAATGGGTTGCAGATCAACTAAGCAGACTCTACACGGGGAAAAATCTGCCAAATTTACTAATGCTAACTAAAGGTCTTAGCGTCTACAAAAACAATTATGAATTATTAGTTGATAAATTGGAGAGGTTGCTTTTTGATAAGGGCATTTCAAACGTTAATATTTCAGCCGTAGGAGGACCTTGTTTAGCTGCTGGGTTAGCTAATAGAGTTCATAGCAGTGTAGTTATAGCAAATAAAAATTTAAGTATAGCAAAAAAAATAGCCGATATGTTAAATACTAGTTATTATCATACTTCTTACTCTGATGATTTAAATGGTGTTGAAGTATCAGCCGCGATTAAAAATATTTTTTCTATGGCGGTAGGTGCAGCTAAAGGCTTGTGTAGTAAAAATATTTCTGATGAAGTTAGAGAAAAAAACTATCTAAATACAGCCTCTGCACTAATAAAACAATCAATTTTTGAAATGGAAATCTTTGTAGAACATCTCAAAGGAAAAAAAGAAACTGTAAAAGGATTAGCTGGTTTGGGAGATCTTTATGTAAGTTCAGGTGGAGGAAGAAATGCAAAAATGGGAGCTTATATTGGAGAAGGCTTAACATTCACAGAAGCAAAAAAAACAAAAATGGAAAAAGTTACTGTTGAAGGCGCCGATTTAGCGAAAGAGATTGCAAAAAAAGTTAATGAGGATTTTGATGAAAAAAAGTTACCTTTAATGCTAGGTATGATTAATGCTATTGTTGAAGATAAAAAACTTGAATTAAATTGGGAAGCATTTAGATGAAAAAGTTTATAATTTCTATTGATGCAGGAACAACATCTAATAGATCAATTTTATTTGATTTGAAAGGTAAGCCAATTTTTTCTTCACAAAAAGAATTTACACAATACTTTCCAAAAAGTGGATGGGTTGAGCATAATCCAGACGAAATTTGGAAAACAACAACAAAAACTTTAAAAGATGTAATACAAAAAGCTAGAAGCTTAAAAGGTAAAATTTTAAGCATTGGTATCACCAACCAAAGAGAGACCACTGTTCTATGGGATAAAAAAACTGGAAAACCTGTTTATAAAGCTATTGTTTGGCAAGACAGAAGAACCGAAGAATTTTGCAAAAAACTAAGAAAACAAAATAAGGATACGATGGTTTTTAATAAAACTGGTCTTTTGATAGACTCATATTTTTCTGGAACAAAAATTAAATGGATTTTAGACAATGTCCCTAAAGCACGGCAGTTAATGAATAGAAAACAATTGTTATTTGGAACAATTGACAGCTTTTTAATTTGGAGACTTACAAAGGGAAAAGTTCATGCAACAGATGCAACAAACGCAAGTAGAACAATGATATATAATATTTCCTCAAATAAATGGGATGATGCAATATTGAAACTTCTCAAAATTAAAAAACATATTCTACCAGAAGTGAAAGATTGTGCAGGTGATTATGGTCAAACTCATCCTTCTGTAACTGGCAAACCAATTCCGATTAATGGAGTAGTAGGTGATCAACAATCAGCAACAATTGGCCAATGTTGTTTTGAACCTGGCTCTTTAAAAAGTACTTACGGAACTGGAGCTTTTGTATTATTAAATACCGGCTCTAAAAAAATTTACTCAAAAAATAGATTATTAACAACTATTGCTTACAGAATTAATGGAAAGACAACATACGCAATGGAGGGGTCTATCTTTATAGCTGGTGCTGGTGTGCAATGGTTAAGAGATAGAATGAAATTTTTTAAGAAAGCACCTGAAACAGAAAAAATAGTCAAATCACTTCAAAATAACAATGACATTTATTTAGTTCCAGCATTCACTGGATTAGGAGCACCGTATTGGGACGCTAATGCCAGAGGAGTCTTAAGCGGCATTACTAGAGATACAAGTCCTAAAGAGATAGTCAGAGCTACGATCGAAGCAGTAGCTTATCAAACTCACGATCTTTTTGAAGCTATGAAACATGACGGTTTAAGACCTAAAATTGTTAAAGTTGATGGTGGGATGGTAATGAATAATTGGTTTTCACAATTTTTATCTGACATAGTGAATGTAAAAGTGTTAAGACCTAAAGTTCAAGAAACCACTGCGTTAGGTGCAGCTTTTATGGCTGGTTTGTACATAGGGATATACAAATCATTAAAAGATATTTCTAAAAACTGGAACTTAGATAAAAAATTTTCACCAAAAATGAAAAATAAATCTAGGACAATTCTAATTAATGGTTGGGAAAAAGCAGTCAAGAGGGCCTTAATAAACTAACACACACCTGACGGTTGTAATTTTTAAAAGTTTCTGCACTGTACTTTTTAGTCTTATTTTGGTTCAATACAAAAACGTAAAACAACAACAATGAGGGGAATAATCTATGTTTAAAACATTGAAGAGTATTTTAGCTGTTGCTGTTTCAATTTCTCTATTAACTATTTCAAATGCTGTAGCAGACGGACACGGAGCAGCAATTAAGAAATGGTCAGATGGTGAGTTTAGTCTTTCAACAATTTCTGCAAAAGAAAGAGAGAAAGAACTTAATTGGTTTCACAATGCTGCAAAGCCATTCAAAGGAATGGAAATAAATGTATTGTCAGAAACTATCCCAACTCACGAATATGAGTCAAAAGTTTTAACAAAAGCTTTTGGAGAGATAACTGGAATTAAAGTTAATCACCAGTTACTTGGAGAAGGAGAAGTGGTACAAGCTGTACAAACTCAAATGCAAACTGGAAGAAACTTGTATGATGCATACATCAATGATTCTGATTTGATTGGTACACATTCAAGACTTCAGCTAGCAGTAAACTTAACTAAGTGGATGAAAGGTGAAGGTAAAGACGTTACTTTACCAACATTAGATATCGATGATTTCATCGGTAAATCATTTACTACAGGTCCAGATGGTGATTTATATCAATTACCTGACCAACAATTTGCTAACCTTTACTGGTTTAGAAAAGATTGGTTTGATAGACCTGAAATCAAAAAAGGTTTCAAAGCTAAATACGGATACGATCTAGGTGTACCAGTCAATTGGTCTGCTTACGAAGACATCGCTGATTACTTTACAAATGATGTAAAGAATATCGACGGTGTTAGAGTATATGGTCACATGGACTACGGTAAAAGAGCTCCAGACTTAGGATGGAGAATGACTGACGCGTGGTTATCAATGGCAGGCGCAGGTTCAGTTGGTAAACCTAACGGAGTGCCAGTAGATGAGTGGGGAATAAGAATGGAAAAAGGTTCTTGTAACCCAGTTGGTGCTGACGTAGCAAGAGGTGGGGCTGCAAATGGTCCTGCTGCCGTATATGCAATCAGAAAATGGGACGAGTGGTTAAGAGCTTATGCACCTCCAGGTGCTGCAGCGATGGACTTCTATCAGTCTCTGCCAGCTTTATCATCAGGAAACGTTGCACAACAAATTTTCTGGTATACAGCGTTCACGGCATCAATGGTTGCTCCAAAGAGTTCTGGAAACAAAACAGTTGATGATAACGGTAATCCTTTATGGAGAATGGGACCATCACCAAAAGGTCCTTACTGGGATGAAGGTATGAAGCTTGGTTATCAAGATGCTGGATCATGGACTTTATTTAAGTCTACTCCAGTTGACAGAAGAAAAGCTGCATGGTTGTACGCTCAGTTTGTAGTATCAAAAACTGTTGATCTTAAGAAAAGTGATGTTGGTTTAACTATCATAAGAGATAGTACAATTAATCACAAACACTTTACTAAAAGAGCTCCAAAACTTGGTGGACTTGTAGAATTCTACAGATCTAAAAACAGAGTATTGTGGTCACCAACAGGTATCAATGTTCCGGACTATCCGAAACTTGCACAAATCTGGTGGCAACAAATTGGAGATGTAAACTCAGGTGCGTTTACTCCACAACAAGCTATGGATCGTCTTGCAGAAGAGATGAACTTAGTTATGTCTCGTATGGAAGCTGCTGATAAAGCAAACAATACATACGGTGGATGTGGTCCAAGATTAGCTAAGCCGAAAGGTGCTGATTATTGGTTGAAACAACCAGGATCACCAAAAGCAAAACGTAACGAAAAACCTAAAGGTAAAACAGTTCCATTCTCTAAAGCTTGGAATTAATTTAGGTTAAATCTAAATTTAAAGGGGGCTTAACAGCCCCCTTTTTTTAAAACGAAATTCAAAAATTATGAGCTTAGAATTAAAAAACGTTGAAAAAAAAGTAGGATTAGACACTCATATTTATCGAACAAATTTAAAATTACAAAAAAATACGATTAACATTCTTTTAGGTTCTACTTTAGCTGGAAAGACTACTTTAATGCAGATTATGGCTGGCTTAGATAAACCAACATCAGGCGAGATTTGGTTTAATAATGAGAATGTAACAGGTATGAAAGTTCAAAAAAGAAATGTCTCAATGGTTTACCAGCAATTTATTAATTACCCCAACTTCACAGTTTATGACAATATTGCATCTCCATTAAAAATTACCGGAGTAAGTTCAGATGAAACAAAACTGAGAGTTGGGAAAGTTGCAGAATTACTAAAACTCTCTGGAATGTTGAACAAAAAACCAAATGAACTTTCTGGAGGACAGCAACAAAGAACAGCTTTAGCAAGAGCACTTGTAAAAGACTCAGACTTAATCCTTTTAGATGAGCCACTTGCTAACTTAGATTTTAAATTAAGAGAAGAATTAAGAGAGGAATTACCGAAATTATTCGAAAATAGAGACTGTATCGTAGTTTATGCAACCACAGAACCTTCAGAAGCTTTACTCTTAGGTGGTAATACTGCAACGTTACAGGAAGGTAAGATCATTCAATATGGAAAAACTTTAGATACTTATAATAAACCTAACTCTTTAGTTTCAGCCCAGGTATTTAGCGATCCACCAATGAATATAGCTAAAATAAAAAAATCAGGAGATCAGTGTTCATTTTTACAAAATAACATTCAATGGAAGACTAAAATAAATATCAAAGACGGTGAATATAAAGTAGGGATTAGACCCCATAATATTACAACATATAAAGAGGGCAATAATACACTTGAGATAAAAGGTAAAGTTTTAATCTCTGAAATCAGTGGTTCTGAGAGCTTAATCCACTTTACAAACGGAAATTTGAATTGGGTCTCTTTATCTAACGGAGTTTTTCAAAAAAACGTAGGCGATGAGATGAATTTATACATGAATACAGATGAGTTTGTTTATTTTGATCAAAATGAAAGGTTAGTATCCAATGGCTAAAGTTACATTAAAAGATTTAAGCCATAGTTATTTAAAAACTCAGTCTTCAGATGCTGATTGGGCAATTAGAGGAGTAGATATTGATTGGAATGATGGGGGCGCTTATGCTTTATTAGGCCCGTCAGGTTGTGGAAAGACAACATTGTTGAATATTATTTCTGGATTAATTACCCCAACTAAAGGCGATATACTATTTGATGACAAAGTTGTTTCAGGCTTAAATCCCGTAGAGAGAAATATCGCACAGATTTTTCAATTCCCGGTTATTTATGACACGATGACAGTATATGATAATTTAGCGTTTCCTTTAAGAAATAGAAAAATTCCAGAGGAAGAAATTAAAGCAAAAGTTTATGAGATAGCTGAAATGTTGGAATTATCTTCAACATTAAACAATAGAGCTTCTGGTTTAACTGCAGATGGAAAACAAAAAATATCATTAGGACGTGGATTGGTAAGATCGGATGTAAATGCTATTATGTTTGATGAACCATTAACTGTAATCGACCCGCATTTAAAATGGATTTTAAGATCTAAACTTAAAGAACTTCACCAAAAGATTAATAGAACAATGATTTATGTAACACACGATCAAACAGAGGCTTTAACATTTGCTGATCAAGTAGTTGTAATGCATGAAGGTCAAATTGTTCAAACAGGAACACCAGTAGATTTATTTGAAAAACCGAAGCATACATTTGTTGGATATTTTATTGGTTCACCTGGCATGAATGTTTTACCTTGTCAAATTAAAGGAAATGATGTGATCGTTAATGGAAAAAAAATAGAAACTCATCAACAAATTAAAAAAAATAATTTTAGCAAGACAGAAGTTGGTGTGAGACCTGAATTTATATCTTTTAGCAATGAAGGGATTCCAGTCAAAGTTTTATCAGTAAGTAATACAGGAAGGCATAAAATTGTAGATACTGAAAGTGAAACTGGAAAAATAAAAATGATTGCAAAATCTAATGAAGATATTCCGTCTGGATCTGCATTCTTAAAATTCAAAAAGGAATATACTTTTACATATGGAGATAGTTGGATAATTGAATGAATAAAACAGTAAATCAAAAAGCATGGTTCTTTGTAATACCAGTATTTGTACTGGTAGCTTTTAATGCCATTATTCCATTAATGACTGTAGTAAACTATGCTTTCCAAGAAACTTTTGGGAATAATGTTTTTATGTGGGAAGGCACAAGATGGTTTAAACAAATCATGTTGTCTGAAAGATTTCATGCATCACTTGGTAGACAATTCTTGTTTACTTTCATAATTTTATTTATACAAATTCCATTAGGAATAGCGATCGCACTTACTATGCCTAAAGAGGGAATAGGAGTACCTGTTTGTTTAGTTTTAATGTCCATGCCACTTTTAATACCATGGAACGTTGTAGGAGCCATGTGGAATATTTTTGCATTACCAGATATTGGTTTCTTAGGTCATTCACTTAATGCTTTGGGATTTGATTATAACTTTACTCAACAAATTGGTGATGCTTGGTTCACAACTATACTAATGGATGTATGGCATTGGACATCGTTAGTAGTTTTATTGTCTTATGCAGGATTAAGGTCTATTCAACCTGCCTACTATCAAGCAGCAGAAATTGATGGGGCTAGTCGTTGGGCAGTTTTTACAAAAATTGAATTACCTAAAATGAAAAAAGTATTAACGATCGCAATACTTTTAAGATTTATGGACAGCTTCATGATTTATACAGAGCCGTTTGTTTTAACTGGAGGCGGCCCAGGTAATGCTACTGCATTTTTATCTATAGACTTAGTAAAAATGGCATTAGGACAGTTTGATTTAGGACCAGCTGCAGCAATGTCGTTGATATATTTCTTTATAGTTCTTTTAGTTTGTTGGGTATTCTACACATTAATGATGAGAAATGAGGAGAAATCATGAAAAAAGCTAAGTGGTTAGTTCCTACAATTTATATTATTTTCTTGATGCTTCCAATTTATTGGTTACTTAACATGTCATTTAAAACGACTACTGAGATTATAAACACCTATACATTGTGGCCACAAGAATTTACATTAGATAATTATAAGAAAATTTTTACCGACAGTACTTGGTACACTGGGTATCTTAATTCTATTTATTACGTAGTTATGAACACTGTGATTTCAGTGGCAGCTGCACTGCCTGCAGCTTACGCTTTTTCTAGATATAAATTTTTAGGGGATAAACATTTATTTTTTTGGTTACTAACTAACAGAATGGCTCCACCAGCGGTATTTGCATTGCCATTTTTTCAATTTTATTCATCAGTAAACTTGTTTGATACTCATGTAGCTGTAGCTTTATCACATTGTTTGTTTAATATTCCTTTAGCAGTTTGGATTCTAGAAGGGTTTATGTCTTCTGTGCCAAAAGAATTAGATGAAACAGCTTATGTAGATGGTTATTCATTTTGGAGATTTTTCTTCAAGATATTTATTCCAACAATTACTGCGGGTATAGGTATTACTATGTTTTTCTGTTTTATGTTTTCTTGGGTAGAATTATTATTAGCTAAAACACTTACTGCTGTGGCAGCGAAACCAATAGCAGCAACGATGACCCGAACAGCCAGTACCTCTGGTTACGAATTAGGTTTATTAGCAGCAGCAGGTAGTTTGACAATTATACCCGGTGCAATAGTAATTTACTTTGTAAGAAACTATATAGCCAAAGGATTCGCGTTAGGAAGAGTATGATGATGATAAATATTTTATATGCCGCAACTTGGGGGGACATGGCTAAGAAAAAAGAAAAAGGGTTCTTTGATTTTGAATTTATCACTTGGATGGCATGGACCTGGCAAACTGCAGCTTTCTTTATCTTTATAGTTTTATGTTTAACAGCAATGGTAATATGGGAAAAAAAATCACCTGGGGGTAATCCAAGAAAAGGTATTTTAGGTTTAGATACTACTAGAGGAGACAGACTATTTATATCCTTGTTAGGAAGTGCATTTATTCATTTATTTTGGCTAGCTCTTGTCGGTAGTATTTTATGGCTAGCGACAATTTTATGTGTTTTCTATGCTATTATTGTATTTAGATACGTTTAAAATTATCTAAAAAATCATATGTTTAAAAAAATAATTAGTCTTTTATCTTTTGCTTCTTTAATCACTCTATTAACTTTAATAATTATTTTTTTTATAGTCGATTTGAATATCTTTGGCTTAAAGGTAAAACTTTACAATTCGTTTCCTAATTTTGAATTAAGAAAGATTATCTTAAAAAAAGATTCAAAAATAGAGCATTTTGTTAATGATTATAATGTAAAATTCTTACCTTACACACAATTTGAAAAAGTGAATTTTACAAAGAAAAAAATAATATTTGAAAATGATCTAATATCAAAAAATAATAATTTGGATACTTCAATAGCATATAAAAGATATAATTCTTTTTATATAGATTTTTATAAAGATAATTTGTTATTAACTGATCACATTGGAAACATTTATTATATTAAAAAGACAAAGTTATTTTCTTCAATAAAAAACTTAAAAGCAAAGAATATAAAAGGTAATTTAAACGTATCTAGAGTTTTTGACTCATTTGTTTACGATGATAAAATTTTTGTTTCATTTACATCTCAGGAAAAGGATTGTAATGAGATAAATATTAGTTATGCAAATATTAATCTGGAGTCATTAAAATTTGAAAATTTTTTTAGCTCAAATGAATGCAACAAAACAGGATCTCCAGGCAGAATACAAATATTTGAAAAAAATGGGATTAAAGGTCTATTAGTAAGCACCGCTGAAGGAATTCACGATGAACCAGGTAACAATACACAGAATAAAGACTCAATATTTGGTAAAATTTTATTCATTCCAATAAATGAACCTAATAATATTGAAATATATTCTATGGGACATAGAGTAATACAAGGCCTTTCAGTGAATGATGGTATTGTTATTTCTACAGAACATGGACCACGTGGCGGTGATGAAATTAATAAAATTTTATCCAATAAAAATTATGGATGGCCAATAGTCTCCCTAGGAGAAAGATATGATTTTAAATATAAAAATAATAATTTAACTTATAAAAAAAATCATTCCAAATTAAACTTTGAAGATCCAATTTTTAGTTTCATACCTAGTATTGGAATCTCTGAAATCATAAAGTTACCATCTGATTTTTCTATTTATTATGATAATCACTACTTATTATCTTCACTGAATGGAAGAAGTTTATATTTTATTAGATTTGACCAAAACTTTAAAAAAGCTGTTACGATAGAAAAAGTTTTTATAAACAAAAGAATCAGAGATATTAAATACCTAGAGGATAATAGTAATATAATATTAGCTTTGGAGGAAAACGGCGAGATAGGAATAATCTCCAACAACTAGGATATTATTTTTAATAAATTTTTAATTACAAAATCGATTTGTTTATTCGTTATACCGAGACCTGAAGGAAGATAAAAACCATTTTTTGACAAATACTCTGAATTTGGAGCTTTTATTCTATTAAATAATTTCATTTTCTTAAATATTTTTTGCTTATTCATTGGTAGAAAAAAAGGTCTTGTTTCAATATTTTTTTTAAGTAACTTTTTCATGATTTTATTTCTTGATATTTTACTATTTTTTTTTACAAGAATTCCAAAGACCCAATATATATTTTTTGCATAACTAATTATATTTTTTTGAAGAATTATATTGTCTTTATTTTTTAGTTTAGAATAGTATTTGTTTCCAATTTCTCTTTTTCTTTTTATAATCCAATTAATATTTTTTAATTGACCACATCCTAAAGCGGCTTGTAAATTTGACATTCTGTAGTTCCATCCAATATCATCATGGTTAAATCTATCGTAAAAAGATTTTGAAAAAGATAAGTTTCTTAAAGATTTACACTTTTCATAATATTTTTTACTATTTGTACAAATCATACCTCCTTCCCCAGTTGTAATATGCTTGTTTGCGTAAAAGCTAAATGTGCTCAAATCACCAAAACTTCCGCAAATTTTATTTTTATATTTTAAACCGATAACTTCTGCCGTGTCTTCAATTATAATAATATTCTTTTTTTTTGCTATTTGTAAAATTTTTTTAAGGTCAACAGGTAAACCGTAAATATGAGTAATTATAATTGCTTTTGTTTTTTTTGTAATTTTTTTTAATGTTTCATCACTTCTCATATTCCAAGTTTCTAAATCACAATCTACCAATATTGGTTTTAATTTGTTCTTTATCACAGCATTCGCTGTTGAAATTATAGAAAAAGCAGGAATAATTACTTCTGAACCTTTTTTAAGGTTTAACGATTTAATAGCTATTTCTAATGCTGCAGTCCCATTTGATACGGCAACTCCAAATTTTTTTTTATTATAGATCGAAAAATTTTTTTCAAATTTTTTGACAAAAGGGCCTTCAGATGAAATCCAATTTGTTCTTAAAGCTTGATTGACAAATCTTTTTTCATTTTTAAATATTTTAGGGATATTGACTGGAATAAACTTGTTCATTAAAATTTATTTTTATCTTTTCTAGCGTCATAAGGACCTTGTTTGACTTCAATAAATTTACAATTATTCATCATTTTAAAGCCGTGCCCTCCGCTCATTAAAATCACTATGTCGTTTTTTTTTGCGAGTTTGCTTAACATATATTTTTTTTTTGGAGTAAAAAAATCTATTTTAAGCTTGCCTTGTAGAATGATTAAAACCTCAGATGTTCCAGATATAGTCCTAGTATTTTTTTTGTGTGTATGAGGATCAATAGTATATCCTTTTGGATGATTCATGTATGCAACTTGCTGTAAAAAACTTCTCTTAGTAAAAAAGTTAATACCCTTTTTTTTTATATATCCAGCTTTAATTATTAGAGCGATAGTTCTCTTTTTATATGTTATATTTTGTATCATAAAGATTAAACAAAATATTAATAACAATACTTAAATACTTAGTAAATATGAGTTTTAGTGTAATCTTACCTACTTTAAATGAAAAGGGGCATATTTTAAAATTAATTGAAGAAATTTCAAATATTTTTGAAATCAATAAAATAAATTATGAAATAATAGTAGTTGATGATAATTCAGATGATGGAACCTATGAGGTAGTTGAAAACTTTAAAAAAAATAATGCTAATATCAAAACAATTTTAAGAAAAAATAAGAAAAAAAGTTTGCCATCCTCTTTAAATGAGGGCATATCTTTATCTAAATATGAAAATCTAATTTGGATGGACGCTGATTTTCAACATCCCCCAAAATATATAAAAAATTTTATAGAAAAATCAAAAAATTTTGATGTAATAATCTCCTCTCGATTTCTCGAAGGAAGTGATAGATATTTTAACAATGATGTACTTAAAAAAGAGATTAATGAAAATCAAAGTTATTTTTTTAACAAACTTTGCAGAATTTTGCTTTTCAGAGATATTACAGATTATACGAGTGGTTATATTTGTATTAAAAAAAAATTTTTTAACAATTACTACCTACAGGGATATTATGGTGATTACTTTGTGAATATGATAGTTGAATTGAAAATAAAAAAAGCTAACATTATTGAAATTCCATTTAAAGATGCAGTGAGAGCCTCAGGCACTTCGAAGACACTGGTAACAATAAATTTTAAATATATTTATACTTGTTTTAGATATTTGATGACTTTGATGAAATCTTTTTTTATAAAATTTAGATAGAATTTCCTAATTTTTGAATATCTTTCTCGACCATGGATTTTACTAACATTTTAAATGAAGTCTTGGGTTTCCACTTAAGTTCTTTTCTTGCTTTTGAAGAATCTCCTCTCAATTCATGAACTTCGGTTGGTCTAAAGTAATACTTATCAATTTTGATTAAAATTTTTTTAGTTTTTTGATCTATACCGACTTCTCCTAAACCTTTACCTTTCCAAATTATTTTTACGCCTATACAATTATAAGCTTCATTGACAAAATCCTTTACTGATTTACTTACGCCAGTTGAAATTACATAGTCCGAAGGTTTCTTTTGTTGCAACATCAACCACATGGTCTTAACATAATCATTTGCATATCCCCAATCTCTTCTAGCGTTTAAATTACCAAGATAAAGAATTTGTTTATTTCCATAAAAGTAGTTTGCTACTGCTCTTGTAATTTTTCTCGTCACAAACGTTGCTCCTCGTCTCTCTCCTTCGTGATTAAACAAAATCCCATTCACTGCAAAAATATTATAAGCTTTTCTATAATTTATTACAGTCCAATAAGAAAAAAGTTTTGAAATTGCATAAGGACTAGTGGGTGCGAAAGGTGTTCTTTCATTCTGGGGAATTTTAGTGTTCCCAAATATTTCTGAAGTTGATGCTTGATAAAATTTAATTTTTTTTTCTAATTTTAAAATTCTTATTGCTTCTAAAAGCCTTAGTGTTCCTAATGCATCTGCATTCGCAGTATACTCTGGAGTTTCAAAACTAGTTCTGACATGAGATTGAGCTGCTAAATTGTAGATTTCGTGAGGTTTTGTTTGTTGGATAATTCTGATTAGGTTTGTTGTATCTGTTAAATCTCCATAAAAAGGAAAGTAAGATTTATTTAAAATTTTACTATTATATAAATGATTTATACGTTCAGTATTAAATGAAGATGATCTTCTTTTAATTCCTATAATTTTATAATTTTTTTGAAGTAAAAAATCCGCTAGAATAGATCCATCTTGTCCTGTAATACCTGTAATTAAAGCAGTTTTTTTGAAACCCATAGGGGAATTGAATATATTAAAAAATTCATTATTTAAACAAAAATTTTAGATATAAAAGTATTTAGTTCAAATATATTGAAAAAATGATAGCAAAATTTAATTTTAGATTATTTCTGTGGTTATTTTTTATTATTTATTTCTTAATCGGGATAATAATTTTTAAAGATTTCGGAGTTGGAATTGAGGAACATTTCCAAAGACATAATGGTTTTTACTGGCTAAATCATTTGTTATCATTTACTAATTTTGAAAATTTTAAAAATTTAGTGAATTTAAAATATCAGCAAATTTTATTTGCAGATCCTGATCTCCCTGATCCGAATTTTTTTAACTTCTATGGTATCGTTTTTGATTTACCATTAGCCTTTATTGAGACTTATTTTAATATTGAAAATAGTAAATTTTATTTTGAAATAAGACATCTAGCAATCTTTTTAATATTTTTTATTAGTTCACTTTTTTTCTTAAAAATATTGATAAATAGATTCGATGATAAACTAATAATTTTCCTAGGTTTATTCTTTTATATATTTTCACCAAGAATATTTGGAGATAGTTTTCACAATAATAAAGACATCTTATTTTTATCAATCCTAACCATAGCTATTAGTTTTTTGTTCGATTTATTTATGAAACATAATAACAAAAATCTAATTCTTTTTTGTTTGTTTGCTGCTTTTGCATCATCGTCTCGAATTATGGGAATTTATTTACCAATAATTCTATTTATATTTTACTATTTAGAATTTCTTATAAAAAAATTTTCTCTGAAAGAATTAATAATAAGAACAACAAAGTTATTTACAATATTTATGTTTTTTCTCTATCTTCATTATCCTTATATGTGGAAATTGAATATTTTTGAATTTTTTAGTTGGTTTAAAAGTTTTTTCTATTGGATGGACATGGATATACTGTTTAATGGTAAATACTATAATATAAAATATTTGCCGAGATTATATTTACCAACTTGGATATTTATCTCAACACCTTTTTTTATAATAATATTTTCTTTATTCGGTGCATTCATCTCAGGAAAAATAATTTTTAACAGATTAATTAATATAAAGGAGACCAAAATAAATAAAGACGGAGACTTATGGAAGAGTCTTAATGAAAAAAAAGATTTTTTTATATTTGTAAGTTTTTTCAGCTTTATAAGTTATGCAATTTTTTTAAACGTAGCTATGTTAAGCGGTTGGAGACATTTTTATTTCCTACATTTGTTTATTATCTATTTCTCAACTTTAGGAATGAGCGTGTCGTATAAATATTTAAAAAAGTATATTAATCTAAATTTATTAATTATTACCTCATTACTTTTTATAGCTAGTCTTTCGTATACAAATTATAAATTTCATCCGTTTCAAAGTTTATATTTTGTAAACTTTTTAAACCATGAAAGTGTTAATAAATTTCAAGTAGATACACCATCAATTAGTAGGTCAAATGCACTAAAATTTATACATGAGATAGAAAGGGATAATAACAAAAAAATATATGTTGCAAATGCCTCTTGGACGCCTCTATATAATGGTAAGGATATGTTAAAAAGTGATTACCAAAAAAGATTTATTTTTGTCGGTCAAGAATATGATCAAGCAGACTATATTTATACAAATTTTATTTATAAAGCAGATGAAAAATATAATAAAAATTTTAGAATACCAAAAAATTTTAAAAAAATTGATGATTTAATGATTAATGATATTTTAATTTACTCAATATACAAAAAGGAAAAATAGTATGAGAATTTTTATCTATAAACTAATAATTTCTTTTTTAGCAATATTTTTTTTATATCACTCAACGATAGGGTATACTATTTATAAATTCCAAAATAAAATTTATTCTTCTCTCAACAAAAAATTAGTTGAGGACATAAAATCAAAAATAAGGGTGGAAATAGAAAATTCATTAAAAAAAGACAAAATTTTAGAAAGAGATGACGCTATTTTATTAAATAAAATACTAAAAAAACTTAGTTCCGAAATAAATAGTCCAAATTAAATACAAAAAAGTGATTCTTTTAAACAAAAAACATTTTTCGTTGGCCAATATTACAAATCCTCCGAGACAAATATATTCTCTTATAGTTAAGAATTTGCCAAATTCAATCTTCTCAAAGCTTGATTTTCTATTTTTGAAAAATATTGTAAAAAAAAAAATTTTACAAATTTACGTAATAAAAAAAAAAGAGAGATTTTCATGTGTCATTACTATTACTACATATGAAAATTATAACATACTTAGAAATTCTATTATTTTATATCTTTTAAAAAACCCGATAAAAATTTTATTAAATATTAAATTTATATTTGATGTGATTAATAGAGATAAAAATGAAGTAGAATCTTATAATAATAATAAATATTTACACCTTTTACATTTTATAATACTCAAAAAACAATTTAATGAGATTTCATTAAAAGCTAAAGATAATTTAATAAATTCTTTTTTAAAAGAAATTGTAAAAAAAAATAATGCAAACCACATATATTTGTGCTATGAAAAAAATAATCTTAAAGCTCACAAATACTACAAAAGAAATAAATTTAAGATTTATAAGAAAAACAAAAAAGTAATATTTATTAAGAAAAGGATAATTTAAATTATGGTTAAAGTAGGAATAAATGGTTTTGGTAGAATAGGAAGATTAATCTTAAGAGCGATATTGGAAAATTACAAGGACAAAATCCAAGTTGTAGCTATCAATGACCTTGGATCGATTGAAGCGAACGCACATTTAATAAAATATGATAGTACTCATGGCGTTCTTAAAGATGATATTCAAACATCAAGTGATGGTTTTAAGATAGGTAATAATCAAATAAAAGTATTTGCAGAAAAAAATCCTGCAAACATTCCATGGAAAAAAGTTAATGCAGATATAGTTTTAGAATGCACAGGTATTTTTCTTGATAAAATCTCAGCTGAAAATCATATTAAAGGTGGCGCAAAAAAAGTAATAATCTCAGCTCCAGGAAAAGAAGTTGACTTTACGATTGTACAAGGAGTAAACAGTTCAGAATTAAAAAAAGAACACAATATTATTTCAAATGGTTCATGTACAACTAATTGCCTTGCGCCTGTAGCTATGGTTATGGAAAAATCTTTCGGAATTAATTATGGATATATGACAACTATTCATAGCTATACTGGAGATCAAAAACTTTTAGATACACTTCATAAAGATTTAAGAAGAGCCCGATCAACAGAGGGAGCAATGATACCTACATCTACAGGAGCAGCTAAAGCTATGAGTTTAGTTTTACCAAGTTTAAAAGGAAAATTAGATGGAACTGCAATAAGAGTACCAACTCCCAATGTATCTTTAATTGATTTTACTCTTGTAACTGAAAAAGAGACAACTCCAGATTTAATTAATCAAGCAATGGAATCAGCTGCAAAAAAAGAATTAAAAGGAATTTTGGATATCAATAGTAAACCTTTAGTATCTAAAGATTTTAATCACAATTCTCATAGTTCAATTTTTGATGTAACTCAAACGCAAGTAATCAAAGGTAAATTTAGCAGGGTACTATCTTGGTACGATAATGAATGGGGTTTTTCTAACAGAATGTGTGACACTGCAATCCAAATTGCAACTTTTATTTAGCTTAATTTATAATTAATATATTATAATGAATTCATCAGTTAGACTAATCAATCACGCATCAGCCAAAATAAGTTTGGATAATATTTCTATAGTATCCGACCCTTGGTACGAAGGCTCTGTATTTCATAAGGGCTGGAAACTAATTCATGAATTGCCAATTGAAGAAACTAAAAAATTTCTTGAGAATACGAATTACATTTATATTTCACACGAACACCCAGATCATTTTAGTCCAAGTTTTTTTTTAAATGATGAATACAAAGAGATACTAGATCGCAATAATACCAAAATTCTTTTTCAGAAAACTAAAGATAAGCGAGTTCTTAAATTCTTGGAGAAAAAAGGATATAAAGTAATTGAAGTGCCAAATAATGAATATGTAACTTTAGAAAACGGTGTCAAAGTAAAGATTATAAAATTTGGATATATCGATTCGGCATTAATTATTGAAGGTTCAACTGATAAGATTTTAAATCTTAATGATTGTCCACTAAATGATATTAATGAAATAAAAAGATTTAGAAAAGATCATGGTAAATTTGATTTACTGTTAACCCAATTTAGCTACGCAGCTTGGAAGGGTAATGAAGATAATAGAGAATATAGAAAAAAAGCAGCTTCTGAAAAAATAGAAACCATGATTAATCAATACAATATATTAGAATGTAAAAAAATAATTCCATTTGCTAGCTTTATTTATTTTTCTAATAAATTAAATAAATTCATGAATGATCAAATAAATCAGCCTCATATTTTTCAAGAACAATTAATGTCAAAAATTGATTCAATAATTCTTAGACCCGGAGAGATACAAGATATTAAACAATTAAAACAAAAAGATAGTTCGTTGAATTTTTGGAAAGAAGAGTACGCTAAAATCGAGTCTTTACCATTGGATAATTTTAATAAATCCGTAAATTTTCAAGATTTATTAGCTGAGTATTCTAAATATAAACAGAAAATATTGGAAATAAATTCAAAATTTATTATTTATCTAGCGTCAAAAATTAAATTTTTAAATTTCTTCCAGCCAATTAATATTTTTTTATTAGATCATAAAAAAAACTATGAGTTTTCACTATTTGACGGTTTTAAAGAAACAAAAAATGATTACCACGATATATCTATGCATAGTGAGTCTCTTTTTTTTATTTTTAAAAATGATTTTGGTTATGATACTTTAACTGTTAATGGATGCTTTAATGCTCCTAAAAAAGGATTTATAAAAACTACAAGATCATTTGCCATAGGAAGCTTGAATTCCATGGGATTAAAAGTAAATTTTAATTTAATTTTTAATTTAAAACTAGTTTCATTCTTTTTTAATCTTTTAAGAAAAGTATCTAAAAAACTTAAATGAAAAAAATCTCTATAAAAAAAAAAATTTCTTTTTTTTTTATATTTTTCTTTTTAATAATAATTATTGTTGAAATTTTTCTTAGACTAATCAGTATTGAATATCCTATATTTCAAAAACACGATTCTATTAGAGGATTTTCTTTATTACCAAACAGTAAGGGTGTTTGGTCAAGAGAGGGAAGAGGTGAGGTGAAAATTAATTCGATGGGATTAAGAGATTATGAGCATACGATAGACAAACCCTCAGATACAATTAGAATTGCAATTCTAGGAGACTCCTATGCAGAGGCCAGATCAGTAAATCTTGAAGAGACTTTTTGGTTTAAACTTGGAAAAAACCTAAAAAACTGTAAACCTTTTCATAGAGGAAAAAAAATTGAAGTAATTAATTTTGGGGTTTCTGAATATGGAACTACTCAGCAATATTTAACATTAAAAAATCATGTATGGAAATATAATCCAGATTTAATACTTCTAGCTTTCTATAGTGGCAACGATATTTCTGATAATTTAAAAATTTTATCTACAAAAAAATATAGGCCTTATTTCGAATTTGATGGCGATAACATAAAAAAAATTGATAAAGATTATTTAAAATCAAAACCCTATAAAATTTTAAGTTCGTTTTATGGTCAAGTATTTATAAAATTGAGCCAGTATTCAAGAATAGCTCAATTATTTAGGGAGTCCTATGTTCAAATGTATTTTGCAAGTGAAAGAAAATCTAACTTAAATTTAAACAAGAAAGTTAATAAGCCAGAGGGAAATCTTTATAATCCAAATGATGCATCTTGGTCAAAGGCTTGGATAATTACCGAGAAAATTATAAAATTAATTAATAAAGACGTAATAGAAAAAGACAAAGAGTTTATTCTGGTATCTCTTTCAAATCCAATTCAAGTTTATCCTTCAATAACTTATTTAAAAGATTATAAAAAAAAAAATAGTATAGATGATATATTTTACCCAGAAAATAGATTAGCTAAGTTTTCGAAAAAAAATAAAATTAAAGTTTTATCAATCTCTCAAATAATGAGGAAAGAAGCACTTGAAAAAAAAATATTTTTTCATGGTTTTTATAATACTAAACTAGGCACAGGCCATTGGAATGAAATCGGTCACGATTTTGCGAGTAAATTAATTTCTAAGGGAATTTGTAAACTCTATTAATTTTTGCTTTTTTCAGCCTCCTCAATTATTTTTAATGTACTTTTTGGTATTTCTAAATGTTTCAAGCTCATATCCTTTTTTTTAACTTTTAAAATTTTCTTTTTATTGGGATTATTGATTTCATTTATAGCATTTAGAATTTCGTCAATTGAATAATTAGTTTCGTTCATGAGCCAACTTTGAATAATCTTACCATATTAGTCATACCAGCCTTACCAAAAGGTAAACCGGCCGTTATAACAACAAAATCATTTTTTTTGATAAATTTAAGTTTCTTTATAATCTCTTTTGAAATAGACATCATGTCTCTCCACCCATTTGCGTCTCTGCTATTTATAGAATGAACACCCCAAAGTAATGATACTTGTCTACTTACATTTATATTAGGTGAGATCGTTACTATTTTTGCTGCTGGACGCATAGCTGAAACCAGTTTTGCAGATCTACCAGAATTAGAAAAAACTATTATAGCTTTTACGTCCGGGTTGTAAGCCATATCTTTAACAGAGAGCAATATAGATTTGACCGGATCTTTGTTTGTAACAACTGAATTTTTAAAATCTTCTATATGTTCTCTTTTGTATTTTTCAGTAGATAAAATAGTTTGGGTCATTGTAGAAACAGCTTGAATTGGAAATTTTCCAATTGCTGCTTCAGCTGACAACATTACAGTGTCAGCACCTTGAAAGATTGCTGTTGCAATATCATTTATTTCAGCTCGAGTAGCGGTATTATTTTCAATCATGCTTTCTAACATCTGAGTAGCAACTATTACAGATTTGGAAAATTGAGAACATTTTTTAATTAGACTTAGTTGTACTTTTGGCACTTCACTGTGGCCAATATCGATAGCCAAGTCTCCTCTAGCAATCATTATCGAATCTGTTGCTTGAATAATTCTTTTTATATTTTTTAAAGCATGTTTGTTTTCAATTTTAGAAATAATACCGATGTCTTTTTTAATTAATTTTCTGGTTTCCAAAATTAATTTTTCATTTTGCAAATAAGATAAAGCAATCCAATTGCAACCGAGTTTAATAGCAGTTTTAATATCTTTTTTATCTTTTTCAGTAAGTTTATTAAAATTTATATCCAACTTAGGAACATGGAAGCTTTTATTACTCTTAAGTTCACAATTTTGACTACGGCATTTGGTAATTACTGAGTTGCCTTTTTTGCTAATAACAGAAAATAAAAACTTACCATCATCAATTAAAATTTTATTACCTTTTTTTAACTTTTTTAAAATTTTAGGATAAGGAAAATTAACTCTTTGTGAATTACCAGGTATTTTTTTACTATCAAATATAAATTTTTGGTTGTACTTAATCCTTTGACTTTCATTTTGAACTTTACCTATTCTAAGTTTTACCCCTTGAAGGTCAGCTATAAGAGACAATTTTTTTTGATTTTTTTTCTCTACTTTTCTAATTTTTGAAATAATTCTATTAATACCTTTGGTGTTATGGCTAAAATTGATTCTAAAGGCATCGACACCAAGGTCTACAAGCTTTTTTAACTTATTTTCACTATAAATCGCAGGACCTAAAGTAGCTATAATTTTTGCTTTTTTTTCCATTAAGAGATTTTTATGTTATAACACCACTTTCCTTAAAAAAGAATATTAAAGAATATTAATTTTAATGAGCAATAAAAAAATTGGAATTTTGACTAGCGGAGGAGATTGTGGAGGTTTAAATGCAGCAATCAGATCAATTTTCTATAGAGCTAAAAACAAATATAATATGGACGTTTATGGAATAAGGGATGGGACCGCAGGATTTATTAAACGACCAGTAGACGCAGTACAATTAACTCATAAAACTTTTGGCGGATACTTATTAAGACAAGGTGGAACTTTTTTAGGATCTACAAATAAAGGCAATCCTTTTAAGTTTCCCACAAAAGATGGTAAACACGTTGATAAATCAAAAGAAATAATCGAAGGCTATCATTCAATGAAATTAGATGGTTTAGTGATAATAGGTGGTGATGGAAGCATGCAAATTTTAAAAAAACTTGCAAAAGATGGAGGAATGAAAATAGTAGCAATACCCAAAACTATTGATAACGATGTTGGGGCAACTGAGAGCTCAATAGGTTTTCATACTGCCGTTGATGTAGCCACTCAGGCATTAGATAATCTTCAATCAACTGCTGCAAGTCATAGGCGATCAATGATATTAGAAGTTATGGGTAGAGATGCTGGTCATATAGCTTTAAATGCTGGAATTGCCGGTGGAGCAGACATTATATTAATCCCTGAAATAAGATATTCAATTAATGGAATTATAAAAAAATTAAATTCGATGAAAAAAAATGATATTCAGCATTCCCTAATTATTGTTGCAGAAGCAGTTAAAAAAGAAGACGGATCGAGAGTGTTACATAAATATATTGATGGAGAACAAAGGCTGGGTGGTATTGGTGATCATATTGCAAAGGAGCTAATGAAAAAAACTGATGTAGAATGTAGAGTGACTACATTAGGACATGTGCAAAGAGGGGCACCTCCAACTGCTACTGATAGAATATTAGCAAGTGCTTTTGGAGTGTATGCTGTGGACTTACTTAATCAAAAAAAATTTGATAGAATGGTCGCTTGGAATAATAGAAGAGTAGTTGACGTGCCAATTGACGAGGGGATAAAAACTTATAAAAATGTCGAAAGAAAAGACTCTCTTGTTGAAACTGCATTATCACTTGACATATACTTAGGAGACAATATTTAATGAAATTCAAAAATTCTAATTATTATGCAAATAAAATTGTTAATGCTTTTCTTAAAAAAAAGATTATAGCACCACTACCTAGTCGTTACACTAAAAATCTGATTAAGGCAGATAATTTTAGAAAATTATGTGAAAGTAAAATAAATAAACCAATAACTGGATTTAAAGCTGGTGGTACTGGTATCCCCCTTTTGAAAAAACTAAAAGAAAAAGAACCTTTTTATGCTTCTGTATATAAACATAACATTATTAAAAACAATAGTAATATAAAGATTAATAAATATACTTTAGGCATTGAACTCGAAGTTGGTTATAAAATTGATAAAAAGTTTTTCAATCTTAAAAAGAGAATTTCAAAAAATGATATTAATAAGATTATTTTAAAGATTTTTCCTTGTATAGAGGTAGTTGGTTATAGGCAAAAAAAGAAAGGTATAAAATCTTTCGGTGACCTTAGTTCAGATTTTGGAGGAAATATAAAATTTGTAACTGGCACTGAAAAAAAACTTAATAATATTAATGTTAATAATTTAAAAACAGTCATTTATAATAAAAAAGCAAATCAATCGGTTAAAGGAAATACTAATACTGTTTACAAGAATCCTAAAAACTCACTTTTTTTTGTTTTAAAGAAACTTCAAAAATCTAAAATTAAATTTAACAATAACTTTTACGTTTTTACAGGTTCTACAGTAGGGGTTGTTCCAATACTTAATAAAGGTTCCTACATTGGAAAAATCGATAAACTTGGGACTGTTAAAGCTAATATTAACTAGACAAGATATAGCCACCAATACTAATTATAGCTATAATTAGTAAAATCTTTGTTTTTTTTAAAAGTTTAGCCTTTTTCTCAGTATTAAACTTTCTCTGTGAGAGAAAATAAATATTACTTTCATTTTTATTTCTAAATTTAGGTCTTAAAGGTGATGGTATTGTTTTGTTTTGAATATTTTTGAATTTTTTAGGATTAATTTGTAACATTTGCAATTTTAACTCTTTTTAAAGACACTTATCAACAGTTACTGCTACCTACAAGTGCGTCAATTATGCAAATGATAATCATTCTCATATTATTGTAAATGATAATCATTATCAATAACGAGAGAAAAATGAAAAAAACAATAATAATCAGCTATCTATTTTTAGTTTCATTTGCAGGTTCTTTACTCGCAAATGAGGTAAACATATTTAGTGCAAGGCATTATGACTCAGATGTTCAACTTTATGAAAAATTCACTGCTAAAACTGGAATTAAAGTAAACGTTGTATCAGGAAAGTCAGGTGCTTTAGAAAAAAGGATAATAGAGGAGGGAGCTGATAGCCAAGCAGATCTATACATAACAGCAGACGCTGGAAGATTAGGTGCTTTTGAAGCAAACTTGGAAGGAGGACTTACTAGTGCAGTTATAAAATCTGCTGTACCAAGTAACTTTAGAACATCAAAATGGACTGGTATAGCGAAGAGAGCTAGAATTGTATACTTTGCTCCAGAAAGAGTAAGCGGTGCAGAATTAGCTGGTTTAACTTATGAAAGTTTAGCTGATCCGAAATGGAAAGGTAGACTAGTAATTAGAGCTTCAAACAATATTTACAATCAATCACTTGTAGCTTCATTAATTAAAAATAATGGAAAAGGTAAAATAGCTGATTGGTCAAAAGGTATGGTTTCAAATATGGCTAGATCTCCAAAGGGAAATGATAGAGCTCAGATACTTGCTGTTGCAGCAGGAGAAGCTGATATAGCAGTAGCTAATACTTATTACTTAGCACTTATGCTTTCTGGAAAAAAAGGACCAGAGCAGCAAGCAGCGGCTAAAAAAGTAAAACCTTTCTTTCCAAATCAAGATGGAAGAGGAACTCATATGAATATTAGTGGTGCAGGACTTGTAAAAGGAGCACCAAATAAAGTTAATGCAATAAAATTAGTTGAGTTCTTATTAAGTGAAGAAGCTCAAAATCATATTGTAAATAATACTTTTGAGTATCCAATGATAAAAGGCGTGTCTCCACATCCACTTGTTGTAAATATGGGATTAGATTTTAAGCAAGATCTAAAAACAAAAGTTGTCAATTACGGAAAAAGACAAGCAGATGCTTTAGAGGTTATGACAGCAGCGGGCTGGAAGTAGTTATAAATAGTATGAGGCGAAAAATAAAAAAAGAAATTAACTTGAATAAGTTAAAAACAGGTTTTTCGCCTTGTATTTCAGAGGCTAAAAAAATCCACCAATGACAAAATATAATATATGGTTTTTTGGATCATTGATTGTAGCTTCAGTGGTTGCAATGCCTATTATTACTGTTTTCTCTAGTTTTTTTTTGGAGACAAGTGAATATTTTTACTTATTAAAAGAAACATTTTTATTCGAGTATATTTTTAACTCTATAACAATCTTATTTTTTGTTATATTTTTTACACTCATTTTAGGAATTTTTTCTGCATATTTTGTATCTTTTTATGACTTTCCGTTATCCAACTTTTTTAGTTGGGCTTTAATCTTATCATTTGCAGTTCCTGGATATATCTATGCATTTTCAATAATTGCTTTTTTTGAAAATTACGGCACGGCTTTTTCGTTTTTAACATTTCTCTTTGGAGAGGGTAATTACAATCCAGTTATACCTAAGATAGATGGATTAGTCGGAGCTATATTATCCATATCATTTTCTTTATTTCCATACGTTTATGTGTTAACGAGAGCATCATTTTACTATCAATCAAATAACTATATTGAAGTTGGAAAAAACCTAGGACTTTCGTCTAATGAAACTTTTTTTAGGATAATTTTGCCCTCAGCAAGACCAGCAATAATTGCCGGATTAGCTTTAGTTTCAATGGAATGTTTATCAGATTTTGGCACCGTATCATTTTTTAGCGTAAATACATTAACTACTGGAATTTATAATTCTTGGCTGTCTTTTGATGACTTAAACACCGCAAATCAGATATCTTTTATATTACTGATTTTTATTCTTTTACTTTTTTCGGTAGAAATTTATTCACGAAAAGAAGCAAGGTATCATCAGCCAGGTAGAGGTTTTAAGCCAATTACTAAAATTAAATTAACTGGAAGAAAGACTATATTTCCAGTTCTAATTTGCACATTAATTTTTCTGTTGAGTTTTATTTTTCCAGTTTCTCAAATGATTTACTGGACAGTAAAGTTTCCAAAATATATTCAAGATATAGATATATTTAAAATAAACTTAAATACTCTAATGTTAGTAGGATTAGCTAGCATCTTTATAGTAAGTATTTCCTTGTTTATTAATTATGGAAGCAGAATATCAAAAAGTAGAATTTTAAACTACATTACAACCTTTTCGATTTCTGGGTATGCGATACCAGGAGTCATTCTAGCAGTTGCTTTTATTACTTTCTTTTCAAATTTGAGTGATTTTTTAACAATCAATTTTGATTTTAAAAGTTCAAAGAGCTTGTTTATAGGATCCATCTTAGGACTATTATTAGCTTATTTTATAAGATTTTTCTCTCTCTCTTTTAATGGAATAAAATCAAGTTATGAAAAAATTAATAATTCCATAGACGAAAGTGCTTATCTTCTTGGTTATACTAAGATTAATACATTTTTTAAAATACATGTGCCTTATTTAAGCACTAATATAATTTTAGTGGTTTTATTAATTTCTCTAGAAGTAATTAAAGAATTACCTATGACGATGATTCTAAGACCTTTTAATTTTGAAACATTTGCTACTCAGGCTTATATATATGCATCCCAAGATTTACTTGAAGCGGCTGCATTACCATCTCTTTTTTTAATTTTTTGGTCTACAATTTTGATACTCCTATCATCTAGATATATACTTTCAAAAAAAAATTAATATAATCAACTTAATGTCCAATAATTTTTTTGAGATTCAAAATGGTAATTTTACTGCGAGTGAAAAAAATAAAGTAAATGATGTAAATTTAATTATAAAAAAACAGGGGGAAATAATTTCTTTGTTGGGTCCATCTGGAATAGGAAAAACCACTTTGCTAAGAACGATTGCTGGTTTACAAAAACTTAGTGGAGGTAAAATTAAACTTAGAGATAAGATTTTAGCCTCTGATGAAATTCATATTGAGCCAGAAAAAAGAAATGTTGCCCTTTCTTTCCAAGATAATTCTCTTTTCCCTAATTATAAAGTTATTGACAATATAAACTTTGGAGAAAAAAGATCTAATGGTTATGGCCCAAATGTAGATGTTAAAGAAATAATTAATTTATTAAGAATTGAACCTATATTAGAAAAATATCCTCATCAAATTAGTGCCGGAGAGGCACAACGTGTTTCATTAGCTAGATCTCTAATGTCTAAACCCGATTTATTATTACTAGACGAACCATTCTCAAATATAGATCAAAGTCTTAAGGAAGAAATACAGGCTTCAGTTAAAAAACTTTTAAAAAGAATAAATTTGACAACTATCATAGTAACACACGACTCCCACGAAGCTTTTTCGATGGCTGATAAATGTGGAATAATACTAGATCAAAAATTAAAGCAATTCGATATACCTTATAATGTACATCACGAGCCAAATTCAATTGATGTTGCAAATTTTTTAAATAAAGGAATTTTTATCGATGTTCAAGTTGTAGATAGTGAGTGTGCAGTTCATAGACTCAAACATGATGAACTAGGGGAAATTAGAGGAAAATTATCAAACAATTTTCCATCTGGCTCAAAAGTTAAATTACTTTTACAGCCTGAGGATTTAATACACGATGATCAAAGTAAACTAAAATTAGAGGTAGTTGATAGAAAGTTTAAAGGAACAAATTTTATTTATACTTTAAGAACTAAAAAAGGTGAGCATTTACCTGTATTTGTCCACTCTCATCATATCCATCAACACGAGAAGTCAGAACAATTCGGTGTTAAGTCTCCGATTTATATTGACCATCTAGTATGTTTTTAAGTAAATATAATAATTTAGCGCCCTTAGCTCAGCTGGATAGAGCATCGGTTTTCTAAACCGAGGGTCGTAGGTTCGAATCCTTCAGGGCGCGCCAATCTATTTTAAATATGTTTAAAAATATTCTTATAACTGGAGGAGCAGGTTACATAGGATCTCATATCGCTGAAATTTTAATAAAAGATAAAAAAAAAGTATTTTTATTAGATAATTTATCTACTGGACATAAGAAGCTGATAAACCGCAAAACAAAATTTTTTTTTTCTGACATTAGAAAAATTAATAAAACAAGAGAAATTGTAAAAAAATATAAAATTGACAGCATTATTCATTTAGCAGCAGCTCTATCAGTAGGAGAAAGTCAAAAAAAACCAAAAAAATACGAAAGTATTAACGTAGAAGGTACAAAAAAAATTTTAGAAGCCATAAAAACATCTAAGGTTAGAAACTTTATCTTTTCATCTACCTGCGCAGTATATCAAGACGGCTTAAGCAAAGTATCAGAAAGATCAAAACTAAAACCAAGTAGCGTTTATGGGAAAACAAAATTAAAGGGCGAAAAAATTATAAAAAATTTTTGTAAAAAAAATAAGATTAATTATGGTATACTAAGATATTTCAATGTTGCTGGCGCTAGTCAATCAGGAAAGATTGGTCAAATAAATAAAGGAGATCAATTATTTAAGAACTTATCTGTAGAATTACAGAAAAAAAAACCAATTTTTAAAATTTATGGTAGCGATTATGATACCGAGGATGGTACTTGCATTAGAGATTATATTCATGTCGTTGATATAGCCAATATACATTTAAAAGTTTTGAAAAAAATTTGTAATAATAAATCTATAATTTTAAATTGTGGATATTCAAGAGGAGTTTCTGTTAATGAGGTAATAGAAAGTTTCAAAAAAAATACAAAAAAAAAAATTAAGGTTAAGACAATTAAAAAAAGAAAAGGTGATATGGCGAAAATAATCTCAGATACATCAAAGTTGAAAAGATTTATTAAATGGAAACCAAAATTTAATAATTTAGATATAATAGTAAAAAGCTGTATTAATTGGGAAAATAAAAAAAATTAAATGCCTTTAAGAGATTTTGAGGAATCGTTTGAAAAATTTTGTAAAAAAAAAAAATTTGAAATTAATAAAAAACAGTTCGAAATATTAAAATCTCTACAGAAATTTTTCTTCCAAAAAAAGAAATTAATTAACATATTTTCTAAGAAAAGTTCTAAATCGTGTTATTATTTATACGGTAAAGTAGGAGTAGGAAAAACTCTTATATTGGACCATGTTTTTCAAGAATTAGACCTTAAAAAAAAAAGATCTCATTTTAATAAATTTATGATTGAATTTCATAATTTTAGGCATAAAAAAAAAGGTATTAATCCAATTACAGCTTTTGTCAAAGATTTTAAAAAGAAATATAAACTCCTTTATTTAGATGAATTTCAAGTAACTAATATAGTAGATGCTATGATACTGGGCAAGTTATTCGAGGAAATCTTTGATGAAAATATAAAAGTTATACTATCCTCAAATACTAAACCAAATGAACTTTACAAAGACGGTCTTCAAAGAGATCAATTTCTACCTTTTATTAAGTTGATAGAAAAAGAATCAATACAAAAGGAATTAAAATTAAATAATGATTACAGAAAAAACGTTGATAAAAAAAAACAAAGAATTTTTTATCCATTAAACGAAAAAACACTATTTAGTATTAACCAATTATTTAGGAGATTAACTAGAGATATGGATAAGTCTGAGAAAACTTTTATCACCAAAGGTAGAAAGTTTTATATTCATAACTTTTATAAAGGTATATCTAAATTTACGTTTGAAGAACTATGTGATAAAAATTTAGGTTCAGAAGATTACTTTAATCTAGCAAATATTTGCCATCATATTTTTATCTACAATGTTCCATCGTTCACAGAACTAAATTCTAATCAACAACTAAGATTTATAAATTTAATAGATGTGCTCTATGATAGAAAGATTAAATTAACTTTATCTTTAGAAACTAGACTTGAAAATTTAAGTTCATCTAAAAGACATTTTGATTTTTTCAAAAGAACAATAAGTAGACTTCATGAAATGACGAAAGTAAAAAATTATTGAAATTCGGTTGTAAATGATCATATTTAGTACTTTTTGAATTAGATAATCTACATATTGAGCCACATTAAATTGAAATTAAAAACAAAATAAATCATAGTGATTGTGTTTTGAATTCATAATTCAAAAATATTGTTAACAATAAAAAAACTAAAGAGGATTATAATAATATGATCAAATCAATCAAAACTTGGATTTTAGTTGGATTTGCGTCTTTGCTTTTAGTCGCTTGCGGCCAAGGCGGAGGAGGAGCTGGTTCAAAAAAATCTAAAACTTTAGAAAATACTAAGAAAGCTGGTTTTGTGAAATGTGGTGTTTCACAAGGTCTACCTGGTTTCTCTAATGCTGATGCATCAGGAAACTGGTCTGGTATTGACGTAGATGTATGTAGAGCTGTTGCTGCAGCTGTATTAGGCGATGCAGACAAAGTTAAATACACTCCGTTAAGTGCTAAAGAAAGATTTACGGCATTAACATCAGGTGAAATCGATGTACTTGCACGTAACACTACTTGGACATTATCAAGAGATGCTGACATTGGTTTAACTTTTGTTGGTGTGAACTTTTATGATGGTCAAGGTTTCATGGTAAGAAAAAATTCTGGAATTAATTCTGTGAATGATTTCAAAAACGGTATTTCTGCTTGTACAAACACAGGTACAACTACAGAGCTTAACATGAGAGACTTCTTTAATTCTAAAAACATAAGTTACGAACCAATTGCGTTTGAAAAAGCAGACGAAGTTGTTCAAGCTTATGATGCTGGAAGATGTGATACTTACACAACAGATAAATCTGGTTTAGCAGCACAAAGAACTAAAATGTCAAACCCAGATGAGCACAAAGTATTACCTGAAACGATCTCAAAAGAACCATTAGGTCCTGTTGTAAGACAAGGGGATGCAGTATGGGAAGATATCGTAAGATGGTCTCTAAATACTATGATCGAAGCAGAAGAGTATGGTGTTAATTCATCAAACGCTTCTAGCCTAAAAGACTCTGAGAACCCAGCTATTAAGAGATTAGTAGGTTCTGAAGGTGAATTAGGTGCAGCTTTCGGTTTAGATAATGACTGGAGCTTAAGAATTATCGAGCAAGTTGGTAACTACGGTGAAAGCTATAAAAAACACATAGCTGATACTGGAATTTTACCTAATAGAGGTCCAAATCAATTATGGACTAAAGGTGGAATTCTTTACGTACCACCAGCAAGATAATTGCTGATAAAATTAAAAAGGGCTGGATTTATCTGGCCCTTTTTTTTACTCTCAAAATAATGATTTTTAAAAAATTCAACATTGAAAACAAAAAAGCGAGAGATTTAATTCCTCAAGCGATAACTATTTTAGCTTTAATCTCAGTAATTATTTATTTTGCTACTAATGCTCAAATTAACATGGGCAATAGAGGAATATCTTTTGGATTTGGTTTTTTAAATCAAGAAGCATCATTTGATATTACATTTTCAATGATTGAATACGATGGTTCAAACTCTTACGGGAGAGCATTTTTAGTAGGTTTACTAAATACAATTTTAGTCTCAGCAATTGGAATATTTTTTGCAACAATTATGGGAGTGATAGTAGGTATATCCAGATTATCAGATAATTACTTAATTGCTAAAGTAGCAGAATGGTATGTAGAAATCTTTAGAAACATTCCTTTAATCTTGCAAATATTTTTCTGGTATTTTGCAGCTTTAAGAGCATTACCTTTACCTGAAAATGGTATAAGTTTTTATGATATTTCATTTTTAACAATTAAAGGTTGGTATGTTCCAAAATTTATATGGACAAATTTTAATATTTTCCTTTTATCCGTAATGGCAGCTTTTATAGCAATTTATTTTATTAATTCTTATGCAACAAAACAAAGAGAACAATTTGGAAAACAAATACCGACGACTATTATTTCTTTGGCAACATTAATATTAATACCATTAATCACATTTCTTTTTCTTGGAGTATCGCTTTCATTTGAATACCCTGTTTTAAAACAACTTTCCCCAACAGTATTTACTTATGCAGGCGGTGTAAGCATTATACCAGAGCTAATAGCATTAGCTTTAGCTTTATCAATGTACACGGCAACATTCATTGCAGAAAATGTAAGAGCTGGAATCTTGGGCGTTGGTAAAGGTCAAAAAGAAGCTGCAGCAAGTATAGGATTAAATAAAAATCAAATTTTAAAACTTGTAGTGATGCCTCAAGCATTGAGAATAATTATTCCACCAACTACAAATCAGTATTTAAATCTAACAAAAAATTCATCATTGGCGGCCGCTATTGCTTATCCAGATATTGTATTAGTTTTTGCGGGAACTGCTTTAATGCAAACGGGTAGGGCTATTGAAATAATTTCAATAACTATGCTTACTTATTTAACTTTAAGTATTTCAATTTCAATATTCATGAATTGGTATAATAAAAAAATGGCAATAAAGGAAAAATAATGAATTTAATTGCAAAACCTTCAAAAGATAATATTAAAACTTATGTTCCTATAGGTTTATTTCTTGTTTCTTTAAGTTTTTTAGATGTTTTTGTTAATGCCTTTTTTAACTTTAATCTAATGGGCTTTTTACCTTCTCAATTAAGCTATTTTTTACCATTGATATTAGGTTATATTGGATTTTACCTTATCAGAATTGAATTTAGCGGTGTTCGTTCCTTGGATATTTTAAATAAAAACATAAATTCAAATAATTTTAATGCTTTATTAACACTTTTCACAATATTTATTATTATAAAATCAATTCCTCCAATGCTGGATTGGTTTATTTTAGAGGCTAATTTTGTAGGTAATTCAAAAGATGATTGTACAGGTGATGGGGCTTGTTGGGTTTTCATAAAAGTTTGGTTCAATAGGTTTATGTATGGTCTTTATCCTGACGCAGAACAATGGAGAATAAATACAGCTTTTTTAATCTTATTTGCTGTTGTAGGAGTTTCATTTTTCGTATCCGAAAAACTTAAAAAATACTTTATTTTATTCTTAGTTTTTGTTTTTCCATTCTTAGGAATTAAACTTATTTCAGGTGGAAGTTTTGGACTTGAGTACGTTGAAAGTGCAGCTTGGGGAGGTCTTTCATTAACTTTCATTATTTCTGCTTTTGCAATACTTTTCTGTTTTCCGATTGGAGTAATTTTAGCTTTAGGCAGAAGATCTTCTTTGCCAGCAATTAAATACATTTCTATTGGTTTTATAGAACTATGGAGAGGAGTCCCCCTTATCACAGTTTTATTTATGTCAGCCGTAATGTTTCCAATGTTTCTGCCAGATGGAACTTTCATTGATAAATTAATTAGAGTTTTAATAGCGATTACATTGTTTGAAGCTGCTTATATGGCTGAAGTTGTTAGAGGAGGACTTCAAGCATTACCTAAAGGTCAATATGAAGCTGCTAAGTCTCTTGGAATGGGATATTGGAGAATGAACGCTCTTATTATATTGCCTCAAGCGCTTAAATTAGTGATACCTGGAATAGCAAACACTCTTTTGGCGCTTGTAAAAGATACTCCATTAATTTTCGTTGTAGGGTTGATGGAATTAGCAGGTATGATAGGTTTAGCAAAAACTAATCCTAAATGGCTTGGAATGGCAATGGAGGGCTATGTTTTTGCAGGTTTAGTTTTTTGGATAATATGTTATGCAATGAGTAGATACAGTCAAAATTTAGAGAAAAAGTTAAGTACAGAAAGATAATAATGACGAAAATAATTGAACTTAAAAATGTAAATAAATGGTTTGATAAGTTTCAAGTTCTAAAAGATATTGATCTTGAAGTAGCTCCACAAGAAAAAATTGTAATATGTGGACCGTCTGGATCAGGAAAGTCAACGTTAATTAGATGCATAAATAGATTAGAAGAACATCAAGAAGGAAATATTATTGTTGACGGTACAGAACTTGCTGAAAATACAAAAAATATTGAAAAAATAAGAGCCGAAGTTGGAATGGTATTTCAGCAGTTTAACTTATTCCCTCACTTATCTATACTAGACAATTGTTCATTAGCACCTATCTGGGTAAAAAAACTTCCAAAAAAACAAGCTGAAGAAATTGCAATGAGTAATTTAAAAAGAGTGCAAATTGATGATCAAGCTTTAAAATTTCCAGGACAACTTTCAGGCGGTCAACAGCAACGTGCAGCTATAGCGAGAGCTTTATGTATGGAACCAAAAATAATGTTGTTTGATGAACCAACCTCAGCACTTGATCCTGAAATGATTAAAGAGGTTTTAGATGTGATGGTCGATCTAGCAAAAGGCGGAATGACAATGATAGTTGTTACACACGAAATGGGTTTTGCAAAAGAAGTTGCAGATTACATGATTTTCATGGACGAAGGGAAGATAGTTGAAAGAGCTAAAACAAAAGAATTTTTCGAAAATCCTAAATCTGAAAGAACAAAGCTTTTTTTAAGTCAGATACTATAACCACTTGGGTATTGGTAAATTTTTACTCTTCAAAAATTCTTTATTAAAAATTTTACTAGCATACCTTTTTCCATTATCACAAAGTATCGTTACGATGGTTTTTCCAGGCCCCATTTTTTTTGCTAGTTTAATAGCTCCAGCTATATTTATACCTGATGAACCCCCTAAAATAATTCTTTGATTTTCTATCAGTTCATAAACAATCTTTAAAGCCTCTACATCATTCGTTTGAAAAGCTTCATCTATTAAAGCTTTATCAAAATTTTTAGTAATTCTTGCTGTTCCAATACCCTCTGTTATTGAATTTCCCGTGCTTTCAAGCTTATTATTTTTTACGTAGGAATAAAGAGATGAACCTAATGGATCAGATAGAGCAATTTGAATATTTTTGTTTTTATCCTTAAGACCTATAGATACACCAGAAATTGTTCCTCCTGTGCCTGCAGCACAAGCAAAACCATCAATAGTACCCGCTGTTTGATTCCATATTTCTTCAGCAGTTGTCTTTACATGGGCCTCAGTATTAATAATGTTATCAAATTGATTTGCCCAATAGACTCCTTTTTTACTTTTTTTATTTAAATCCTCCGCTATTTGTTTAGATTGTTTTATATAGTTTTTTGGATTTGAATATGGAACAGCATCAACTTCTATTAATTCTGCTCCAAGTTTTTTAAGGGTTTCTTTTTTTTCGATAGATTGTGTATTTGGTATCACAATTTTTAAATTTATATCATATTCCTTACAAACTATCGCTAGACCAATTCCAGTATTTCCAGCTGTACCCTCAACGATTGTACCACCTTTATCTATAAGTTTTCTTTTGATAGCATCTTTAACGATAAATAGAGCAGCTCTATCTTTTACAGACTCCCCTGGATTAAAATACTCGGCTTTTCCATAAATATTACAGCCGGTCAATTCTGATGCTTGTTTTAGTCTTACTAATGGTGTATTTCCGATTTTAGATATATTAGAATTAGTTTCCATATCATTAAATATATGAAAAAATTTTTATTTTCAATTACTTTAATATTCTTAATAATTAAAGAAATTCATGCTCATATTGATCATTATAAAAATTATAATTATTTAGAGTATGAATTGTTTAGAAACAATAAATCAATCGGTTATCATATTTATAAATTTACAAGAAATAAAAGTGACTTAGTTATAGATAATGAAGTTAGTTTTAAAATAACTAAGCTAGGTGTAAATCTTTATAAATATTATGCAAAAGGTGTTGAAAAGTATAAAAATGGTGTCTTTTCAAGCTTCAATTCTGAAACAAATCAAAATAAGAAAAACAAATACGTTAATATTGAAGTTGATCCAGTTGATAAAAATTTAATTATTGATGGTTCATCTTTTAAAGGAAAAGTAAATAAAGATATTATTATTGGAACCTGGTGGAATCACGAAATAGTCCAAAGGAAAGCACAAATTAGTGCAGTATCTGGCAGAGTTATTGAACAGAATGTTGAATTTAAAGGAAAAGAAGACGTAAAAATAGGTGATAAAGTATATAAAACTTTACGATTTAATTTTAGTTCTTCTGATCCTAATTTATCAAAAGATAAAAAGTTAAATACAGATATTTGGTACGAAGAAGGTACCTTTCTTTGGGTAAAAGCAGCATTCGATAAAACTGGTTATTGGGAGTACAGACTTAAAAAAGCAAAATAATTAAGATTTGACACTTTATTTTTTAGCTTTAGTCAATACCTAAAATACGATTTTTAAGCATTTCTGACCCCCAAAAAAAAATAATTATTGGTATTGCTAAAAAGTTCATTTTGAGGTTTTATTATCTAAATTTAGGGAGTTCTATGGAAGAAAATTTCAATGTTCACTTAGGCAAAAAGCTAAGAATGAGAAGATTATCTTTAGGTTTAACTCAAACAAAAGTCGCACAAGCAATAAATGTTACATTCCAACAAATTCAAAAATATGAAAAAGGTACAAATGGCGTGAGCTCTAATAGACTAATGCAATTATCTCAATTTCTAAAAGTTCCAATAATTTATTTTTTTGAGGATTATAAAGAATTTAAAGATATTAATTCAAGTGAAAATACTAATGAAGACTTAAACTATTCATTTTTAAGTCGAACTTTTTCCTCATTATCTAGAACTCAAAAAGATAAAATATTACAGATTTTAAGCAATACCTCAAAATTTGAAAAGGCTGTTTAGTTGGCTCCTCGGGCAGGACTCGAACCTGCGACCAATTGATTAACAGTCAACTGCTCTACCAACTGAGCTACCGAGGAATATAAGCGAACATACTTTTTTTAGTTATATAAAACAACCAGTTTTTTTGGAGGCCACGCCCAGAATCGAACTGGGATAAAAGGATTTGCAATCCTCTGCGTAACCATTCCGCCACGTGGCCGTAAAATTATACTTAAGTAATTTTTCAATTATATTTTTTAACTTCTTATTTTTACTATATTTAATTAAATAAAAATACAAAGTTTAAATAAATTTTTTAAATGTAAATCAACCAAAAAATCAGATTTTAAGCTAATTTACATAAAATAGATTTTGTTAAATAAGCTATGTAACACTAATTATAATGCTTTTTTTATGTAATTTTTATTGATAAATAAAATATAGACACATTTATTCTAATTTATAATGAAAAAACTATTAATATACATTGTCACATATAACCATGAAAATATTATCAAGAGGACTATTTCTAGAATTCCAAAACATTTAAATAAAAAGTATAAAATTGATATTCTCGTAAGTGATGATTTTAGCAAGGATAATACTTACGAAGAAGCCTTGAAGTACTCTAAAAATTGTAAAGATTTAAATATTTCAGTGATTAAAACTTCAGAAAATCTTGGATACGGTGGTAATCAAAAATTAGGTTATTTATACGCAATTAAAAATGATTATGATCTTGTAGCTCTAATACATGGAGATGGACAATACTCACCAGAGTTTTTAGGCGATTTACTTTCTCCTTTTGAAAATGATTTTAATAAAATAGATATGGTTTTAGGTTCAAGAATGATTAATAAATTAGACGCTATAAAAGGCAAAATGCCAATTTATAAATTTATTGGAAATATTATACTTACAAGAATTCAAAATTTTTTTTTAAAATCAAATCTTGCTGAATTTCATACTGGATATAAAATTTATAAAGTTTCTGCACTCAAGAATATTAATTTTGAAAAAAATACAAATGATTTCCATTTTGACACAGAAATAATTGCACAATTTTTAATTAATAATTACGTAATTAAAGAAATACCAATAAAAACTTTTTATGGTGATGAAGTGTGCAATGTAAATGGAGTAATTTATGCTAAAAATTGTATCACAACTTTAGTAAAGTATAAACTGATGACACTTGGAATATTTAATGACATTAAATATATCAAGAAAAATTATAATGAAAATAAATATGAGACAAAGTTAAATTTTTATAGCCCTCACAGTTTAGTATTTAATAGCGTTAAATTTGGATCAAATGTTTTAGACCTAGGTAGTGGTGAAGGATTTGTATGCGATCAACTTAAATATAAGAAAAATTGTAATGTAAAAATGGTAGACAATATCGGCAAGAATACAACTGATAAAGATAAAATTTTATTAGATTTAAACAAAAAATTACCTGATAATAATGAAGTCGATTGGAGTAAAATTGATTATGTAATAGTTTTAGATATAATTGAGCATCTTCAAAATCCAGAAAGTTTTGTAACAAATCTTAGAAATAAAATAGCCAACAACAAAAAAATTAAAGTTATAGCAAGTACTGGAAATATTGCTTTTGTTGTAACAAGAATCATGTTGTTTTTAGGATTATTTAACTATGGTAAAAGAGGCATACTTGACATAACTCACACTAGATTGTTCACATTTAGCTCATTTAAAAAACTTTTTAAAGACAGTGATTTTAATTTAATTAATATAAAAGGTATTCCAGCTCCATTTCCTTTAGTTTTTGGAAATAATTTTTTTTCAAAAATTTTATTAAATATTAACCGTTTTTTTATTCTGATATCAAAGAGCATTTTCTCTTATCAGATTTATTTTGAACTTGAAGTAAGAAATAATACATTTAATGAATTAAATTTTATAGAAAATCAGATAAAGAAGACCAATTGAAAAAAAAAAGTCAAATAATAGCTCCTAATGTTCTTGTTTTTATCTCAATTTTCATATTAACAGCACCAGTTGTTATTTTTGGAATTAAAGACAACGAAGTTTATGAAGTTGGTACATTTAGTAACCAAATAATAAATCAAAACATTTATAATCCATTTATTTTTTTTATAGATTTTTTAGGCCCAGGTATCAGTTTTCCATTAGGAAATTATCCCTTTTATCATCCTATTTCTATAATATTTGGATCGAATTTAAATCTTTTCTTTTTATTTTCTGGAGTTGTGAATTTCTATATCCAGATTTATTATTTTAATAAGATTTTAAAGTATTTTGATTTAAATAAAAAAGATAAATATTTTTCATTTCTAATTTTATTTTCTATTGCAAATTTTAATAACTTTTGGAGTGATGATTGGATTAGTGTTTTCTATACATATACATTTTATTTTCCAATAATATATTACCTTTTGAAATTATATAAAAATAGATCATTAAATAATTTTATAAAGTTTAGTTTAACTTGTAGTTTCTCATTTATTAATTCTCATCCAGGAGTATTTTACAATATTGTATTATTTTGTTTTATTTTTTTATTTTTAAATGGATTAAAATCTTTTTTTAAAAATAAATACTCTTATTTATCTATTATTTTATTACTACTTATTAGTTCTCATAATTTATACTATCTTTCTGTTGAGACAATAAAATTTCAAGAAGTTCCAAGAGCTGTTCAACATAGTTATTCATTAAAACATTATCTTGCATCATTAGGATTGCCATTAAATTTTAGCTGGATAAGCATTACAAGGTATCCTTGCAATGGATTATTTTTCTTTGTTGGTCTATTTTCTGCATATAGAATCTACAAGGAAAATAACTCAAAAAAATATTATTATATAAATTTTATATTTATTTTTTTTACCTGCTGGTCTTTGACAGATTTTGTAAAATATATTCCTGTTGTTTCAGGAATTTGGCAAGCGAGAGATATAGTAAATATTTCAAGCTATATTCTTTTTTTTATTTTTTTAAAAGAATTTAAAGAAAATAAAATTAAGTCTGGCATTGTATATACAAATATTTTAATGATTTCTTTATTTTATGTAGCGTGTTTTTATAAATTCATCCCATACAATACTAATCAAAGTAATATTTTAAAAGATAATAAAATATCTGAATATCTAAAAGAGTCTTTTTCCTTGATTGAACACAACAAAAGATTTGAAAATAAATTATATTTTGGGACTGATTTTGTAAATGAAATTCAAAAAAGAACTTTCAGAAATGAGGGAATATTTAGTACAACTGATTTTACTAAATTAAATTTTAGTCCATTTCATGCTGATTTTAAAAATGTATCCCTAGATCAAATACAAAAATCAGAAAATAAAATGCGCGGATGGTTAAAACCTGATTTAACTGAAATTAATAGTGAAATTTTTTTATCAATTTTTAAAATAAAATATTTAATTCTTACAGAAAAGGATTACCTTACTTTAAAAGAAAAAAATAATTTTATTGTTCTATTTAAAAAAATTATTCAAAATAAAAAGATTTATTTTTTAGAAAGGAAAAATTTTAAAAATTATGTAACCATTTCAAAAGATATTAATGATAAAATTTTTTGTGAAAGATTAAATCTAATTAATTGTATTCAGAAATATGAAAATAATTTTAATTTCATGAATGAAATCCTATTAGAAAAAATAGATAATAATTCTTATAAATTTAAAGGACCTTTAAAAGAAAAAGAAATTTTGATTACAAATTTCTTGTATGATAACTTCTGGAATTCATATAATGGAACAATTTATCATTTAGATAAAAGATTGATACTTCTAGATTTTGATGAATATGCAATTTTACATTATGACAATAAGATAAGATTTATTTTATTATGTATTTCCATCATTACCCTATTTGCAACAATTTTTTATTTAATATTAAACATTAATAAAAAAAAATATAATTAAAAATAGATTTTAAAAAATATAACTACTCTAAGGAAGAATACGGCACGTGGCCTTTAATTAATTAAAAAAATGATACAAATCACGTTTTTAATCTATTTTTATCATTATCGAATAAATATAACTTATTTTTTGGGAAGTAAATTGTAATATCTTTTTCTTTTATATTTTTAGTACTTTTTATTCTAATTTCCGTATTATTTAATTGAGAATATACAATTTTTTCTGATCCTAAATTTTCAATTAGATCAACACAAATTTTAACCTCAAATTCACTTTTATTTTCTAAAGAAATATCCTCCGGTCTTATACCCACATAAAGCCCATTATTAAAATTTATATTTTCAAATTTAATTTCATTATTGAATAACTTAAAAGTGTTTTTGTTAATAATATCCTTACTTTCGACCTTAAAAATATTCATTTTTGGGCTTCCTATAAATTCAGCAACAAAAATATTATTTGGATTATTGTAAATGTCATCAGGAGCTCCAAATTGTTCAATTTTTCCTTTATTCATAATTACAATTTTATCAGCTAAAGTCATAGCTTCAATTTGGTCATGAGTTACATAAACAATATTACTTTTTAATTTTTTATGTAGTTTTGAAATTTCAACTCTCATTTCTGACCTAAGGGCAGCATCTAAGTTTGAAAGAGGCTCATCGAATAAAAACAATTTTGGATTTCTAGTTATAGCTCTTCCAATAGCAACTCGTTGTCTTTGTCCACCCGATAGTTCTTTTGGTCTTCTATCTAAAAGTTCTTCAATCTTTAAGATTTTTGCAGCTTCAATTACTTTGTTTTCAATCTCATTTTTTGGAATTTTTTCTGATTTAAGACCAAAAGATATATTTTCAAAAACACTCATGTGAGGATATAAAGCGTAAGATTGGAAAACCATTGCAATTTGTCTTTTTGAAGGTAGTAAATCATTCAAGAGATTATTTTCTAAAAGTACTTTTCCATTATCTATTTTTTCTAATCCCGCTATCATTCTGAGTAACGTTGACTTCCCACAGCCAGATGGACCTAATAAAACTAGAAATTTACCTTTTTCAACCTCTAGGTTAAATTTACTAATTACATGGTTTTCACCAAAAGATTTATCAATATCTTCAAATTTTAGAAAAGCCATTATTCAAAAAATTCATTTTTAAATTTTGTCAAACCTAGTATGCATTTTAATCATAGATAATTCCATTATCTTATTGTTAAACTTAAATCATTATTTAAATAATTAATAGGAGGAAAAATGAGAAAATTAACAGTCGTCATTTTTGCTTTAACTTTTTTAACGTCTAATAGTTTCGCCGATATTACTTTTTGGACTACAGAAGTTCAACCAGCGAGAATGGAAAAACAAATGGAAATGGCGAAATCATTTGAGTCAAAAACTGGAATTAAGGTTGAAGTTATACCAGTAGAGGAAAAAGATTTAGGTTCTAGAGCTACTGCTGCTGCAGCTGCTGGAAATCTTCCAGATGTAATTTATCACACACTTCAATATGTTTTACCCTGGGCTGAAGCAGGTATACTTGATGTAAATGCTAACAATGATGTTGTTAAAAGTTTAGGAAAAAATACTTTTGCTCCAGGAGCATTGAACATGGCAAAGAAGGGTGGAAAAATTGCTGCCGTACCAGTTGATGGATGGACACAAATGGTAGTTTATAGGAAAGACTTATTCAAACAAGCGGGTCTTGAACCCCCAACAAGTTATGAAAACATAACTAAAGCTGTGAAAGTTCTTTCAAGTGGAGATATGTTTGGATTTGTTGCTGCAACTAAAATTGATGAAAATTTTATGAGCCAGGTACTTGAACATGTTCTTTTAGCAAACGGAGTAAACTTTGTTAAAAAGGGTGGAACAAAAAAACAAGGGAAAGCTCTAAAGAATTCTTTAGAATTTTATAAAGTTATAGCTAAAGCAAGTCCTCCAGGAGAATTATTCTGGAAACAATCTAGAGAGTTATACTTTGCTGGCAAAACTCCAATGATAATTTGGTCACCATTTATTATGGATGAACTAGCTGGATTAAGAGACTCAGCTCCACCAACAATAAATAGCGATCCAACATCACCTGAGCTTGCTTCTAAAACTGGTTTCATCACGAATTTTAGTGGACCAAATAACAAGAAAGGAGCTGCATGGGCAGACGTAAGATATTTCGGTATTACAGCTGATGCAGATACTGATGAAGCTAAAAAGTTTGTGGAGTATTCTATGGATGAAGGTTACACAAGCACGTTAGCAATCGCTCCTGAAGGTAAATTTCCTGTAAGAAGAGGAAATTCTTCAGATCCTGCTGCTTTCACAAAAGCTTGGAGTAAATTACCAGTTGGTGTAGATAGAAAAAAACCATTAACTGAACTTTATTCATCTGATGTAATCAATAATATTGTTGCTGGATTAGATACTGCAAACAGATGGGGTGTTAAAGAAGGTGAGCTTTCTAGAGCATCAAAAATAATCAATGCCCAATTTTTGAATAGAATCACAAGAGAATATATTGATGATCAAATAACTGTTGACGAAGCAGTTAAAAAAATTAATGCTGAATTAGCAAAATTCTAGCAAATTTATTTCTTAAAAGCGGATAATAAGCTATTATCCGCTTTTAAATGAGCACAACTTTATCAAAAATAGAAAAAAGGACAGCATACACACTTCTTTTGCCTGCTGTATGTCTAGTTTTTGCAATAATTTTATTTCCAATTTTTGCAAACATTTGGATTAGTTTCAAAGAAGTTGGACTTAAAGATATAAGAATTCCTGAGCCTAGGGCAAAAAAAATTGTTAATAATATACAAGATAGCAATTCTGAATTAAAGATTATATATAAATTAAGAAATAGTTCTTTAATCCAAGATATTAGGGAAGTTAGATTTTCAGATAAATTACCTAAAAATATTGAACCATTCAATTTGGACAAAAGATGTCAATTTAAGTCACAAAAAGTTAAATGTTTTTTTGGAAATTGGGAACCCGGCTATCGTGAAAATTTTGAAATTTTTGTAAAAGAAGTAAATAACAATGCTATTAATAGTAAAGACGTTAAATCAAATAAACCAGATTTGAATGGAAAATCAAATAATATCCTATTAACAACAGAATTTACTCTCAAAAATTTCAAAAATGTTTTCATAAATAACAATTTTGTAGAACTTTTAATGACGACTTTTTACTTTACTTTTTTTGGAACACTTGGGGCTATTTTACTTGGTATATTCGCTGCTCAGCTTGTAAACCAAAAATTCTATGGAAGAACTTTTATGCGAAGTATATTGCTTTTTCCTTATGTAGGACCAGTGGTTGCTTTGGCTTATACCTGGACTTTACTCTTAGATCCCAATAGCGGTACGATAAATTCCCTTCTTGTTAATTACGGAGTCATTGAAAAACCTATAAATTTACTTGGACAAAAGTATTTAATTATTAATATTTTAGGATTTGAGTTAAAACTTAGATTAGCATTGACCACAGTTATATTTTTTGAGATTTGGCGATATTTTCCTTTAGCTTTTTTATTTATATTAGCTAGACTACAAGCTATCCCTAGAGATCTTTATGAGGCTGCAGATGTTGACGGTGCTGGGCCATTTAGAAAATTTTTTCATATTACACTTCCACAAATAACTGCAATTTTATCAATTTTGTTTATGATTAGATTTATTTGGAACTTCAACAAATTTGAAGATATATTTTTATTAACAGGTGGCGCTTCGGGCACTTTGACATTACCGATAAGTGTGTATCAACAGGGATTTGCGGTGTCAAATATTGGCATGGGCTCAGCAGTTTCAATAGTAATCGTATTATTATTAATAACTTTTATGATTATTTATTTCAAATTAATTGGAAATAAGGCAAATGAAATTTAAATCTTTAATTATAACTTTACTTGCATCATCAATTTTTCTTTCAGTTGTTATTTGCATATGGAAAATTATGGCAACTTTACAAGGTTTAAGTTTTACTAGTCTTAACTTTAATCTAAATCTTTCACTATCATTTGGACTAACTTTAATTTGCGTATTAATTGGAAAAAAGTTTAATCATCTTTTAAAAATTTTAGTGTTATCTGCTTTATTCACAATTACATATACTTTTTTTAGCGAGAGCTCTCCTATGTGGTTTTCATCAGGTATATTTTTATTAATTTTATTTTTTACAAATAAATTGAAAAAATATGATTTAGAATATTTAAATCAGGATTTTATATCAGAAAAAATTGTTTTTGAGTTTTTATCTTTATTTGCAATAATATTTTTTGCATTAGTAATATTGTTCCCTTTTTATATTATGTTTGTTACTAGCTTCAAAACGCAAACTGCTTTATTAATTAATCCGGTAGATCTAAGTATTGATTTTTCAAAAAATATTTTTGATATATTCAAATCTTACTTTGTCATTTTCAAAACTTATGATTTTGGTAGATATATTCTTACAAGTTCATATGTATCAATTGGAACTGTTTTAATAACTTTATTATTTGCTATCCCAGCAGCTTACGCTGTAGCAAGATTAAATTTCTTTGGCAAAAACTTACTTTCAACATCAATATTAATAATTTATATGTTTCCAGCAATTGTCTTAGTAATTCCTTTATACACTGTTTTTAGTCAACTAGGTTTGAGAAATTCCTTAGAAGGCTTATTAATTGTATACACAGCAACTACCTTACCTGTAGCAATCTATATGCTTCAGGGATACTTCAAAAGCATACCAAAAGAGATTGAAGAAGCGGGACTTATAGATGGACAAAATTGGTTTGGAATAATTATTAAAATAATAATTCCCCTCAGTCTACCTGCTATTGCCTCAGTATCTTTATATGTATTCATGATAGCTTGGAATGAATTTTTATTTTCTCTTATGTTTTTAGATAATCCAAAAACATTCACATTATCTAGAGCAATAAATCATTTAACTGGGGATGCAGAAACACCAAGGCAATATCTTATGGCTGGATCTGTGGTGGTTACTTTACCAATACTTCTAATTTTTATATATTTTGAAAAATATTTAGTAAGCGGATTAACAGCCGGAAGCGTTAAAGGATAATGAATAGCACAATTAAAGTAGCAAAAAGAACCTTATTAAATAATAGAAGATTAAATTATACTTTACCTACTAATACTAAGCTTTATCCAGCCCAATGGAATTGGGACTCAGCTTTTATTGCTTTAGGGTATTCTAATTTCAATTTAGATTACTCCTTTAAAGAAATTGAGACTTTAATTTCTGGACAATGGGACGATGGAATGATTCCACACATTCTTTTTCATATTAAAGATTTAAATTATACTCCTAACTATAAAGCTTGGAATTGTGGTAGAAAAATTTCCTCATCTGGAATAACACAACCACCAATATTAGCTAGTATTTTAAGGATAATTATTGAAAGACAAAAATTTTCAAAAAAGGAGATAAAAAAACATCAAACATTAATATTAAAGATTAAAAAATATTTAGAATGGTTTATTAGATACAGAGATCCAAAAAAAACTGGTTTAATTTCTATACTTCATCCATGGGAAAGCGGGTATGACAATTCTCCTTTATGGGATAAATCGATGAGCAAAATTAAAATAGACTCCAAACTTAGCTACAAAAGAAAGGATAATAAAATTGTTAAAAAAAGTCAGAGACCATTAAAAATAGATTACGACAGATATGTAACGATAAAAAATCACTTAAGGGAATTGAATTACGATCCTAAAAAACTTTACTTCAAATCAAAATTTAATGTTGTAGATGTAGGATTTAATTCACTTTTCTTAAAAGCTTTAAAAGATGTAAATTTTTTACTTAAATTTATAGGTAAAAGTAGCATTTTCTTAAAAAGATATATTCTTTTAAATGAGAGCAAACTTATAAAATTATTTAATTCAAGAAAAATGAAATTTAAAAATAAAGATCTTAAAAATGATACTTCAATAGAAATACCATCAATAACTAATTTTTTTATGCTATTTGCTGATTTAAATAATAATTTAATTAATAGAGAATTAATAAAAGGTTTAAAAAAATATTACAAAAACGAAAAATATTTTTTTCCTTCTATAAGTTCCAAACATAAATCTTTTGAAGAAAAGAGGTACTGGAGGGGACCGGTATGGGTTAATTGCAATTGGATTATTTATCAAGGATTGAAAAATAAAGATAAAAAATTCGCAGAAATTATTAGAAAAAAGACTATTAATTTAGTCGAAAAAGAAAAATTTCGTGAATATTATAGTTGTAAGTCAGGTTTAGGAATGGGTGCTAAAAATTTTTCTTGGACTGCTGCTTTATATCTAGATTTTAAACTTAATAGATCTTGAAATCTGATATATACCTCTAAATACCGAAAAAATGGAATTTAAAAAATACAATCACACTAAAGAAGAGAAAAAAATCTCTGATTTTTGGATTAAAAAAGGTTTATTCAAACCAAAAAAAGGTAAATCAAATAAAAAATTTTCTATAGTAATTCCTCCACCTAATGTAACTGGCAGATTACATATGGGACATGCTCTAAACAATAGTCTCCAAGATGTTTTGGTTAGATTTAATAGAATGAAAGGACTAGAAACCCTGTGGCAGCCAGGAACAGACCATGCCGGTATTGCAACACAAGCAGTTGTTGAAAACAACCTTTTAAAAGAAGGAATTAAAAAAAATGATTTAGGAAGAGAAAAATTTATTAAAAAAATATGGGATTGGAAAGAGGAGTCTGGTGGAATAATTTTAGATCAACTTAAGAAACTAGGTTGTTCGTGTGATTGGTCAAGAACCAGGTTCACCATGGACAAGGATCTGTCTAAGGCTGTAATTAAAGTTTTTGTTGATCTTTATAAAAAAAAACTAATTTACAAGGACAAAAAATTAGTCAACTGGGATACTAAACTTCAAACTGCAATTTCTGACCTGGAGGTAAATCAAAAAGATGTTCAATCTCAATTATATTACATTGATTATACGATAGAGAACTCAGATCAAAAAATCACTATCGCCACTACCAGACCAGAAACAATGATGGGAGATACCGCGGTTGCTGTAAATCCAAAGGATAAAAGATATGTAAATTTAGTTGGAAAAAATGTTCTTATTCCAATTGTTAATAGGATTGTCAAAATTATTTCTGACAATTACGCTGACCCAGAACAAGGTTCAGGAGCCGTAAAAATTACTCCAGCACATGATTTCAATGACTATGAGGTAGGTAAGAGAAATAAATTGGAAATAATAAACATTTTTGAAGAGAATGGGAAAATAAACAAAAATGGGATTAAAGAGTTTCATGGTCTAGACAGATTTGAAGCAAGAAAACTTATAATTAAAAAATTAAAGGACATAGGCTCTCTTGTAAAAATTGAAAATATTAAAAATAAAGTTCCATATGGAGATAGATCAAACACTATAATTGAACCTTTCTTAACAGAGCAATGGTTTGTTGATGCAAAAAAATTGTCCAAAAAACCAATTAAGATAGTTAAAGAGGGCAAAACTACTTTTTTTCCAAGCAATTGGTCAAAAACATTTTTTCAATGGATGAATGATATTGAGCCTTGGTGTATATCTCGACAAATTTGGTGGGGTCATAGAATACCTGCTTGGTATGATGAAAATGGAAATATTTTCGTTGCTGAAAATGAAAAAAATGCAGTAAAGCTAGCAAAGAAAAAAAATAGAAATAAACAATTTAAGTTAAGACAGGAAACAGATGTCTTAGACACCTGGTTTTCATCAGCTCTATGGCCTTTCGCAACTCTTGGATGGCCAAATAAAACTAAAGAACTTAACAAATTTTACCCAACTTCAGTTCTTGTTACTGGTTTTGATATAATTTTCTTTTGGGTAGCAAGGATGTTGATGATGGGAAATCATTTCAGAAAAAATACACCTTTTCAAAAAGTATATGTTCATGCCTTAGTAAGAGATGAAAAGGGGCAAAAAATGTCAAAGTCAAAAGGTAATGTAATTGATCCATTAGATTTAATAAATGAATATGGAGCAGATAGTTTAAGGTTTACTTTAATTTCGATGGCCTCTCCAGGACGAGATGTAAAATTATCAAAAGATAGAGTTACTGGAAATAGAAACTTTATAACAAAAATTTGGAGTGCAAATAATTTATTAAAACTTAATAATTGTAAATTAGATAAAAAGATAGATTTTAACTCAATCAAACTTCCAATAAACCATTGGATTTACAATGAATTTATAAAAACACAAAATTTAATAACGAAAAATATTGAAATATTTAGGTTTGATGAAGCTGCTAGATATGCATATCAATTTGTTTGGCATTCTTATTGCGATTGGTATTTAGAGTTCTTAAAACCTATTCTAAATTCAAAAAATAAAATTGAGATAAAAGAGGCTAAGGCCTTCTCTTCATTCATGATGGCAAATATTCTTAGAATTCTTCATCCGTTTATCCCTTTTTTCACTGAGAACTTGTGGTCTTTAAATTCTTATAAAAAGATTTTTAATGATTTTTTAATCAGTTCCAGTTGGCCAAATTTAAAGTTAATTAATAAATTTTGCAAAAATCAAAATGATATAAATGATTTAATTGAAATAATTTCCAACATTAGATCTACTAAAGCAGAGTTAAAAATTACACCAAAATTATATTGTGACATATTTTTTGATAATAAATCAGGGAAATTAAAAAAATTGGTAAATAAAAATATAAATTTAGTAAAACAGGTTGGTAGAGTAAATAATGTCCTTACAACAAAGATAAGAGATAAAAATTCAATAGATATTTTGGTTCTTAAGGAAAAAATTTCATTAAATTTTAATGAGGATGTAAATTTAGGATCTCAAAAAGAGAGAATTTTGCAAAAAATCGAGACAATTAATAAACAAATTAATATTTTAAATAATAAGCTCAAAAATAAGGCTTATGTGACAAAAGCACCTAAAGAAATAGTACAAAATGATAAAAATTTAGTTAAAGAATTAACTATTGAAGATGGAAAATTAAGAAGTATTGTGTCTAGTATTAATTAAATGTCTAAAATTGATAAAAAAAAACTACCCAGCCGTCATACTTCTTTAGGTCCAGACAGAGCTCCACATAGATCTTTTTACTATGCAATGGGAGAAACCGAACAAGATGTGGCGAAGCCATTTGTAGGAGTAGTATCCACTTGGAACGAAGCTGCACCGTGCAATACAGCTTTAATGCGACAAGCTCAGTCAGTCAAAAAAGGGGTAAAACAATCTGGGGGTACGCCAAGAGAATTTTGTACGATAACTGTAACAGATGGTATTGCCATGGGGCATGAAGGAATGAAATCATCATTAATTTCCAGAGAGGTCATAGCTGACTCGGCAGAACTGACAGTAAGAGGGCATTGTTATGATGCTCTAGTTGGTATTGCTGGATGTGATAAATCACTACCAGGCTTGATGATGTCTATGTTGAGATTAAATGTACCTAGTGTATTTATTTACGGCGGATCAATTTTGCCAGGAAAATTTAAAGGTAAAGATGTAACAGTTGTAGATGTATTCGAAGCAGTAGGCAAACATTCTTCAGGTAAAATGTCCTCTGAAGAATTAAGAGAATTAGAATTAGTAGCTTGTCCAAGTGCTGGAGCTTGTGGAGGTCAATTTACAGCTAACACAATGGCGTGCGTATCAGAAGCGATAGGATTAGCTTTACCTTATTCAGCTGGGACGCCAGCCCCATATCAGGAAAGAGATAAATATGCTTACGAAAGTGGTCAAGCTGTTATGAATTTATTAGAGAGAAAAATAAAACCAAGAGAAATAGTTACTAAAAAATCTCTAGAAAACGCAGCAACGATTGTGGCTGCAACCGGAGGCTCCACTAATGCAGCTCTTCATTTACCTGCACTAGCTAACGAGATAGGAGTAAAATTTGATTTAATGGACGTGGCAAAAATATTTAAAAAAACTCCCTATCTTGCTGATTTAAAACCTGGAGGAAAATACGTTGCTAAAGATATGTGGGAAGCTGGCGGTGTTCCTATGTTATTAAAAACTTTATTTGATGGAGGTTATATTCATGGCGAATGTATGACAGTTACAGGTAAAACTATGAAAGAAAATTTAGCTAACATTAAGTTTAATATTAATCAAAAAGTTTTAAGAGAATATAATAATCCACTTTCTCCAGATGGGGGAGTTGTTGGACTAAAAGGTAATTTAGCTCCAGACGGAGCAATCGTAAAAATTGCAGGATTAAAAAAATTACAATTTACAGGTAAAGCTAGATGTTTTGATAATGAAGAAGATGCAATGAAAGCAGTACAGACAAAAAAATATAAGGACGGTGATGTAATAATAATCAGATACGAAGGTCCAAAAGGCGGACCAGGAATGAGGGAAATGCTTTCAACAACTGGAGCTATTTATGGACAAGGTAAAGGCGAAAAAGTTGCACTTATAACTGATGGTAGGTTTTCAGGAGCTACTAGAGGTTTCTGTGTTGGTCACGTTGGCCCAGAAGCAGCAATGGGTGGTCCTATCGCACTTCTTAAAAATGGAGATGTAATTGATATAGATGCAAAAAAAGGATCAATTAATGTAAGGCTTACTAGCGCACAATTAAAAGCTAGAAGAAAAAAATGGAAAGAAAAAAAATCAAGTTTTGGATCGGGAACAATTTGGAAATATGCTCAAACAGTAGGACCAGCCTACCTTGGTGCTCCAACACATCCAGGTAAGAAAAAAGAAGTTAAAGAATATTCGAAAATTTAATGAAAATACGTCCAGTAATTTTATGTGGCGGTTCAGGCACAAGACTTTGGTCCAATAAAAAACATCATCAACCAAAGCAGTTTATTGATTTTGGAAATTGGACGTTATTCGGAAAAACTCTAGAGAGAATAAAAAATTCTATTTTTGATTATCCAATAATAAGCACTAATAAAAAATATATAAGAGAAATTAAAAAGCATTTAAGATTTAAAGGTTTTAAAAAATATAAGATAATTCTTGAACCAGCAAAAAGAAATACTGCTCCTGCTATACTTAGTTCAGCATTAATAAAAGAAATACCTGAGAACCAACCCTTAATTTTCTTATCATCAGATCATTTAATTGAGAAAACTAACTTTTTTAATAAGTCTATTAAAAAACATCAAAAATATTTGACAGATAAAAATATCTTTATATTTGGCATTAAGCCTTCTTACCCTTCATCTGATTTTGGTTATTTTTTATCAAATCGGGTTAAAAACAAATACAAGGTTTCAAAATTTATTGAAAAACCAAATTTAGAAAAAGCCAAAAAAATCATTAAAAAAAAAGCTTATTGGAATTCAGGAATGTTTTTCCTTACAAAAAAATCAGTAATTAATAACTTCAAGAAGTATCAAAACAAAAACTTCAATTATTGTTTAAATTCTGTAAATAAATCAAAATTTAAAAATGATATTTATTATCTAAATAAAAATGATTTTTTAAAATGTAAGACAATTTCTTTTGATTATGCAATATTAGAAAAATCAAAAGATATTAATGCTATAAATTTAAATATACCTTGGACTGATCTAGGTAGTTGGAAAGAAATTTGTAAAATTTATGATAAATTAAAGTCTAAATATCAAAAAAAGAAAAATATTTTTTACAGACCATGGGGCAGGTATACAAATTTGTATAACGGTAAAAATTTTTTAATTAAAGAACTTTATGTAAAACCTAAAGGAGTTTTAAGTCTTCAAAAGCATTTTCATCGTTCTGAACATTGGGTTGTGACTCAAGGAACTCCAAAAATAACTCTTAATAGAAAAAAGTTTTTTTTAAAAACTAATGAAGCTATTTTTATACCAGTTAAATCTATTCACAGAATAGAAAATCCATATAAAAAACCGGTAAAAATAATTGAAGCTCAACTAGGGTCAATTTTAAAAGAAACTGATATAGTTAGATATCAAGATATTTACGGTAGAGTTAAATAATTTCAAGTTCGATTGGCGTATGATCAGATGGTTTTTCTTTGGATCTTGGTTTTTTATTTATATTAATTGATTTGATATTATCGATTAAACTGTTTGAAAGTAAAAAATGATCTATCCTCATACCATAATTTTTTTGCCAGGAACCTGCAAAGTAGTCCCAAAAGGTATACTCTTGTTTTGTTTTATTTAGAGATCTATAAACATCTTTAAAACCTAAATTAATTAATTCTCTATATTTTTTTCTTATTTCCAACCTACCTAAAGCATCGTTTTCATATCTTTTAAAATCATAAACATCAATTTCTTCAGGAATAATATTAAAATCTCCAGCGATAAGGATATTTGAGTTTTTCTGAATTTTCTTTTTAACATTTGAGATAAATATTTTTAACCACTCTTTTTTATATTCATATTTTTCTGTATCTACAGGATTTCCATTTGGAACATAAATATTTATAAGTTCTATCTTTTTTTTTTTAAATTTCAATTCAGCAGTAATAATTCTAGATTGTTTTAAATCATCTTTAATAAAGCTATTATTAATTTTCTCTAATTTTTGTTTAGAAATAATAGCTACACCATTGTAACTTTTTTGACCAAAAACGTAAGAATTATATCCAATATTTTTAAAATCTTCGTAAGGAAAACTAATTTCTTGAGTCTTAATTTCTTGTAGCAACAAAATATCAGGATTTGATTGTTTGATATAATCAACAATATTGGTAATTCTTGCTCTAACTGAATTCACATTCCATGAAATTATTTTCATCAAACCGAGAAAGATAAACCGCAACCACATGAAGCCGAAGCTTTAGGGTTATTTATAGAAAAAGACTCACCAATCATCTCCTTTTTAAAATCTACAGTGGAACCTGCAATTATTTCGAGAGATTGTTTATCGATAACAGCTTTATTAAATAGCACATCATCCTTTTCTATTTTATCATCAAAAGTAAAATTATATTTAAAACCAGAACACCCACCACCTTGAACAGCAATTCTGAAATATTTTTTCCCATCTCTTTTGGTGATTTTGTCTATCTGGTTATTTGCTCTATCTGTAAATTCTAATTTTTTTTCCATAATTATTTAGTATATAATCTATATAATAAGCATGCAAAAAAATTCAATCCAAACTTTATCCAAATTAGCAGTTCCTCTTAGGTCTAAGGGTAGGTTTTTTAAAGAAAAAAAAACCAGTTTGAGATCAGACTTTCAAAGGGATAGAGATAGAATAATTCATTCGACTGCTTTTCGAAGACTTAAACATAAAACTCAGGTTTTTGTTAATACAACGGGAGATCATTTTCGAACAAGAATTACTCACTCTTTAGAAGTTGCTCAAATAGCAAGAACTTTATGTAAATTTTTCAATTTAAATGAGGATTTGTGTGAAACATTAAGTTTAGCTCATGACTTGGGGCATACACCATTTGGACATGCAGGCGAAGATGCCCTTAATGAATGTATGAAAAAATTTGGAGGTTTTGATCATAACATACAGACCATTAGAATAGCTTTGTTTCTTGAGAATAGATATTATGAATTTAAAGGTCTAAATTTAACTTTAGAAACTATTGATGGTTTATTAAAACATAATGGGCCTATAAAAAAGTTAAAAAAGTATAATAGTATTATAGGTAAAAATTATTTTACGAACAAAATTAATTTTTCTAGCTATCCTTCGCTAGAAGCACAAATAGCCTCAATATCTGATGATATAGCCTATAATAGCCACGACTTGGAAGATGGATTAAAATCAAATTTATTTAAACTTAAAGATTTAGAAAAGATACCAATTTTAAAAAATATTATATTTAGGCATACAAAAAGAAAAAATAACTATTCAATGGATTTAATTATTAGACAAATTATTAGAGAGATAATTAATGAAATGGTAAAAGATGTTATAAAAACAACTAAATATAATATTAAAAAATATCATTTAAATAATTTGAATAAAGTTTACAGAGCTCATTATCCAATAGTAAATTTTTCAAAACAAATGAATAAATTTGATAAAAAGATTAAATACTTTTTAAGACAAAAAATGTATTATAACAAAAAAGTTAAAAAAAATACTAATCAAGGTAAAAAAATTATTAAAAAATTATTTTCAGCCATACAAAGAAATCCATCAAAATACATAAATGTTAGTAAGTACGATAAATCGAATATTGCTAGATCTATTTGTGATTTTATAGCTGGCATGACAGATAGATATGCAATAAATCTATATAATAAGATTAAATGAATATATTTGAATACTATTTACTTAAAATAAATGAAATTATCTTAGATAATAAATCAAATTTAAACCTGACGCATTTAGAAGATTTAAAAAATGTCAATTTAGAAGTGCCTCCCGAACATATTAATTTTGACTTATCTTCAAACATTTGTTTGGTTTTATCTAAAGCAAATAAAATTAATCCAAATCAATTAGCTAATAAAATAAAGACATTATTATTAAAAAATATAAAGCATTTTGAAATGGTAGAGGTAGCAGGCCCTGGTTTTTTAAATATAAAGTTGTCTGTTGAGGGACTAGCAAAGAATATTAATGAGATTTTTAAAAACAAAGAAAGTTATGGATCAAAAAAATCTAATGAAATTTATAATGTTGAATTTGTATCTGCTAACCCAACAGGACCAATGCATGTTGGTCATTGTAGAGGGGCAGTTTTTGGTGATGTGATATCAAATTTACTTTTGTTCAATGGGAACAAAGTAGTCAAGGAGTACTACATTAATGATTATGGCAATCAAATTAAAAACTTTGTTAAATCTGTTTTTTTAAGAATTAGAGAAATAAAATTTAAAGAAAAATTTATTTATAAAGAAGATTTATATCCTGGTGAATATGTAAAAGAAATTGCATTAGATATAATCAAAGATAATAAAGGATTAGATTTTGACAATTTTAAAAAGTGTTTTGATAGATTAAAAAAACTTTCTTTAGATGGGTCAATGAAATTAATCAAAGATGATTTAAAAAAATTAGGTATAATTCATGACAATTTTTTCTCGGAAACTCAATTAATAAAAAAAAATCTTGTTAACGAAACAGTTAAAAAGCTTCAAGATAGAAATTATGTTGAAGAAGGATTTCTTGATCCCCCCAAGCGAGAATCATCTAAAGATTGGAAAAAAATAAAAAGACTTATTTTTAAATCTACAAAATTTGGAGATGATAATGATAGAGCATTACAAAAAAACGATGGTTCTTGGACATATTTTGCAAATGATGTTGCTTATCACTCTGACAAGATAAGTAGAAAATTTAATAAACTTATAAATATTTTGGGAGCAGACCATACTGGTTATATAAAAAGAATTTCAGCCGCGGTTTCAGCTTTATCAAATAATAAAGTCAAGCTTGAATGTAAGGTTTGCCAATTAGTTAAATTATATAAAAAAGGACAACCATTTAAAATGTCCAAAAGAGCTGGAGAATTTATAACAGTTCAAGATTTATTGAATGAAGTAAATAAAGACTCAATTAGGTTTATGATGCTAAATAGAAGTAACGATGTGGAGTTAGATTTTGATTTTGATAAAGTTAAAGAGAAGACCAAAGATAATCCTGTTTACTATGTACAATATGCTTATGCAAGAATTAATTCTATTACTAGAACTCTTAAAAAAAGTTTGAATGATAATATTTCAATAACAAATAAATCTTTTTCACCTAATGAGTACGAAGAAAAAATTATTAGAAAAGTTTTTGAATGGCCAAAAATTATAGAGTCTGCCTCATTTAAATTTGAACCACACAAAATCCCTTTTTATTTATATGAGCTATCGACTTTATTTCATTCCTATTGGAGCAAAGGTAATGAAGATGATAGATTTAAATTTATTGAAAATGGTAAAGTGAAAAGAGAAGAAGTCCTAATATTTCTATATTTAGTATCAATAGTAATTAGAAATGGGATGAAAATATTAGGGGTTTCACTTCCTGAAAAAATGTAATGTATAAAGTTTTTAATTTTCTATTATTTACTTTGATTATCATTTTTGTATTGAGTGTTTTTAAATATTATACATCTAGTAAAAATATAGTCAGTAAAGATTATAACCGATCAAACGTTGATCAAATATTAAAAGAAAAAATATCAAACTTACCTGTTTTGAATAATGATACTAATAACGTTATAGTATTTAATGATTCTTTCGAAAATGAAATGAATGAAGGTAAAAAAAAAAGAAGTTTTTGGGAACTATTAAAATCTAAATGAAAACTAAAGCATTGATTATAAGCATTAAAAGTACTGAATTATCTAAATCAGAAATAAATATTATAACCAAGGGAAAACCGTGGGGAGTCATCTTATTTAAAAGAAATTTAAAATCTTACAATCAAATTAAAAATCTCACATTTAAAATTAAATCTTTAACAAAGAATAAAAATTTTCCTATCATTATTGATGAAGAAGGAAAAAGTGTTTCAAGGCTTCTAAATATAATAAATCACGATGTCTCAGCTAATTTTTTTGGAAAGCTGTATATTAAAAATAAATCATTTTGTTTTAAGATTTATAACCATTATATTAATTCTTTGTCGAAAATTTTAAAAGATCTAGGTTTTAATATTAACACCATACCTGTTTTAGACGTATTAAGATTTAATACAAATATGATTATAGGAAATAGAAGTTTTTCTAAAAGTAAAAAAATTGTAAACGAACTTGGATTTCTAACTATTGAGTATTTAAAACAAAATAAAATTGCTGGAGTAATAAAACATATACCAGGACACGGAGCTGCAGTTAGTGATAGTCATAAAAAAATGCCAATAGTTTCTTTGAGTTTAAAAAAACTAAATCATCTAGATTTTTATGCATTCAAGTCCTTGAACTCTCAATTTGCAATGACTGCACACATTCTCTATAAAAAGATTGACAAAAAAAATGTTGCCACTTTTTCAAAAAAGATTATTAGAGAGGTCATAAGAAAAAGTATAGGCTTCAAAGGTATTTTAATCTCTGACGATATATCAATGAAAGCTTTAAAATACGATTTAATCACTAACGCAAAAAAGTCTCTGGATGCAGGTTGCAATTTAGTGCTCTATTGTTCTGGAAAAACTACTGATAACCTTAAATTGATAAAATCACTGCCCTATATTGATAAATTTACAGCAAAAAAAACATCAGAATTTTTTAAATTTTTAGGGTAAAATTAATAATGGAATCAAACAGAGTAAATCAAATTTCAATTGATATACCTAATTATAATGGTCCTTTAGAAGTGCTTTTAGATTTAGCTAAAACCCAAAAAGTAGATTTAGCAGAAATTTCTATTACAATGTTAGCTGACGAATTTTTAGAATTTATTAAAAATAAAGATTTAGATTTAGAGATAGCCACCGAATTTTTACTTATGGCGACTTGGCTTGCTTATTTAAAATCTAAATTACTGTTGCCAGAAGATGAAGATGATGATTTTAAAGCATTACAAGTTGCTGAAAAACTTAAATTGCAGTTAAAAAAACTTGAATTAATTAGAATTTTATCAGATCAGATGTTGCAAAAAAAAAGATTAGGAGTTCATATTTTTTCAAGAGGTATGAAAGGAGGCATTAGATCTATTAATACTCCTGTATACGACATTTCTCTTTATGAACTTCTCAAAACCTACTCAACTATTCAAACGCAGAAAACTTTTCAAAATATTAGTATACCGAAGTTACCTGTTTTAACTACTGAAGAAGGCATCAGACTAATTAAAGATAATCTAAATAATATGAATAATTGGAAAAATTTAATGGAATTAATACCAAAATTTTATTTGGAAAATAAAATGAAAAGAACAGGTATATCTGGAATTTTTTCCGCTAGCTTAGAATTAGCGAAAGAGGGTGTTGTTTCAGTTTCACAAGAAAAGATATTCGAGAAACTAATGATAAAAAAAACTTAGAATGAAGAAAAAGATAGATAATAACATAATAGATTTTCCATCATCGGTCTCAAAAATTGAGAGACAGGTTGAAGCAATTCTTTTTGCTGCTTCTGAACCATTGGATATTGAGACGATAGAAAAGAGAATTCAATCAAGCACAAACTTAAATAAGGTTTTAGAAAATTTACAAGTTACTTATAAAAAAAGAGGTATCAACTTGGTTTGCATAAAAAACAAATGGTCTTTTAGGACTGCAGAAGATCTTTCAAAATTAATGGCATTACAAAAATCTGTTCATAAAAAATTATCCAAGGCCACCGTAGAAACATTGGCCATAATAGTTTATCATCAACCGGTTACTAGATCTGAAATAGAGGAAATTAGAGGTGTCTCATTTGCAACAAATACTTTAGAAATATTACTTGAATTGGATTGGGTGAGACCAGCTGGGAGAAAAGATGTTCCAGGTAAACCCATTCAGTACGCCACAACAGAAAACTTTCTTAATCATTTTAACATTCAAAAATTATCAGATTTGCCTACTATTGATGAACTTGGCTCTGCTGGCCTTATTGATACTTCTAATATTGATAAATCAATTTTTGGAACTGGTAAATTCTTTAAAGAGCAGTCTATATCTGAAAAAAAGAACATTTATGAAGATATAGATGAAGCTATTAAAAAGGCTCCGGAGGAAGAAAAATAATTATATTTATTTAATTCTTTTTATTGTATATAATTACCTATTATGGGAATTAGTTTTTGGCAGATAGCAATAGTTGTTGTCTTAGTTGTTTTGCTCTTTGGAAGAGGTAAGATTTCGAGTTTAATGGGTGACGTAGCTAAAGGAATTAAAAGTTTTAAAAAAGGTATGTCTGATGACAATATTACAAATAACCAAGACGATAATTCTAAAACAGACAATTCCGATTCTGAAAATAAATAATCAAAATGCCTCAAATTGGATGGTTAGAGATTTTATCTGTAGTAATTATTGCAATATTAGTTTTAGGTCCAAAAGAATTTCCTATCGCGCTTAAAAAGATAGGCTCTTACATTGGAAAATTTAAAAATACTTTAAGCAATATTCAAAGAGAAGTATCTTCATCAACTCAAGATATAGATCTAGATAAAAAAATCTTATCAAAAAGTAAAGAAAACAAAAAAAAGGCTGATTAAAATGGCTGAAATCAATTCCTTTACTAGCCATTTAATTGAATTACGAACAAGGCTATTAAATTCTTTAATTTTTATTTTCCTTGTTTTTGTTATTTCATATTTTTTTTCAGAACAAATTTACAATTTTTTAGTTGAACCATACGCTGCAGCAGTGAGGGAAGACCAAAATTCTAGGCGATTAATATTTACAGCTCTACATGAAACATTTATTACGTATATTAAATTAGCATTTTTTTCATCGATTTTTATCGGAAGTCCTGTTTTATTAATACAAATTTATAAATTTATAGCTCCTGGTCTTTACAAAAATGAAAAAAAAGCAATTCTTCCTTACTTAATATCAACACCAATTCTTTTTTTATTAGGAGGATTATTAGTTTATTATCTAGTAATGCCTTTAGCAATTAAATTTTTTTTATCATTTGAAACTCTGGGAACAAATACAACCTTACCTATTCAACTTGAGGCAAAAGTTAATGAATATCTTTCTTTAATTATGAGGTTAATTTTTGCATTTGGCATAAGCTTCCAGCTACCTATACTTTTAAACTTATTAGCTCGGATTGGGGTAGTAAATTCTGATTATCTTAGAAAGAGGAGAAGATATGTAATTGTTATTATCTTCGCTATAGCAGCTATTCTAACTCCACCTGACCCCATCACACAGGTTGGACTAGCAATACCTTTGTTATTACTTTATGAATTATCTATATTTACTGTACAATTCACTGAAAAAAAAAGTGAAAAAGAAAACTTAGAAGATGCATAATATTAAAGATCTTAAAAAAAATTTAAATGATTATAGAAAAAAACTTCTTGATAGAAATTTTGACTTCAAAACAGATTTTTTTGTAAGTCTTGATGAAGAAAATAGAAGGTTAATTACTAAAAAAGAAAAACTAGAACAAGAAAAAAAACTTTTATCAAAATCAAAAGATAAATCTAATTTCGAAAAATCAAAAAAATTATCGTCACAAATATCTATGGTCGCAAATGAGCAATTAATAGCCCAAAATAAACTTAATGATTTTTTACATGTTATCCCTAACATTGCTTTAAAAGATGTACCAATTGGTAAAGATGAAAAATCTAATAAATTGATAAGCCAAAATGGAAAAATAAAGAATTTTAAATTTATACCTAAATCTCATATTGAATTAGGATTAGGAAGTAAAGATATAGACTTTGAGACATCTATTAAATTGTCGGGTTCAAGATTTGTAATTTTAAAGAATAAAGTTGCATTGTTAGAGCGCGCACTGATAAATTTTATGCTTGATGTTCATACAAATGAATTCAAATACCAAGAAATTTCTCCACCTTTAATAGTAAATGATGAAGTTATGTTTGGAACAGGTCAATTACCTAAATTTGAAGATGATCAATTTGAAATTAAATTAGAAAATTCAAGTAAACGAAAATTCTTAATACCAACTGCAGAGGTCGTTTTAACAAATATGGTCAGACAAAGTGTGCTAAATCAAAATGAACTACCATTAAGATTAGTTGCTGCTACTCCATGTTTCAGAAAGGAGGCAGGAAGTTATGGAAAAGATACAAAGGGGATGTTTAGACAACATCAATTTTATAAAGTAGAACTAGTAAGCGTAGTTGAGCCAAAAGATTGTATTTTAGAACTCGATCGAATGTTAAATTGTGCAAAATCTATTTTAGAAAAATTAAAATTACCCTTTCAAATAACACAATTATCTACTGGCGATATGGGATTTAGTGCTGAAATGACATATGACATTGAGGTATGGATACCTTCTGAAAAAAAATATAGAGAAATATCAAGTTGTTCATCTTGTGGTACATTTCAAGCTAGAAGAATGTCTGCAAAATACAAAACACCTAATGGCACCGATTTTGTAGGAACATTAAATGGTTCGGGACTGGCTGTTGGAAGACTTATTATTGCAATATTAGAAAATAATCAAAATGAGGATGGCTCAGTAACAATTCCAGAAGTCTTAAAAAAATATACGAAAAATTTAGATAAAATTTGATAAAATTTAACTTGTTTATCTAAATCATTTATTATAATTGTCTTTTTTATGAGCGGACAAGGAATAGCACAATTTATACCTCTAATACTAATTTTCGTAATTTTTTATTTCTTTTTAATAAGACCTCAGCAGAAAAGAGTTAAAGATCACAAAGCTATGGTGCAGTCACTTAAAAGAGGTGATGAAATAATAACTTCCGGTGGAATTATAGGAGTTGTTGATCGTATTATGGAAGACGATAGAATAGAGGTAATTATAGGTGAAAATACCAAAGTCCAAATTATTAGATCGACTATTACAAGTTTATTGAAAAAAGAAGAAGTAAAAAAATAATTCTTTTTTGTGTTAAATTTTTCAAAAATAAATATCATATCAATTTATTTAGTATTTATCGTAATATCAATATTTTCAATTTTCAACTTTTTAAACAGTGAAAATTTTTTTATAAAAAAAAAAGTCAATCTTGGATTAGATCTTCAAGGTGGTTCATATCTTTTGCTTGAAATTAATTCAGACTCTCTAGTAAAGGAAAAAATTCAATCCAAAGTTATACCAATAAAAAAACTATTAAAGGAAAATAATCTGAATTTTTCCGCATTCCAAATCGGAGAAAAAAAACTTTCTTTAAAAATTGATGATTTAGAGAAATTTGAATTAATTTTTTTTTCAAAGAAAGATAATTTAGTGAATCCTTTCATTGATAATTACAGATCCTTTGAATTAGATTACAATAGATTAGATAATAATAATATAGAAATTTTATTTTCCAAATTCGGCTTACTCACAATAAATAATGCTGCTTTGAAACAATCAATAGAAATCGTTAGACGAAGGATTGATGATGTTGGAACAAAAGAACCTACAATATTACAAAGAGGTGAAAAAAGAATCCTTGTAGAATTACCAGGTCTAAAGGATCCTGAAAGAATTAAAAAATTACTAGGTAAAACTGCTAAGTTAAATTTTAGATTAGTTACAGATAATAACGAGTTTGGTGTTGATGAAATAATTTCAGAAACAGGTGAGAAACTTAAAATAAGTAAGAGAATTGTGATGAGCGGCGAAAATCTGGTAGACGCTCAACCTAGTATTCAAAATCAAAGGGGTGAACCCACAGTATCTTTTACATTAGATAGACTTGGTGCACAAAAATTCGGTAGGGCGACAACCGACAACGTCGGTAAAAGACTAGCAATAGTTCTTGATGGAAATATAATAAGTGCACCTAATATTAACGAGCCAATTACTTCAGGCAACGGGATGATTTCAGGTAATTTTACATTTCAAGAGGCTACAGACCTTGCTTTATTACTAAGATCTGGCGCTCTTCCAACTCCTCTAAAAGTAGTTGAAGAAAGAACTGTAGGACCAGACTTAGGAGAAGACTCAATAAAATCTGGTTTAACATCTCTTATAATTGGTTTTATTTTAGTAATTTTATTTATGTTTTATAAATATAAAATATTTGGATTAGTTGCAAATACAGCATTAGTTGCAAATTTGTTAATGCTAATTGGTACTTTGACAATATTAGAAGCCACGCTCACTTTACCTGGTATTGCAGGAATAATCCTGACTGTTGGTATGGCGGTTGATGCGAATGTATTAATCTTTGAAAGAATAAAAGAAGAGTTGAAGACTGAGAAATCTACGATACATGCTTTTGATCAGGGTTACTCAAAAGCAAAAATAACAGTTCTTGACGCTAATATTACAACTCTTATTGCTGCTATTATTCTTTTCGCATTTGGATCAGGGCCTGTAAAAGGATTCGCAATTACTTTAGGAATTGGAATAGTAACAACTTTATTCACTGCATATTTTTTAGCAAGACATTTAACTTCACTTATAGTTTTAAAAAACAACAACAAAGAAATTAAGATCTAATGATTAGTAATATTAACTTTGTATCAAAATTTAAAAAAGCTAACACAATATCAATTATTATTTTCATTTTAAGTATTCTTTTAATATTTTTTAAGGGTTTAAATTATGGAATTGATTTTAAAGGAGGGACTTTAATAGAGCTTAGGGCTGATAGTAACATAAATGTATCAGCTATCAGAGATACTTTAAATACAATGAATCTAGGGGATATTAATGTAAAAAAATTCGGAAATGACAGTGATTTTTTAATTAAAGTAGAGCAGAAAAACTCGAATGATAATAATTTAATTCCTGAAATCAAAAAAAAATTGACTGAAAGTTTAAATTCTAAGATTGATTTTAGAAGAGTAGAAAATGTTGGTCCTAAAGTAAGTGCTGAACTCCTGGAGTCATCTGTTATAGCCATTTCATTAGCCTTAGCAGCTATGCTTTTCTATATATGGGTAAGATTTGAGTGGCAATTTAGTATTGGTTCAATTATTGCATTATTTCATGATGTTGTGATTACACTTGGTATTTTTTCTTTTTTATCATTAGAAATTAACTTATCAATAATTGCAGCTGTGCTTACAATAGTTGGTTACTCAATGAATGACACGGTTGTAATTTATGATCGTATTAGAGAAAATTTGTTGAAATATAATAAAGTCAGCATAAGTGATATAGCTAATTTGTCAATTAATGAAACTTTAGCCAGAACAATCATAACTTCTATTACAACATTACTTGCTTTATTTTCAATATATATATTAGGTGGAGAAATTCTTAGAGGCTTCTCATTTGCTATGATTTTGGGTGTCATGATTGGAACTTATTCATCAATTTTTGTTGCTTCTCCAATCTTAAAGTTTTTCAAAGTAAGTTATAAAACCTTAGAGAAAAAAGAAGAAAAAATTGTTCCTTAATTAATAAAGATTTTGTGCTGCAACCATAGAAAGCAGCATAGGAAAAGATAATAAAGTATTTGTTCTTGAAAATAACATTGCTTTTTTTGCGGACAAAGCTTTTTCATCCGCTGAGCATTCTATCATTCCTAAGGCTTTTTTTTGATTTGGCCATATTACAAACCAAACATTATAAGCCATAATTATACCTAACCACATTCCGATACCTATGGCTGTAGTTTTAGGATCACCGCTTCCAATTCCTAAAATCATTGCCTGATGAACATAGCCTTGAAGATATGATACTATTAGACCTGTAATTATTGTGCCTAAAGCTGCCCATCTAAACCAAAACAATGCTTTTGGAGCAATTACTTTACCAATTGCTGGCTTTTGATCATCAGGAATATTTGGCATTGATGGTATTTGAACAAAATTAAAATACCATAATAAACCTATCCACATTATCCCTGTTAAGACATGTAAATATCTAAACAACCAACTAAAGAAATAACGATCAAAAACAAATCCATCACCAAAAAAATGTAAAGCTATTAACAAGGCAATTGCGATACCAAGAGAAAGATGAACAGTTTTAGATAATGATTGTAAAATATTTGTCATAGTTGCTTATAACATAAATTAAGTTTTTAGGCAGTTTTTTTCATAGCTCCATTTCCTATGATTTCTCTAATAAATTTGCCCGTGTAACTGTCTTTTATTGTAGAAACTTTCTCTGGTGTGCCTTCGGCAATAATTTTCCCTCCATTTATACCACCTTCGGGACCCATATCAATTATGTGATCAGCAGTCTTAATAACATCTAAATTATGTTCTATAACTACAACTGTATTACCTGTATTCGCAAATGCTTGTAAAATTTCTAATAGTTTTTTAATATCATGCGAATGTAGCCCTGTAGTTGGTTCGTCGAGAATATATAAAGTTCTACCAGTGGGTCTTTTAGACAATTCTTTCGCTAATTTTATTCTTTGAGCCTCACCTCCAGAAAGAGTTGTAGCTTGCTGACCTATTTTCATATATCCTAATCCAACATGCTTTAATGTTATCAATTTAGATCTGATATTGTTAATATTTTCAAAAAAGTCACATCCTTCGTCAACTGTCATATCTAAAATATCCGCAATATTTTTTCCTTTAAATCTTATTTCAAGAGTTTCACGGTTGTATCTAGCGCCTTTACATGTGTCACAAGGAATAAACACATCTGGTAAAAAATGCATTTCATATGTTAGCACGCCATCACCTTCACATGTTTCACATCTTCCTCCTTTAACATTAAACGAGTATCTTCCAACTTTATAACCTCTAGCTTTTGACTCTGGTAAATTAGCAAACCATTCTCTGATAGGACCAAATGCTCCAGTGTAAGTAGCCGGATTAGATCTAGGCGTTCTACCAATTGGAGATTGATCTATATCGATAATTTTATCTATTAATTCCGTACCTTTAAAACCTGTAAATGCTTTTGGAACTTTTCTACTTTTGTTTTTATTCAACATCAAATTAAAAGCATTATAAAGAGTGTGTAATATTAAAGTGGACTTACCACTTCCTGATACACCTGTAACACATGTAAAAGTTCCAACTGGTATTTTTAAATTAACTTTCTTAAGATTATTTCCACTTGCGCCGCTTATTTCTATAAACCTTCCATTTTTTGCAGATCTTCTTTTTTTTGGAACAGGAATAAATTTTTTACCAGACAAATAATTACCAGTAATGCTTTTTTCATTTTCAATTATCTTTTTTACTTCACCCTCAGCAACTATTTGACCACCTTTTAGTCCAGCTTCAGGACCGATATCAATTATATAATCTGAGCTTTCCATTGTTTCAATATCATGCTCAACTACAATAACTGTATTACCCAAGTCTCTTAACTTTTTTAGTGCAGTAATTAATTTCTTATTATCTCTTTGATGTAAGCCTATTGATGGTTCATCCAGTACATACAACACACCCGTTAAACCTGATCCAATTTGTGATGCCAATCTTATTCTTTGAGCCTCTCCACCAGATAACGTACCTGACTCTCTAGACAAAGTCAGATAATTGAGTCCTACGTTTAATAGAAAGTTTAATCGTTCATTAATTTCTTTTAAAATATGCTGTGCGATTTTATTTTCTTTTTCATTTAATTTATTTTCTAAATCAGCAAACCATTTTTGAGCATCATCTATTGATTTATTAGTAACTTCGCTAATATTTAATGAGTCTATTTTTACACATAAAGCTTCATCTTTTAATCTCATTCCATTGCACTTTTCACAATTACTTTCACTTTGATATTGTGAAATTTCTTCTCTTTTCCACTCACTATCAGTTTCTAGATAACGTCTCTCTAGATTATTAATTACTCCTTCAAAAGTTTTTTTTGTAGTATAAGACTCATATCCATCATCATATGAAAATTTAATTTCCTCCTCATCTGATCCATATAAAATGATATCTTGAATTTTTTTTGGTATTTTCTTCCATGGTTCATCTAAAGAAATTTTAAAATGTTTTGCTATTGAAGCTAAAGTCTGAGCATAATACAATGAAGTAGATTTTGACCACGGTTCTATAACACCATCTTGAAGACTTTTCTTAGAATCTGAAACTACTAAACTAGGATCCACATTCAAATTATGACCTATACCTTCACATTCTTCACAAGCACCATATGGAGAATTAAAAGAAAAAAGCCTAGGTTCAACTTCTTCAATTGTAAAGCCGCTTTCAGGACATGAGAATTTTGATGAGAATGTTATCGTTTCTTTTTTTCTAAATTTTTTAGGGATTGTTTCATTTTCATATTCTACAATCAGTAAACCGTCTGATAAATTAATTGCTGTTTCAACACTGTCTGCAAGTCTATTACCAAGTTTTGAATTTAATATAATTCTATCAACTATTATTGAAATATCGTGTTTAACTTTTTTATTTAAATTTGGAAATTCGTCTATATTTAAGTATTTTCCATCTACTTTAATTTTTGAAAAACCTCTTTTTTTGTAATTTAAAATTTCTTTTTTATATTCTCCTTTTCTACCTCTTACTATTGGTGCCAAAATATAAATAGTATTGTTTTTTGGTAATTTCGATATTTTGTCGACCATTTCACTGATTGACTGTGAAACAATAGGTTTGCCAGTGAATGGTGAATATGGAACTCCAACTCTAGCAAAAAGCACCCTCATATAATCATAAATTTCCGTTACAGTTGCTACTGTTGATCTTGGGTTTTTAGAAGTATTTTTTTGCTCTATCGAAATAGCTGGACTTAATCCCTCTATAAAATCAACATTTGGTTTTTTCATTTTATCTAAAAATTGTCGCGCGTAAGAAGATAAACTTTCCACATACCTTCTTTGGCCTTCTGCGTAAATAGTATCAAAAGCTAGAGATGATTTTCCTGACCCAGAGAGACCAGTTATAACGACTAATTTCTCTTTTGGTATTTCAAGAGAAACATTTTTTAAATTATGTTCTTTAGCGCCTTTTACAACGATTTTTTTCACCATTTTTTTTCCTACAAATAATAATCATCTTATATTTACTAATCAAATATGATATAAAATACCGTGTATAAACAATTAAAAATCAAAGTACATTCAAAATATTATGGCTGGAAGTTTAAATAAAGTACAATTAATAGGTCGTTTAGGCGCAGATCCAGAAATAAAACAAATGGTTAACGGCAAAAGTGTTGCAAGATTAAGTATAGCAACAAGTCAATCTTGGAAAGATAAATCTAGCGGAGAGAGAAAAGAAAAAACAGAGTGGCATAGAGTAGTAATATTTAATGAAGGTTTAATAAATGTAGTTCAACAATATGTGAAAAAAGGTGCTAACGTATATATTGAGGGTCAGCTAAGTACAAGAAAGTGGAAAGACGAAGCTACTGGTCAAGATAAGTATTCTACTGAGGTGGTATTACAAGGGTATAACTCAAGTTTAACAATGCTTGACAGTAGAGGTAACGGTAATAATTCTAACTTGGTAAAAGAAAATAAGAGCTCATTACCAAATGAAAATGTGAGTCAAGATAACTCAGATCTTGACGATGAAATACCTTTTTAAAATTTAATGGAAAAAAAATCCATAGAAAAAGATAAATCATTTAAGTCTATTTTGGTTCAAGATGAAATGAAATCGTCTTACTTATCTTACGCTATGAGCGTTATAGTAAGTAGAGCATTACCTGATGTCAGAGATGGTTTGAAACCAGTTCATAGAAGAATAATTTATGCTATGTATAAAGGTGGTTATGACTGGTCTAAACCATTTAGAAAATCTGCTAGAATAGTTGGAGACGTAATTGGTAAATATCATCCTCACGGCGATCAATCAGTTTATGATGCACTAGTAAGATTAGTGCAAGATTTTTCTATGAGGTTACCTTTAATTTCAGGTCAAGGAAATTTCGGTTCTATAGATGGAGATCCACCAGCTGCAATGAGATATACTGAAACAAAATTAGGTAGGATTGCTCAATTTTTAACAGAAGATTTAGAAAAAGATACAGTCAATTTTAGAAGTAATTATGATGAGACCGAAAAAGAACCAGAAGTACTGCCATCGCAATATCCTAATATTTTAGTAAACGGAGCAGGTGGAATAGCTGTTGGTATGGCTACTAGTATTCCGCCACACAATTTAGGCGAAGTAATTAATGCAACAATAGCCTATATAAATAATAATAATATAACCATTTCCCAACTAATGAAACTGGTTCCCGGACCTGATTTTCCTACTGGTGGAGTAATAATTGGAAAAGAAATAATAAAACAAGGATATAACAAAGGTAGAGGATCTTTTAAAATTCGTGGAGAGATAGAGTTTGAAGATAAAAAGGGCGGAAGAGAAATTTTAGTAATTAAATCAATTCCTTATCAAGTAAATAAATCAATTTTAATAGAAAAAATTGCACAATTAGTCAGAGATAAGAAAATTGATGGAATAAGAGATTTAAGAGATGAGTCCAACAGAGAAGGTATTAGGGTTGTGATTGAACTTAGAAAAAATGTTGAACCAGAAACTGTAAGGCGTCAACTTTTTAAATTTACAAATATTGAAAGTTCTTTTGGATTTAATACTTTAGCAATAGTAAATAATAAACCGAAAATTTTAAATTTAAAAGAATTCATCGCAGAATTTTCAAAATTTAGAGAAGAAACAGTCACCAAAAGAGTTAGATATGATTTGAAGAAAGCGCAAGAACGTGCAAATATTTTAATAGGTCTCGCTGTTGCAGTAGAAAATATTGATGAAATAATTAAGATAATTAAAAACTCCAAAGATACAAGCTTAGCAAAAAAAAATCTTTTAACTAAAAAATGGAAAATTAAAAGAAGCTCTAAATTAATTAGCACCATAGAAAATAAAAATTATACTAGCTATCAACTTACATCTAATCAAGTTGATGCAATATTGGAACTTAAGCTTCAAAAATTAACTGCATACGGAATTGGAGAAATAGAGTCTGAAATTTCGAAGCTTTCGAAACTTATCATTGAATACAATAAAATTTTGAACTCAAAAAAAGCACTATATAATTTGATAATTGATGAATTAGAAAAAATTAAAGATAAATTTGCAACACCACGGAAAACAAAAATAATCGATGCCGTATTAAATTATAACATTGAGGAAACAATTCAAAAAGAGTCTGTAGTTATAAATATTACTAATCAAGGTTATATAAAAAGAGGCCCTTTAAGTTCTTTAAAGCCACAAAAAAGAGGTGGAAAAGGAAAAACAGGTATTTCTACAAGAGAAGATGATTTTGTTGTACAAATTTTCACAGCTAACACACATACACCAGTATTATTTTTTTCTACCCAAGGATTAGTTTATAAAATCAAAGCTCATAAAATACCTGAAGGTACAGCTTCATCAAAAGGTAAATCTATTTTCAATATTTTACCTCTTAAAAGCCATCATTCTATTAGTTCAATAATGCCTTTACCTGAAGATGAAGCAGTATGGAAGAACTTGATGGTAATTTTCGCAACTGAAAAGGGCAATGTGCGAAAAAACACTTTAGAAGATTTTATAAACATAAATAATAGCGGTAAAATTGCAATGAAATTAGATGAAGATGACAAAATTATCGGTGTCAAAATATGTAAAGACGATCAGGATATATTGTTAAGTACAAAAAATGGTAAGTGTATAAGATTTAAATCAAAAAAGTTAAGATTATTTAAAGGAAGATCATCCAAGGGTATTAAAGGGATCCAATTAAAAGATGGTGATAAAGTTATTTCCTTATCTATTCTTGATAATATTCAAATTAAATCGAACGTTCTAAGTAAAGATAAAAAGATTAAAAGCGGAGTTGATAGGTTTATTTTATCAGTTTCTGAAAACGGTTATGGAAAAAGATCATCATATCTTGATTACAGAGTTACAAATAGGGGAGGAAAAGGTATCATAGGTATTATTAATTCATCAAGAAACGGCAA
>CACGZQ010000005.1 GCA_902577575.1 uncultured Pelagibacteraceae bacterium
CTTTTCCAGCTACTAGTATAATTTCGTTAGGTTCTGCTTTTAAAATTGCACGCTTGATTGCTTTGCTTCTGTTGCCAATATCGAAACAGTCTTTATTTTTTATATTCTTAATTATTTCGTTCCTAATTTTAGCAGGATTTTCATTTCTTGGATTATCATTAGTAACAAATATCTTTTTACAGTTTAAACTTGCTATTTTTGCCATTAATGGTCTTTTTTTAAAATCACGATCTCCGCCACAACCGAAAACTAAGGTGATATTTTTTCCGTGAAAACTCTTTAAAGCATTTATTGTTTTAATAAGTGCATCTGGCGTGTGTGCATAATCCACAAATACTTTTATATTATTAGGAAAAGTTCTTACAAGTTCCAATCTACCGTTTATATCATTTAGTCTATTTAAAGAATTGAAAATTTTTTTATCAGGAACTTTACAAATCTTTGCAGCAATTATAGCCATAGAAAGATTTTTCAACTGAAATTCATTAAGACTTAAATCTTTAGTATTGGTAAGCTTTTCCTTAATGTCTTTTATATCAATCAGATATAATTTTTTTCTTTTTGCAATAGCTTTTATTTTAGGAAATTCTTTTATCGATTTGTCGCAAATAATTGATCTTTTTTTATTTAAAATTTTCTTAAATAAATACATTTTTGAATTAAAATATGAATTCATTGTTTTATGATAATCTAAATGGTCTTGACTAAAATTTGTAAAAATTCCAGCTTTAATATTTAGATGATCAATTCTTTTTTGATGCAAGCCATGACTAGAAGCCTCAATAAGAACATTGTCAATTTTTTCTTTTTTAATTTTTTCAAGAGCTTCGTGAAGAGTAACAGTATCTGGGGAAGTTAATTTTGATTTAATTACTTTTCCCTTGTATTTTAATCCTAATGTTCCAATAGTCGCTACTGGAATATTATTATTTTTTAGGATTTGATAAAATAAATCAGTTACAGATGTTTTTCCATTAGTGCCAGTAATAGCAATAATATTTTTTGGTTTTAATTTATAAAATTTTGATGATATCTCACTTAATAAATTTCTAATATTTGTAGATTTTAAAATTGGTATTGCTTCATGTGAAAAAGAGCAATGTTTCGAACATACAATCGCAATAGCACCTTTCTCAATTGCTTCTTTTATAAATCTCTCTCCATTAGATTTAAAACCTCTAATCGCAAAAAAAATAAAACCTTTTTTAATTTTTCTGCTATCGACTGCTAGACCTTTAACTACTATATTTTTTTTTTCCTTAGGAAGATTTTTAATTAATTTTTTCAGCAACATATTTATAATTAAAGTCTTCGTTATTTATGGCTAAAATTGGTCCAATTTTTTTTATTATTCTGCCAGCTACATAAACTGAGTTCCACCCTGCTTCATTTCTAGAACCTCTTATCTTTAAACCTCTGTAATTATAAATTAGATTTGTTGCTATTTGAGGGTTCTCGAGCATAACCAATAACGCGTACTTTGGACTCTGGGATGGAAAGATCGATATAAAACTATTTAAATTTGAATCTTCGTCACCATATCTCTGTGATGTGCCGGTTTTTCCTCCCACATAATAACCATTAATATCAGCAAGACTCGCTGTTCCCTCTTCATCTGTAACCACTTTTCTTAAAATACTGTTTAGTTTTTTGCTGGTTTCTTTTGAGATTAATCTTTCATTCTTTTTATAATTTTCTTTTTTGATTAAGTTAGTTTTAATCATAGTGCCACCGTTAGACAATGCTGCATAAACTGCAGTAGCTTGAAGAGGTGTAGTTGTTATACCATGCCCAAAAGATACAGTTTCAAGTTTGCATTTATTCCACTTAAAGTTTATTGGCTTGCCTACTTCCTCTATTTGTAGCTCGGGAGTATTTAATAAATTAGTATCATTAATAAATTTTTTAAATTTTTCTTCTCCAATTTTTCTTGCTAAGAGAAGAGTACCGATATTTGATGATCTAATTAAAATATCCTCAACTGTTAAATCTTTAGGAAACTCTTTGATATCAGATATTTTGTGTTTTGAGCATTTTATTGAGCTTGGTATATTTTTAATAATAGTTTTCGGAGTTACAATATTATTATCCAAAGCTAAAGCAATTGTAAAAGTTTTGAAAATTGAACCGAGTTCATAGACACCTTTAGTTATTTTGTTAATATATTTTTTGTCTTTAACATCTGCTCTAAGATTTATGTCAAAATTTGGGAGTGATACTAAAGATAAAATTTCTCCATTATGAATATTCATTAGTAAAGCGCCTCCGCCAGAGGCCTTAAATGTATTCATTGCTTCACTTAGTTCTTTATTAATTAAGTGTTGAATATTTGTATCTAGCGTAAGCTTTAAAGGGCTGTCAGATAGTTTAATATTTTTTAAATCTTTATCAAAATATTTTTCAATACCAGATATACCATAATTATCGTAATCAACTTGACCGACGATATGGCTAAATAAATTTGAATGGGTATATATTCTAGTTTGGAATGGTTCAAATATTATTGCTTTCTCCCCTAAGCTCCACAAAGTTTCTTTATCAATTTGATTTATACGTTTTTTTAAATAAAAATATTTTCCTTTTTTTATTTTCTTATCTATTTCTTTTGTCGGTATTTCAGGGAAACTTACTCTTAATTTAATTAAAAATTTATCTTTATCACTTATTAAATTTGGATTAATTGCAGCATGGTATGATTTAATGTTCCTTGATATTAGTACTCCATTTCTGTCTACGATATCTCTTCTAAGTAAAGAATGCTTTTTTATTAAAGTTTCTTGATTGAGAACTTCAATTTTGTTTAAAGAAACATTGATAATTCTAAAACTGAAAATAATAATTAATGAGAAAAAAAGAAAAAATAACAGATAAATTCTATCATGAAAGATGTTATTTTTCTTAGAAAAATTATTTTTTTTATTTGTTTCTAAATAATCTTCAAAATAAAAACTTTTTTGATTTATGGAATATTTCTTATTAATTTTGGATTTTCTTTTCATTATGTTTATCTTTGTTAACAAGTTTTTTCTTTAAATTTTTAAAACTTGATATATCTAAATATATTTTTGAATGATCCATAGGAAAATATTCAATCAAATTTAATTCCTGCACTCTTTTTTCAATCATCGATGGAGATGTTAAGTAAGAAAAGTCTAATTGGGACTCGTTAAGATCTTTATTTTTGAAGTTATTAAGTTTACTTAAGTTAAATATTTTTTTTTCAATTTCTCTCGTTTGGTTTTTGATAATTGAGGTAAAAACTAATAAAAATGAAAAAATGATAATTGAAATTAGAATTTTAATTTTAAACATTAATGGCCTCAACATTCAAATATTTTTCAAATTTTTTAAAAAATTCGGTTGGTAAAAAAAATTTATCCTTACTTCTTATTGCAAACCTTAATTTAGCAGAGCGTGAACGATTATTTTTCAAAATTTCACTGTTAGAAGGTCTTATTACTTTTTTTTCATATTTTTCAAATAAAGTAAGATTTTGGTTATCAATATCTGGCAAATACCTTGAAGCTCTTGATCTGTTTTTACAATAATTACTGAAAAAGTACTTTACAATTTTATCTTCAATTGAGTGAAAACTAACAATTAAAATTTTTCCCCCTGGTTTTAAGATCTTTGTTGCATTTACGATACCTTTTATAAGTTCTGTAATTTCTTTATTCACAAATATTCTAAAAGCTTGAAAGGTTTTTGTGCTTGGATTTATTCTATTTGTATAATTTTTTTTTTTACTTTTATTAATTATATTCACCAATTCATCTACTCTAGTAATTCTCTTTTTTAATCTTACCTTTACAATATTCTTTGCAATTTTAGATGCCTCCTTCTCCTCTCCCAATATTTTTATAATCAGTTTTAAATGAGACTCGCTCAAATTATTTACTGCCTCTTGAGCGGAAAAACTTGAAAGACCCATAGACATATCTAGTTTTTCTTTAGAATTAAAGGAGAAACCTCTCTCTAAGTTATTTAATTGTATTGATGATAAACCTAAGTCAAAAATAATAGTATCAACGTTTTTTTTTAATACGGTGTCTAGTTGGCTGAATTTTAATTTATAAAATTGAAATCTATTTTTAAATTTTTTTTCGAATTTTTCAGCTAGTGATATAACTGCTTTATCTCTATCTATTCCTACTACTTTTGTATTTGGAAATTTTAGTATGGCTTTAGAATAACCGCCGCCACCGAAAGTACAATCTACAAAAAAACCTCCTTTAGAAGCAGAAGATAATCTAATGACCTCGTTTAACATCACTGGAAAATGAGAGGTTTCCAGTGATGATGAAAGAATTTTCATTTTTTTTTGAGCAACTCATTAAAATTTTTGTCTTCTTAAAAATGCAGGAATTTCAAAATCTTCTTCTTCGTTTACATCTTGATCAAATAACTGCTCATCTTCTTTTTCATTTATAGGAGTTTGAGAAGATAGGTCTTCTTGTAAACGTTCGTCAGAGAAAAGTTTTGGAGTGTGCTCTTCAACAGATTTTTCTCTTGACATTGTAGCTTCTTGAGCTTGAAACTCCTCAGTTTTGCTATCAACTCTAGACTCCATATAAGAAGCGCTCTCAATTGATACCCCATTTGGAATTTCGTCAATTTCTACCTTGGTATTCAAGGCCTCCTCTGAAATTTTATTTTCCTCGTGGCTTTCAAAATTATTTATAAGAGTATTTTGTTCTTCATTGCTCTTTATTTCATAATTTTCATCTAGTTTAAGAGCCGTTGCTCCATCAATAGAGTTAACAATATTTTTTTCAATATTGTTTTTAGAGAATAAATTTTCTGTAAACAAATTATTTCTACCATTTGAATTGTTAACTATGTTTAAAACTGGTTTAGTGTCATGATAAATATTTGAACCTTTTAATGAAGTTGCAACTATTGATACCCTAATTTTTCCATTCATATTATCATCTTTAATTGCACCAAAAATTAATTCAGCCTCAGGATCTACTTCTGCTCTAATTTTATTTACAGCCGCATCAACCTCAAAAAGTTTTATATCACTACCACCAGTGATATTCACTAATAGTCCTTTCGCACCTTGTAAAGTATACTCATCAATTAGGGGATTATTAAGAGCTAATTCTGTGGCTGCCATAGCTCTATTATCTCCATCCGCTTCTCCTGTTCCCATCATTGCTTTACCGCTAGAACTCATTACAGTTTCTACATCAGCAAAATCTAAGTTAATCATACCTGGTCTCACCATAAGATCGGTAATACTTTGAACTCCATGCTTCAAAACATCATTTGATAGACTAAAAGACTCCTCGAATCCTGTTGCCTCATTAGCAATTTTAAATAAATTTTGGTTAGGAACTACTATTGTTGTATCCAAATGCTTTTTTAATTCTTCCAAACCTGCAATTGCTCTCCTCATTCTTTTAGGTCCTTCATATGAAAACGGTAAAGTTGTGACGCCAACTGTTAATATATTCATTTCTCTTGCTGCTCTTGCAATTACATGTGACGCACCAGTACCAGTGCCTCCGCCCATTCCCGAAGCAATAAAAACCATATTGCTACCTTGAATATAATTTACAATTTCATTAATAGACTCATCGGCTGCTGCCTGACCAATATCGTTTTTCGCCCCGGCACCTAAACCTTTAGTTAGGTTCATTCCTATTTGGATTTTTGCGTCTGCTTTACTCATTTTAAGATCTTGAGCGTCTGTATTTACAGCAACAAATTCTACTCCTTGCATCCCAGCCTCTATCATCGCATTTATGGCATTTCCTCCTGCGCCACCGACACCAACTACCAATATTCTTGGTTTAAGTTCTCTTAATTCTCCGCCACCGACATTTATACTCATGACTGCTCTCCTTTCTGTTTATTTTCCCATTTTAAATTTGATCTATTCTTGAATGCTTTTTTTCTTGCTAATGATTTAAATTTTTCAAACAATATCGGTTCCCAAATTTGAAAAGTGTATCCAAGACCAACGAATAAGATTCTATTTTTAATTTTAGCGTGATTTAATAATTTTTCAGAAAGTGAAATTCTTCCCTCGGTATCGAATTGAACATTAACGCTTTCAGATAAAATTGAAGTAGCAAAGTAATCCCTTTTTTCATCAAAAGGATTTAAAGAGTCTATTGTTTTAGATAATTTTTCTATTCTGTCTTGGGAGCAAGCTTCTAGTGCAGAATGATTAAAAGATGGATAAGTAATAAACCCGTTATAACCCATAGAATTTAGATGTGATCTAAAAGTTGATGGCACTGACACACGTCCTTTCTTGTCTAATTTGTTCTCGAAACTTGATAAAAACATTCTTTACAACCTTAATTTTACAACTATTTTTCAAATCACCCTCCATTATGGGATTATGTGGGATAGTATGGGTTTTTGAGGAATAGTCAATAAGTTTGTATTTTAAGATTAGTACAAAAAGTGAACGTTTTAAGGGTTTTTGCCAGATAATCTATAAGCCGGGTTCTGTCATTTAAGATGTTATTTCTCTAGATTTAAACTCGCGTCTAAACTCAAGCGGTTAACCCAGAAGACTAATCAAAGACTATTTTTAGCATTAAAATGCAGTGTCTTCTCTATTTAACCTTGCTCCCAGTGGGGTTTGCCATGCGTTTTTTGTTACCAAAAAACCGGTGAGCTCTTACCTCACCTTTTCACCCTTGCCTTGATTAGGCGGTTTATTTTCTGTGGCACTTTCCCTAAAGTCACCTTTGCCAGTTGTTAACTGGCACTGCGTCTTTTGGAGCCCGGACTTTCCTCTAATAGCTGAACTATCAGCAACAATCCAATTATCTGGCATTGAGTTAATATTTTAAAAAAAAGTTTTTTTCAAGAGATTTTTTTCGATGAGGCTAAAAAATGGCAGATTTTAAAGGTTTTTTGGTCGATTTTACCACTCACATTTTTTGGCAAATATTTCTGTTGAAAAACTTTAATAATTTTAGTCTCTTTTTTTTTATCTCTCTTTCTTAAATTAAAATATCTGTAGCCAATTTTATAAAGATTTTTAAAAAATAGATAGTTTACCTGTTTTTTTAACTTAAAATTATAATCTAATTTTTTTTCATTATACCATATGCCTAAATTATGCTTGCTCAAACTCTTCCAAGGGAACTTTTCTCCAGGATCTATCTTTCTAAGTGGAGCAATATCTGAATGGCCCAAAAAATTAGAACTTTTGATATTATATTTTTTTTTTAATCTTTTGCAAATGTATATCAAACATTTGATTTGTAAATTAGTAAAATTTTGATATCCAAATTTGTGTCCTTTGTTTACTAATTCTATACCAATAGAATATTTATTTAAGTTTTTAAAATTTTTCCATTTTGATTTTCCAGCATGCCATGCGACTGTATTTTCTGGCACCATTAACGTTACTTTACCTGATCTGTTGATCAAATAATGACAGCTTACTAAGGAATTTTTATCTTTTAATCTATTTATTGATTCAATTTCAGATTGCATTCCTGTGTAATGAATTATTACAAATTTTACACTTTTTTTTGAATTGCGCTTCATTGAAAAATTAGGCGATAAATCAAATTTTTGTTTCATAATTATAGTATCTATGTCAAAAATCTAACAAAATACTCTCCTTTTTTTGCTAAATTTTTTATGGCATATAATTTAAAAATATATATATACCATATTTGAATGAACCTTAAAAAAATAGCAACAATTTTGACTTTCTTGCTCGTCTTGAATGTAAGCTTTAACAAGTTAGGAGCTACAGAGGAGTGCTTTGAGGGTGTTAGCAGGTCTGTATTTAAGTTCAATATGGCTTTTGATGCAATGCTGTTAGAACCAGTTGCAAAAGGTTATAATAAACTACCAAAACCTATTCAAAAAGGTACAAGCAATTTCACTTCTAACATCGCAACACTACTATCAATACCTAACAATTTATTACAAGGTAATTTAAAACAATTCGCTCATTCAACAGGAAGTTTTTTTATAAATACAACAGTCGGTGTTCTCGGATTTATGAATCCAGCAGAAAAGATGGGTCTTAAACCTCACAAAGAAGATGTTGGGCAAACTTTAGGAACTTATGGAATAGGCTCAGGTTGCTACTTTGTGCTACCAATTTTAGGTCCTACAACTTTGAGGGACTCGATAGGTTTAGTAGCAGATACTTTTGTAGATCCTTTTGCGCACGTCACAATAAGAGAAAACGAACTTTTAAGCGCCTCTGGTAATAGTTTGGATTACTATTCAGTTAAAACTGTAGATGCAGTTGATTTTAGGGCAGAAAATATTCTTACTTTTGATAGTTTAGAAAAAAATTCTATAGATCTATACTCGTCTATGAAAAGTATTTATCTTCAAAGTAGAGAGAGAGAAATTAAAAATTCCTCAGAAGACATGGAAGATTGGGACTTAAATAATTAATCATTTTTAATGAAAAAATTTACAATTTTTTTTACTTCAGTATTATTGTTTTTTAACACTTCTTTTGCTGCTGAATATAGCTCTAATCCTAAAAATTTTGTTTCTGAATTAGTTGGAGATGTAATAGAAAAATTATCTGATAAAAATTTGAGCGAAGAAGAAAAATCAAAATTTATTGAATATGTGGCATTAAATAATGTGGATATTAGTGCGCTTGGACTTTATACATTAGGCGAACTACGTAAAACTTCAGATAAAAAAGATATTAAATTGTATCAACAAGCATTTGAGAAATATTTTTTAAAAAGCTTAACATCTAGACTATCTGATTATTCATCAAGTGAATTTGAGGTAACAGAGGCAGATAAAAAAAGTTCAAATTACACGATTATCAAATCAAAGATAACTCCGAAAAATGGAAATCCTGAAGTTAAAATAGATTGGAGAATTTATACAAAAAATCCTGATAAACCCTTAATTAGAGACTTAATCGTTGAAGGTTTGAGTTTAGCCAGAACCCAAAAAGAGGAGTTTTCATCTATATTAAATTCAAATAACAATGATTTATCGGTTTTAATTTCCAAACTTGAGGAGTTTGTAAAAAACTAAATGGTGGGCCCGCCAGGACTCGAACCTGGGACCAATACATTATGAGTGTACTGCTCTAACCAACTGAGCTACAGGCCCAATAATCAATACTTATACCTGGGTTTTAAAATTTTTTCAAATTAAGAGTTTTAGATTTATTTTTCTAAGAAACTTTTTAATTGTTTTGACCTACTTGGGTGCTTTAATTTCCTTAAAGCTTTTGCTTCTATTTGTCTAATTCTTTCTCTTGTAACAGAAAATTGTAAACCAACTTCCTCTAATGTGTGATCTGTATTCATCCCAATTCCAAATCTCATTCTTAACACTCTTTCTTCTCGCGGTGTTAGTGAAGCTAAGATTTTAGTTGTTGACTCGCTCAGGTTTGATTGAATGGCTGTGTCTAGTGGTTGAAGTGCATTTTTATCTTCTATAAAGTCACCCAAACTACTATCTTCCTCGTCGCCTACCGGAGTTTCTAAAGAGACGGGTTCTTTTGCAATTTTTAAAACTTTTCTAACTTTTTCTAGTGGCATAGCTAATTTTTTTGCTAACTCCTCAGGAGTTGGTTCTCTACCAAATTCACTCATGATTTGTCTTTGGGTTCTAACAATCTTGTTAATTGTTTCAATCATATGAACTGGTATTCTTATAGTTCTAGCTTGATCGGCAATCGATCGAGTTATAGCCTGCCTTATCCACCAAGTCGCATAAGTGGAAAACTTATAACCTCTTCTGTATTCAAATTTATCTACCGCTTTCATAAGACCAATATTTCCCTCTTGGATTAGATCTAAAAATTGAAGACCGCGATTGGTATATTTTTTTGCTATTGAAATTACTAATCTCAAATTCGCCTCTACCATTTCTTTTTTCGCTATTCTAGACTCTCTTTCACCTTTTTGAATTCTGCTTACTAGTTTTTTGAATTCTCCTACTGACAAACCAATTTTTTTACTAAATTCAATAAGTCTATCTTTTATTTCATTAAAATCTTTTTTATATTTTTTAAAGAATGCTTTCCAACTTGGGTTTTCTTTTAAAAATGACTCAAACTTTGGATTAATTTCGTTTCCAATATAATATTTTAAAAACTCCTCACGTGATATTTTGTTATCCAAAGCTAATCTTAAGAGAACACCTTCTAAAGAAACAATTTTTTTATTTTCTTTGTAATGAGACTGAACAAGTTCCTCAACTACATGTGGCGCTAATTGTAAATTTTTAAAATTATCAACTAAAATTTCTTGTATTTTTTTAAAGTTTTTGTTTTTTGATACTGAAAGTTCTTTAGAATTGAGTAAGCAATTTAATTTCTCCAACTGGTATTTTTGAAGTTTTGAATAATTCTTATTTAAAGAGTCTAGTAAATTTAATATTTTAGGTTTAATTTCCTCCTCCATTTTGGCGAGCGAAACGTTAAATTCATCATCTTCTGCCTGAGAATTTTCTTCATCTTTTTTTTCAACATCTTTTTCATCCTGATTTTTTGTTTTTTTATTAATTTTTAATTCATCATCATCGTTTGAAGACTCAAAGTCTTCATAAGTAGAATCTATATCAATGATGTCTCTTACCAAAAGTTGTTGGCTTTCTATCTGCTCTTTCCATTCTTTAATCTTTTTTCCAATGATTGGGCTCTGCGTCAAAGCATTAATCATTACATCTTTACCTGCCTCAATTCTTTTGGCTATTGCGATTTCTCCTTCTCTAGATAGTAATTCAACACCTCCCATCTCTCTTAGGTACATTCTTATTGGGTCGTCGCTTTTTTCGGAGCTTTTTTCCTCGTTGTTGTTTGTAGGTTCTTTTTTCTTATTAGATTGATACTGTGATTTTTTTTCAACGAAAGTAACTTTTTCTTCGACTAAAACTATTAATGCCTTTTCAATATTTTCGGGTGTGCTATTTCTCTTACCCAAAGATTTTCCTAACTCCTCATGAGTTATAAAACCTCTGTGCTTTCCTTTATCTAATAGTCTTTCAAATGATTTTGTAATTAATTTTTCAGCCATAAAAGAAATGTAAAGTATATATAATGACTAAGTTAGAAAAATCCACACAATAATTAATCCCTATTTAATTGACTTTTAAGCTCAATTAATTCTGAATATGAGCTTTCATCTAAATTATTTATTAATTTTTTTTCTAAGGATTCTATTTTTTTTAAATTATTTTGCTCTTTAAAATCTATTATCAATTCATCTAAAAATTCCGTGATCTGAACAGTATTTTTACCTTTTAAAATAATCTGAACATTAGAAAGATCCTGTATCTCTTTTAAAAGATCGTTATAACTCTCGTTAATATTAGATTTTAATGAGTTAATATCATTTTCTTTTGTAAGAAATTTTATAATTTCGTTTTTAAGGTCATTATTTTTTTCTGAAAAAAAATCTAATTGAGACAGTACTTCAATCTTATTGGATGCAATGTTTGCATGATTTAAAATAATATATAAAATTGAAAATTCAATTATCTCTAATTTAGAAAAATTTTGTTTCTTTTGATAAAGTAGTTTTGTCTCTTTTAGAATTTTAAAATCTTTTTTTTTGAAAAATTTATTATTCTTTTTAAACGATTGTAGAGGAGTTAAGTTACCTAATTTTTCCAAGAAATCTTCTAATACATATTTTTTTAAAGTTTCATCTTGAATTGAATAAGCTAAATTTTTAATTTCTTTCTCAAATTTGGATACTTCATAAGGACTCTTTAGATCTATTTTATTTAAATGATAATTCCAAATATATGTTTGTATAATTTCTTTTCCTTTAAGCAGTTTCAAAAGACCAGACTTACCATTTTGTTTTACAAAATCATCCGGGTCTTTACCTTTTGGCATTACAGAAAAATAGATTTTATTTTTTTCATTAATAAAAGGAAATAATTTTTCTGCGATTCTTAAGGCAGCTTTTTGACCACTTTCATCTCCATCTAAACAAACAATAGGGTTAGAAAAGAATTTCCAAATCAAGGAAATTTGTCTATCTGTAATTGCAGTTCCAGAATTAGCTATTACATTTTTTATTCCTGAAGAATACACACTAACTACATCCATGTAGCCCTCAACAATCAAAATTTCGTCGGTTTCTGATCTAAGATTTTTAGCTTTATCTAAATTAAAAATCATATTTCCTTTTTTATAAAATTCTGTTTCTGGAGAATTAATATATTTAGCTAATTTACTATCTCGAAATATTCTGCCACCAAATGCTATAGTATCGCCTGTAATATTATTTACCGGAAAAATTATTCTAGAATTAAATCTATCAATGTTTTTCCCTGTTTTATCACTTTTATAGTATAAACCTGTTAAATTTATTTCATCTTCAGAATATCTTTTTTTAAGATTATCGTAAAAATCATTTTTCCATGGAACATAGCCTAATTGAAATTCATCAATTGTTTCTTTTTTTAAACCTCTGTTGTTTAGATATTCCAATGCTTCTTTGTAATCAGGATTAAATAACTGTTGATTAAAAAATTTAGTATAATCTTTAAAAATATTTTTATAAGTTTGAAATCGTTGATCTTTCTTTTTATCAAAATTTGAAAATCTATATGGCTGCATACCAGCTTCGGATGCTAAAGTTCTAACAGCTTCACCGAATCCCATAGATTTTGTTTTCATTAAAAAATCAAAAATATTTCCATGTTCTCCTGTGGCAAAGCAATGATAAAACTCTTTTTCATCATTCACTGTAAAAGATGGTGTTTTTTCATTTTTAAAAGGCGATAAACCCACAAACTCTTTACCTCTTTTTTTTAACTGTACTGATTTTCCAACCACTTGAGATACTTTTAATCTTAATTTTATTTCGTCAAGATATTCTTTTGGATATTTCATCAACTTAAAAGACCTTTTAAAATTGTACTTACTTTTGAAAAATCTAAATTATCGGCATGTTTTGATTTTAAGGCACCCATAATTTTACCCATATCTTTCATTGAAGAGGCTCCGACAGATTTAATTGTATCTTGGCAGATTTTTTTTGTTTCCTCTTCACTTAGTTGTTTTGGTAAAAATGTATTTATCACTTCTATCTCTTTTTTTTCGTTTTCAAGGAGTTCATTTCGCCCTGCTTTTTCGTAAACTTCACAAGACTCATTTCTTTGTTTTATCATTTTTTTTAATAGCGAAATAATGTCACTATCCTTTATCTCTTTTTGACCCTTCGTACGTCCTGCAATTTCCGCATCTTTTAGAGCCGAAACTATTAATCTTAATGTGGGGTATATGTTTTTATCTTTAGCTCTTAATGCGTCATTCAGCTTATCTTCAATTTTTTTTTTCAGAGACATAATTAAATTTATTATTTTAATCACAATTCTAATGCAAAATAAAAAGAACTTTCTTGACGATTTTAATTCTATTTCATATGTTGCGCAAAATCATGTTTATAAGTTTTTTACTTTAACTCATGAGTTGTATTTGAAGAAGTCTAGTCAAAATATAAACTCTTATAAAAATCTTAAAAAGATCGACTCCACAGCTATTCTGGTTCTTCAAAACGGCAAGTTTTTTAAAGGCGTAGGTTTAGGTTACAAAGGCACTGCAACTGGTGAGGTATGTTTTAATACTTCTATTACTGGTTACCAAGAAATTATATCCGACCCTTCCTATGCTGATCAGATTATAAATTTTACCTTTCCGCACATTGGAAATGTTGGAACGAATAAAGAAGATCACGAGTCGGACAAGATTTGGACTAAAGGAGTAATAATAAATACGGAAATAACTAATCCATCAAATTACAGATCTTTAAAACATTTAGATCAATGGTTAAAAAAAAATAAGATTGTTGGAATAACTGGTATTGATACAAGAAATTTAACAAATTTAATTAGAGATAAAGGTGCTCCTAAGGGAACGATATCTTTTTACAACAAAAATAAATTAAATATTAAAAAACTGATTAAAATAACTAATAAATGGAGTGGCCTAAAAAACCTTGATTTAGCAAAAATAGTTACCACTAAAAAAAATTATTTGTGGCAAGATTATAAAACATGGAAAAAGGGAAATGGATATTTAAAAAATAAAAAAAAATCATTACATGTGGTTGCAATAGATTACGGAATAAAGAAAAATATTCTAAGATATTTTTCTGATTTTAATTGTAAAGTTACAATTGTACCATGCAAAACAGATGCAAAAGATATTATAAAACTCAAGCCTAATGGAATATTCTTATCAAATGGACCCGGAGATCCCGCCGCAACAGGAAAATACGCAATACCTACAATTCAAAAATTAATAAAAAAAAAATTACCATTATTTGGAATCTGTTTAGGCCATCAAATCTTAGCTTTAGCACTCGGTGCTAAGACAGAAAAAATGAAATTAGGACATAGAGGAGCTAACCATCCTGTTAAAAATTTGATTGAAGGTAATGTTGAGATCACAAGTCAGAATCACGGATTTGAAGTAGTAAAAAAAGGTATTCCTAAAAATATAAGAGTTACTCACCAGTCTTTATTTGACAACAGCATTGAGGGTATCGAGTTAAAAAACAAACCCGTTTTTTCAGTTCAATATCATCCAGAGTCTAACCCTGGTCCTCAAGATAGTGTTTATTTATTTGATAAATTTGTGAAGAGTATGAAAAAAAATGCCAAAAAGAAAAGATATTAAAAAAGTTTTAGTTGTTGGTGCAGGGCCAATAATTATTGGGCAAGCTTGCGAGTTTGATTATTCAGGCACTCAGGCCTGTAAAGCTTTAAAAGATGAAGGGTTCAAAGTAATTTTAATTAATTCAAACCCAGCAACGATTATGACGGATCCAAATGTTGCTGATAAAACTTATATTGAACCTATAACAATAGAAGTTCTTGAAAAAATTCTTATCAAAGAAAAACCTGATGCAATTTTGCCAACTATGGGTGGTCAAACTGCATTAAATTTAGCAATGGAGGCAGAAAAAAAAGGAATTTTAAAAAAATACAAAATTGAACTCATAGGTGCTAACTCTAAAGCTATATCCAATGCTGAAGATAGAAAAAAGTTTAGAAAAAATATGATAGAGATTGGTTTAGATCTTCCCAAATCAAAAATAGTAAATAATTTTAAACAATCTTCAAAGGTATTAAAACAAATCGGATTGCCGGCAATTGTAAGACCAGCATTTACTTTAGGCGGTTTAGGGGGTGGTATAGCAAAGAGTAGAAAAGATTTTTATAAGATTATAAAAAATGGGCTTCACGAGTCACCTGTTAATCAAGTCTTAGTTGAGGAGTGTTTAGAGGGTTGGAAAGAATTTGAGATGGAAGTTGTCAGAGATAAAAATGACAATTGCATTATTATTTGCTCAATAGAAAATTTAGATCCCATGGGAATTCATACTGGGGACTCGGTTACTATCGCTCCAGCACTTACTTTGACCGACAAAGAGTATCAAGTTATGAGGAATGCATCTATAGCTTGCTTAAGAAAAATTGGTGTAGAAACTGGGGGATCAAATGTTCAATTTGCCATAAATCCGAAAAATGGAAGAATGGTGATTATTGAGATGAACCCTAGGGTTTCAAGATCATCAGCGCTTGCTTCCAAAGCCACAGGGTTTCCAATAGCTAAAGTTGCAGCAAAGTTAGCTGTTGGTTACACATTAGACGAATTAAAAAATGAAATTACGAAAGTTACACCAGCATCTTTTGAGCCCACAATAGACTATGTGGTTACTAAAATCCCAAGATTTACTTTTGAAAAATTCTCCTCTTCAGCTGCAGTTTTAGGTACATCAATGAAATCGGTGGGAGAAGCAATGGCTATTGGTAGAAATTTTAAAGAGTCTCTCCAAAAAGCTTTAGTGTCTCTTGAGACAGGTTTTTCAGGATTAGACCAAATATTTAATTTAAATACGAAACAAATTAGAAAAAAACTTAAAGAAAATATTCCAAATAAGATTTTACTTGTCGGAGAGGCTATAAGAAAAAAAATAAATTTAGAGGATATTAATAAACTTTCAAAAATTGACCCTTGGTTTTTAAACCAAATAAAAGAAATCATAGAGAATGAAATTAAAATAAAGAAAAAAGGTCTTCCTAAAAATTTCAATGAATTTAATTATATTAAGTCGATAGGATTTTCTGACAAAAAATTAGCTGAACTTACGAATATTTCAGAGACATTAATTAGAAAAAAAAGAATAGCTTTAAAAGTTTTACCAGTTTATAAAAAAGTCGATACTTGTGCTGCTGAATTTAAATCTTTTACTCCATATATGTATTCTACTTATCAAAGAAATTTCTCCTCTAATTTAGAATGTGAAGCCGATCCCTCTAACAGAGATAAAATTATAATTCTGGGTGGGGGCCCTAATAGAATTGGCCAGGGAATAGAATTTGATTATTGTTGTTGCCAAGCTAGTTTTGCTCTTAAGGAAGCTAAATATGAAACTATAATGGTGAATTGTAACCCAGAAACCGTTTCAACAGATTACGACACCAGTGATAGATTATATTTTGAACCTTTAATAGATGAGTATGTTTTCAATATAATAAAAAGGGAGAAATCAAAAGGTAATGTAAAAGGTGTTATTGCTCAATTTGGAGGGCAAACTCCAATTAAACTTGCAAAATTTTTACACGAAAACAAGCTTCCAATTTTAGGGACTCAATATTCTTCAATTGATCTTGCTGAAGATAGAGATAGATTTAGAGATCTTTTAAATAAACTTAATTTAAATCAAGCTGAAAGCGGTATCGCTAGAACCTTTCCTCAAGCAATAAAAATTGCTGATAAAATTGGTTTGCCTTTAATGGTAAGACCTTCTTATGTATTAGGTGGAAGAGCAATGGAGATTGTTCATGAAAAAAGCCAACTTAAAAACTTTGTAAAAGAAGCATTTAAAGTAGCCGAAAAAAATCCAATCTTAATTGATAAGTTTATTGATAATGCAATGGAAGTTGATGTTGATGCAATATCAGACGGTAAAAATGTTTTTGTGGCTGGAATTATGCAGCACATTGAAGAAGCTGGAATACACTCTGGTGACTCGGCATGTAGTTTGCCTCCCGTATCAATAAAATCTTTTTTACTAAAAGAAATCGAAAATCAAACAAAAAAATTAGCCTTAGCTCTTAAAGTTAAAGGTTTTATGAATGTTCAATATGCAATTAAGAAAGATCAAATTTATGTAATAGAGGTTAATCCAAGAGCTAGTAGAACCGTTCCATTTGTTTCAAAAGCGAAAAATTTACCTCTTGCTAAAATAGCCTCAAGAGTAATGGCAGGAGAAAAATTATCAAATTTCAATTTAAAAAGTAAGACAAAAGATATGTTTGCAGTAAAAGAAGCGGTCTTTCCATTTAACAAATTTCCAAACAGCGATCTTTTACTTGGGCCAGAAATGAAATCTACTGGTGAAGTTATGGGTTTTGATAAAAATTTTGGAATGGCTTTTGCTAAAAGTCAAATTGCGGCCTCTAACTCTCTTCCTAAAAAGGGCCTAGCTTTTATTTCTTTAAAAAATAGTCATAAAGAAGAAGGTGTTCAACTAGCAAAACAATTAGTTAAGTTAAATTTTAAACTTTGTGGGACTAGAGGTACTGCTGATTATATTAGCAAACATGGGATTAAGTGTAAAAAGATTAATAAAGTAAATCAGGGATCTCCTCATATTGTCGACATTCTAAATACTAAAAAAATAGCATTAGTTATTAATACAGGTGGCGGAAATAGTGAAGCTCAGTTAACCGATGCGGTAGCTTTAAGAAGGGCAACTTTAGCTAACAAAGTTCCATATTGCACGAATATGTCAACGGCCAAAGTTTGTTTGGAAGGTATTAAATCTCTAAAATTAAAAGATATCAGCGTAACTTCTTTACAAGATCTTTAACTTTTAACTTTCCAATCAGTCTCGAAAGTAACATAGTTTATTTGGATACATCTTCTCTCTTTTTTAATTTCTTTTTTTTCCATTCCGTGCCAAGTGTTTGGCCCGCTTGTGAAGAAATATCCATAATTATGTTTGTAAGGAACTGTTTTAACTTTGTTTAACTTTGTATCATAAAAATCAGTTCCTAAATTCTCCGACTCATTATGTAAATTAACAAAAACTATTGATGACATTAACTTCTCTTCAATATCACAGTGAGGTTTAAGCCAAAATCCCTCTCGGTCACAAATCACCTCTAATCTCACATAAGAATTACTTAAATCTTTTCCAATTAATGAACCTATCTTTTTGTAAACATCTGGTGATCTCAATTCCTCAATAAATTTTGTTAAGTTAGGAAATTGAGTAGAATTTTCTTTAGTAACATAGCATCTAAGTTTTTTTGCTTTCCCACCATTTTTAATTCCAGGTCTAAAAGACCCTTCCCCTCCATCTATTGCTCTTGTTCCATCATAATTTAAATTTTGTTTTCTTGGATCAGCTATTTCAGCATTACAAATTTCTTTTATTGCAGTCCCAGTTAAAGGTTCATTAATTTCAAAATGCTTGAAAGGATCATTAAATTGCTTTGTTCGGGTCTGTAAAGATTTAAATAATTCCATTTAATTTCATTTTTTCTTTTATAATTGGAGCAATCCTATTAACCTCATCTAACTTATCATAGCTCCAATTGTCAATACTGCCATTTAGTTTTTTGGTAATTCCTAGTTTCTCAAATTGATCATAAAATCTGTAGAATCTAATGCTTGGTCTTAAAGATTTCATCATAGCTACATAAACTGGTTTACCGGTCACAGCTGCTTCTGAAATCATAGACGTCGAGTCACAAGTAACGACTATATAATCAGCATTTGATAAAGAGCTTAAATAAGCTTTTTTATCAACTGTCTTAATAACATAATGATTAAAACCAAAAGCTTCATTTGCTTTTTTTATAATACTCTCTGGGGTTCTGTAAGATGGAATGACAATTAACTTATATTTATCAGTTGTAAATAAAGTTTTAACTTTATTAAAAATTATATTAATTTGATTATCTGTAAATTTATAATATTTATTAGGTCCACCTAATACAAATGCTACTATTTGTTTTTTGTCTTTTTTAATTTCAAGGTAATTAGAGTTTTTTATAATTTCTTTTTTTGTTAAATAATGTATTGCGCCTTTCGTTGTAATCACATTATCCCCTTTTAAGTTATCGTGTTCTGGACTTATAATTAAATCAAAATGTTGAAAAGATACTTTTGGATCTTGGATGTGAATATTAAAGATTTCTTTACCAAACCTTTTTTTTAGTGCTATTGAAGGTATCACGCTTTTTCTGCCACAAGATATTACAATTTTGCTATCGCAAACAAATTTTTCTGTTAATAAATTTTCAGATATTGGTGTAAGTTTTGGAGGAACAAAATTCCAAATAGGTTTCAATTTAATTTCCTTATGTTTAAAGGAAAGTTTCAAGGCCTTGGCTAAGCCCTCAACCTGGCTTACCATTCCGTGCATACCTTGTGTTAAAAGAAGTGCTTTTAATTCCAACATTCGTTACTATATAAACATTTAAATATGAATAATAAATCAACTAAGCATACAAAAGTGTTAATTCTTGGATCAGGTCCAGCTGGTTATACAGCGGCTATTTATGCGGCTAGGGCAATGCTAAAACCTATTCTTGTTCATGGATCTCAGCCAGGTGGGCAATTAACCACTACCACAGATGTTGAAAATTACCCTGGGTATTCAAAGGTGATTCAGGGACCTTGGCTAATGGATGAAATGAAAGGTCAAGCTGAGGCTGTTGGAACTGAAATGATACAAGATCATATTAGTAAAGTTGATTTAACAAAAAAACCTTTCACCGCAACAGGTGATAGTGGTCAAGTTTACACCGCTGATAGTTTTATAATTTCTACAGGAGCACAGGCAAGATGGTTGAATTTAAAATCTGAGCAAGATTTTAGAGGTTTTGGAGTTTCGGCTTGTGCTACATGTGATGGATTTTTTTTTAAAGAAAAACAAGTTGCTGTAGTCGGCGGAGGAAATGCAGCAGTTGAAGAAGCAATGTTTTTAACTAAGTTTGCTTCTAAAGTTTATTTGATACATAGAAGAAATGAATTAAGAGCAGAGAAGATGCTTCAAGCTAAATTAAAAGCTAACAAAAAAATAGAAATAATTTGGGATACTGTAGTTGAGGATGTTATTGGAACCAAAGAACCTAAAACCGTTAATGCTTTAAAGATTAAAAATGTTAAAGATAATAAATCAAAAGATCTTAAAGTTGACGGTTTATTTATTGCGATAGGTCACGATCCAGCCACGTCTTTATTTAAAGATCAATTGAAAATGGATAAAGAAGGATACTTGATAACTAAACCTGACTCTACAGCGACAAATATACCTGGGGTTTTTGCTGCAGGAGATGTAAAAGATAAAATTTTTAGACAAGCTGTTACTGCTGCTGGAATGGGCTGTATGTCGGCACTTGAGGCTGAAAAATATCTATCAGAGGTCAACTAAGGCTTTTGCAAAAAGTTTTGATCCTGTCCATTGCTTTTTTTAAATTATCCATTGAAGTAGCGTAAGATATTCTAAAGTAACCTTCTAAACCAAAAGCAGAACCTTGAACTACAGCTACTTCAGCTTTTTCTAACAATTTTTCTACAAATTCTTTATCGGTTTTAAGTTTTGTTTTCTTATTAAGTAATTTTTTACAGTTTGGAAAAACATAAAAAGCTCCTTCGGGACTTAAACAGCTTATACCTTTTGTATTATTTAGACTATCAACAACAAAATTTCTTCTTTCTTTAAAAGAATTTGATCTTTCTATAATAAAGTCTTGTGTTCCATTCAAAGCTTCTACTGCAGCCGCTTGACTTATAGATGTAGGATTACTAGTTGATTGGGATTGAATTTTAGCCATAGCTTTAATTATTTCTTTTGGACCTGCAGCATAACCTATTCTCCAGCCAGTCATTGAGTAAGATTTACTCACTCCATTCATGGTTAAAGTTCTGCTTTTTAATTTTTCAATTTGCGCAATTGTAAAAAATTTAAAACCATCATAAGTAATATGTTCGTAAATATCATCGCTTAAAATATATAAATTTTTATATTTTATTAAAATCTTTGATAAAGCTATAATCTCATCTTTAGTATAACCAGAGCCTGTAGGATTAGATGGAGAGTTTATAATTATCCACTTTGTTTTTTTTGAAACTGCTTTTGTTAATTTTTCCGGCGTTAATTTAAAATTATTTTTTTCATCACATTTAATTATTTTGGGCTTTCCCCCAGCTAACAAAACAATGTCAGGATAAGAAACCCAATAAGGAGCTGGAATAATTACTTCATCACCTTTGTTTATGGTTGCCATAAAAGCATTATATAAGACTTGCTTGCCGCCAGTTCCGACAGAAATTTGATCAAGACCGTATGATAAATCATTTTCTCTAGAAAATTTTGCTTGAATAGCTTTTTTTAACGCTGGGGTCCCATCTACCGCAGTATATTTTGTATCGCCTTTTCTAATTGCTTCTATTGCTGCTTCTTTAATGTTATCTGGAGTATCAAAATCAGGCTCTCCAGCCCCTAAACCTATAACATCCTTTCCGGCAGCTCTCATTTCCCTGGCTTTTGAGGTAACTGCTATCGTTGGTGATGGTTTTATACGTTTTAAACTATTGGAAACTATGCTCATTGAAATTTATAATATAATTAATTTATTATTAACACAAAATGCAAAATACTTATCAAGAAAAATTGGCTGACCTAAAAGTTAATAACTCTAAAAAAATTAAGAAGTTAGAGGGAGGTATTAACTTTAAAATCAAAAGTGATTTTCAACCTAGCGGTGACCAGCCAGAGGCTATTAAGCAAATATTGAAAAACTTAAAAGATAACAAACAGGAACAAGTGCTTTTAGGGGTCACGGGATCGGGTAAAACTTTTACAATGGCAAAAGTTATCGAAAAGGCTAATAGACCAGCTCTAATTCTAGCACCAAACAAAACGTTAGCCGCTCAATTGTACGGAGAGTTTAAAAGTTTTTTTCCGGATAATGCTGTAGAATATTTTGTATCGTATTACGATTACTACACTCCAGAAGCATACGTTCCAAGATCTGATACTTATATAGAAAAAGAAGCCTCAATAAATGAACAAATTGATCGCATGAGACACTCGGCTACAAGATCTTTGTTGGAAAGAGATGATGTAATTATTGTTGCGAGTGTATCTTGTATTTATGGTTTAGGTTCTGTAGAGGCATACTCGAAAATGACAATTACTTTAAAAAAGAATTATGATTACGAGCGAGATGATTTAATTAGGGCATTTATAAACTTGCAGTATAAAAGAAATGATCAAAATTTTTTTAGAGGGACTTTTAGGGTAAGAGGTGAAAATTTAGAAATCTTTCCATCACACTTAGAAGATAGAGCTTGGAGAATAAGTTTTAATTTAAATAAATTAGAAAAAATTGAAGAATTTGATCCACTTACTGGAGATAAGACAAATGATTACTCAATTATAAAAATTTACGCCAATAGCCATTACATAACTCCTAAACCTACTATCGAGCAAGCAATAAGACAAATAAAATCTGAATTAGCTGAGACTTTAAAAAGACATAGAGAAAATAATAAACTTTTAGAAGAGCAGAGATTAAGAGAGCGTACCAAGTTCGATTTGGAAATGATTGAAGCTACCGGAACTTGTGCTGGGATAGAAAATTATTCAAGATTTTTATCAGGAAGAAAAGCTGGTGAACCACCTCCTACTCTGTTTGAGTATTTTCCAGATAATGCAATTATATTTGTAGACGAAAGTCACGTAACGATCCCTCAATTAAATGGAATGTACAAAGGTGACCGGACAAGAAAAAGTACGTTAGCCGAATACGGGTTTAGACTCCCCTCATGTATGGATAATAGACCTTTGAAATTTGAAGAGTGGGATTTAATGAGAACGCAAACTGTTTTTGTCTCTGCTACCCCAGGACCTTGGGAACTAAAACAAACAAACAATAAATACATTGACCAAATCATTAGGCCAACAGGTTTGATAGACCCACCGGTTGAAATAAGGCCAGCCAAAACTCAAGTTGATGATCTTATGCACGAGGCAAAAGAGATTGTTAAAAAAGGATATAGAGTTCTTGCTACAACGCTGACAAAAAAAATGGCTGAAGATCTTACTGAGTACCTCCATGAAAATGGTCTTAAGGTAAGATATATGCACTCTGACATTGATACTCTTGAAAGAATTGAGATCATAAGAGATTTGAGAATGGGAGTGTTTGATATTCTTGTGGGAATTAATTTGTTGAGAGAAGGATTAGATATTCCCGAATGTGCTTTGGTAGCAATTTTAGATGCTGATAAAGAGGGATTTTTAAGATCTGAAACTTCTTTAATTCAAACAATTGGAAGAGCAGCGCGAAATGTTGATGGCAAAGTAATTTTATATGCTGATAAAGTCACGAAGAGTATTGAAAAAGCCACTAAGGAAACAGATAGGAGAAGAAATAAACAATTAGAATTTAATAAGAAAAATGGAATAACTGCTGAGTCAGTTAAAAAAGAGATAAGTGATATCTTGGAGTCCGTTTACGAAAAAGATTACGTAAAAATTAGTGAGGGCTCAAATGTAGGCGGAAACTTAAAAAAACATCTGAAAGCTTTGAATAGAAAAATGAAAGAAGCTGCATCTAATTTAGAATTCGAAGAGGCAGCTAAACTAAGAGATGAAATGAGAAAATTAGAGGCGAGTGAACTTGAAATTACTTTAAATCCAAAAATTTCACAATATAATTTAAAAAGTAAGGTATATCCAAAAGGTAGATCAACTATGGGTATGCCGGGTACTAAACCAAGAAAAGCGATAAAAAAATGGAAACCAAAAAAATAATCATCACTGGTGGAGCTACTAGAATAGGATCTGCGATCGCTAAAAGTTTAGTTAGCTTTGAAACAAAAATAGGCATCCACTTTAATAAGTCTAAAAGTAGCGCTTTAAAATTAAAAAAAGAATTAGAGGAACTCGGGGCTGAAGCATACTTATTTAAAGCTGATTTAAATAATTTAAAGCAAACCGAAACTTTAATGAAAAAAGCTTATAAAACTCTTAAAGGATTAGATTGTTTAATTAATAATGCATCTATTTTTGAAAACGATAATCTTGAAAATTTTTCTGAAAAATCATTTTCAAAACATATGAATATTAATTTGAAAGCGCCAGCAATCTTAACACAAAGTTTTAAAAAGTTAATTAAAAACAAAGAGGGATGTATCATTAATATAATTGATCAAAGAGTTGAAAAATTAACTCCTTTTTTTTTCTCATACACTTTAAGTAAGTCTTCATTGGCCACTTTCACAAAAACATCAGCCATGAAATTAGCACCTAATATAAGAGTGAATGGTATCTCACCTGGGCCAACTTTAAAAAACAAAAGACAATCCGAAACGCATTTCAAAAAACAATGGAAATCTACACTCTTAAGGAAGAAAGTAGACCTAGATAACATATGTAACGGGGTAAGGTTTTTTATTGAAAATAAAAGTATAACAGGAGAAATAATAAATATCGATAGCGGGCAAAGACTTGCTTGGCAAACACCAGATATTATTAATACAAAAGAATGAAAATAATTAAATTCAAAAAGAAAGAGAAATTTAAATATAAAAGAAAAGTAATTATAAAAGATTTAATTTTAAATATTTCGATAGGGATACATGATTTTGAAAAAAAAAAGAAGCAAAGAGTAAAATTTAATATTGAAATTTTAACTAATCCATATGTGCCTCCTAATAGTAAAGATTTAAATTCAATACTCGATTATGAGGAAATTGTTGGTAAAATTGAAAAAATTTCATATTTAAAACATCACGAGCTACTCGAAGAGCTAGCAGAAAATATTTTTAATATGATATTTAAAAATAGACTTGTTAAAAAGATAAATCTTAAGATAGAGAAGTTAGATATCTTGAAAAAAACTAAATCTGTTGGTATCGAAGTATCAAAATCAAAAGTATGATTAATAGTTTAGAATTAGGAAAAAAAGTAATTAAGGAAAAAATACCGCTAATACCAAAAAACCCCGGTGTTTACAAAATGATTAGTTCCACTGGTGAAATCCTTTATATTGGGAAAGCTAAAAACATTCCAAATAGACTTAAAAGTTATGTCACTGAATCAAACCTTCCAATTAGAACTGAGAGAATGCTCTCACTCACACATAACCTTGAAACTACTACCACAAGTAATGAGAGCGAGGCTCTTCTATTAGAAGCAAATTTAATAAAAAAACATAAACCTCGTTACAACATTCTTTTGCGTGATGACAAATCTTTCCCTTATATTTATATTGGTAATAAAGATAAGTGGCCGCAACTTACAAAATTAAGAGGGAAAAAATCAAAAACTGGATACTATTTTGGTCCTTTTGCATCAATTGGATCTGCTAATTGGACAATAAAAATTTTACAAAAAATTTTTCTTTTACGTGTTTGTGATGACACTGTTTTTAAAAATAGAGAGAGGCCGTGTATCCTTTACCAAATTAAAAGATGCTCAGCTCCGTGTGTTGGACATATAAATGAAAAAGATTACGAGTCTACAGTAGCCGACGCTATTAATTTTATTTCTGGTAAATCTAGAAGAATTCAAAAAAATTTATCCAAAGAAATGGAAAAAGCTAGTAAAGAATTAGATTACGAAAAAGCTGCTGTAGCTAGGGACAGAATAAAAGCATTAACTCAAATCCAAACTTCTCAAAAAATAAATCAAACAAACTTAACAGAAGCTGATGTTATAAGTATTTATAAAGAGACAGGAAAAACATGTGTGCAAGTATTTTTTTTCAGGTCTAAACAAAACTGGGGTAATCAGGCTTTCTATCCAAAACATGATCCTGATGACAGTGTAGAAGATATAATAAGTTCTTTTATATCGCAATTTTATGAAAACAAAACTATTCCGAGGCTGATATTAACTAATTGTGAAGTCAAAGATAAAAAACTTATTGAAAAAACATTTTCAGATAAGGATAAAAAAGATATTATTATTAAGCTAGCTAAAAGTAAAAATGAGATAAGTATTTCTAGTCTTGCAGAGAAAAATGCAAAACAATCTTTAAAACAAAAACTCATTCAATCTGATACTAACAATAATCTTATCGAAGAATTAGCATCTAAATTCAAAATTAATAACAACATTGATTTGATAGAAGTTTACGATAATAGCCACATTCAAGGATCTGACTCTGTCGGATCATTAATTTGTTTCAGTAATGAGGGTTTTATTAAGAAAAGATATAGAAAATTCAATATTAAAGATGAAAAGGTAAAAAATGATGACTACGGTATGATGAAAGAAGTTTTATTTAGAAGATTTTCTAAAGCAATTAAAGAAAAATCTGGTTCATTATCATTACCGGATTTAATAATGATAGACGGTGGAAAAGGACAATACTCTGTATCTAAAGAAGTTCTTAATGAATTGGGATTACATGACTTGCCAATTTTAGCAGTGGCAAAGGGTAAAAAAAGAAATGCTGGAGAAGAAAAGATATACCATGAAAGTAAAGAATATATTTTAGAAAAAAATGATCCATTATTATTTTTCATACAAAGACTACGAGATGAAGCCCATCGATTTGCTATAAGCACTCACAGGGCTAAAAGAAAGAAAAATCTTAGCAAATCTTTATTAGATCAAATCCAAGGAATTGGAAGACAGAGAAAAAGAGCTTTATTAAATCATTTTGGTTCCGCACGAGCAGTTGAGTCTGCAAGTTTTGACGATTTAAAATCAGTAGAAGGAATAGAAGACAATATAGCAAAGAAAATATATGATTACTTTCACGAATAAATGAAATTAAAAATACCAAATATACTTACCATCGGTCGAATCATAATTGTTCCAATTTTTGTTGTTACTTTTTTTATACCTGGGTTTTTTGGAGACTTAATACCGTTCTTTTTATTTGTTTTGGCAAGTTTTACAGACTATTTGGATGGTTTATTAGCAAGATTTTTCAAAGAGGAGTCTAAGTTAGGAGAACTTTTAGACCCTATAGCAGATAAAATACTTGTTGCCGCCGCACTAATATTACTTGTTATGAATGGAACAATAAAAAACTATGAGGTCATTGCTGCAGTAATTATTTTAACCAGAGAGATCTTGGTTTCAGGTTTAAGAGAATTTTTAGCAAAAGGAAAAATTATAATGCAAGTAACAAGCCTAGCAAAAATGAAAACTTTTATTCAAATGACTTCAATTGCAATTTTACTTACTGGAGATATTGGAAATAAAATTATAAATTTTCAAGATTATAATGCACAAACAGTAGGAATTATTTTACTATGGTTATCTGCTTTTTTGACATTATATACAGGTTACGATTATCTTAGAAAAGGGATTGACCATGCGATTAATGAGGATAGCAAAGACTAAGCGGCAGTGTCTTTTCTAACTAACTTTTGATAATCGTCATTTAAACTAGAAATTAAGTTACATACTTTGAATTCGTATTCATTAATTTGAGATACAGGTGTGACCTCTGCAGCGGTGCCTGTCAAAAAACACCCAACAAATTCTTTCATTTCTTCTGGCTTTATTTTTCTTTCAATTACATTTATTCCTTTAGACTTTGCAATTTTTATTACTTCACGTCTAGTAATACCATCAAGAAAAGAGTCTGGTACTGGAGTATGGAGATCCTCATTTTTGCTTTTAAAAAATACATTTGCACCTGTGGCCTCTGCAATATTTCCCTCATGATCTAACATTAATGAGTCTGTAAAACCATCAGCCTCTGCTTCATGTTTAGATAAGGTGCAAATCATATATAACCCTGCTGCTTTGGTATCCCAAGGAATCGTGTTAGGCGCTGGTCTTCTCCAATTTGAGATATTAAGTTTAATACCTTTCAATTTTAATTTAGGATCAAAGTATGACCCCCATTCCCAAGTGGCAATTGCAACATGTATTTTATTTCTTTGCGCTGAAATAGCCATCATTTCACTTCCTCTCCATATTAAGGGTCTGACATAACCATTTTGTACTTTTTGAATGTTAACGATTTTTTTACAAGCGCTATTAATTTCGTCTAGACTATAAGGTACTTTTATTCCCATTCTTTTAGCAGAGTAAAATAATCTTTCGGTGTGTTCTTCTAATTTAAATATTTCACCATCATAAACTCTCTCGCCCTCAAAAACACAACTGGCATAGTGCAATCCGTGATTTAAAACATGAATATTTGCATCTTTCCAATCAACGGTCTCGCCATTAAACCAAATTTTTCCTGATCTTTTATCGTAAGGTATACTTTCCATTTGTAGTAAATATATAGATTTTTTCTAATTAAAAAAGTATATTCCAAAATAGGATAAGTCAATATAACTTACCATTATGAAAGATTTACTCTATCTAAAAGACGAACAAATTAAAGAATTTATATCTTTGCTCTATTATGCTTACAGAGAAACGTTTTCTGATCCTCGAGAGATATTATCAAAAAAATTTTTTGGTCCAGCACATTTAAGAGCTTTGAATTTAATTGAGAGAAATCCAGGAATTAACCTTGGTGAGCTCATATTTAAACTTAAGGTGACAAAACAAAGCCTAAATAGAGTGCTAAGAGATTTAATAAAAGCTAAAATGATTAAACAAATACAAGATCAAAATGACACAAGAAAAAAAAATATATTTTTAGACAAAGAAGGCAAAGCTTTTTTTGAAATAGTATACAATACACAAAAGAAAAGAATATTTAATGCGTTAAAAAATTCTAGCTCAGATTCAGTCATTAAATTTAAGGATGTATTAAAAAAAATAATAAATGGAAAATAATAAGCTACATATACTAGTTGTTGATGATGATGATAGAATACGTAATCTTCTTAAAGATTTTCTTTCAGATAACAATTATATTGTTTCGACAGCGGAAAACGCTGAGGGAGCCAAAGAAAAAATCAATTATATAAAATTTGACATAATCATTTTGGATGTGATGATGCCCGGACAAGACGGCTATGATTTGACAAGGGATATTAAAAAAAAATTTAAAATTCCTATAATACTACTCACAGCAAAAGGGGAAGTAGAAAACCGAATTAAAGGCCTAGAGATAGGTGCTGACGATTATATTGGTAAGCCATTTGAACCAAAAGAACTTCTTCTGCGAATAAAAAATATTATAAAAAACACTAATAAATTAAACTTAAACTCATCTCACACAATTGGTAAAGCCATAGTTGATTTGAGTAAACTGAAAATAGATTTAAATGATAAATCTAAAAAGATTAATAATTCTGAAAAAAAAGTATTAGTGGAAATGTTGTCTAACCCGGGTAAAACATTTTCTAGAGATGAGATAGGTAAAATTTCTGGTATCAAGCAAGAACGATCAATTGATGTAATGATCACCAGATTAAGACAAAAAATTGAGACAGATCCAAAAAATCCAAAATATCTTCAAACTATAAGGGGCTTAGGTTATGTTCTCTGGATTGAATAAATTTTTAAAAATAATTTTACCCAAAAGATTGTTTTATAGGGCTCTTATAATTGTTGCAGCTCCTATTATTATATTACAGCTTATTATAACCATTGTTTTTTATGATAGTATTTGGATTAAGGCAAATAAAAACACAACAAGGGCCTTGGTAGCACAATTAAAAACCATTGAACAAGTGTACCAGAATGACAAAAAAAATTTAGATTTTTTAACGGATAGTTATAAGAATAATTTTAATTTTGAAATCGGGATAAATCAGAATAACTTTCCGACATCAACAGGGGAAAGAAAATTTAGCCCGATGGATAGGTCTTTAAGAAGAGAATTAAAATCTGCATTTGGTAATAGTAATTATTGGTTTAGTACATCTAAATTTAAGAACGCCGTTGAAATCAAAATAAAATCGAAAAATGAAATAATAGAATTTTTGGTTCCAAAAGAGATGGTTTCAGCTTCATCTGTTAGATTATTTCTCCTGTGGACTACTCTTCCTTCAGTCGTATTAATAATTATAGCATTAATATTTTTAAAAAACCAAACTAGGCCTTTAGTAAGGTTAGCTAAAGCAGCTGAAAAATTTGGAAAAGGTGATTATGTAAACGATTTCAGACCATCTGGGGCACAAGAGATTCGCAAAGCTGCTTATGAGTTTGATAGAATGGCTAAAAGGATAAATAGGCACCTAAATCAAAGGTCTGAAATGCTCTCTGGTATAAGTCATGACTTAAGAACACCTTTGACAAGACTAAAACTCCAACTTGCAATGCTAAAACAAAAAGATCTTTCACAGAATATGTCAAAAGATATAGATGAGATGGAGAAAATGTTAAATGACTATCTACAATATGCCAAAACACAGTCTCAAGAAAATACTACAAATGTGAATTTGAATGAAATGTTTTTAGAAATTTCTAAGAGCACAAAGCCTGAAAGAGTAAAAATTTTGGGTCATGATCAAATAGTTGTCAATGGCAGAAGTCTCGCTTTAAAAAGATGTTTTGAAAATCTAATTCAAAATGGATTAACATACGGTAATAATGTTAACGTTAATTTTAAAAAAGGTAATAATCGGGTTTCAATTTCAATTGAAGACGACGGTCCAGGTATTCCAGAAGACCAATATAAAAGTGTATTCAAGCCTTTTTATAGACTAGATAAAAGTAGAAGTTTAAATAAATCTGGTGTTGGTCTAGGTCTTGCAATAGTAGAAGATATTATCAACTCTCATGGAGGAAATATTCAATTAGGTAAAAGTAAATTGAATGGTTTATTAGTAAGAATTTCATTACCTTTTTAACTTTTTTTTCTTTAAGATTTTTTTTATTGAAGCATCTTGTTTTTGAACAATCTTTTTAAGTATCTCAAACTCTTGTCGTGAAACTAGTTCAAGCTTGTTCACAATTTTATCTTTTTTAAACTTAAATTCATTAGAGATTTCTTTTTTTAAATCTTTAGATGATAAAACACCACTCTCAATTAAGTTTGACAAAACTTTTAAAATTTTTTCAGAATTGCTCATAAATCATCTTATTTGATGAGCATGTTAAATTCAAATGTGATATAATAAAACATGTTTACGCACAATTTAGACCCAATATTATTCGATTTTGGGTTTATAGCAATTAGGTGGTACTCTTTAGCTTATATATTTGGGATTATTATAGGTTGGTGGTATGGAAAAAAAATAATTTTAAAGAAAAATCAGGAATTAAATCAAAAGATAAATTTAGGTGATTTTGATGATTTAATCACTTATATAATAATCGCAATCATTTTAGGAGGTAGATTGGGCTATGTTGTCTTCTATAATTTCGAATATTTTATTCTGAACCCAATTGAAATTTTAAAAGTGTGGGAAGGAGGTATGTCTTTCCACGGAGCATTAATTGGAATTATTTTGGCGACAATCACTTTTTCAGCTAAGAGAAAAATAAAAACTTTATTTTTATTAGACATTATTGCATGCGTTTCACCTATAGGAATTTTTTTTGGAAGAATAGCAAATTTTATAAATGGCGAATTAGTTGGGAAAGTAACTAATGTATACTGGGGCGTAATTTTTCCAAATATTGATAACTTAACAAGACATCCCTCTCAACTTTACGAGGCTTTTTTAGAAGGTGTTTTATTATTTTTAGTTATGAATTTTTTATATTCTAAAAAAAATTACAAAATTGGAAGTTGTTCATCGTTCTTTTTAATCTTTTATGGAATTTTTAGAATTTCTGTAGAGTTTTTTAGAGAACCAGACATACAGGTTGGGTATTTAATTGGGTCAATTAGTATGGGAATGTTTCTCAGTGTATTAATGATTTTTGTTGGTAGTATAATTTACTTTAAAAGAAATGATGCTTGATCCTGAATATTTTGGCCTTAAAATTAATAAGTTAATACCTGTTGATGAGTTTATTGAAAAAGTTCTTTATCACCCAAATATTGGTTATTACTCAAAAAAAATTCCATTTGGGAATAAAGGTGATTTTATTACGGCCCCAACTATTTCAAATTTGTTTTCTGAAATAATTACTATATGGGTTATATCTACTTGGGAAAAACTTGGAAAACCTAAAAATTTTAATTTTGTTGAGCTTGGTCCTGGAGACGGCAGTCTTGCAAAAGTTTTTATTAATACCATGAAAAAATTTCCTGACATTAATAAATCCATAAATATTTATCTTTACGAAAAAAGTAATCTACTTAAAAATATACAAAGAAAAAAATTAAGAGGGACTAAAGTAAAATGGATTAAAGATTTTGATAGAATTAATAAAGGTCCAGTGATTTTTTTTGGAAATGAATTTTTTGATGCAATACCAATAAAGCAATTTTCGTATGATAAAAATTTATTGAAAGAAAAACATTATTGGATCAACTCAGTAAAAAATCTTACAGAAGTTTATGAGGAAGCAAAAAAAGAAGATATTAAAAAAATTAAAGAATTTAAAGTTTTAAAGAACCATAGATTTATTGAATTTCCAAAGTTAGGATTTAATCAACTTGATAAAATTACCAGTAAGGTAAGAAAACTTTCAGGGGGAATTTTACTAATAGATTATGGTTACTTAAATATTTCAAATAGAAGCACTCTTCAAGCAGTGATGGAAAATAAAAAAATGGATATGAGCCATTTATTAAAAAATCTTGGAAGAGCAGACATAACTTCACTTGTTAACTTCAAACTTTTGAAAGAATATTTCTCTAAAAAACAACTTAAAGTTAAAAAAATAGTTTCTCAAAAATTCTTTTTAGAAAAAATGGGAATAATTGAAAGAGCAAAAAATCTTCAAATTAATATGACTTTTGAGCAAAAAGATTATATGTCTTTTACTTTAAGAAGACTGCTTCATAAAAATTTAATGGGTGAATTATTTAAAGTAATTTTTGCTTTTAAATCAAAAAAAAATAATTTTTTAGGGTTTAATTGATGTTTTTTTCAAAAAAATTAAAAAAATTTACTGGTTTAAAACATTGTTTTTTTTCACGTAATAGGGGATTTTCAAAAGGTATTTATAAGAGTTTAAATTGTGGGAGAGGTTCAAGTGATAAAAGGAATAATATCATTAGAAACTTGAATTATGTATCCAAAAGAATGGGGGTTAAAAAATCTAAACTTGTTTTGATGCATCAAACACACAGTAATAAAGTCTTAGAAGTAAAAAAGATCAATAGTAGAAAAAGTTTTTACTCAGATGCCATAGTCACGAAAGTAAAAGGATTAGCTTTAGGTGTGGTAACTGCAGACTGTGCACCTGTTTTACTATATGACAAGAAAAGTAAAATTATTGGATGTATACATGCAGGATGGAAAGGTGCTTACTCAGGAATTATTAAGAACACAATTCAAAAGATAAAACTCATGGGTGGTAGCGCAGATATTTTTGCTTCTATTGGTCCTTGTATTAGCAAAGAAAGTTATGAAGTTGACAAAAATTTTCATAAAAAATTTTTATCTAAATCAAAAAAAAATAAAAAGTATTTTTCAAATAAGAATAAAATTAAGAAACGCTTTAATTTAAGAAAATATGTGTACGATAGGCTTAAAGAGCAGAATGTGAGAGTTGATCATATAAATCGAGATACTTTTAAGGAAAAAAAGAATTTTTTTAGCTTTAGAAGGTCACATAAATTAAAACATAGTGACTACGGAAGATGTATATCAGTTGTAAGTCTGGTTAAATAATTTGAAAAGATGCTTAAATAATTGTATATATAAGTAGATTTCATGAAAATCTTATCTGGAACAAGCAATTTAAAACTTAGTAAAAATATTTCTAAAAACCTAAAACTAAAACTTATAAATACGAATATTAGAAGATTTGCCGATGGAGAAATTTATATCGAGATAAATGAAAACATAAGAGGTAATAGCGTTTTTGTAATTCAATCTACGTCTACACCCGCTAACGATAATCTTATGGAGTTATTATTAGTTATTGACGCTTTAAAAAGATCTTCTGCAAAAACAATAACTGCTGTCATACCGTATTTTGGATATGCTAGACAAGACAGAAAGGTTGCGCCAAGGACATCTATTTCTGCTAAAGTAGTAGCAAATTTAATTACTAATGCAGGCGCTACAAGAGTGGTGACTGTAGATTTACATGCAGGTCAAATTCAAGGTTTTTTTGATATGCCAGTAGATAATTTATATACCGCACCTTTATTTGCTAAATACATTAAAAAAAAACTAAATAAAAAAAAATTAATATGTGTTTCACCTGATGTTGGTGGAGTCGCTAGAACTAGAGATTTAGCTAAAAGAATAAAAGCAGATTTAGCTATTATTGATAAAAGAAGACCGGCCCCTGGAAAGTCGGAAGTTATGAATATTTTAGGTAATGTAAAAGGTAAAACTTGTATAATTGTTGATGATATAATTGATAGCGGAGGGACAATTATAAACGCTGTCAATGCACTTATTAAAAACGGAGCAAACGAAGTCTATGTGTTTATTTCACATGCTGTTCTAAGTGGGGATGCGGCAAAAAAAATTAAGAATTCAAAAATAAAGAAATTAGTAGTAACTGACACAATCGATAACAGTAAAAAAATAAATAATAACAATAAAATTGAGGTTTTATCAGTTTCTTCATTAATGTCTGAGGCAATTAAAAGAATAGCTAACTCAAATTCTGTTTCAGATTTATTCAATTAAAGCTTGTTTTGGTTAAGATGATGGGTTATATACCGTTTTCTATAAATTTATGAGTAATCTAAAAGCTTTAAAAAGGGAAAACATTTCATCTGGCTCTAATACTAAATTACGAGCAAAAGGAATGATTCCTGCAATTCTATATGGTGGAGATAATCCAAACCAAAATATTTCTGTTAGCAAAAAAGATATAGCAAATATAATTTATTCAGAAACCTTTTTGTCAAAAGTTTTAGAATTAGATTTAGATGGTAAAAAAGAGAAGGTTATTCCTAGAGATGTAGCCTTTCATGTAATATCCGAAGAACCTATACATATCGACTTCATGAGAATTGTATCTGGTAAAAAGATTATTTTGGAAATACCTGTTAAATTTATAAACCATCCAGACTCTCCAGGTTTAAAAAGAGGTGGAGTTCTTAATATAGTCAGAAGAAAAGTTGAGCTTAAATGTCCAGCTGAAAATATTCCTGATGAAATAGTTGTTGACTTAACTGGCACTGATATAGGAACTAGTATAAAAATTTCTTCAGTAAAGTTACCAGATAGTGTCTTTCCAACTATAACAGATAGAGATTTCGTTGTAGCAACAGTCGCTGCTCCAACCGTAATTAAAGAGCCTGAGAAACCTGCTGAAGGTACAGGCGCTGAAGGTGCCGAAGGAGAAGCTGCAGCTGAGGGTGCAGAGGTTGCGACAGCAAAAGATGGTGAAACGCCTAAGAAAGATGAAAAGGCTAAAGACGGGGCTACTGAAAAAAAACCAGAAGATAAAAAACCTGCTGAGAAAAAACCTGCTGAGAAAAAATAATTAATATGCTTTTACTTGTTGGATTAGGAAATCCAGGCTCAAACTATACTAACACTAGGCACAATATTGGTTTTAAGATTATTGATGCAATAAATTCTCATTTCAAACTTTCAAAACAAAAACCGAAATTTAAAGGACTGCTTACAACTGGAAATATTGATGAAAAAAAAATTTATGCCATTAAGCCGTTAACTTTCATGAATAACTCGGGGACTGCAATTAAAGAATTAATTGACTACTTCAAGATAGACGCAAAAGATGTAATCGTTTTTCATGATGATATGGACATTGACTTTGGTAAGGTTAAGGCTAAATTCGGGGGGAGTAGTGCAGGACACAACGGTATTGAGTCTATAGATAAATTTATTGGAAAAGACTACTCGAGAGTAAGAGTGGGAATAGGTCATCCTAAACAAAAAAAAAGAGTTAATAGTCACGTTTTAGAAGATTTTAAAGAGGACGAGGAAGAAAAAATTAAAGAGATTACAGAAAATATTGTTAAACAAATACCAACATTAATAGAGAAAAAAATAGATTTATTTTCTAGCAAAGTTAATCAAAATCTTAATGGGATTTAAATGTGGAATAGTTGGATTGCCAAATGTTGGTAAATCAACCTTATTTAACGCCTTAACTGCCTCTAAAAACGCTGAGGCAGCAAATTTTCCTTTCTGCACTATTGATCCCAATATTGGTATTGTTGACGTAGTTGATGAAAGATTAGATCAATTAGCTAAGCTTTCTAGTTCAAAAAAAAAGATTTATACAAACATAACCTTTGTTGACATAGCTGGCCTGGTTAAGGGTGCATCAAAAGGTGATGGTCTTGGCAATAAATTTCTTTCACATATTAGAGAAGTAGATGCAATAATACATCTAGTGAGGTGCTTCGACTCAGAAAAAATTACCCACGTAAATTCAAAAATAAGCCCTTCAAGTGATTTGGAAGCTATAAAGACGGAAATAGTTTTGTCTGACATTGATATTGTTCAAAAAAAACTTGAAAAAGGTAAAAAGAAACTTCTTGAAGATAAAGAAATAAAGATTTTAGAAGAAAAATTAAATCAGCTTGATAAAAATCAAGAGTTAAAGATTAATAATGAAGAAGAAAATAAATTTTTATCCAATATAGGTCTATTAAGTATTAAACCTAAAATAATTGTGTGCAATGTAGATGAAGAAAATTTGTCTAAAGGAAATCAATATACTGAGGAAGTACAAAACAAATATCCTAATGAAAAAATAATAAAAATCTGTGCTGACATAGAAGACCAGCTTTCGGGTTTAGATAAGAATGAAAAAGAGGCTTTTATGCAGGATATCGGTTTAAATAAAACTGGATTAAATCAATTGATTAAAGCAGGATATGATCTTTTAAAATTAGATACTTTTTTTACTTCAGGCCCTGAGGAAAGTAGAGCTTGGACAGTAAAAAAAAATACTATTGCCCCAAAAGCAGCTAGTGTCATTCATACCGATTTTGAAAAAAACTTTATCAGGGCGGAGGCTGTATCTTGTGAAGATTTTATAAAATATGGAAGTGCAGAAAAATGTAAGGAAAATGGGAAATTAAGAATTGAAGGAAAAGATTATATTGTAAAAGATGGTGATGTTTTATACTTCAGAGTCAATCCTTGACCATATTTTTTTCATGCTTAAATAAACAAGAATTGTTAAAAGTACCAAATAAATTATTACTTTAATACCAGTTTTATGTCTCTCTTCAAGTTCTGGCTCAGCAGCCCAAGCCAAAAAAGTTGTTACATCTTTGGCCATTTGATCAACAGTAGACTCCGTGCCATCTGCATATTCAACTAAACCATCCATTAAATTATTTGGCATTTTAATCTTATTACCGGCCATATATTTATTGTAATAAACACCGTCATCAAGAGTTACACCTGGAGGAGGGTCTTCGTAGCCAACAAGAACTGAATAAATGTAATTAGCTCCTCCTTTTCTTGCTTTGACTAAAACTGACATATCAGGTGGGTATGCCCCACCATTTGCAGCTGTTGCTGCCTGAACATTAGGGTATGGGCTCTTAAATTTATCTGAAGGTTTTCCTGGTCGAGTAAACATTTCTCCTTGAGAGTCCGGGCCATCCTCTATTTCAAAACTAGCTGCAATTGCTTTTACTTCTTGTTCTGAAAACTCAGGTCCACCAGGTTCTCCTAGATTTCTATAGCTAAGGTATTGCATTGAATGGCAAGAAGCACAGACTTCTTTATAAACTTGAAAACCTCTTTGTAGTGACGCTCTATCAAAGGTTCCTGTTAAACCTTTAAAACTCCAATCCACTTTAATTGGATCAACCATTTCAGCGCTTTGTAGTGGTTTAAGTGATATAAGAAGCAAAAAAGATAAAACGAGTAGCTTTATATTAGACTTTATCATTAACCTTCCTAGCTAAAGATGGTTCTGCTCCTCCGGATAATACTGGCTCGGAGATGCTCATAGGAATCGGATCCGTTTTTTCCAAATAACCAACAACAGGCATAACTACTATAAAATGTAAGAAATAATAAATAGTTCCCACTCTAGCTAATACTAAATAAATTCCTTCAGCTGGCATCGCACCAACATAACCAAGCATTAGAACGTCTATTACTAATATCCAAAAGAACTGTCTATAAATCGGTCTAAAAACAGCCGATCTAACTTTTGATGTGTCTAGCCAAGGTAGTACAAATAAAATAAAAATTGCACTGAACATTAAAATCACTCCACCTAATTTATCAGGGACAGATCTTAAAATTGCATAAAATGGTAACAAATACCATTCAGGTACTATGTGAGCAGGTGTAACTAACGGATTGGCGGGTATATAATTGTCTGAGTGTCCCAAAACATTAGGAGTGAAGAATACAAATCCAGCAAATATTATCATAAAAACTAAAAGCGCGAAAGCGTCTTTAATTGTTATATAAGGATGAAATGGAACTGTATCTTTAGACGGTTTCTTTATATCAATACCTACAGGGTTATTATTTCCTGGAACATGTAAAGCCCAAATATGTAAAACTACTAATCCTAAAATTAAAAACGGGATTAAATAATGTAAACTAAAGAATCTGTTTAGTGTTGGATTATCTACAGAATACGCTCCCCATAACCAAGTTGTGATACTATCTCCAACTAATGGGATTGCACTAAATAAATTAGTTATTACTGTAGCGCCCCAGAAACTCATTTGACCCCAAGGCAAAACATAACCCATGAAAGCTGCTGCCATCATTAATAAATAAATCATCAGACCAATTATCCAAATTACTTCTCTTGGTGATTTATATGATCCATAAAATAAAGACCTAAAAATATGAATATAAACTGCTAGGAAAAACATAGATGCACCATTGCTATGAATATATCTTATTAGCCAACCATAATTTACATCTCTCATTATGTGTTCTACACTCGCAAAAGCTAAATCTGCATGAGCGACGTAATGCATTGCTAAAACAATTCCTGTAACTATTTGAGTGATTAAACAAAAAGTTAAAATTCCACCAAAGGTCCACCAATAATTTAAATTTTTTGGGGTAGGATAATCAGTAAGGTGTGCTCCAAGAGTAAGTAATGGCAAACGGTCGTTAAACCATTTAGCTGCTTTAGATTTAGGTACGTATTCGTGTTCACTCATAATTTCTTAACCAATCTTAATTGTATTACTGTCAACAAATTCGAACTTTGGTATCTCCATGTTCGTTGGCGCTGGTCCTTTTCTTATTCTGCCTGATACATCATAGTGTGAACCATGACAAGGACAAAACCAACCATTAAAATCACCTTTATCTTTTAGAGGCACACATCCTAGATGTGTACAAACGCCTAACATGACTAACCATTCATCTTTACCTTCTTTTACTCTATCTTCATCTTTTTGAGGATCAGGCAAATCGTCCAACTTTACTGCTCTGGCCTCAGCGATCTCCTCTGAAGTCCTTCTTTTTAAGAATACTGGTTTTCCTCTCCACAAAACAGTAATAGATTTACCAGGTTCTATGTTACTAATGTCAACTTCTGTCGTGGCTAATGCTTGTTGAGCTTTATCAGGATTCATTTGGTCAATCATTGGCCAAATAACTGCTCCAACCCCTACTGCTCCTACTGTATAGCTAGCTGTAAATAAAAAATCTCTTCTGTTAACTTTTTTTTCTTCTTTGCTCATTTATGTAAGTGCTTATAATGTAATTATTAAATAAAACCATATTTTATAGATTTCTAGGGTCAGAATGACACATAAATTAAGCTTAAATAATGCACATAGTACTTTACAAACCTGATATCCCTCAAAATACTGCAGCAATAATAAGACTCGGTGCTTGCCTAAATTTAAATATTCACTTGATAGAACCCTGTGGTTTTAATCTAAACGACAGTAGGTTTAAAAGAGTAGTTATGGATTATGTTGGATTAAGTAAGATTGTTCGGCACAATGACTTTGAAGCATTCATAGAAAAATATAAGAAATCAAGAATAGTTTTAATGACAACTAAGGCAAAAAGATTATATCATAAGTTTAAATTTAAAAAAGATGATATGCTTTTATTTGGAAGAGAAAGCGCTGGGGTTCCGGAGGAAATACATCGAATGCTTAAAAATAAAATAAAAATTCCTATGAACAAAAAAACAAGATCACTAAATGTTGCAATGAGTGTTGCGATAGTTGCTGCTGAAGCCTTAAGACAAAATAATTTACTATAATGATTACATCTGATTTTAAAAAAAAAATGGCTGATAGCTGGTTTTCGTATTTACAAAATCAAATCTGTAAAGAATTTGAATTTCTAGAAAAAAATAAAGTAAAATTCACAAAAAGAGATTGGAGTAAAAATAAAATAAATGAAGGTGGCGGAACTTCATTTCTATTATCTAAGGGTAAAATATTTGATAAAGTTGGAGTAAATAAATCTACAGTTTCAGGAATTTTTCCAAAAAAATTTAGATCAAAAATATTAGGAGCTGAAAAAAAAGGTAATTATTGGGCGTCAGGAGTTTCTGTAGTTGCACATATGAGAAACCCCAAAATGCCTGCAATCCATTTCAACACTAGGTTTATAGTTACTTCTAAAGAGTGGTTTGGTGGAGGAATTGATGCGACACCCAGTAATGAAGATTTAAAAGAAAAAAAAATCATACATGATGAATTAAAAAAAGTATGCGTTCGAAATAAAAAGAATTACAAAAAATACAAAAAATGGTGCAACGAATATTTTTATTTACCACACAGAAATGAAGCAAGAGGTATTGGTGGTATTTTTTTTGACTATGAAACAAAAGATTGGATTAAAAACTTTAAATTCGTTAGAGAACTTGGTCTTTCTTTTATAGAAATATCAAAAAAAATTATAAAGAGAAAAGAAAAAGTTAAATGGACAAAAAAAGATAAAGAAAAACAATTCTATAAACGAGGTAGATATGTGGAATTCAATCTTTTATATGATAGAGGTACAAAATTTGGTTTACACTCCGGAGGCAATATTGACTCAATATTGATGTCGCTCCCTCCTGAAGCAAAGTGGAAATAGTTATGGAAAAAGAACCAATTACCATTAGTGGCCTTAAAAATTTAAAAGCTGAATTAGAGGATCTAAAAAATATTCAAAGACCAAAAATAGTAGAAGCAATCGCCGAAGCAAGGTCGCATGGAGATTTAAAAGAGAACGCTGAATATCATGCTGCAAAAGAGCAACAAGCATTAATTGAAAGTCGTGTAATTGCTATCAATGATATAATTGCAAGAGCTAATGTAATTGATGTCACTCAATTAGAAAATAATGGAAAAGTAATTTTTGGATCAACTGTAAAAGTGCAAGACTTAGAAACAGATAAAAAAATTTCATATAGATTAGTCGGTCAGGATGAAGCTGATATAAAAAAAAATTTGATTTTTTTCAAAAGCCCAATAGGAAGAGCATTAATAGGAAAAAATAAAGGTGAGATGGTAAGTGTAATTACGCCTTCTGGAGAAAGAAACTTTGAGATTCTCGATGTTGAGTATGTTTAATCAGAATTAGCTTTTATTATTTCTTCGATTCTTTCATTTGAAATTTTAAAACCATTATTAATCCACTCTTTCTCTAAAGTCTTTAAAACGTTTCCTAGAGAATACCCCTCCCGCATCCCTTTTTGCTTTAAGAATTCACCATCTAATGGGAATATCGGTATTTTTATTTTTAAAATCTTTTTTAAAACTTTTGAAAAGTTTTTAAGTTTTTCTTTTGAATTTTTTGAAAAATTAATCAAATTAAGTGCTATTAAATGGTTTTTTCCATTTAAATAAACGTTTTTAGCTAAGTCTTTTTCGAAAAATTCTTTATCCTTTTCGAGTTTAATCAAATTTTTATTAAATTTTTTTAAGGTCTCATTGATCTTATTAGATACATTATATTTATGAATAAAATATTCATGATTATTTTTTTCATCAATTAACATTACTGCTAATAATAAATCTAAGTTAGCTTCTGAATATTGGTATACTTTTTTAAGTCTTTCTAATCTTTTAAGATATAAAAATTCAGGAAATATCATTGAAAAAATTTCAGTCAAGTTATTACTTTGATTAATTTTTAAAAAATTTTTAAGACCTAAAATTTTAGTTAACTCAATTAAAATTCTCTCTTTGGAAATTTTTTTTATGCCATCTAAATTTTGTTTGATTATATCACTTGTCGAAGGTTCAATAATATTATCATACATAATTTTAAATCTTATAAATCTAATAATTCTTAAATAGTCCTCCTCTATTCTTTTTTGGGGGTCTCCAATGAACTTGATATTTTTATTTTTAAGATCGGATGTGCCCATCTGAGGGTCAAATATTTTTCCATTTATATCTAAATAAATTGCATTAATAGTAAAATCTCTTCTCTCAGAGTCTTGTTTCCAATCATTAGTAAATTCTACCTCCGCATGTCTTCCATCCGTTTTAATATCTTTTCTTAAAGTTGTTAACTCAAGTTTATGATTTTCAGATACTATGGTAACGGTTCCGTGTTTAACACCTGTGTCAATAATTTTAAAATTTGTGTCTTTAAGTTTTTCTTTGATCTCATCTATTGTTAAGATTGTTGCAATATCAATATCATCTATTTTTTCATTTGAGAGATATTTTCTTACACATCCACCAACAAATCTGGCAACTACCCTATTTTCAGGGATACCATCCTGTAATTTTTTAAAAATAAACTTTAAATCTTTGTTTTTATAAAATGGAAAAATAAAATTTTTTATGTTTTTTAAAAAATTAAAACTCAGATTAAGCATAAATCTATGGCTGGGGCACTAGGATTCGAACCTAGGATGGCGGTATCAAAAACCGCTGCCTTACCGCTTGGCTATGCCCCAATATTAAATGAGTGATATATCATAAATATTGTAATTTAAATAGTTTTTGCAAGTGAAATTAAAAATTTTGGGTATCTTTTTCTTAGTTTTTTAAGTGCGGCTTTTGAACTATCTTTATTTAAAAAAAGGCCGAAACATGCAGATCCTGACCCTGTCATTCTTGAAAAATAGCAACCTTTTCGATCGCTAATATCTTTTAAAAGATTTTTAATTTTAGGATATTTTTTTTCTACAATTGATTGAAGATCATTTTTACAAAATTTTAAGTAATTAATAAAATCATCCTTTTTTTTAAAATTTTTATTTGGATAATCTTGCTTTTTCGAATACTTTTTTACTTTAGAATACACTTCTTTGGTTGAACACTTTATACTTGGATATGCTAACAAAAAATACAAATTGTAACTCTTATTTATTTTTTTAATTGTTTTTAAATTTTTTAAAAAACCCCTATTGTAATAGAAGAGTCTTAAATCAGACCCTAATTCATTATATATTTTATTAAGAAATTTTTTATCAATTTTATTTTTTGTTAAATAGTTTATCACTCGAACAGCATTACTTGATCCGCCTCCAAAACCAGCAAAAACTGGAATTTTTTTATTTATTCTCACAGAATAATAATCAGTAATTAACCCATTTTTTCTTAATAAATTTAAACTTTTGCTTACTGAATTGTTTAATTTACTTATATGCTTAGAGTGAGTCCCTGTAAAAGAGATATCATCTGTAAACTTTTTTTTATTTTTTTTTATCGTTATTGTGTCATAAAGATCAATTAAACAATAAATTGATTGAATTTCGTGTAAGCCGTTTGATAGCTTTCTATTTATAGATAAAGATAAGTTTATTTTTGCGTAAGATTTTAAGACCATAATTAAAGGCCTTCTATTAATTTTAACTGAATTTTGTCCTTTAATTCCTCTTCCGTATTTTTTAGATTTAAAACATAATTCCAATAGTATCTTGCTTGAATTTTATTTCCAGTTTTCCACAAAACATCACCATAATGATCATTTACTATTGGATCAGCGGGCAATAAACTTACAGCATTTCTCAAGTAATCTTTTGAAACCTCATATCTTTTTAATTTAAATAATGCCCAACCGAGCGAGTCAATTATAAAAGGGTCATTAGCTTTTAGTCTGTTTGCCTTTTCAAGCATATTCAAAGATTTTTCAATTTTTATACCTTTCTCAATCCAAGAATATGCAAGGTAATTAATGACATATGCTTGATCTGGACTTACTTGAAGTGAATTAAGTAAATCTTCCTCAGCTTTATTCCAATCTCCAATACGTTCATAAGCAACTCCGCGACCATCTGTTGCCTCAGGATATAACGGGTGGTCTTTTTTTATCTTATCTAATATTTCAGAATAATATTTTATAGATTTTTTAAATTCTTCATTATTTTTTAAAAACTCAGCATAATCAAATGTTTCATAAACCCCTTTTATAGGTAACGAATTGTAAGCCTCTTCTAACAGGTTTAAAGAAGATTTTTTTTTGTCCTCGTCAATTAAAATTCTAGAAATTTGTTTATTAGCGTACCATTTATAGGAAATTCCATGACTAGTTAATTTTCTGTAAATTTTTTTCGCGTTAGAATAATCATTAATTTTATAAAAATTTTCTGCCAATAAAGTATCGAAAGCATGAAACTCAGCATTTAAAAATTTAGAGAGATTTAAATAAAAATTGGACATGGAATATATTGATTGAGAAGACAATGCGTTAGCAGATATATAAATTAATTCAGCAACAACATTGTTTTCTTTTTTGCAATCAAAATCTGACTTATGCTTTACATTATCTATATCAATTTTGTATTGATTAAGTAATAAGTTTCTTGGATACCTTTCTAATGCTTCTTGAATAATTTTTTTAGCGTCTTTCTTTTTTTTTTTAGTATTCAGATAGTTTGCATAAAAATAGTTATATCTGGAAAAATCAGTCTTTTTATCATTTATCAACTTTTCGAAAAAAAAATTTGCTTCATTGCTGTCAAAAAAACAATTCACAAAAACGTTTTGGATTTTCTTCAAATTTTCAAATCTATTATCAAATTGATTTAAACGAGTTATCGCCTGATCTTTGTTCAGGTCTTTTATCATTGACCACAAATGTAAACTATTAACAATATAATTATCTAGTATCGATAAAGATTTTCTATTTTTTGCTTTTTCAAAATATCTGTTTGATATTTCAAATTTTTCATTTTTCAGATGATAAATCCCGATTATTAAATCACTTTCGTAACTGTCTTGATTTTCTCTTTCCATTTTTTTGGAATAATTAAAAGCCTGATTATATTTTCCAGAGTTTATCAATGAGTTTAAATATCTTATTGAAAAAATTGGGTGAATTTCTTCTAGCCCATCAAGTCTTTTTAAATATTTTGCTGAATCGTTATATTGACTTTGATTAAGTAAAACCACTCCAGAAAAATAGTCTGCAATACTCTCAGCTTTGTTAAATTTATTAAAATTTTTGGCATGTAATGTGGAAAAAAAAATTAAAATGATGACAAATAAAATGATTGTTATAATCTTATTTAGTTTTTTACTAATAGGCATAAAATGTTTAAAAATAATCCAATTAAATTAATAAAATATTATAACTTTATTAATCATAATTTAATTTACAATAACAAGGCAATCAATAGATATAAAAAGGACAATTTTGAAATATCAGAGGATAAAACAAAAAACTTAGATTTGTTGAGGGAGGCAATATCTAATCAAAAAAATTGCGATTTAAAAAAACATGCGAAAAATATTGTTTTTAGTGATGGAAATCCTAAATCAAAAATTATGCTTGTGGGTGAAGCACCAGGTGCAAATGAGGATCAAGAGGGATTACCATTCGTGGGCCGAGCAGGTATGCTGCTTGATAAGATGTTAGCAGCAATTAACTTAGATCGAAAAAAAGTTTATATCTCTAACATCATAAATTACCGTCCTCCGGAAAATCGTAGACCAACAGATGCTGAGATTGAAAAATATTTACCATTTATTACAAAGCACATTGAAATTATAGAACCAAAAATACTTGTTCTCCTGGGTAGTACTGCGATGAATGCTATTATTGGAAAAGAATTAGTGATTTCAAAAATGAGAGGTAAATGGATTGATAAAAAATTTGGAAATTGTAAAACATCAGTTATAATCACTTTTCATCCGGCTTTTTTAATGAGGCAGCCAGCTCAAAAAAAAACAGCATGGATTGATTTAAAAATGATACGTGACAAGATAGAAAATCTAAAAATTTAATTGAAAAAAAAAATAACAGCTGGGGTTGATGAGGTTGGTAGGGGATGTATTGCTGGCCCTGTTGTTTCTGCAGCAGTAATACTTAAACATGGTATTAATCTTAACCTGTTAAAAGACTCAAAGAAAATCTCTTTTAATAAAAGGGAAAAAATTGCAGAACATATAAAAGAAAATTCTTTTTACGCTATTGGAACTGCATCAGTAGACGAAATTTTAAATCTTAATATTCTTCAGGCCTCATTGCTATCTATGAAAAGAGCATTAGAAAGACTCACATTAAAACCAAGTTTAACACTTATAGACGGAAACTTTGCACCTAAAGGATTGCAGAATTATAAAACTATTATAAATGGAGATGAAAAAATTAAAGTTATTAGCGCAGCCTCAATTGTTGCCAAAGTTTATAGGGATAAATTCATGATTAAATTGTCAAAAAAATTTTCCGACTACTCATGGGAAAGAAATTTTGGTTATGGAACTAAAGCTCATCTTGAAAGTTTAAAAAAATTCGGTGTAACTTTGCATCACAGAAAAAGTTTTAAACCAGTACACAAGATATTGTCGAATTAAAAATCTGTTACACAAGATGACATATTTTTTTAATAAAATCGTTTGACCCTTGATTCAATTTAGAGTTGAATTAAGAAAATGTTAAAATTTTCTAACAAAATTATTAATGGCGATTGTTTAAAGGAATTAAAAAGAATTCCAGACAAAACTTTTGATTTAGTTTTTGCCGATCCACCTTACAATATGCAGATTGGAGATAAATTAACACGACCAGACTCTAGTAAAGTAGATGGTGTTATCGATAGATGGGATCAATTTAATAATTTTAAACATTACGATAATTTTTGTAAAGCTTGGTTAATAGAATGCAAAAGAATTTTAAAAGATAATGGATCGATTTGGGTAATTGGCTCCTATCATAATATTTTTAGATTAGGATATCACTTACAAAATTTAGATTATTGGTTGCTTAATGATGTTATATGGAGAAAAAATAATCCAATGCCAAATTTTAGAGGAACCAGGTTTACTAATGCACATGAAACTCTGATATGGGCGTCAAAAAATAAAAAATCAAAATATACTTTTAATTATCAATCCCTCAAATGTTTAAATGATGATTTACAAATGAGATCGGACTGGACGATGCCTATTTGCAATGGGAAAGAGAGATTAAAGAGAAATGGAAAAAAAATACATTCTACTCAAAAACCTGAAGCACTTCTTCATAGAATAATATTAGCAACTACAAATAAAGGTGACGCAGTGTTTGATCCTTTTTTAGGTACAGGTACCACTGCTGTCGTATCTAAAAAATTAGGCAGAAACTATTGTGGAATCGAAAAAGATAAAAAATATTTTTTTGCAGCTAAAGAGAGAATTAGTAAAACTACAAAAATAGCAGATGACTATTTAGATACTATCGAAAATAATAAATCAAAACCTAGAATACCTTTTGGTTCACTTGTGGAGTTGGGAATAATTAAACCTGGAACTTCTTTGACCGATCCTGAGAAAAAGATTAATGCAAAAATAATGGCTGATGGAAGTATAAAATATAAGGATATTGAAGGATCAATACATAAAATAGCTGCAAAAATAATGGGTGCAGAAAGTTATAATGGTTGGACTTATTGGCATTATAAATTGAATGGATCGACTGTATTAATTGACAGTTTGAGACAAAAATTTATTGCAGAAAAGCAAATTTAATTTTTATAAACTGTTCCTAAGTAAGAACTTATAAATCTCTTTCTTTTAATAAGAAATTTCATAAAAAAATTCCTAATTACTTGCATTATTGTAATAGATAAATGAAAAGAAAAAAAATTAATATTTGATCTTCTTCTCACAATCTTTGCCCTTTTTGACCTCTCTTGAAAATAAGCATTCTGAATATCTGTTTTATCTTCCTTGATTAAGTTAAACAATTCATATGCACTTTCGATAGATTGCCCTGCACCTTGTGCTAAAGTTGGTAAGAAACCATTAAATGCATCACCAATATAAAAAACTTTATTATTTGTAGATGGAAGTATTTGGGGCGTAGAATATAACGGCCAAGATTTTAATTCACCTTCAAAAGCCTTTTTTAAATTAGAATTTTGGGAGACAATTTTATCAACTAATGACTTAATATTATCCGGATCATATTTTTTATCTCTAATGATACACACTAGATTAAATTCTTTATTTTTATTTAATGGGTAAATCACAATATGGCAATTTTTACCCATCATAAGACTTATTTTTTCATCATCAATCTTAAGTTCAGATTTTGTTTTTAATATCGTTCTGATAGCTGTAGCCTTTTTGAATTCTGGCTCATTTTTTTTCTTTTCAAAAAAAGATCTGGTATTAGAAAAAATACCATCTGCTCCAACTACTAAGTCCACAAGATCATTTGTATTGTCATCAAATTTTATTAGTACTTTACCCTTGAGTTCGGAAACCTCTTTTATTTTTTTCCCAAATCTTAAATGCTGTGTATAAACGTCGTCCTTTAAAAACTCAATCAATGTAGATCTTTGTAAAGTAGTATATTTACTTTTTTCTTGATTAAATTGTTTGAGATCTAAATCACAAATTTTTTTATTTTGAATATTATAAAAATCTACTCCAGTTGGATGAAATATTTTCATACTATCTATTTTATTAAACCCAATAATATTTAAAATTTTGATAGTGTTAGTTGAGAGTTGAATTCCGTACCCCTCATCGAGGGATAAACTTTCTTGTTTTTCATATAGCATAAATTCATGATCAGAATTTTTTTTTATTAGATTTGCAAATGTCAAACCTGATATCCCAGCACCAATTATTGCTATTTTTTTTTTCATTAAAATAAAGTTGATACTTGTTTAAAAATTTTCTTGGTAAAACTTGGAATAAATTCTTTATTTTCTTTTAAAGAATACCAGTTATACATGGATGGAATTTGATCTGAAAACTTATAATATAAATTAATATTTAACTTTAAATTTGAAATCGAGTTCTTATAGCTTTTAAGATATTTCCAATTTTGTTTTTTTGTAAAACTTTTTGCCTCTTTGATCTCAGGCAAATTAAAATTTTTTAAAAAACTAATGTGATTGTTTTTAGTCAATGCAATTTGTTTTTTTTTGTTAATATAACAAAAAATATCATAATCTTTGTTTTTAACCATTTTTTTTCTTAAACTATTAATTTTATTGTCAGATGTAAAATACTTGCAAGTTTTATTCAAACAGCAAGTATGACAAATTGGGTCTTTTGGTTTACAAACTAAAGCACCGAATTCCATCAAAGCTTCAACAAAATCTGCATTGCGCTTGGTATTAAAAAGTTTTTTTTTATTTTTTTGGATAAAATTATCAAAATTTATTTTATTTTCCGCTACATTTATATATCTCGAGAAAACTCTTCTAACGTTAACATCTAAGGCGATTATCGGTTTATTGTAAATAAGACCTAACAAAGCATTACCTGTATATTTACCCACTCCTGGAAGTTTGGTTATCTCATCAATTGTATCGGGAAGTTTAAAATTATAGTTTTTCACTATTGTTTTAGAGCATGCTAAAAGATTTCTTGCTCGTCTATAATAGCCCAGGCCTTCCCACATTTTTAAAATATCTTTTTCGCTGCTTTTAGATAAAGCCTTTAGTGTTTTAAACTTTTTAGTAAAATTATTAAAATAGGGAATTACAGTTTTTACTTGTGTTTGTTGCAGCATAAATTCACTTAAAAGTCTATAATACAGCTTATTAGGTGACTTTTTACCAACACGCCAAGGTAATTTCCTTTTGTTATTATCATACCAAGCTAAAATTTTTTTTGATAAGGTTGAATTTAAATGCATAACAAAAATAATAATAAAACACATACCTACATACAAGGTCTTCGTCCGTTTTCAAATTCTATTCCAAAAACTTTAAAGAAACATTTAAGAAAAGGTGGTTATAACTATTCAAATATAGTTGATAATTGGACTAAAATAGTCAACAAAAAAATTTCTGATGCTTGCTATCCAATAACTGTAAAAATAGGAAAAGACATGAAAAATGGGATCTTGGTTTTAAATGTGACTCACGGTAAAGAGATGGAGGTAGAATATGAAAAAAAAAATATTATGGAAAAGATTAATTCTTTTTTTGGTTACAACTGCATCAGTAAAATAACTCTCAAAATTTCACAATATAAAAAAAACAAACAGATAAGAGTGTTACCCAAAATAAAAGATATAGATATGATAAAGTCAAAACTTAATAAAGTAAATGATAAACATTTAAAAAGTTCTCTAAATAATTTTTTAAAAGCTTACAATGAAAAATCTAAATAGACTTACTCTAAAAATTACCATTCTTTTTTTCATATTTTTTAATATTGAAGTCAATAGTAAAATTGTTAGTTTAGGTGCGTCTGAGTCAAAAGTAACTATTAAAGTATTTTCTTCATTAACTTGCCCTGCTTGTGCAAATTTTCATTCAAAAATTTTTTATAATTTGAAAAAAGATTTTATAGATAAAGGTTTAGTTAGATTTGAACATCATCCTTTTCCTTTAGATTTAGCAGCTTTAAATGCAGAAATAATTTTAAGATGTTATGTTGATAAAGATAAAAAATTTGCTCTTCTTGGCAAAATTTACGAAAAACAACAATCCTGGGCAGTGGGATCTGATATAAATAAGATTAATGACTCGATTAAAAAGATTGGTTTAGAGGTAAATTTAAAAAATGAAAAAATGGATGGCTGTTTAAAAAATGATAAAATACAAGATGAAATATTAACTCAAAGGATAAAGGCACAAAAAAAATATAAAATTGAAGCCACTCCAACAATTTTCATTAATGGGAAAGAGTACACAGGAAAAGTTAACTACAAAGAATTTAAAAAAACCTTAGAAAAAAATTTTTAGATGAAATTTAAAAATTTAGAAATGACCGGATTTAAATCTTTTTCTGAAAAAACCACTATACTTATAGAAAAAGGTCTTACTGGAATAGTTGGTCCAAATGGCTGTGGCAAATCGAATATAGTAGAAGCATTAAGATGGTGTATGGGAGAAAACTCAGCCAAAAGTATGAGAGGTTCTGGAATGGAAGACGTAATATTTTCTGGAACTTCTAATAGACCATCAAAAAATATTTCAGAAGTTGCTTTATTGCTTGATAACCAAGAAAAAAGTAGTTCTACACAATATAACGAATTTGATGAGATTTCGGTAAAAAGAAAAATAGAAAAAGATAAAGGATCAAAATATTACATTAATGATAAAGAAGTTAGAGCTAGAGATGTACAAACATTTTTTGCTGATCTATCTACTGGCGCTCATTCCCCATCTCTTATTAGCCAAGGACGGATAGGTCAACTAGTAACATCAAAGCCTATTGAAAGAAAATCTATTCTTGAAGAAGCAGCAGGTATTTCAGGCATTCATGCGAGAAGACAAGAAGCTGAAACCAGATTAAGCGCTGCCGAAAATAATCTTAAAAGAGCAGATGAGCTTAAGAGGCAGCAACAAAAACAGCTTGATAATCTAAAAAAGCAAGCAGAGGAAGCTACTAGATACAAAGAAATTTCTACAAAAATAAGAAGAATCGAGGCAGGATTATATTTTTTAAAGATAAAGGAGATTGAAAAAGATAAAAAACAAATTCAAGAAAAATTAGGTGAACTTGACGATGAAATAAGTGCTATTAACATTGACTATAATCATAACAATACTTTACTTGAAGAAGAGAATAAAAAACTCTCTCCATTAAGAGATAAAAAAATGGAGAGCGCAGCAACTCTCCAAAAATTAAATTTAGATATGACTAGTCTCGTTGAGGAAGAAACAAGAGTAAAAACTTTGCAAGAGAAACTTGAAAAATCAATTAAAACTGTTGAGTCCGATTTAGAGCGAGAAAAAAGTATTTCTCTTGACGCAGATTTGAATGAAAAAAGAATATCTAAAGAAAAAGAAGATCTTCTTAATACGGAAAGCAAATTATTAGATGTTGAGACAAACTCTTCGAAAGAACTACAAGTTTCAAAAGCTGAATTAGAGAAATTACAAGATCAATTAGATTCTTTATTAAACCAAATAGAAGATGATATTGATAATGATAAAAAAATGTCAAAACAGACCTTTAAAGAATTAAAACTCATTGTAAAAAAAATAACACTTTCCCAGGAGGAGTATGCGGAAAAATATGGAAAAAATAAATCTATTGAAAGTGACTCTATTAAAAGAAAAGAGAGAATAAAAAATATTGATGTTGAATTAGAAAATTGGAGAAATTTAAAGATTAACTCAGAAAAAATGATCTCTGAGTTAAATGATAGAACAAATAAAATTAAATTAGAAATTAGTGAAAATCAGAAGAATCCTGAGAGAATAGCAACCTCTAAAGGGCAAAATTTGCAAAATTTAGAAAATATTAAAAAAAGAAATGAGGAAATTGAAAACGAATTAGTTTCAGCGGAAAAGAAATATAATTTGATAAATGAAAATCTTAGAGAAATACAATTAAAGTTGACAGATTTGAGAGAAAACAAAGCTCGTAACGAGGCTACTATTGAAGGAATTGAAAATAGAAAGAAAGACTTACTTTATTCTGTTAAAAATGAGTTAAATATAGAAAATGAGTCATCGATTCTCTCGCAATCTGACCTTAATGATATAAAAATTGAAAACTTACCAACAATTGAAGATCAAACAGAAAAAATAGAAAAAACAAAAAAACTCAGAGAGTCGCTTGGATCCGTAAATCTTAGAGCTGACGAAGAAACTAAAAAATATGAGACAGAAATTAAAAAAATGGAAGATGATAGAGCCGACCTTTACTCTGCAATTGTGAAATTAAAATCTTCTATAGATGAGTTAAATCAGAAAGGAAGAGAAAGATTATTAGACGCTTATACAAAAGTTAATAGAAAATTCAATGAGGTTTACACAAAATTATTCAATGGTGGAACCGCAAAAATAGAACTTGTGGACTCTGAGGATCCTCTTGAGGCAGGTTTAGAAATGTTTGTATCTCCACCGGGAAAAAGGCTTCAGTCTATAACTTTGCTATCCGGAGGTGAGCAAGCATTGACCGCTTTATCATTAATTTTTGCAGTTTTTTTAGTTAACCCCTCACCTATTTGTGTATTAGACGAAGTTGATGCACCTCTTGATGATGCTAATGTCACAAGATTTTGTAGCTTATTAGATGAATTAACGAAAATTACAAATACGAAATTTATGATCATAACTCATCATGCTTTAACAATGTCTAGGATGGATAGGCTTTACGGAGTTACCATGGCTGAACAGGGAGTGAGCCAACTAGTTTCTGTTGACTTACAAAGAGCTGAGGAGCTGGTAGCTTAAAACATCATAATTACGATGCCTGAAGATTTCAAAACTCGCCTAAAAATTGCAAAATCAAAAATAAGAAATCAATTTGAAAATGATAAAGAAAATCGTGGGTCATTTATGGGTAATGCCTTCAAATTAGGCACCGAGCTCGTTGCAGCTGTTTTGGTTGGGACAATAATTGGGTTTATTTTAGATACCTGGTTTGATACTAAACCTTGGTTAATAATTATTTTCTTTTTTTTAGGAGCGGCAGCAGGAATGCTAAATGTTATTCGAGCAGCTAATAGAATGCAAAAAAAAGAAGACTAAAAGGTATATATGGCAAGTAACCCGATGCAACAATTTACGGTTCATAAAATTGGGCCAGAGATAAAGATTGCAGGTATAGATTTATCTTTTACCAATGCAAGTTTATTTATGTTAATTAGTGCAACAGCTATTTTATTATTCTTATTTTTAGGATCAAAAGATAAAAAAATAATCCCAAATAAAATTCAACTAATTGCTGAGCTATTTTACACTTTTGTAGCTAAAATGATAAGCGATACGGCTGGTTCAAAAGCAAAACCCTATTTTCCATTTATTTTCAGTTTATTTATGTTTGTTTTATTTTGTAACATGGTGGGAATGCTTCCATACTCATTTACTGTAACAAGTCATATAATTGTTACTTTAATAATGGCTTTATTTATTTTTATAGCAGTAACAATTATAGGTTTTGTAAAGCATGGCTTCAAATACTTGAGTATTTTTGTACCAAGCGGCGTTCCATCTGTGCTTTTACCATTAATTACAATTATTGAAATCATTTCATATTTAAGCAGACCAGTAAGTTTATCGGTTCGTTTGTTTGCTAATATGATGGCAGGTCATACAATGTTAAAAGTTTTTGGAGGATTTGTAGTAAGTTTAGGAATACTTGGCGGGTGGTTGCCGCTTAGTTTCTCAGTAGCTTTGACGGGCTTAGAAATTTTAGTTGCATTTTTACAAGCTTACGTCTTTGCAATATTAACCTGCATCTATTTAAACGATGCATTAAATTTACACCATTAAACAAAAAGGAGGAAAAATGGAGTTAGAAGCGGCAAAAATGATAGGAGCGGGTCTTGCGGCAATCGCATTAGCCGGAGCTGGGGTAGGTATCGGAATTATTTTCGGTAATTATCTTTCTGGAGCAATGAGAAATCCTTCTGCGGCACAGAAACAATTCCCTAATTTGCTTTTAGGGTTTGCTTTAGCTGAGGCAACAGGATTATTTGGACTTGTAGTGGCTTTAATTATTTTATTTGCATTTTAGAAAAATAATTATGAAAAGCTTTTTAGGTTTTTTAGTAGCACTAGTAGCTACATGTACAGGTTCGTATGCAGCTGAGGCTGGTATGCCTCAGCTAGATCCTACTTATTGGGCATCTCAAGCCTTTTGGTTGATTTTAATTTTTACAATTCTTTACATTTCAATATCAAAATTTTATCTACCTAAAATTAAAGATAACTTGGATAATAGAGAAAACAAAATTAAAGAGGATTTAGAAAATGCGAGTAAATTTAAAAAACAATCTGAAACAAAATTAGAAGAATACGAAAGTATTTTAGAAAATGCCAAAAAAGAAGTGGCTAAAATAATGATAGAGTCTAAAAAAAATTTAGATAACGATATACAGTCAAAAAAAGTATTAATTGAAAAAGAAATAGAAAGTGAGATTATAAAAGCTCAAAAAGAAATTTTAGATCTTAAAAAAAATTCTATTTCATCTATTCAAAATATTGCTGAAAACATTGCATCAAAAATTATTGAAAATTTATCAGGCGATAAACTTAATGAAAGTAGCGTTAAAGCTACTGTAGAAGATATTTCAAAAAACAATTTAGGTAAGTATTTATGATTCTAGATGCAACTTTTTGGGTCACGATTTCTTTTTTCATTTTTATTGGAATACTGATTTATTTTAAGGTGCCTCAGAAGGTGATGGGAACCCTTGATCAAAATATAATTAATATTAAAAATCAAATTAATGAAGCTGAAGAACTAAAAGAGGATGCAAAAAATATTCTTACTGAACATGAAAAAAAAATTAGCTCTTCAAAAAATGAAGTAAGAAAAATGATTGATAAAGCAAACGATGAAGCGGAGAAATACGTTATTAAAACTAATCAAGAATTTCATAACCTAATGGAGAATAGAAAAAAAAGCGCTGAAGAAAGGATAAAACAGTTAAAAAATCAAGCGGTTAAAGACATAAAAAACGCTTCAATAAAAATAGCTATAAAGTCAGTTGAAAAATTGATTAAAAACTCAATAGATAAAAGCAAATTAGACAAAATTTATAACGCCAGTATAGAAGAAACAAAATTAGCACTTAAGAAGAAATCTAGTTAGAATAGGCCATAAATATATGGCAAAAAAAACAACTATTATTGGTTCTGGTTTTGGAGGTCTGGCTGCTGCGCTAAGATTAAAAGCTAAAGGCCATAAAGTTACTTTAGTAGAAAAACACCCTGATCTAGGTGGTCGTGCGAGAGTTTTTAAAAAAGATCAGTTTATTTACGACGGCGGTCCAACAGTAATAACTGCCCCATACCTATTTGAGGAGTTATTTAAACTATTTGATAAAAATATTTCTGACTACGTAAAAATAGTGCCTTTAGATTTATGGTACAGATTTGTATTCAGTAATGGGGATACATTTGATTACAACGGTGATGATAAATCTATGGAGGAGCAAGTTAAAAAATTCAATCCTAATGATTATGAAGGGTATAAAGATTTGGTAAAGTTTACTGAAAAAATCTTTAATAAAGGTTTTACAGATTTATCCGACAAGCCATTTAATAATTTGGTTTTTATGATAAAACAAATTCCATCTTTATTAAAATTAAAAAGTTATAAGTCTGTTTATAGTTTAGTTTCGAATTACATAACCAATGAAAAATTAAGAAGAGTTTTTAGTATGCATCCACTTTTGGTAGGTGGCAATCCTTTCAGTACTACTTCAATATATACATTGATTTTATTTTTAGAGAAAAAATGGGGTATTCATTACTCAATGGGAGGGACAGGAAGTGTCGTTAAGGCTTTAGAAAAACTAATGAATGAGGAAAATATCAAAATTATTAAAAACGCTGAGGTAACAGAGATACTTACAGAAAACAAAATGATTAAAGGTGTTAAAATTAATAATTCAAAAATAATTAATAGCGACTATGTAATTTGTAACTCCGATCCCCCAAATGTTTATAACAACTTGATAAAATCTAAGGAGGATTATGATTTTCTATTTAAACAAAAAATGAGAAGAATGGATTATTCAATGGGTTTATTTGTTTATTATTTTGGATCTAAAAAAAGATATAAAGAAGTTGCGCATCATACAATTTATTTTGGGGAAGCTTACGAGAAGCATCTTGATAAAATCTTTGAAAAGAAAATACTTTCCGACGATATAAGCTATTATTTACATCGTCCATCTGCAACAGATCCTAACATGGCCCCAGAAGGCCAAGACGCTTTTTATGTATTGGTACCAGTTCCAAATAATTTATCTAAAGTTAATTGGATCGAAGAAGGTGACAAATTTAAAGATTTAGTCTTAGATAAAATGGATAAAACTATTTTACCTGGTATTAAAGAGAATGTGGTAAGTGATTTTTATTTAACACCAGACTACTTTGAAATAGATCTTGCAACTCTTTATGGATCTGGATTTTCAATTCAACCAAAGTTTTCTCAATCGGCTTATTTCAGATTTCATAATCAATCTGAAATTTATAAAAATTTATACTTTGTAGGTGCTGGTACACATCCAGGCGCTGGAATGCCTGGAGTTCTATCATCGGCAAAAGTTTTAGACAATTTATTTTGATGAAAAGTAATTTATTAAAAAAACATGCTAAATCTTTTTATTGGGCAAGTTTTTTTCTTTCGAGAAATACATTAGTCAAATGCTCATCTTTATATAATTTTTGTAGAACATTAGACGATATAGTTGATGATGATAATAATTTGAGTATAAAGAAAGGAATTTTCTCAAAATTTAAAAAAGATTTTGAAAATAAAAATTTAGATAATCAAATTATAAAAGATATGTGGTCACTCATTGATAGTGAAGGTATTTCTTATCAAATAGTATTAGACTTATTTGATGGGGTGGAAACAGACTTGAAGGAAAAAGTAGTGATTAATTCGAAAAAAGATTTACTTGTTTATTCTTACAGAGTTGCTGGAACAGTTGGATTAATGATGTCAAAAATAATGAAAGTAAAAAATAAGGAAGCTCTAAAAGGTGCGATTGATCTTGGTATAGCCATGCAACTTACTAATATTGCTAGAGATGTTTGTGAGGATAAAAAGCGAAATAGACAGTATATTGAACACGATTTTTCATCAATTCAAGCTATTATAAATGAGTCTCAAACATTTTATGAAAAATCATTTACATCTATTAGCAGTATACCGGTTAAATCTAGATTTTCAGTTATTGTCGCAAGACGAGTTTATAAAAAAATAGGTGACTATATTCTTAAAAAAACTAACATAGATAATTATAATAAAGCCGGAAAAATCTATGTTCCTGTATTTGAAAAGGTAATTCAGACTTTTTTATCTATTATTGACTTTATTAAGTTGCTATTCATAAAAGATTTAAATTACGACAATCAGTTAAATCACAATATTTTAGAACAAGAGATTAATTTGAATGAAAGAATTTGATTATATTATTATTGGAGGTGGGTGCGCAGGTTTAACTTTGGCTTATGAGCTTGAAATAAATAATAAGTTAAAGGAGAAAACTTTAGCAATAATTGAAACCCGTGAAGAGTATAAGAGAGATAAAACTTGGTCATTCTGGAAAGTATTTGATCATAATTTTGAAGATTGTGTAATTAAAAGTTGGAATAATTTTACAATTAATACTGCTGAAAAGTCTAATGAATTAACAAATAAAAAATATCCGTACCAAAGTATCGATAGTGGAAAATTTTATAAAAAGATAAATTATAAACTCTCCACAAATTCCAATATTAGTTTTTTCAGAAATCTAAACGAAGTCAATTCAAAAAATTCAATAATTTTTAATAGTATTTTTAAAAAAGAATTTGATAAATCTGAGTTATGGCAACACTTTCAAGGTATCGAGATAGAGACACCTAAGAGCATTTTTGATGAGGAAATAATAAACTTAATGGATTTTAATTGTGATCAGAGAAAAGATGTACATTTTTTCTACACATTGCCATTCAGCAAAAATAAAGCTTTGATTGAAACTACTTGGTTATCAGATTTAGAGGATCAGAGCCTCAGAGATTATGATCTTCAGTTAGAAAATTATATTAAGAATAATCTGGGTATAAAAAACTATAAAATAAATTTTACTGAAAAAGGAGCTATACCACTCTTTTCTCCATCATTAAGTAATAATAATAAAATAATTAATATTGGATCAGCTGGGGGGATGACACGGTTAAGTACAGGTTATACTTTTTTGAACATTCAAGAACATAGTCGTTATATTGTAAAAAACATTGAAAATATTAAAAAAGTGAAAATATTCTCCATAGGAAAAAAATATCAATTTTTAGATAAAGTATTTCTAAAAGTATTAGAAAAACATCCCGAAAAGATGCCTATAATTTTTTTTAGTATGTTTAAAACTTCTTCAAACACGATTATAAAATTTTTATCAAATAAAAGTAATATTTTTGAAGACATAAATATTATAAGCAAAATGCCAAAATTAATTTTTTTAAAAGCATTGTTTAATTAATGGAAAATATTAACTTTAAGCACTCAATTGTATTTTTTAATTTTTGTATTTTGACAAGTCCTCTTTATCTAATGCTCAATTTTGAACCAGTTATATTTTGCTTGTTTCTAATTTTAATTTTGGGAATTTCTCACGGTGCATTAGATAATATTAAAGGAAAAAGGCTTTTAAAATTATTTGGATACAAACAAACTATATCCTTTTATCTTGCATATGTATCAATTTCATCATTGATTATAATATTCTGGTTAATATTTCCTAATACTATTTTATTACTATTTTTGATTGTAGCCGCCTATCATTTTGGAAAAGAAGATACAGTATTTTTTTTTAGAAAAAAGTTTTTAATATCTGAGTGTTTGTTCTTCTTAAAAGGATCAACAGTAATTATAGCTCCATTACTATTAAAAAGAGAGGAAACTAATGAAATATTTAGGATTTTAAATTTTAATGTTTTTGAAGCAGGATTTTTTAGTAATGAGTTTTTAATTGGAATGTTATGTCTTGCTTTTTTATCATCAATTTATATTTCAAAAAAAGAAAATACAAATCTCAAAGGTGTCATGATCATGGACTTCTTTTCTTTAATCATACTAAATCTTTTTTTATCACCTATTTTAGCTTTCACTCTTTATTTTTGTTTTCTTCATTCAACTAGGCATTCGATTACTCTTATTTTTGAGTTGGATAGATCTTTCAAACTGGGATTTAAAAAATTTATGATTAAAGCTATCCCTTTAACATTTATAACTGCAGTAATATTTTTATTTGCAATATATTTTTTAAATAATTTTTATAAGCTTGATGAGGCTATTTATAAGGTAATATTTATTGGTTTGGCGTCACTTACTTTTCCGCATATATTGTTAGAATATCTTTTAGAAAAAAATGAAAAAAGAACTTAAAATTTATTTAGCGTCACCAAGAGGATTTTGTGCTGGAGTTAAAAGAGCAATTGAGATAGTTGAAAGATCTATCAGCAAGTTTGGAGCTCCGGTATATGTTCGTCATGAAATAGTGCATAATAAGCAGGTTGTTGAAGAGTTAAAAGAAAAAGGTGCAATTTTCGTTGATGAATTATCTGATGTAGATGACGCGAGTAGGCCTGTAATTTTCTCAGCTCATGGAGTACCAAAGTCAGTTCCAAAAGAGGCAAAATTAAAAAATTTATCCTTTGTAGATGCAACTTGTCCATTAGTTTCAAAAGTTCACAGAGAGTCAGAACAATTAAATAAAAATGGTTTCGATATATTTTTAATAGGGCATAAAAATCACCCTGAAGTTATTGGCACAATGGGTCAGCTTCCAAAAGGATCAATTAAACTAATCGAGACAAAAAATGATGTTGATCTGCTAAAAGAAAGAGATTTTAAAAAACCTCTTGCATATATTACTCAAACAACTCTGTCCGTAGATGATACAGCTGAAATAATTGAAGCTCTTAAAAATAAGTTTCCAAAAATTAAAGGCCCTATTAAAGAGGATATATGTTATGCTACTACTAACAGGCAGTCCGCAGTAAAAGAGATAGCTTCTAAGTGTGATATGTTTTTTGTAGTGGGTAGTCGTAACTCTTCTAATTCTGTCAGATTAGTTGAAGTTGCAAAAAAAGCGGGTTGTAATAATTCTCATTTAATGCATTCTGAAAAAGAAATTCCTTTTAATGAAATAGAAAATTCTGAAACCATCGGAATATCTTCTGGGGCGTCTGCACCAGAAAAGCTTGTTCAAACTTTGTTGAACAATTTGAGAAAAGATAGAAATGTTTCTATTCAAGAAGTAATAGTTGCAGAAGAAAAGGTTGTATTTAAATTGCCGAAAGAACTCAATTAATGGCTGTCTATACAAAGTTAAATCAAAAAAAGATTGAGGAAATTTTATCTAATTATAGTTTAGGTAAAATGGACTCATTCAAAGGAATTGAAGAGGGTATTGAAAATACAAACTATTTTTTATCAATTAATAAAAAAAAATTTATATTAACAATTTACGAAAAAAGAGTTAAATCTGCTGATCTTCCTTTTTTTTCTAATCTAATGTCATCTTTAAATAAAGCTGGTTTTAAATGCCCTGCTCCTATTTCTAATAATAATAATGAGACTATTACAAATTTTGGGGGGAAAAAATTAATGATCGTGTCATTTCTTGAGGGGAAAGCTAAACAAAATTTATCACCAACCAATTGTAAATCAATCGGATCTGAAATAGCTAAAATGCATGAGCTCACTAAGAATTTAAAATTAAATCGACAAAATGACCTATCCATAAATTCATGGAGAAAATTATTTAATTCAGTCAAAGATAAGTGTGAAAATATACATAAAGATCTACCAAGATTAATTGAAGAAAATCTTAATGATGTTGAAAAAAGTTGGCCAAAAAATCTGCCTAGAGGAATAATCCATGCAGATTTATTTCACGACAATATTTTTTTTATTCAAGATAAATTTAGTGGTGTGATTGACTTTTATTTTTCATGTGAAGATTTTTTTGCGTTTGAAATCGCCATTTGCTTTAACGCTTTATGTTTTGATGGTCTAAAAAGTAATTTAAGTTTTAACGTTACTAAAGCAAAGAATTTTATCGATGGGTATACATCTGTAAGAAAATTGTCTCAAGAAGAATTAAATAATATTAAGGTTTTATCTCAAGGCGCTGCTTTGAGATTCTTGCTAACTCGAGTATTTGATGCATTAAATAAAGTAGAAGGAGCAATAGTTAAAATTAAAGATCCAATGGAGTATTTAAAAAGATTAGAATTTCACAAAAATGCAAAAAATCACGAGGATTATTTCTTTTAATGAAATTAAAAATTTATACTGATGGTGCTTGCTCTGGAAATCCTGGGAAAGGAGGTTGGGCAGCAATCATATTAGATGATTCTAATCAATCAAGTATTTCTGGAAGTGAAAGTAATACGACTAATAATAGGATGGAATTAATGGCTCCAATTATGGCATTAAAAAAAATAAAAAATAAATCAGAGATTACAATTTTCACTGACTCGAAATATGTGAAAGATGGAATAACCGATTGGATTAAAAAGTGGAAAGTAAATAATTGGAAAAGTTCAAACAAGAAACCAGTTAAAAATAAAGATCTTTGGATTAAATTAGATAATGCTTGCCTAAAACATAAAGTTACATGGAAATGGGTTAAGGCGCACGCTGGCAATAAATATAATAATCTTGTTGATGAATTGGCAGTTTCAAAAATTAAATAGATTTTAAAAAGCTTTCAGCTGAAGATAATTCACATGTAGCTGTTTCTTTTTCTTCCTCTACTTTTTTAACTTCGCCATTTTCCACAAGCATAGTGTATCTATTTGATCTAATTCCTAATCCTTTTTCGGATTTATCTACTTCTGCTCCAATAGCTTTTGTAAATTTAAGAAAGGGATCGCCAGCCATAAAAATTTTACTGCCAGCGTTTTGGTTTTCACCCCAAGCCTTCATAACATTTGGATCATTTACAGCTATGCATATAATTTTTGTAATTCCTTTTTGAGTAGCTAAGTCGTAATTTTTTATATACCCAGGAAGATGAAGAGCTGAACAAGTTTTAGTAAAAGCTCCAGGCATACCTAAAATAATAGTCTTACCTTTACAAAGATCTAAAATATCAATTTTTTTTACATCATTATTTTGATCAAGATAAAATAACTCCGAGTTAGGTAGTTTGTCTCCTATTTTTATTCTCATTGAATTTTGCCCAAAATATAATTTTTTACTTCTGAATTTGAATTTCTGATAATATCAAATGTTTCCTTTTTATCTATATTCAATTTTAAATGCTCAGGTGAGTCTAAATTTTTTCCTATGGCTTTTTTAATAGTATCTTTAAACTTGAAAGGATGAGCTGTACCAAGAACAACTATATCTCCTAAATTTTTAAAACTTTTTGCTGCTCCTACTCCAGTAGCAGTATGAGGATCAATTATAAATTGATGCTCTTTATAAATTTCATTAATTATAGATACTGTCTCTTCATCTGAAACTTTTACTGCTTCAAAATCCTTTTTAATTTTATCGATTTCTTTTTTGTCTAAATTGAATAAACTTTTTGATGATAGATCATTCATTAATGACCCTACCTTACTATCGCTTTCATCTAATATATAATAAAGCAGCCTCTCAAAATTACTGGCAACTTGTATATCCATACTTGGTGTAATGGTTGCTTTCACTTTATCAGGTTTATATTCACCTGTATTAATAACTCTCTGTAAAATATCATTTTTATTTGTAGCAACTATAAGTTTATTAATTGGTAAACCCATTTTTTTTGCAACGTATCCAGCATAGATATCACCAAAATTACCGGTTGGTACTGAAAAGCTTATATTGTTTTTTTTTAATCTAAAGAAAGAATAAAAATAATAAACAATTTGACAAACAATTCTTGCCCAATTGATAGAATTTACACCTGACATATTTATTTTTGATCTAAAACTATTTTCATTAAAAAGCTCTTTTACAATTTTTTGACAATCATCAAATGAACCCTCGATAGCTATATTATAAATATTAGCTCCACCAATTGTTGTCATTATTTTTCTTTGAATATTTGAAATCTTATTATGCGGATGCAGTACAAAAAGATTTATATTTTTTCTATTGCTTAATGCAGCTATAGCCGCTGAACCAGTATCTCCTGATGTAGCAACTATGACATTTACAGTTTTATCTTTAGCTACTTCTAAATGGTCGTACATATTGCCAATTACCTGCATTGCAATGTCTTTAAAAGCTAAAGTAGGTCCATGATAAAGCTCGAGAAGATTTATATTTCCAATTTTTTTTATATTTACGACTTCTTTTTCTTTAAAACTACTATAAGATTTTTGTATCAGTGAGCTAAGTTCTTCTTTTTTAATTTCACCTGAACAGAAATTAAAGATAATTTCTGTAGCAAGTTCGTTATAATTTAGTTGACTTAAATTATTAAGTTCTTCTTGACTATACTTCTTTATTTCAGCAGGCAAAAATAGCCCTCCACCTGGTGCAAGTCCTCTTAAGAAAATATCTTTAAAGCTAAATTCTAAAGATTTATCTCTAGTGCTAAAATAATTCATTTTTTTCTTCTAAAATATAAATAATAAAAAATTATCGAGATTGATATTGCATACCACGTTATAGCATATTTAAGGTGATTATTTGGCACATCTATACTTATCTTTTTAGGTAGTGGTGTCTTGGCCCTATTATCCTCTAAAAAAATTACAAACTCATTAAATTGCTCTCCCGTAGCTTCTTTTAAATCTTCTAAATTTAATGAAAACCAAATATTATTTGAAATATCATTATCTGGTTTAAATATACTTGGTTTATAAATTTCTCTTAAAAGACCAATTATTTCACTATCAGTTTCTGCTTTGAAATTTATACTTGCGCTATTTTTTAGTTCTTTTTTAATCCACCCTCTATTAATTAAAACATTTTGATTTTTATCTGTTCTAAAAGGAGTTATAACATCGTATCCAGGTTTTCCACTATCATTCAAGCTATAAAGGTAAATTTGCTTATTAAAATTAAATTTTCCTTTAGCGCTTACTCTCTGATAATTTTTCTTAATTGAATTGGAGTACTCTATTGGTTTAGAATCTAATCCAAAAGTAATTTCGCTTATTAGTTCTAGCTTCCATTGCAATCTATAAAGTTGCCAAGTTCCTAAAGCACAAAATACTGTTACAAAAAAAATTACAAATAGTTGAAATAAAAATGCTCTTTTCAATTTGAGATTAGCTTCCCCAAATATAGATCGCAGCAAATAAGAATAACCAAACTACGTCAACAAAATGCCAGTACCAGGCTGCTGCTTCAAATCCAAAATGGTGTTGAGGCGTCGAGTGACCTCTCATTGATCGAAACAAACAAACTGCAAGAAAAACTGTTCCGACAATTACATGAAAGCCATGAAAACCAGTCGACATATAAAATGTGGAACCATAAATTCCACCATCTAAAGTAAATGTTGCATGATGATATTCGTAAGCTTGAAAACAAGAAAATATAAATCCTAAAAATACTGTTGCAATCAAACCATTTACTAATCCTTTTCTGTCATTTTCTAACATTGCATGATGCGCCCAAGTGACAGTAGTTCCTGATAACAATAAAATTAGAGTATTAATTAATGGTATATCCCAAGGATCAAAAGTTTTAATATCTGCTGGAGGCCATAT
>CACGZQ010000006.1 GCA_902577575.1 uncultured Pelagibacteraceae bacterium
AAAATACCAAAATAAAAAATATCGGTGATATTATATAAATTAATCTTAATAAATCATTTATTCCAGTATATCTTATTAATATTTCTGTTAGCACAAGTGTTAAAAAACAATAAATAAAGATTGTAAATTTACTTAAAAGGAAACTTCTATTTTTTAATAATAAAAAAGAACAGAGAAGGGCAACTAAAGGAATATAAGTTGGTAAAATTATTCGCCTGATTAATGTTGGATAAACTTCTTTTCTGGCCTCATTACTACATATACTTTTTTGAATCTTTGAAGATGTGAAACATTTCAATAAAGTTAATGTTGATGTTTCTTGAATTTTGGGTTCCTTAATTGTAGTGGTAGCTAAATTTTTAAGATCTATATTTAATTGTTGAAATTTAATAATTTCGTTCTCATCGATGTTATTTTTTTTGGAAGATATAATTTGTCCATTAAATAGTATCATTTTTCTTTCATCAATAATTCCTTTCTCAGCTATCACAGTAGTGCTAGTTGTATTTGTAACGTTTGATGACAAATTTTTTAAATTATTACCTGTGTCATGCAAAAAGATATTTTCAACTTCATTACTAAATTTTTTTTCTACTATGAATGTAAAACCTTTGAAAGAGTCACTAAATTGTTGTGATTTCACAGTAGGCAAAAAAGAATTTAAATGATCTCCACTTAAAAGCTGACGTGACTTATTAAGCGCTAAAGGAGTGAAAAAAGTAGATAATGATATGTAAAAAATTAAAGCAGCAACTGACGTGAGCAAAAATACATTAACAACTTTAATTTTTTTAACGCCTGAAGTCCATAATATTATAAATTCAGTATCTTCAGTATGCTTAAGAATGAATATCGTTAAAGATACAAGGAAAGCTAAAGGAATAAATTTTGGTGCAATACCAAATAAGTTTAGTATAGAGTATTGGAAATAAGTTAAAACTGGATATCCATTATCAACAATTAAGTCCAAAAAATTTACCGCTCTTACCGTTAAAGCTATAACCGACAACCCAAATAAAATAATGAAAAAGGTTTTAAAAATTTCTAAAAAAAAGTTTTGATAGATTTTATTTTGTAGCATTGCAATATAAGCTATATAATTAAAGCAACCTAAAACAAATTTCAATCTATGGTTTAACTATGACCAAATTTCCATTGAAATTTGCTATATTTGGACTTATATAGCAACAAACTTTATCAAATTACATTTAAAAAATATGTCTGTTAAAATTAGTTATTCGAATAAAAAATTTAGCAATTCTAAGTCTAATCTGGTTTTATTTTTTGATAAAACAACAAATGTTAACAGGTTAAAAAAATACGTCTCAAGTAACGAATTTTCCTACATTAGTGATTTGTTAAAAAATAGCGACTTAAAAAAAAATTTGTTTGTATTTGAACTTAGTTCAAAAAAAAAAATCATTCTTGTATCAATTAAAGAAAAATTAAAAAATTCTGACATAGAAAATTTAGGTGCAGAATTTTACAAAAAAGTAAATTTTGGAAACAACGCCGAATATTATCTTATTTCTGACAGCGCATCCAGCAAATATGAAAATTTTATTGCCTATTTCCTCCACGGATTAAAATTAAAATCATACGAATTTAAAAAATATAAAACTAAAAAAGAAAATAGAAATATCAGCATAAATGTAATAGGTAATAAAAATATACCATCATCAAAAACCCAGATAAAATTTAAAGCTGTGGAGGAGGGTACATTTTTTGCACGTGACTTAGTTTCAGAACCAGGTAACATTTTACATCCAGATGAATATGCTAAGCGAATAAATTCCTTGAAGAAAGATGGCCTAAAAGTAAACATTTACGACGAAAAGAAGTTAAAAAAACTTGAAATGCATGCTCTGTTGGGTGTTGGACAAGGAAGCATAAGAGGATCGTATCTTGTTACAATGGAATGGAATGGAGCAAAGAATAATTCTAATCCTGTGGCATTTGTTGGAAAAGGTGTCTGTTTTGATACAGGAGGTTACTCACTTAAGCCCGCCAAGTTTATGGAAGACATGACTTACGATATGGCAGGTTCAGCGGCTGTTGTTGGACTAATGAAAAGTCTCGCATTAAGAAAAGCGAAAATCAATGCCGTTGGAGTTGTTGGGCTTGTGGAAAACATGGTTAGTGGGAATGCTCAAAGGCCTGGAGATATAGTAAAATCTTACAGTGGTAAAACAATTGAAATATTAAACACTGACGCAGAGGGAAGACTAGTTTTAGCTGATGCCTTAACTTTCACGGAAAAAAAATTTAAACCAAAATTTATTATCGATTTAGCTACATTAACTGGTGCAATAATTGTTTGTCTTGGATCAGAATATGCTGGACTTTTTTCTAATGATGATAAATTATCGAAACAGATCTTCGAAGCTGGAGAAATTGTTGATGAAAAAGTATGGAGAATGCCACTTCATAAAAATTACGATAAACTTATGAATTCCAAAAACGCTGATGTTCAAAATATAAACTATGTAGGCGGCGCAGGTTCAACAACTGCTGCTCAATTTTTAAAAAGATTTATTATCAATAAAACTCCTTGGGCACATTTAGATATTGCAGGTATGGCTTTTTCAAAATACGGCGGAGCATTGAACTCGGGTGGCGCAACTGGCTTTGGAGTAAGATTATTAAATCAATTAGTAGAAAAAGATTATGAGTAATACTGAGCAAACTCTTTCTTTAATTAAACCAGATGCTGTAGAAAGAAATCTTACTGAAAAGATCAAAGAAATTTTTATTTCAAAAAATTTAAAAATTAAAGATACAAAAAAAATTCACATTTCAAAGGATGAGGCAGCAGAATTTTACAAAGTTCACCAGTCTAAGCCTTTTTACAACGATTTATGCTCTTACTTATCATCAGGTCCTATAGTAGCTATGATATTAGAGGGTGAAAACGCTGTAGCAAATAATAGAAAAATTATGGGTGCCACAGATCCAAAGAAAGCTGAAAAAAATACAATTAGACAGCTTTTTGGCATCTCAATTGATAAAAATTCTGTGCACGGCTCAGATTCAAAAGAAAATGCTCTCAAAGAAATTGATTTTTTTTTTAAAAATTAACAACTTCTAAAAATTTTAATAACTGCCTCCGGATATGCTAGATATTCGAGATTTTGAGTCTTTTTTTTTAAAGTAAAAATATCATCTTTTCTATCAACATAAAAAATTTTTTGAACTATTATTTTACCAGCATCTAATTTTTCATTTACATAATGAATAGTACAACCAGTTTTTTTGTCCTTATTCTTTAAAACTTTTTCAAATGTGTTTAGACCTTTATACTGTGGAAGTAAGGACGGATGTATATTTATTATTTTTTTTCTATAGATTTTGAAAAAATTTTTCGAGATTATTTTCATGAATCCTGCTAAACATATTAAATCTATTTTGAATTCTTTTAGTTTATATAAAACTGTATTTTCATAATTTTTTTTTTTAGTATTTATTAAAACAAAAGGAATAGAGTTTTTTTTCGCATATTTGATACCTAATGCGTCTTTCTTATTACAAATTACTAATTTTACACTGATAGGAAAATTATAATCTCTTGACCTTTTTATCAAATTATTAAGATTGGTACCTTTACCTGATATGAAAACACAAACATTTCTTTTTACCATCTTAATTTTTCTAATAAATTAACTGACATTTTTTCTTTAGTTATATACCCAATTTCATAGGGTTTATATGCACCCGAAAAATATTTTTTTACTTTTGATATGTTTTGTTTAGGTAATATTATGCAAAAACCCACACCGCAGTTAAATGTGCTTAACATTTCTTTGTCCGATATATTTCTTTTTTTTATCCATTTAAAAATTTTTTTTATCTTAATTTTTGATAGGTCAATATTTAAAGTTAGGTCTTTAGGTATTGATCTTAATAAATTTTCAATGAGGCCTCCACCAGTTATGTGGGCTGAGGAGTGAATTAGTCTAGCATCTGAAATTTTTAGAATTTCATTAGAGTAAATTTTAGTCGGTTTTAATAATTCTTTTTTTAAATTTTTTGGTATTTTATTTTTTTTTAAAATATTCCTTACTAAAGAAAAACCGTTTGAATGTAATCCACTAGATGGTATAGCTAAAACTACATCGTTCTTTTTTACCTTTTTTTTAGAAAGAATTTTTTTTCTTGAAACAATCCCAACACTAAAACCTGCAAGATCAAATTTATTTTTTGAGTAAACCCCTGGCATTTCTGCTGTTTCACCCCCAATTAAATTACAATTTGAAATCTTGCACCCATCAAAGATACTTTTTACAATTATTTTTGTTTTTTTTAAATTTAACTTACCTACTGCAATATAATCTAAAAAAAATAGCGGCCTAGCTCCTTGAACTATTAAATCATTTACACACATCGCTACCAAATCAATTCCTATTTTATCAAATTTATTAAATTTATTAGCAATTTCAATTTTGGTGCCAACTCCATCCGTACAAGAAACTAATACAGGATCTTTTATTTTAAGCTTACTAATATCAAATAAAGATCCAAATCCACCAATTATATCTTTATTGACTCCATTGTTCGTTTTTTTGACATTTTTTTTAGATAAACCAGATATATACTTTACTAAATTATTAGCTAATGGAATATTTACGCCGCTTTTTTTGTAACTATTTTGTATTTTTTTCATTAATAAAAATGATAATTAGATTTTATGAGAATTTATAAATCACTATTTTTTATTTTAGTTATTTTTCTAAAAACTGGAAATGTTTTATCATCTGAAAACATATTTAATGTTAATAATATTCAAATAGATAAAAATAAAGAATTATCTAATGAACAATTAGCAAATCAAGCTATTAAAAAGGGTTTTAAAGAATTAACTGCAAAAATCTTACTTGAAGATGATTTAAAAAAAATATCAGATTTAAATCTCTCAGAAATTAAAAATTTGATACTTTATTATCAATTACAGGCTTCTGATAAACCAAATTCTGGAACTGATAAAATTATCTTTAATGTTTTTTTTGATAAAAACAAACTACATGATTTATTTTTTAGAAAATCAATTTCTTACTCAGAAATTGATGATAAAGAAATATATTTATTACCAATTCTAAAAAGAAAAGATCAAATATTCATTTATAACAATAATTTTTTCTATCAAAACTGGAATAGTTCAATCGAAAGTAAATTAATTGAATTCATTTTACCAATAGAGAATATCGAAATATTTCAAAAAGTGATTTTATCTAAAAATAACTTAATAGATTTAAACCTTGAAGATCTATTTAAAGAGTATCCAAATAAAAATTTAGCATATGTTTTAATTGATGCATCGTATTCAAAAGGAGAGAGAGTTTACCTAAAAATGAAAATATTAGATAAATACGTCGAAAAAAATATAAATGTTGAGAGGGGAAATTTAGATAAAGATGATTTTTATAAAAGTATAATTATTGAAGTTAACAAGGAAATTACTAATCTAGTAAAGTTTGAAAATTTAATAGATGTGAGAACCCCGTCCTTTTTAAATACAAAACTTTTGATACGTAAAAACAAAAATTTAGTTGAATTAAAGGAAAGACTTAAAAAAATTGATCTTATAGATAATATATACGTACAGGAATTTAATAACGAATATATTTTTTTAAAAATAAAGTATCTTGGGAAAATTGACAAAATCATTCAATTATTAAAGAAAGAAAAAATAATTTTGCAATTAACAGGAGATCAATGGAGGTTAGAAATAATTTAATGGAACAATTAACATTTAAGTTTCCTTTCAAAACAAAATATTTTGAACATGACTTTTATGTTTCAAGCAGTAACTTTTTGGCATATAAATTAATTGAAAGTTGGCCTAATTGGACAGGCAACTGGCTAAATGTTTTTGGAGTTAGCGGGTCTGGTAAAACACACTTATCAAAAATATTGGAGAAAAAAATAAAAAAAGTCAGTATTATAAATGAACATGAAATTAATGATGAAATAATACAAATTTTTAATAATTTTGATTGTTTAATTATCGATAACTTCGAAAATAAAATAGATGAAAAACTTCTATTTGCAATTTTGAATTATTCAAAGCAATATGAAAAATATATAGTCATAAATAGTGCTCAACCTATAAAAAATGCTAATTTTAAACTCAAAGATCTAAAATCAAGAATAAATAGCTTTATATTTATCGGTATTGATTTACCAACAGATGACTTATTACAGGTAATTATATCAAAATCTTTTTCCGATAAACAAATATCAATTAATCCGAAGGTTAGCGAATTTATTATAAAAAATGTAGATAGATCTTATGATAAAATCTTTAAGTTTTTAAAAGATGTTGATGAATTATCTTTATCTTCTGGAAAATCAATTAATATTAATTTAATAAAAAAAGTACTAAATCAATGAATAAATATAGAACGCATAATTGCTCAGAACTTACTATATCTGAAATAAATAAACAAGTAACTTTGTCAGGCTGGCTACACCGAAAGAGAGACCATGGAAACCTTTTATTTATCGACTTAAGAGATCATTACGGAATTACACAATGCGTTATTGAAAATAAGAATAAAAATTTTAAGACATTAGAAAAAGCAAAGCCAGAAACAATTTTAAAAATTTCAGGTAAAGTTGTTAAAAGAGGTGACGGAACAGAAAATAAAGAACTTAAAACTGGCAAAATAGAAGTCATCATTAATACTGCTGAAATTTTGTCAGAGGCAAATGAGCTTCCTATTCCAGTTTTCGGTGAGCAAGACTACCCAGAGGATTTAAGACTAAAGTATAGATTTTTAGATCTTAGAAGAGAGGAAATGCATAAAAATATTATACTAAGATCTAAAGTAATTTCATTTATCAGAAATGAAATGATGAAGTTAGGTTTTTTAGAATATCAGACACCAATTTTAACTGCCTCAAGCCCTGAGGGAGCAAGAGACTTTTTAGTTCCAAGTAGATTAAATCCTGGAAAATTTTATGCATTACCACAAGCTCCACAACAATTTAAACAATTAATAATGGTATCAGGTTTTGATAGATATTTTCAAATTGCCCCTTGTTTTAGGGATGAAGATGCTAGAGCTGACAGAAGCCCAGGTGAATTTTATCAACTAGATTTAGAAATGTCTTTTGTTGAACAAGAAGATATTTTTAAAGTAGTTGAGAAATTAATGGTCAATTTGTTTAAAAATTTTTCAAATAAAAAAATTATGTCAGAAAAATTTCCCAGGATATCATTTGATCAAGCAATCCAAAAATACGGCACTGATAAACCTGATTTAAGAAATCCTTTAATTATCAATGATGTAACAAAGATTTTTTTAAACAATAGTACAAATTTTGAAATATTTAAAAAACTTGTCAAAGATGGCGGAGTAGTAAAATCGATAGTTACAAAAAATACGAAGAATAAGCCAAGAAGTTTTTTTGATAATATTGATAAATGGGCAAAAGAGCAAGGCGCATCTGGTTTAGCATATTTTACTATTGAAAAAGACCAAAGTCTATTCGGTAAAGGTCCAGTTGGTAAATTTTTTAGCGAGGAGGCTATCAAAGAAATAATGAAAATTTCTAAATCCTCAGTTGGGGATACAATCTTTTTGGCATGTGGTGAGCAAAATGAGATAATAAAATTTTTATCAATAGCTAGAAATAAAATTGCTTTGGATTTAAAGCTTATTGATGATCAACAATTTGCGTTTTGTTGGATAGTTGATTACCCAATGTTCGAAAGAAACTCAGTAACGAAAAAAATTGAATTCAGTCATAATCCTTTTTCAATGCCTCAAGGTGATTTAAACCAATTAAACTTTGATAAACCATTGGAGATGAAAGCATTTCAATACGATATAGTTTGTAATGGAGTTGAGTTATCATCTGGAGCAATTAGAAATCATATACCTGAATTGATGTATAAACTTTTCTCGATTGTTGGGTATGACAAAAACGAGGTAAAAGAAAAATTTAGCGGAATGATAAATGCTCTGAGTTATGGTGCACCTCCACATGGCGGCATAGCACCAGGTATTGATAGAATAGTAATGTTATTAGCAGGTGTACAAAATATTAGAGAAGTAACTTTATTTCCGATGAATCAAAATGCACAAGATCTCATGATGGGGGCTCCGACTAAAGTCGAAAGCAAGCAATTAAAAGAATTGAATATTAGAATAGAGACTAAAAAAACTAATTCTTAGTTTTAAGATTAATCCTGACATCAGATAAATCGACCAATTTTTCCTCTAAATTACTTCTCACAAAACCTTTAGAAGTAATATTTTTAACAATTTTAATAAACTTCTCGTCTCGACTTTCAGCTGGAATATTTTTATTTGAAGCAATCGAGGGAGTATGAGCTAATTCTTCTTTACCAAGATAAGAAATAGCTAATTCTCTAAAGACATAGTCTAAAATTGAAGATGCACTTAATATTCTATCATTACCAACAACCGTACCTGATGGTTCGAATTTTGTATCTATAAATGCATCAACATACTCATCTAAAGGTACGCCATACTGAAGACCTAAAGATATAGCTATAGCAAAATTGTTCATCATTGCTTTTACAAGCTCCCCCTCTTTGTTGGTATCAATAAAAATTTCACCTATCTTACCGTCATCATATTCACCAGTATGCAAGTAAACCTTGTGATCTCCTATTTGTGCTTTTTGTATATAGCCTTTCCTTCTATCTGGCATTTTGAAACGTGAATTTGATTTAAACCTTGAATTTTTATTTTCTATATTCTCAATTTTACTATTTTTAGGAATCTTACTAGATAATTCTTTTGGTATTGGGTTTACAATTTTATCTTCTGAATTTTTTGTGCCTTTAATTTCGCCTAATTTCTTTGTTTTTCTATTATTTAATTTTACGTCAATTACCTCAACATCTCCATCATTCCTTTCATCAATCTTTGATAGCTCTTTCTCATTAAGATTGTTTAGCTTATGAACTGTTTTAAATGTGCAGGTATAATAAGTTTCTACGATGTATTTTTTCATAATTAATTGAGTCTGTTATTGAAGATATATAGTATATGTTGTAAGTGTCTAATGTTTAATTATACACTTTAAAATTGTGTGGACTTTAAATTTTTAATATGAGCATGAATGTATTTTTTACTTGGTGGAATAAACAGACCTTCGGAACTTTTTTAAAAACGTTATTTACAGGAAAATACGTAGGTCATGACCAGTTTGGAAATAAATATTATAAAAATAAAAGAAATGAAAGATGGGTAATCTACTCAAGCAATGTCGAGGCTACAAAAATTACAACAGATTGGTATTTATGGATGCATCACACTACTGATATAATTCCAAATGAAGATGATATTAATAAAAAATTATATAATTGGCAAAAAGACCATCAAGAAAATCAAACGGGCACTCAAAACGCTCATAAACCGACAAAGATTAAAAAAGAAAAGATCAATAAAAGATATGAGACTTGGAAATAATTTTATCATTCACTTAATAATTGCCCTCTTCTGTACAAACTTATTTGCTGAGAGTAGAATCACTACTTCGACACTTTTAAATATAGATAAAATAAAGCCTAGTTTCGAAGAAGAAGAAAAGAATGTAAATTATGATAATAAAAATGATATAAAAATTAAAAAAAAAGAAAACAAATTTTCTAATTCGGCACATGCAGTCCTAATTGGCCTAGATAAGATTACCGCAAAGTCTTCAAAAATAAAAATTAATATTGATGAATCAAAAAAATTTGGACCTTTAGAAATCAAAATATTGAAGTGTGGTAAAGTTAAAGTAAACAATAAGATTGAGGATGTGGCCTATATGCAGGTAAAAGATTTCACAAATAATGAAAATGAAAAGGTTTTTATTTTTAATGGTTGGACGTTTTCCTCTGATCCTAATTTAACACCATTTGATCATGCTATTTATGATTTGCAATTATTAAATTGTCAAAATGTTTAATAAAATTTCTCTTTTCCAAGCCAATTAGTATCAAAATCAGAGTTTATAAATTTTTTATGGTTTAATATTTTTTTATGAAGATCAATTGTTGTTGTTATTCCCTCTAGAACAAATTCATCCAGTGATCTCAAAGTTCTTTGTATAGCTTCTGTTCTGTTTCTTCCTTTACAGATAACTTTAGCAATCAAGCTGTCATAATAAGGTGTTATTTTACATCCTTGAAAAACTGAACCATCTACCCTTGTTCTAAAACCGGAAGGTTGATGACAGACGCTAATCGTTCCAGGGCTTGGTTGAAAATTTAAAGCAGGGTTTTCGGCGTTTATTCTACATTCAATGGTATGACCTCTTGGGTTTATATCGCTTTGTTTTAAAGCAGTTTCTCCCGTAAAAGCAATCCAAAGTTGCTCTTTGACTATATCAATACCCGTTTGTACCTCTGTTACTGGATGCTCAACTTGAACTCTAGTATTCATCTCTAAAAAATAAAATTTTCCATTTTCATATATGAATTCGACTGTGCCTGCACCCTCATAATTTATTTGTTCAACCATTTTTACTGTCTTTTCAAAAAGATCTTTTCTGATTTCATCAGTTAAAACTGGACTAGGAGTTTCCTCAATTAACTTTTGATGTCGCCTTTGTACTGAACAATCTCTTTCAGCTAAATGCACAGTCTTATTTTTTCCTGACATAACTTGAACCTCTATATGTCTTGGATTCTTAAAATATTTTTCTATATATAATTCATCATTATTAAAAAATTTTTTTGCCTCAGATTTTGCTGTTAGAAATAAATTTTCTAATTTGCTCTCATCATCAACAATTTTCATCCCTTTTCCACCACCACCACCAGCAGCTTTAATTAAAACTGGATATCCAATTTCTTTAGAAATAGATTTAGCTTCTGAAATAGATTTAACACCACCTTCAGATCCCTCTATTATTGGTAGGCCAAATTTTTTTGCAATTCTTTTGGCTTCAATTTTATCTCCCATCTTAGAAATAATATCGGCATTAGGGCCAATAAATTTTATGCCGTGTTTATTAACAATTTCTGAAAATTTGGCGTTCTCTGACAAAAAACCATAACCAGGGTGAATAGCTTCTGCTCCAGTCAAATCAACAGCAGACATTATTGAAGATATGTTTAAATAACTATTCTGAGGTTGATGAGATCCAATACACACACTTTCATCCGCTAATCTTACATGCATAGACTCTGAATCTACATCTGAGTGAACTGCTACTGTAGATATACCCCATTCTTTACATGCCCTTATTACTCGGACAGCGATTTCTCCTCTGTTAGCTATCAACACTTTTTTAAACATTAATTATTTCAAAACGATTAAGGTTTGGCCGAATTCAACAGGCTGTCCATCTTCTACTAATATTTTATTAACAACACCATCGCTTGTGGATGGAACGTGATTCATTGTCTTCATAGCTTCAACTATCATAATTGTTTGTCCTTTTTTTACTTTTTGACCAACATCAACGAATTTTTTTGCCCCTGGTTCAGGAGCTAAATAAGCAGTTCCAATTATTGGAGATTTTATTCTGATACCTTCGCTACTATCTTCAGCATTTTTTAAGACAGATTTATTGGGAGAAACCATTGCACCAGTTTTAGAAGTCTCAATACTTTTTGATGCTCTAGAAACTCTAATTTTAGTTTGACCTTCTTGATATTCTAATTCAGTAAGGTTAAAATCTTTTAAATTATCAACTAACTCTTTTATTAATTTTTTATCTATTTTCATTTTTTTATAAATAGCTTCATAGCTTGTAATGACATAATATAACCTTCAGACCCAAAACCACAAATTACCCCATTAGCAACTCTACTTATAAGAGACTTGTGTCTGAACTCCTCTCTATTATAAATGTTTGTTATATGCAATTCAATAATTGGTATTTTAATTATTTTTAAAGCATCGTGTATTGCCACTGAGGTATGTGTATAGCCGCCAGCATTTATAATTAGACCTTGATGTTTTTTTCTAGAGTCTTGTATTTTTTCCACAAGCTCACCCTCGATATTAGATTGAAATAATGAAACTTCTAAATCATTTTTTTTGCCGAAATCATGACATTTTCTCTCTATATCGTTTAAAGTAAAATTACCGTATTGATTTTTCTCTCTTTCACCTAAAAGGTTGAGATTTGGACCGTTAAGAATTATAATTTTTTTCATCAATTATTAATTATAAAATTTGAATAACTTAATTATGGCAAAAATACAATTAAATGGAAGAAAAATTACAATCAAAACAGGGTCGTCAATATTAGAGATATTGAAAAAATATAAATTAGATGGCAGTAAGATAGCCATTGAGCACAATGGAAAGATTATTCAAAAATCAAATTATAGTAAAAAAAAAATAAAAAAAAACGATGTTTTAGAAATAGTTCATTTTATTGGCGGGGGGTAATTTGAAGAGAGATTTATTTAAAATTGCTAACAAGATTTTTAGGTCAAGATTAATAGTTGGAACAGGCAAATATAAAAATTTTTTAGAAACAGCAAAAGCTATTGACACCTCAGGGGCAGATTTAGTGACAGTTGCAGTAAGAAGAGTGAATATAACCAATAAAAAAAAACCAATTCTCACAGATTATATTAATCCAAAAAAAATTACTTTATTACCAAATACCGCTGGTTGCTTTAGTTCAGAAGAAGCCTTAAGAACTTTAAGATTAGCTAGAGAAATGGGAGGTTGGAAGTTAGTAAAATTAGAAGTTTTAGGTGATAAGAAAACTCTTTATCCAAATATGATAGAGACAATCAAATCCACAAAAGTGTTGGTTAGAGAAGGATTCAAAGTCATGGTGTATTGTACAGATGATGTGTTAATGGCAAAACAATTAGAGGACCTTGGAGCGTCGGCTATTATGCCTCTTGCGTCACCTATCGGTTCAGGGTTAGGTTTGCTAAATAAAACAAATATCTCATTAATTGTTAAACAGTCAAAAGTTCCAATCATCGTAGACGCAGGAATTGGCACAGCATCAGATGCTACAATTTCAATGGAATTAGGTTGTGATGGAGTATTAATTAATAGCGCAATTGCAATGGCAAAGAAACCAATTTTAATGGCTAAAGCTTTTAAAGATGCTGTAATTTCTGGTCGCAATGCTTACCTAAGCGGAAGAATGAAAAAACTAAATACTGCTTCTCCAAGTTCTCCTAATAAAGGATTAATTTAATTTTTTTTTTCTCCTTACCCAAAGTGTCCTTAATTTTTTTTTGGTTTTAACTTTTTTAGTTTCTTTTTTAACTTTTTTACTTTCTTTTTTTGGTTTTTTTTTATTATCAGTTAATTTTGTGGTAATTTGAATTTCATTTATATTTTCTACTTTATCTATCATTTTTTTTGATTTATTAAATAATTCAATCTTATATTCTGGTATAATTAATTTTTCGTTAGAATAAATTTCAATCTTAAATAAGTATTTTTTCTGAAAGAACTTTAATTCATCTAAAAGGTTTTTTTCGATGAAAATTTTTACTTTTTCAGGGACATATGTTTTGATAATTTTTACTTTATCAGTAAAGGCTAAGTTTTGAATTTTCTTTAAAATTTTTTGAGAAAAAGACCCTAGAGATAGTTGAGTTTCCCACCTAATAGACCCCTCTCTTAATCTTTGGCGGGTCATTTCCAACAAACCAAAATTGCTAATCCTGCCAATTTGAATTCTTGCTCTATCTTTTCGAATACTTTCTCTCATTTTCTTTTCAACATTTCTTCGATTATAAAAATTCATCATATCTATAAAATCCACTACAATTAATCCCGATAAGTCTCTCAGTTTGATTTGGTGTGCTATTTCTTCAGCAGCCTCAAGATTTGTATTTAAGGCAGTTTTTTCAATATTAGTTTGTTTGGTAGATTGACCAGAATTTATATCAATCGATACCAAAGCCTCTGTAGGATTAATTACCAAATAACCGCCCGATTTTAATTTTACAGTTGGTTCGTATATATTATTTAATTCTTTTTCAATATTTGCAAAATGGAAAAGAGGTATTTTACCTCTATATTTTTTTATATTTTTTACATTTTTAGGCATTAATTCTTTCATAAATTTTTTAGCTTTTTGATAAGCCTCATTGCCTTCAATATAAATATTTTTAGTATCATTATCGTAGGTATCTCTTAAAGTTCTTTTAATAATGTCACCCTCTTCATAAACCAATGAAGGAGCATTAGAGTCCAAAGCTTTATCTTTGATTTCCTCCCAAGTTTTGATTGTATTTTGAAAGTCTTTATCTATTTCATTTTTTGTTTTGTTGGCCCCAGCTGTTCTTATTATGACACCCATACTTTTTGGAATTTCAATTTCTTCAAGTATGCTTCTAATTTTTTGTCTATCACTTGAATTAAAAATTTTTCTGGAAATACCACCACCTTTAGGCGTATTTGGCATTAAAACAATATATTTACCGGCTAGGGATATAAAGGTAGTAAGAGCAGCACCTTTTTGTCCTCTTTCTTCCTTGATCACCTGTATTAAAATTACCTGACCTGGTTTGATTACTTCTTGAATTTTGTATCTTTTTATTCCATATGATGACTTAATTTCTTCTCTGTATTTTTCTTTTTTTACTTCATTATTTTTTGTATTATCTGCCTCTTCTTTATTTGTATCATTATTTACATCATTTAAATTTGATAAAGGTTCATCATTAGAATTTTCTTGCTGGATATTTTCATTTTTATCTTTTAAATTTTCTCTAATTTCCTCCTCAGCAATTCTTAATCTTTCTTTATCCTCTGATGGAATTTGGTAGTAATCAGATTGGATATCGTTGAAAGCTAAAAATCCATGCCTTTCTCTTCCAAAATTTACAAATGCAGCCTGTAAAGATGGCTCAACCCTACTTATGGTACCCAGATATATATTATTTTTAAAATTTAAATTGTTTTTATCTTCAAATTCATACTCTTCGATTGAATCATCCGATTTAAGCACAATTCTAGTTTGATTAGGACGCGAGGCGTCAACATATAAATTTTTTTCCATTTTAGTTGAATTCCTTTTAATATTCTGAAATCTGTTAATTTTAATTTTCTCATATTTACACTCTAATACAAATTTTTGAATAAATACACTTAATAAGATTAATATGCCTCAAGAAAGTCAAAATTTTTATTGATAAAGGGTAAAATGTTAAAATTTATCAACTTTTCAGCAAAATTTATAATTGTATTTTTCATCGTAAGTTTGTTTTTTATATTTTCTACCTTATGGTATTTTTCTATAGGTTTGCCTGATTACAAAAAATTGTCTAATTACCAACCTCCAATATCAAGTAGAGTTTACTCGGATGATGGAAAATTGCTTGCAGAATATGCGTTACAAAAAAGACTATTTGTACCATATGAGTCTATACCAAAAATAGTAGTTAATTCTTTTCTTTCTGCGGAAGACAAAAACTTTTTTAATCATCCAGGCGTTGACGCAAAAGGAATATTAAGGGCTCTGATTAATAATATTAAAAACATTTCTCAAAACAAAAGGCTAGAAGGAGCATCCACTATAACACAACAGGTCGCCAAAAATTTTCTACTAACAAATGAGGTTTCAATTAGGAGAAAAGTAAAAGAAGCAATACTGGCTTTTAGAATTGAGAGAGCATATTCAAAGGAGAGAATTTTAGAATTATATTTAAATCAAATTTATTTAGGTCAAGGAACTTATGGTATAGCTGCTGCAAGTTTAGAATATTTTGATAAATCAATTAAAGAATTAGATTATTCAGATGCTGCGTTACTTGCAGCACTGCCAAAAGCTCCAAGTAAATACAATCCTTACAAATATCCTGAGTTAGGAAAATTTAGACGAAATTTAGTTTTAAAAAACCTAGAGGAAAACAATTTTATTTCAAAAAAACAATTAAAAGAATTCAAAAATTCTGATTTAAATTTAAAGAGGAGAAAAATTGAAATAGTAAATGAAGCTAATTCTTACACCGAAGAAGTTAGACGAATAGTTAATGAAAATTATGGATTTGAAAAACTCTATTCCCAAGGTCTTAGTATAAAAACACCATTAAATATTAACTATCAAATTCAGGCAATAGATTCACTAAGAAAAGGCATTGAAGAGTATGACAGAAGACATGGTTGGAGAGGTCCAATTACAAACAAGATAAAATCTAAAAATTGGAAAAATAAAATTGAAAATTTTAAATTAGACCCAACACTTGATTGGAAATATGCAGAAATAGAAGATCTCAATATTTCAGAAATAAAATTTAAAATAATTGATGATGCTACTAATAATTTAAAAGGTATATTAAAAGCTAATGAGATCACATGGGCTATTAGGGGAAAAAAAAACATTTTAGATAAATTTGAAGTTGGAGACATTATCTTTGTAAAAAGGGTAAACGGTGCATGGAAACTAAAACAGTATCCAAAAGTAAATGGCGGCATAGTAGTTCTTGACCCATTTACCGGTGATGTAAAAGCATTAGTTGGTGGATTTAATTTCAAATTGAGTGAATTTAATAGAGTTACTCAAGCAAAAAGACAGCCAGGTTCGGCTTTTAAGCCAATAGTTTATGCAGCTGCACTGGAGAATGGTTTTTCCCCTAACTCAATAATTCTAGATGCGCCATTTGTTGAAAGCCAAGGAGTCGGTTTAAAAAATTGGAAACCTGAAAACTATGGAAAAAAATTTTATGGACCAACGACTCTAAGAAAAGGTATTGAATATTCTAGAAATCTAATGACAGTAAGAGTAGCTAAAATTTTAGGATTAGATAAAATTTTAGATCTTTCAAAAAACTTAAATATTTATGACGAAATTCCAGAATTGCTTTCAGTTTCTTTAGGTGCCGTTGAAACAACTCTATTAAATTTAACAACTGCTTACGCATCTTTTGCTAATGGTGGTAAAAAAGTCGATCCCAATTTGATTTCTAGAATACAAGATCGAAGAGGTAATACAATTTACAAAATTAAAAATAGAAAATGTTTAGGCTGTGATAAGTTTATAGACCAGTCCAATACATTGCCCAAAATTGAAAATACTAATAAAAGAGTTTTTAGTGAAGAAACTGCTTATCAAATGACTTCTATACTTAATGGGGCTATTGAAAGAGGCACTGGAAAAAAATTAAGAGTTCTTCAAGTTCCTTTAGCGGGTAAAACTGGAACAACTAATGATAATTATGATGCTTGGTTTATCGGTTTTAGTTCAAATCTAGTAATTGGTGTTTATATAGGTTTTGATAATCCTAAAACTTTAGGAAAATTTGAGACAGGCTCAAAAGCTGCTTTGCCGGTATTTAAAAATTTTGTAGAAAATGCCCTTTTTAAAAGTGATTTTAATGATTTTAAAGTTCCTAATAATATATTTCTAACATCAATAAATTATGACACAGGACAAAAATCTTTACCTACAGATAAAAATACAATTATTGAGGCTTTAAAAGATAAAGATATTAACAATATTGATAATAACAATTTAATATCAATTAGCGGGTATGATAATCTAATCAAATTTAGGCAATTTTATTAATGCAAAATTTTGAAACGAAAATAAGCTTAACTGAAAAGACCCTTAATAATATTAGGGGGTATCTTTGATAAAAATAATGTTAAAATTAAACTAGCAGAATTTGAAGAAAAACTCTTACAAGAAAATTTTTGGAAAGATAAAAAACAAGTTAAAAAGATAGTTAAACAAAAAAAAGTATTTGAAGATATTCTTAATTTTTATCAAAAAACTTCTTTAGAAATATCAAATATTAAGGACTTATTTAATTTAGCTTCTCAAGAAAAAAATGAAGAAATTATAGAAGATTGTAATTTGAAAATAGATTTAATTTATAAATCTACTAAAGAGCTGGAAATTAGTTGTTTTTTATCTGGTGAGAACGATAGTTATGATATCTACTTGGAAATTCATGCTGGTGCTGGAGGTACAGAAAGCCAAGACTGGGCAGACATGTTGAGAAGGATGTATTTAAAATGGTTTGATAAAAGAAATTTTCGCTATCAAATTATAAGTGAGCATAGAGGGGAAGAGGCTGGTATTAAATCATCAACAGTAAAAGTTGAAGGGAAAAATTTATATGGATTAATGAGGGCAGAGTCCGGAGTTCACAGATTAGTAAGAATTTCACCATTTGATAGTGGAGCAAGAAGACACACAAGTTTTGCTAGTATATGGGTATACCCCGCAGTTGATGATGATATTGATATTAAAATTGAGGAAAAAGATCTAAGAATCGATACCTTTAGATCGAGCGGAGCAGGTGGACAGCATGTAAACACAACTGATAGCGCAGTAAGGATAACTCATTTGCCAACTAAAATTGTAGTTCAATGTCAAAATGAAAGATCTCAACATAAAAATAAAGAGACATGTTATAAAATGTTAAGAGCTAGACTTTATGAGCATGAAATGCAAAAACGAGATGAACAAAACCAAAAAGACTCAAGCAACAAAACTGATATAGGATGGGGACATCAAATAAGATCTTACGTATTACAACCTTATCAGCTTGTAAAAGACTTAAGAAATAAAGTTGAAAATACAAATCCTAATAGTGTTTTGGACGGCAATATAGATCTATTTATAGAGGAGGGTATAAAGAACAGGTAATGAAAAAATTTATATTTTCATTAATTATTTTTATTTTATTATCATTTCTAAGTATAATTATTGTTCTATCAACAATCGGAATAGAAACTAGCAGGTTTAATGATTTAATATCCAAAAAGATTAACCAGGCAAATAATTTTATTGAGATTAATTTAGAGACAATAGTCTACAAGCTAGACTTAAAAAATATCAATTTATTTTTAGATACTAAAAATCCTAATTTAACTTATAGGAGATCAGTTATACCTGTGCAAAATATTAAAGTTTATATTAATTTTATATCGCTTATAAAAACTGATCCTAAAATAAAAAAAATTAATATAACTTTAAATGAATTAAGTATTCGAGAAATAAAAAAATTCAACAAAATTATTAAACCGTCTAATCTAAAAAGCTTTATGAATAGCCGAGTTCTTGGTGGCAAAATTAAATCAGAAATAGAAGTTTTTTTAGATCAGAAAAATTTAATAGACAACTTTATTGCTAAAGGATCGGTAAAAAATTTTGGAGCTAAATTAATTGATGGTGTGAATATGGAAAATACTGAATTTAGTTTTTTTGCTGACAATACCGATATCTTGATTAAAAATATTTTTGGAAAAACAAATCTTTTCAAATTTACAGATGGAGATTTGAGAATTTCACTATCTCCTGAAGTTACTATAGTGTCCAATTTTAAAACAAATTTTAAAAATTTTAGCAATAAAAAGATTACAAAATCGAATAAGAATTTGAAATTAGTTGAAGGTATTGCAGATTTTGAAGCAGATTTAAACAATACTTTTTTCATAAATTTCGATAAAACTTACAAAGTTAAAAGATATGAGTTAAAAAGTAACGGAAAAATATCAAAATTAAATTATAACTTTAAAAAGCATCTAGAAAATTCACTATTAATTGAAAAAGTTGAAAACTTAAATTTAAAAGAAACAACTATTAAATCTAATTTTAATTCAAAAGACACATCTATTTATTTAGATGGCCGTTATAATTTAAACAACAATTCCTTTTTAGATTTCAATTTAGAAAATCTTTCAAAAGGAAAAACAAGAAATATAAAGGTAAACTTTGATTACGCACAGTCACTTGTATTAGATGCGATAAACTTTAATAAACCAACAGACAGTGTTGCTAATATAGATCTCAGTTTAAATCAAAAAAGTGGAAATACATTAATTGATCAATTAATTTATACTGAGGGTAAAAACAAGATGATTATTGAGGGTATTAAGTTAAGGAATAATGAATTTGAATCATTAAAAAAAATAACAATTAAAACAAATAAAAATGGAAAAAAAAATAATGATTTTATAATTGACTATGGAAAAAAAATTTTAGTAAAGGGCAAACAGTTTGATGCAAATCAATTATCAAAGATATTTAGCAAAAAAAATGATAGAAATTATTTTTCTAAAATCAATAAAGATATAGAGATAGATTTTGATAATATCTCTGTTCCATTATCTAATAAGTTAAAAAATTTCAAGTTAATAGGCAGAATAGAAGAAGGAAAATTTATAAGAATTTCATCCAAAGGAGATTTTGGAAATAATAATTTTTTAGATATTACAATGAAAAATAACAAAGAAACAAAAAAAAAATATTTAGAGGTTTACTCTGATTTAACAGAACCATTATTAACCGAATATAATTTTTTTAAAGGATTATCCGGAGGTAAACTACTTTTTACATCAATAATTGACAAAAATTTATCCAGTTCAAAATTAAAAATTGAGAAATTTAAGGTAATTAATGCTCCAGGCATGGTGAAATTATTATCACTTGCTGACCTTGGTGGCTTAGCTGATTTAGCAGAGGGTGATGGATTGTCGTTTGATATTTTAGAAATAGATTTGGAAAAAAAAGGAGATTTAACAAAAATAAATGAAATTTTAGCTTTGGGACCAAGTGTATCAATTTTAATGGAGGGATATCAAAACTCTGATATCACAAGCTTAAGAGGAACTTTAGTGCCTGCAAAAACTTTAAATAAGATAATTTCTAAAATCCCAGTAATAGGAGATATCGTAATACCAAAAGAGGCAGGCGAAGGTTTATTTGGGATCAGTTTTAAACTAAAAGGACCTCCAGGTGAAATTAAAACTACCATTAATCCAATCAGAACAGTAACTCCAAGATTTATTCAAAAAATTATAGATAAAAATAAGAATACTAAATAACTTTTACCAAATAGTGTTTTTTTTTGCCAAAAGAAATTTTTAAGATATCTTTTTCGAAATCACTATTTTTTATTATTTTTTTATCATCAATTACAAGAACATTATTTAATTTCAATCCTTTATTCGCTATTGCTCTTCTCACTTCTCCTTTTGATGACAAAATTTTATTTTTTGAGATTAAATCTAATAAATTTATACCTTTATTTATTTCGCTTAACTTGACCTTTATTTCTGGTAAATCTTTACCTATTCCACTACCACTAAAAGTTTCTCGTGCGGTTTTTTCTGCTTTTTTAGCAGCTTCGCCTCCATATAAAACTTTTGTAGCCTCATTGGCTAACAATATTTTAAGATTATTGATGTTTTTTTCTTTTTCACAGATTCTATTTATTTCTTCATGTTCAATTTCTGTAAAAAAATTCAAAAATCTTTTTACATCACGGTCGTCGGTATTTCTCCAGAATTGCCAATAATCATATGTTGACAATAGTTTCTCATCAAGCCATATCGCACCCTTTTCAGTTTTTCCCATTTTTGCACCTGAAGCTAAAGTTATTAAAGGAGAGGTCAATCCAAAGGACTCTTTTTTAATTGTTCTTCTTATAAGCTCTACACCGTTGATAATATTACCCCATTGATCTGAGCCTCCAATTTGTAAAATACATTTTTGAGTTAAAAATAATTTATAAAAATCATAAGCTTGGAGTATCATATAGTTGAATTCCATATAGCTTAATGATTGCTCTCGATCTAATCTTAACTTTACACTATCAAATGTAAGCATTTTATTAATTGTAAAGTGTCGACCAATATTTCTCAAAAAATCTATAAGATTTAATTTAGTTAGCCACTTAGAATTATCTACAAATATTGGCCTAGTCTTTTTATTAGAACTGTCTAATATTTTGTCAAAAATCTTTTTGATACTTTTAATATTATTTTTAATTTCTTTTGAGTTTAATATTTTACGTGTTGTGTCTTTTCCAGATGGATCACCAATTAATGTTGTACCACCACCTAATAGAACAATTGGACGATGACCATATTTTTGCATTAGTTTTAAAATCATTATTTGCACTAAACTTCCAACATGCAAACTACTTGCAGTGCAATCAAAACCTATATAAGCAGATATTGATTTTTTAGAGCTAATTTCGTTTAGTCTAGCAATATCTGTACACTGATTAAGATAGCCTCTTAGTTGCATCTCATGTAAGAACGTATTTTTCATAGAACAATTAAGTTAATTAACTATTATACGATATTTAATATAAATAAATAAAAATATGAACAAAAGATATATATCCTTGGGATTAATGAGCGGGACATCAGGAGACGGGGTTGATGCCTCATTAATAAATTCCAATGGAAACGATGACTACGAATCAATTAAAGACAAATGCTTTGAATATGACAGTAAGATTTATAAAGATATCCATAAATTAAAAGATAAAATTAACAGTTATAAAGATTTGATTAACTATACCTCAGAAATTTCAAATTTAGAAAGAGATATAACACTATTTCATGCAAAAATCATAAAAGACTTAAAGATGGAAGATAAAGATTATCTAATAGGGTTTCATGGACAAACTATTTATCATAACGCAGAGGAAAAAATATCGGTCCAGTTAGGGGATGCTAAACTTTTACATCAATTAATTAAAAAGAAAATAATTTATAATTTTAGAGCAAACGATATAGCTAATGGTGGCGAGGGTGCACCATTAGCTCCAATTTTTCATCAATTAATAGTTTCAAAAAAAAAAATGACTTTACCGATTGGAATTTTAAATATTGGAGGAATATCAAATATAACAGTTATTAAAAGTATAATTGGTAATGAGGAATTTTTTAGTAGGGATGTTGGACCAGGCAACTGTCTAATAGATAACTGGGTAAGAAAAAACTCAAGAAATAAATTTGATAAGAATGGTAGGTTAGCAATGATTGGTGAAAATAATGAAATAATATTCGAGCAAGCGCAAGAGCTTTATGCTAACAGAAAAAATAAAAATAAATTATCATATGATATTAGCGACTTTGATATTTCTTTTGCTAGAGGTTTATCGCTAGAAGATGGAGCTAGAACTCTAACAAATTTTACCGCAAGCATTATTGGTGAGGTTACTATGCAAACTATTTTAAAAAACAAACTAAAAATTAGAGAATTGTTAGTTTGTGGAGGAGGAAGGAAAAATACGATCTTATTAGAAGAAATAAAAAAAAACTTAGAAAAAACTATTTCAATAACAAATATAGACGATTACGGTTTTGATGGTGACTTTATAGAGTCTCAGGCTTTTGCTTTTTTAGCGATTAGATCTATCATTAATTTACCGATTTCATTTCCAAATACTACTGGATGCAAAATACCTTGCTCAGGTGGAGAATTAATTCAAAATTAAATTAAAGCTGTTTTATCTTTTATATATTTTTCAATTTCTGATGAAAGTTCATTTTCCTTATTTTTAAAAAAATGATTTGAACTTTTTATTTTTGAAAAAGCTACCTCAACACCTTTTTGATTTTTAATTCTTGTATCTAGCTCATTAATACTCTCTTTAGTAACTAATTCGTCATTTTCGCTATAAATAACCTGACCAGAAGTCGGGCATGGAGCAAGGAAGGAAAAATCATAAACATTTGGTTGCGGAGATACTGCTATAAAATTATTTACTTCTGGTCTTCTCATTATTAATTGCATACATATTAAAGAACCAAACGAAAATCCCGAAACCCAGCATTGACCGTAATCTAAATTTTGTCTTTCTATCCAGTCTAATGCCGCTGCTGCATCTGACAATTCACCTTGTCCATTATCAAATACTCCCTCGCTTTTTCCAACACCTCTAAAATTTATTTTGATTACTGAAAATCCATTTTGGACAAATATATTATACATTATTTGCACAACTCTATTATTCATTGTCCCTCCATATTGTGGATGAGGATGTAAAACAATTGCTACTGGAGAACCAAATTTTGGGTTTTTGTAATATTTTGCCTCAAGTCTCCCTGCTGGCCCAGGTATAAAAATTTCTAAACTCTTTTGCTTCATAATTGATAATGATTATTATTAAAAAAAAAAGTACAGATTTATATCATGTTTTTATGCGACAAATATTTTTTTTTAATCCTGACTAAATTAGTAGGAATTAGGCAAAAATTATTATAATACAACAATAATTTATGAAACTTACTAATAAAGGTAGATATGCAGTCATGGCTATGGCAGATTTAGCGTCAAACGCAAGCAAAGGACCAATTAGTCTTTCAGAGATCTCTTTAAGACAAAACATATCTTTAGCTTATTTAGAGCAAATTTTTTTACAATTAAAAAATAACAGGTTAGTCAGAAGTTCTAGAGGTGCCAACGGTGGATACGTTCTGGAAAAGCCAGCATCTGAAATTAAATTGTCTAATATTATTTATGCTGTGGATGAAGAAGTAAAAACTCTTAATTGTAAAAAAACTTCAAGACGAGGATGCAATCATAGATCTGTTAAATGTATAACACATAATTTATGGGATCAATTAGATCAACATATCAATGGTTTTTTTGAAAGGGTAAAATTGCAAGATCTAACCAAAAATAATTAGACTTATGAAAAGTGAAGAGTTAAAAAATCAAGAATATAAATACGGTTTCACAACTGAAATAGAAAACTTTAAAGCTCCGAAAGGCTTAAGCGAAGAAACTATTAAATTTATTTCCAAAATTAAAAAGGAGCCTAAATGGATGCTGGACTGGAGGCTAAAAGCTTTTAATAGATTAAAGGTTTTGAAAGAACCTAATTGGCAAAAACCGAAGTACCCTAATATTGATTATCAAGATTTATATTATTACTCTGCTCCAAAAAGCATGAAAGATAAACCAAAGAGCTTAGACGAAGTGGATCCAAAGCTTATTGAAACATATAATAAACTAGGTATTCCACTTAATGAGCAAAAAAAATTAAGTGGTGTTGCTGTCGACGCTGTTTTTGACTCAGTATCTGTTGCTACAACTTTCAAAGGTGAACTTGATAAAAAGGGAATAATTTTTTGCCCGATATCTGAAGCAATCCAAAAATATCCCGAATTAGTAAAAAAATATTTAGGTTCTGTAATTCCAATTAGTGACCACTATTTCGCAACATTAAATTCTGCGGTATTTACTGATGGTTCTTTTGTTTACATTCCTCCAAACACAAGATGTCCGATGGAACTTTCAACATATTTTAGAATTAATGCTTCAGAAACAGGTCAATTTGAAAGAACACTTATAATTGCAGACAAAGGTAGCTACGTAAGTTATCTTGAGGGATGCACAGCCCCTATGAGAGATGAAAATCAATTACATGCAGCTAACGTTGAATTGGTTGCATTAGATGATGCAGAAATAAAATATTCAACAGTTCAAAACTGGTATCCCGGTGACAAAGATGGTGTAGGAGGAATTTACAATTTCGTTACAAAAAGAGGTGCTTGTAGAGGTAAGAATTCAAAAATTTCATGGACACAAGTTGAGACAGGATCTGCTATTACATGGAAATACCCAAGCTGTATTTTGCAAGGCGATAACTCAGTAGGTGAGTTTTACTCTATAGCTATTACAAATAATCATCAAAAAGCGGATACTGGTACAAAAATGATTCATTTAGGAAAAAATACTAAGAGTAAAATTATATCAAAAGGAATCTCTGCTGGAAAAGCTGATAATACTTACAGGGGACTCGTTGATATTGGAGCAAAAGCCTTAAATTCTAGAAACTATACCCAATGCGACTCATTACTAATGGGTAACAAATGTGGAGCTCATACAATACCATATATTAAAAATAAAAATTCATCTTCAACCGTGGAGCATGAGGCTACAACTTCTAAGATTAACGAAGACCAATTGTTTTATTGTAATCAAAGAGGTCTTAATCAAGAAGAAGCAGTAAGTCTAATAGTTAATGGTTTTTGTAAAGAGGTGCTGCAACAACTACCTATGGAGTTTGCAGTAGAGGCTCAAAAGCTAGTTTCAATCAGTCTGGAAGGAAGTGTAGGATAATGCTTGAATTACAAAATCTGCAAGCTTCTATAAATGATAAGTCAATTTTAAACGGCCTAAATTTAAAAGTTAACCCAGGCGAAGTTCATGCAATTATGGGTCCAAATGGATCAGGAAAGAGCACTTTAGCAAACATACTCTCTGGAAAAAATGGTTATGAAGTGAGCGGGATTTTAAAGTATGAGGGTAAAAACTTACAAAATATTCCTATCGAAGAAAGGGCGCAAAAAGGAATATTTTTAGCATTTCAATATCCTTTAGAAATTCCGGGTGTTAACACAACTAATTTTTTAAAGACTTCTTTAAATACTATTAGAAAATCTAAAGGCGAAAAGGAATTAGATACTTTATCTCTTCTAAAGTTAATCAAAGAAAAAGCATCTGAATTAAACATTGATGAAAAATTTTTATCAAGACAATTAAATGTTGGTTTTTCAGGCGGAGAAAAAAAGAAAAATGAAATACTTCAAATGAAACTTTTAGAGCCAAAACTAGCTATCTTAGATGAAACAGACTCTGGTTTAGATATCGATGCACTTAAAATTGTTGCTGATGGAGTGAATTCTCATAAAAATAAAAAAAATGCCTTTTTAATTATTACACATTATCAACGACTACTTGATTACATAAAACCAGATTTCATTCATGTATTGTCTAACGGTAAAATTGTTAAAACTGGATGTGCTGATTTAGGTCAAGAATTAGAAAAAACAGGATACGAAAATTTAAAATAATGGAAGAGTTATTTAATATTAATTTAAAGAAAACATCTCTTTTCTCAAAAGAAGATGAGACACTTAGAAAGGAAAATCTTAAATTATTTTTAGAGTCTGGTTTCCCAAACAAAAAAGATGAAAACTGGAAATTCACCGATTTAAATTCTATTATAAAAAAAAATTTTAAGAATATTTCAAATGATTATAATTTTAATTTTGAGAAAAATAAAATTCAGTTAATTGATGACTTTGAGCACAATTCTATAATTTTAGTAAACGGATTATATAAATCAAGTGACACGAGATTTGAAGATAAAGAAAAAATTAAAATTCAAAGTTTCAAGTCAATTGAAGATGTAAACGATAATTCAAATAATAATCTATACTTATTAAACAAAGCTTTATCTTTAGGAGGATTTTATTTAGAGATTCAAGAGAATTATAAATGTAAAAAACCATTTATGATTTATAACTATTTTACTTCAAATCTAGATAACAAGATTATTAATAATTCTAATAAGATTAAAATAAATCAAAACTCTGAACTAACTCTGCTAGAATATAACATTGACGAAAAAAATAAATTTATTAAAAATACTTTTGAAAATATAGAAATAAAAGATAATTCAGTTTTAAAATTTTTCTTTATCCAAAAAACGAAGAGCAAAGGTTATTTTTATAAAAACGTAGTGGGAACACAAGGATATAACTCAAGCTATCAAAATTTTATATTGAGTTCAGGATTGTTATTTAACAAAATAGATCAAAATATTAGTTTAACAAAAGAGAATAGTAATTGCTTTATTTTATCAGGACTATGTTTAGGTAAAAATGAACATCAAGAAATTAAGACACAAATAAATCACTTGGCACCAAATTGTAAAAGTTATCAAAAAATTAAAAATGTTTTAGAAAGTGATAGCAATGGCGTTTATCAAGGCAAGATATTTGTAAAAGATATTGCGCAAAAGACTGATGCCTATCAATTGAGTAAAGCACTTTTATTAGATGATAAGTCTGAATTTAATGCTAAACCAGAGTTAGAAATATATGCAGACGACGTTAAGTGTTCTCATGGATCTACATCGGGAAGTATAGATGCAGATGCTATTCATTACTTAATGACTAGAGGAATTAAACTAACTGAAGCCAAGAAACTTTTGATAACAGGTTTTCTTAATGAGATTTTCGATAATATTCCTGAACAAAAAATAAAAACTTTTCTTGAAAAAACTATAAAGGAACAAATAAATGGGGTTTGAAAATATAAAATCAAAATTTCCAATTTTTGAACAAAAAATTAAAGGTAAGCCTTTAACTTACTTGGACAGCGCTAATTCTTCACAAAAACCAAAAACTGTAATTAATGAAATGTCCAGATTTTATGAAACTGAATTTTCAAATGTAGGTAGAAGCGTGCACACACTAGCAGTCAAAGCAACTAATAAATTTGAAGAAACGAGAGATACAGTTCAATCATATATAAATGCTAAGCACAGAGAAGAAATAATTTTTACCAAAGGAGCTACTGAGGCAATAAATTTAGTAGCTAGTACTTATGGAGAAAAATTTATTAAAGCTGGTGATGAAATTCTAGTCACTGAATTAGAACATCATTCAAATTACGTTCCATGGCATTATCTTAGAAAAAAGAGAGGCGCAGTTATTAAATTTGCATCAGTAAATGAAAATGGCGAAATTGATATTGATGAATTCAAAAAACAAATTACTGAAAAAACCAAAATGATTGCTTTTACTCACATTTCAAACGTTACAGGAACTATTATGCCAGTGAAGAAAATTATCGATTTGGCCAAATCCAAGAATATTCCAGTATTAATTGATGGGACTCAAGGCGCACCTCATTCAGTTGTAGACGTTCAAGATTTAGGATGTGATTTTTATGCTATTTCTTGTCATAAAATGTATGGACCTAATGGATTAGGTATTCTTTATGCTAAAAAAAAATGGGTAGATGAATTACCGCCATATCAAGGTGGTGGTGGAATGATAAGCGAGGTAAAAAAAGATGAAATAACTTATGCAGATTCGCCTACAAAGTTTGAAGCAGGTACTATGCAAACCGCAGAGGTAGTAGCCTTTGCTAAATCAATTAAGTTTATACAGGATTTGGGAATAAAGAATATAGAAAAACATGAAAATCAAATACTTCAATATGGTTTAGAAAAATTGAGAAAAGACAATTCTGTAAATATAATTGGTAACCCCAAAAACAGGGCATCTATTTTGTCTTTTACTATTAAAGGAATTCATCCCCATGATATAGCTACAATCTTAGATGATGATGGTGTAGCAATTAGAGCAGGGCACCATTGTTGTCAAATTTTACATGATAAACTTGGAATACCTGCCTCAGCGAGAGCTTCAATTGGAGTTTATAACAGCAAAGAAGATATTGATATTTTAAGCGATTCAATTAGTAAATGTAAAAAAGTATTTCAAATTTAAATGGAACTAAAAGAACTTTATCAAGAAATTATTTTAGATCATGCAAAAAACCCTAGAAACAAAGGTAAGTGCGAAGGATATAATCACGATGCAAAAGCTCATAATCCTCTTTGTGGTGACAAAGTTCATATTTTTTTAAAATTGGATAAAGACAATAATATCTCAGGTTTAAGTTTTGAAGGTGAGGGTTGTGCAATTTCTTTAGCATCTGCATCAATTTTAACAGATACTTTAAAAGGTAGAGATTTACAATTTTCAAAAAAAGTTACAGATGATTTTTTGAATATGCTAAAAACTAAATCAAAAATTACTTTAAATAGTTTAACTGAGGATCAAATAACAACTATATCCTCATTATCCGGTGTTCAAGAATTTCCAATGCGGATCAAATGTGCAACAATGGCTTGGCATACACTTTTGTCAGCTTTAGAAAAAAAAAGATAATTTTATGAGTAATTTGAAAGAAAAAATAATATCTGAAATAAAAAAGATTTATGATCCAGAGATTCCAGTTAATATTTTTGAATTAGGTTTAATATATAAAATCGAGGTAAAAGATGATAAAAGAGCAATAATAGAGATGACACTCACTTCTCCAAACTGTCCAGTTGCCGAAAGTTTGCCTAATTCTGTAAAAGATAATATATTGAAGATTGATGGAATTGAAGATGTTGATTTAAAATTAGTTTGGGATCCTCCTTGGACAAAAGATAAAATGTCAGAGGCGGCTAAATTAGAATTAAATTTATGAAAGAACAAATAATAAGATTAAGCGATAACGCTGCTAAAAGAATAAAACAAATAATGTCTAAAGCAGAAAGCTCTACAATCGGTGTAAGAGTTGGAGTAAAATCTGGAGGATGTGCGGGTATGTCCTATATAATGGAATATGCAAAAGAAATTAAACCTAACGAAGAAGTAATAGAGGAAAAAGGAGTCAAAGTTCTTATAGAACCCAAAGCCATAATATATCTACTCGGCACTGAAATGGATTTTAAACAAGAAAAATTCTCATCACAATTTATTTTTAAAAATCCTAACGAAACTGAGCGCTGCGGTTGCGGCGAGTCTTTTAAAGTTTAACCACTATAATACATCTCAAACTCTATTGGATGAGGTGTATGTTCAAAATTATAAATTTCTTGAAACTTTAACTCAATGTAAGCATCAATCTGATCGTCGGTAAATACACCACCTTCAGTTAAGAATTTTCTATCTTTATCAAGGTTTTGCATAGCCTCTCTTAAAGAGCCACAAACTGTTGGAAGTTTTTTTACTTCATCTTCAGATAGTGAGTATAAATCTTGATCAAATGCTTTGCCCGGATCAATTTTATTTTTAATCCCATCAATTCCAGCCATTAACATGGATGCAAAAGTTAGATAGGGGTTCCCAGCCGCATCTGGAAATCTTATTTCCATCCTTGCAGCTTTTGGATTCATTATCACTGGAATTCTGCAAGAAGCCGATCTATTTCTAGCTGAATAAGCTAAAATCACAGGTGCTTCAAAGCCTGGTATTAATCTCTTATAACTATTTGTTGTAGCGTTAGCAAAAGCATTTATCGCTCTGGCATGTTTTAATATTCCTCCGATATAATAAAGTGCCTGTTTTGATAAGCCTGCATATTCTTTACCCATAAAAACTGGAGTACTACCTTTCCAAATTGATTGGTGACAGTGCATACCCGATCCGTTATCACCTTTTACTGGTTTAGGCATGAATGTAGCTGTTTTACCAAACGAGTGAGTTACCATTTGAACAGCATACTTGTAAAGCTGCACGTTATCTGCCTGATTCGTTAAAGTTCCAAAATACATTCCTAATTCGTGTTGACTTGGTGCGACCTCGTGATGATGTTTTTCAACTTTCACACCCATATCTTTTAGAGCTTTTAAATATTCACCTCTCATATCTTGAGCACTATCAACTGGAGGAACAGGGAAATAACCACCCTTAATTCCCGGTCTGTGACCCATATTTCCATTCTCATATTTTTTTCCAGTGTTATAAGGTCCTTCTGAACTATCGATACTAAAACTCGTCTCGTTCATATCATTTTTAAATCTTACATCGTCAAAAACAAAAAACTCCGGCTCCGGACCAAAATACGATTTATCTCCAATGCCTGTTTTTTTTAAATATGCTTCAGCTTTTTTCGCTGTTCCTCTCGGATCTCTTTCATATGGATTTTTCTTTACAGCGTCTAAAATATCACAAAAAATATTTAATGTAGTATGAGAGTTAAAGGGATCTATTATTGGTCTTTCTAAGTCAGGTTTTAAAATCATGTCTGACTCGTTAATTGCTTTCCATCCAGCTATCGAGGAACCATCAAAAAATACTCCATTATCAAGCATGTCTTCGTCAACAACAGTTGCGTCCATTGTTAGATGTTGTAGCTTGCCTTTTGGATCTGTAAATCTTAAATCCACAAATTCAACCTGCTTATCTTTCATAAGCTTTAAAACATTTTTTGAACTCATTTAAACTCCTCTTTATTACGAAATGTATTAGTTTTAATAATGACGCGAACATATATAATGAATTTTTTTGTAAGAACAATTAAAAACTGATAACAGCTATGCAATTAATTCATAATACAATCATTAATTGAAATGAGAGAAGCTAATAACTTAGATTTAACATTATTAATTTTTTTAGGTGTAATATGGGGTTCGTCTTTTTTTAATATTAAAATTGCCACTTACTCTTACGAACCTTTTACACTAGCTTTAATACGAGTATTTTTTGCTAGTATACCCCTAGTACTTTTGTGTCATTACAAAAATATAAAAATTGAGGCCTTTCGCAAAAATTGGAAATGGTTTGCTCTAATAGGTTTATGCAATATTGCAATACCCTTTGTATTAATAGCTATCGGTACTGCCAAAATTAATAGCTATTTAGCAGCAATATTAATGAGCACAACACCTTTAAGCGGTTCAATACTAGCTCATTTTTTTTTAAAAGATGAAAAATTATCTTTTTTAAAATCACTTGGAGTATTAATAGGTTTTAGCGGTATAATATTACTTTTTTTTGATAAAGTTATTATTAATGAAAACAATATCATTTATGCATTAATTACAATTTTAGGGTCAACTTTTTACTGTATAGGAGGAATTTTAACTTTAAAGTTAAAACATAAAAAAAATGAAAATGTAACAACCTCGACTACGTTATGGTCAATTATCTTTTTGTTACCTTTCTCTATTTTAATCGAAAAGCCCTGGAACTTGAGCCCGTCAATAGAATCAACTTTAGCTTTGCTATATCTCGGCACGATAGCAACAGGCTTAGCTTGGCTGATAAGATTTAGAATTTTGACAGTTAATGGACTGGTATTTCAGACTCAAGTAGCCTATTTAATCCCGATATTTGGAATTTTATTCGGGTATTTTTTGATGAATGAGATAATTACTTGGAAAGTTTTCGTATCACTAGCTATAATACTTTTAGGAATCTATATATTTAAACGAAATAATACAGGATTAAAAAATTAGCATGGGAAATGAAAGTATAGAGGCAAGTTTTCTTTCGGTTTTTGCACTAATAACTTTTTTTATTTTTCTTTTGATAAGTAAATATTCTCACAAGATTAAATCTGGATCACTTTTAGACTCAAATTTTGAAAAACCTCAAGCTTTCCATGAAACTCCAGTGACTAGAAGTGGTGGATTAGCATGTGTAATTTCAATGTTTATTTTCTATGGAATTTACTTTTTGCTATATTCTAAAATCTTATATGGACATTTACTGTTAGGAATTTCAATGTTTTTTATTGGTTTTATTGACGACTTAAGAATCAACATTAAACCATCTGAAAGATTATTACTTATGGTTATGCTTCTTTTTATATTCATATACTTTTTGCCAATACAAATTCTAAATTTAGATATACAGTTTTTATCGTTTTTAGTTTCGAATAAATTACTTTCAACTATTTTTGTTCTTCTTTGTTTTCTTTTCATAATAAATGGAGCTAATTTAATTGATGGTTTTAATGGATTACTATCAATAAACTTAATTATTATTAATTTAATTTTAACTTATGTAAATATGACAAATAATATTTTTGATCTAGCAATAATATCTATTTCTCAGATCATAATATTACTTTCCTTTACATTATTTAATTTTCCAAATGCTAAAATCTTTCTAGGAGATGGTGGAGCATATTTGATGGGATCAATTGTTGCTCTGAATGTAATTTTAACAAATAATTTTAATCCTCAAATTTCATCATTTTTTTTCTGCACACTTGTATTTTATCTATTTTACGAAGTTTTCTTCTCATTTTTAAGAAAGTTATATCAAAAAAAATCTCCCATCCATCCTGATGGAAAACATCTTCATATGCTAATTTTTTACAAAATATCTAATAAACATGGAATTCTTAAAGCCAATTACGTCACTTCAATTTTTATAAATTTTTGTTATTTTATTCTGATACTTCCTGGTCTATATTTTATTAATAACCCAATTTTGAGTAGATATTGGTTTTTCGCTTTATTATTAATTTATACTGTTATCTATCTAAGACTTTATCGTTTAACAAAAAATTAATTTGTTATATAAATCAACGATTAATAAAAGGGCAAGTGGCGGAATTGGTATACGCGCTGGTCTTAGAAACCAGTGCCGCAAGGCTTAAGAGTTCGAGTCTCTTCTTGCCCACCAAAAAATATGAAAATTGAAGTACATTCAAAAAAAGGCCTAAGAACTATCTTATCAGTCATTGTTGATAAGAAAACAATCCAAGTTAAAATGGATGAAAGACTTTCAGAGTTACAAAAAGAAGTATCTTTAAAAGGTTTTAGGCCTGGAAAAGTTCCACCATCAGTAATTAAAAGTCAGTTTGGTAAATCTATTTATGGAGAAGTAATTGATAAGGTTTTAAGAGAAACTTCTATTAAAGCTATCGAAGAAAAAAAACTAAAAGTGGCTGGACAACCAAAAATAGATCTCAAGCAATTTGGTGAAGGCAAAGATTTAAATTACGAGCTTCAAATTGATTGTCTGCCATCAATAAAATTAAGTTCATTTGAAAATATTAAAGCTACTGATTACAAAATAAAAATTGAGAAAAAAATTATAGATACTAAAATTGAAGAAATTGCAAAACAAAATAAAAAGTTTGAGGAAAAAAAAGTTGACGAAAAGTCTCTTATCGGAGATCAAATTGTATTTGATTATAAAGCAACTATCGATGGCAATAAATTTGAGGGCAATGAGGGAAAAGGAGTTCAAATTGAATTAGGTAAAAATCTATTTTTAGATGGTTTTGATAATCAATTGTTAGGATTAAAAAAAAATGATAAAAAAATTATAAAAGCTAATTTACCTACAAATTATCCAAAAAAAGAACTAGCAAATAAATTAGCAAATTTTGAATGTAAAATTTTAAATATTAGAAAGGGCATAGAAAATAAAATTGATGATAACTTTGCAAAAATGATAGGATCAAGAGATTTAAATGATTTAAAGATTCAGATTGAGAAACAAATTTCAGGACAATATCTTCATGCACTAAGTTCTATTACAAAAAAAGAAATTCTAGAACAAATCGAAAAAAATCATAATCTAGATTTACCAAAAAATTTAATTGATCAAGAGCTTAGTTTGATGACAAAAAATTTGAAACCAGAGGATCAAGAAAAACAAAGAGAAAAAAATGAAAAATTAGCTAAATCAAGAATAAAATTGGGATTAATTTTAAACGAGATTGGTGAAAAAAATAATCTTAAAGTTTCTGATAACGATTTAGCTACCGAAATACAGAAACAGGTTAAGAATATGCCAGGACAAGAAAAAATGGTATTAGACTATTATCAAAAAAATCCAAGTGCTTCTCAAAGTTTAAAAGGTTCTCTATACGAAGAAAAAATAATTAAATTGATTAAATCAAAAATTAAAATTTCAACTAAAGAAATTAGTATTAAAGAGGCAGAGACAATTCTTAAAAACTTAAATAAACCAAATGTAGATAGTAAGTCTAAGTCTAAAACTAAATCTTCTATAAAAGATAAGCCTAAAACAAAAAAAATTAGTAAAAAGTAATCAATAGTTGTATAAATTCTACATGAGTCGCGAATTAGAAGAAAAAATGAACAGTTTAATTCCTATGGTTGTTGAGCAAACAAGTAAAGGAGAAAGAGCCTATGATATATATTCTAGACTTCTTAAAGAAAGAATTGTTTTTTTAGTTGGTCCAGTAAATGATGCAGTTGCCTCATTAGTTACAGCACAATTATTATTTCTTGAGTCAGAAAATCCTAATAAAGAAATTAATTTTTACATTAATAGCCCAGGGGGGTTAGTAACTGCTGGTTTAGGAATATACGATACAATGCAATATATAAACTCTCCAGTATCGACTTTATGTATAGGTCAAGCTTCTTCAATGGGTTCATTTTTATTAGCCGCTGGTGAGAAAGGTAAAAGATTTTCACTTCCTAATTCTCGAATTATGGTTCACCAGCCATCTGCTGGTTTTCAAGGTCAAGCTACAGATATCCAAATACATGCTAAAGAAATTTTGTCTTTAAAGGAAAGACTTAATAAAATATATTCTAAACATACCGGAAAATCTGTAGACCAAATATCCGATGCATTAGAGAGAGATAATTTCATGACTGCCGAAGAGGCTAAAAAATTTGGCCTAATAGACTCAGTTGTGGAGAAAAGAAAATAAAACACAATATATAGGCAAGTTCACAACTTCAACTTGATATGCAAATTCCAGCAATTTATAATAGTGTAAGTTGATTCGATATGACTGAAAAAAATAATAAAAATATTTTATATTGTTCCTTCTGTGGAAAAAGTCAGCATGAAGTAAGAAAGTTGATTGCTGGCCCAACTGTTTTCATTTGTGATGAATGTGTTGAACTTTGCATGGACATTATTAAAGAAGAAAACAAAAGTTCACTTGTTAAACATCAAGATGGAGTTCCGTCACCAAAAGAAATTTGTAACGTGTTGGATGATTATGTTATCGGTCAAAAACTTGCTAAAGAGATACTCTCAGTAGCAGTACATAACCACTATAAAAGATTAAATCACGAGACCAAAAATAATAAAGACATTGAGCTCTCCAAATCTAATATATTATTAGTAGGTCCAACAGGATGTGGAAAAACTTTGTTAGCTCAAACATTAGCAAGAATACTAGATGTACCTTTTACGATGGCCGACGCAACAACTTTGACAGAAGCAGGTTATGTTGGTGAAGATGTAGAAAATATTATTTTAAAATTATTACAAGCAGCAGACTACAACGTTGACAAAGCTCAAAGGGGTATAGTTTATATCGATGAAGTGGATAAGATAAGTAGAAAATCTGAAAATCCGTCTATAACAAGAGACGTATCAGGTGAAGGAGTACAACAAGCCTTGTTAAAAATAATGGAAGGTACGGTTGCAAGCGTTCCCCCACAAGGTGGAAGAAAACACCCACAACAAGAATTTTTACAAGTTGACACAACAAATATATTATTTATTTGCGGTGGAGCCTTTGCTGGACTTGATAAATTAATCGAGAGCAGAGGAAAAGGGAGTTCTATTGGCTTTGGAGCAAAAGTAAAAAATTTTAAAGAGCAACCATTTTCCCAAGTAATGAAACTTTTAGAGCCTGAAGATTTGATTAAATATGGATTAATTCCAGAGTTTATTGGAAGAATGCCTATAATAGCCACTCTCGATGATTTAAATGAAAGTTCTTTAGTTAAAATTTTGAAAGAACCTAAAAATTCTCTAATAAAACAATATCAAAGATTATTTGAATTTGAAGATGTGACATTAGAATTTAAAGACGAAGCTATTTCTGAAATAGCAAAAAAAGCTATAAGTAAAAAAACAGGAGCAAGAGGATTAAGATCTATTTTAGAAAATATTCTTTTAAAAACTATGTTTGAGTTACCAGATATGGAAAATGTAATCAAGGTTACTGTGGATAGTTCTGCTGTTAAAGGCAATTCTGAACCCATTGTGACATATGGAAACAAATCATCAACATCAGTAGCGTAAAAAAAAATTATTCTTGAAATTAACAAATTAATTGCCATATAGTGTAAGTATGAAGACAACTTACGTAAAACCACTTTTACCATTAAGAGATATAGTGATATTTCCTTCAATGATAGTTCCGCTTTTTGTTGGAAGAGATAGATCGATTAAAGCTTTACAAGAAGCTATGAAGTCGGACAAATCAATAATTTTAGTGACCCAAAAAAATTCAGAAGTAGATGATCCTACTAGCAAAGATTTATTTCAGTTTGGTTGCTTAAGTAAAATTTTACAATTACTAAAACTACCTGACGGAACAGTAAAAGTCTTAGTAGAGGGTGACAAAAGAGTTAAAGTTCAAAAATTTAATGAAAGTTCTGACAATTACTTAACCAGTGAAGTTGAAGTCGTAGAAGATACAAATATATCAAAAGATTTAGATCAGTTAGCTTTGGGTCTAGTAAAAAAATTTGAAAGGTTACAAGTTCTAAATAAAAAAGATTTGAACGATAGTTCAAATAATATCAAGAAACTAAAAGATCCCTCACAGATCGCTCACAATATATCTGCAAACCTTAACATTCAAATTTTTGAAAAGCAGGAATTATTAGAAATAACGGACCTTAAAAAAAGACTAGAGAAAATCCACTCTTTTATTGAAAAAGAAACAAGTGTTATTTCAGTAGAAAAGAAAATTAGAGGTAGAGTCAAAAATCAAATGGAAAAAACTCAAAGAGAGTACTATCTTAATGAGCAACTAAAAGCTATTCAAAAAGAACTTGGAGAAATAGACGAGGGCAAGGATGAATTAGGCAATTTATCTAAAGCTATTTCAGACGCTAAAATGCCAAAGTTAGCAAAAGACAAATGTCTATCTGAATTAAAAAAATTAAAATCAATGAGCCCTATGTCTGCTGAAGCGACTGTGGTAAGGAATTACTTAGATTGGATGACAGAATTACCATGGTCAAACAAATCTAAAATTAATACCGATTTAAATAACGCTCAAAAAATTTTAGATGAAGATCACTATGGTTTAGAAAAAGTTAAAGAAAGAATTATAGAATTTTTGGCAGTACAGAAAAGAATTCAAAAAATGAAAGGCCCGATACTATGTTTGGTAGGTCCTCCGGGTGTTGGTAAAACATCCCTTGGTAAATCCATAGCTAAAGCTACTAACAGAAAATTTATAAGAATCTCTTTAGGTGGAATTAGAGACGAGGCTGAGATTAGAGGTCATAGAAGAACTTACATAGGATCATTACCAGGAAAAATAATTCAAATGATGAAAAAAGCTGGTACTAAAAATCCACTTTTCCTTTTGGATGAAATAGATAAAGTTGGAACAGATTATAGAGGAGATCCTTCTTCAGCACTTTTAGAAGCATTAGATCCTGAACAAAATAAAGAATTTAACGATCATTATCTAGAAGTTGATTATGATTTATCAGATGTGATGTTTGTAACTACTGCAAACACACTTAATATTCTACCACCACTTCTTGATAGAATGGAAGTAATAAGATTATCAGGTTACACAGAAGATGAAAAAGTGAATATATCTCAAAAGTTTCTTATACCCAATCAGAGTAATAATAATGGTTTGAAAAAAGAAGAATGGAATATAGATGAAGAAATTATAAGAAAAATTGTAAGACACTATACAAGAGAGTCTGGTGTTAGAAATTTAGAAAGAGAAATATCTAAAATTGCAAGAAAATTGGTTAAAAAAATAGATAATAAAGAAAAAATTAATAATCCTATCAATGACAAAGATTTAAAAGAGCTATTAGGGGTTCAAAAGTTTAATTACGGAGAGATAGAAGAAGAGAACAGAGTGGGAGTTGTAACAGGGCTTGCGTGGACAGAAGTTGGTGGAGAAATTTTAAAAATAGAGTCTGTGATTATGCCCGGAAAAGGAAAAATGCAAATTACTGGTAAACTTGGAGATGTAATGCAAGAGTCAATAAAAGCTGCTAAATCATATATTAGATCCAAAAGTTTAGAATTTGGAATTATACCCCCTATATTCGATAAAAAAGATTTTCATATACACGTTCCCGAGGGAGCTACTCCTAAAGATGGTCCTTCCGCTGGTGTAGGCATGGTAACATCAATTATTTCAGCAATTACAGAGATACCCGTAAATAAAAACGTAGCAATGACCGGTGAGATCACATTAAGAGGTTTAGTGCTACCTATTGGAGGATTAAAAGAAAAATTATTAGCAGCTCACAGAGCTGGTATTAAAAAAGTTTTAATACCAATGGAAAATAAAAAAGATCTTATTGAGGTTCCTAAAACTGTTCTCGACTCAATAGAAATAATTCCTGTAAAAAATGTTGATGAGGTTTTAAAAGTAGCTTTAACAAAACCGCTTAAAAGAGTTGAATGGGTAGATGTAGACCAAATCTCAAAAAAAGATAAATTAAAAAAAGAATTAAGCACACATTAATTAATCATTTTTAATCCATCCATTCATAATATTTTTCTAAATTTTTTGATAAATAATCTGGTAGAAAACTATTATCAACTTTTTTTAAAGTCTTTTGTGCAGTAAATTTTTTTTTGCTTTGACCAACGTCATGATCGTAAATAATTTTTCTCTCTTTAATTATTTTTTTCATATCTTCAATATTTAATCCGCTTTCTTCAAATTCAAGATGGTGCAAATAATTAGAAAATTTATAGAAAATCTCTTCTGGTTTTTTTATCGACGTAAAGTGCCACCCGCCTTTATCAATAATATCCACATTAGAGTATTTTTTTTTTGAAAAAATAGTATCAATTCTCCAAGCAGGATAAACTCTTCCTTTAATATTTCTTAACCATTGAAAAGAAATTAAATCTTTTTTTTTACATGCTCTAGAGCCAATCCATTCAAAATTCTCTTGTATTAAATTAAATTTATAGAAAAAAACATATTGTTTAAACATTGAAATTTTTTTCTTATATTTAAATTTTTCCAAATTTGGAATTTCATCAAGATCACTCGATAAAATTAGATCATCATTATTTGCATCTTTAAGACCCTCTAGTAAACTATTTCTTTGGAAATTTTCCCTTTCAACTGAATTATGCAGAATTTTATTATTTTTTAAACTTAATTTGTCATTTTGTAAAACTTCCAAGATATTAGGAGGTTTTTTATCAACTACTATATAAATTATTTTATCTTTAAACTTAGAAAAATTATTAATATTAAAATTTAATTTTTTACTTTTTCCACTGTGCAGATATGTAGACTCCGTGATGATAAATTTTTTAACATACTTATTAAGAATATTTAGTCTTAGATCTAATAAAAGATCTTCATCAAAATACATAAAACAGTCATAAATATTCATATTAAATTAAACCTCAAACCAATCTTTATAGTTTCTCTTCTTACTAATCAAATAGTCTGGAAGAAATCTATCGTCTATTTTTTTTAATTTAACATCAGTCAACCATTTGCTCTGACTTGTTCTATCTTTCGTGTGATCGTATAAAGCTTTTTTATCAAAAATTGTTTGTTTTAAGTCCTCTAAAGAAATATTTGAACTTTCGTAATCTGGATAGTGAGAGAAAGATAAGAGTTTTTCATGAACACCTTCAGGAGTTTTAATACAAGTAAAATGCCAACCTCCATCTTCAATGAATCTTATGTTCCTATATTTCTTTTTTGAAAAGTGTGTATCCACTCTCCAAAAAGGATAATTTTTGTTTTTAATACTTCTAATCCATTGAGGTGATAAAAAATTCTTCTTTTTTGTTCCTTTTGATCCATACCAATTATAATTTTCGTAGTACAAATTAAATTTATAGTAAAACATTTTTTGTTTAAAAAAAATAATATCATTATTAATATTTTGGCCGTAAATTTTTTGAATGTTTGGAATTTCATCTGAGTCACTTATAATTATAAAATCTTCATCATCTACGGTTTTAATTACGTCGAGCAATCTATTTCTTTGATAAGCTTCTCGTCTTTGACCATTAATTAATTTTTTATTATTTTTAACAGTTTTATCGTCATTATCTTTTTCAATTAGAATATCCGGCGGCAGGTCATCTACAACAATGTATTCAATCTTATTTTTGAAATCTGGATAATCATTTATTTTAAAGTTTAAATTTTTTTTTTTGCCATTATGTAGATATTTTGCTTCTGATATAACAAACTTCTCAACAAATTTCTTTAAGATATTAAATCTAATTTCAAGTAACATTGTTTCATCATGAAATAAGAAACAGTCATAAATCTTCATTAAAGTTGATTTCCTTTTTTTTTAAACTTAATTAATATATACATTTTGTATGAAAAAAATAGTTATTACTGGTGGCCTTGGCTATATAGGATCTGAACTGTGTAAAATATATTCAGGATATAGTTGGAATGATCATATTACAGTAATTGACAATAGGTTTATATCAGAAAGAGTGAATCAATTAAGAAATTGGAATATGAATTTTGTTCATGGCGATATTCTAGATAAAAAATTGATTAAAAAATATTGTGGTGAAGCAGATATTGTTCATCATCTAGCCGGAATAACAAGTGTACCAAGAGTAAAAAGCGAAAGCAATCAAGACAGTGATAATAAAATTAAACAAGTTGCAGAAGAGGGAACGCAAAATATACTTGATGTAATAAAGTATAATTGCAAAATTATTATGCCTTCGACTCATGTTATTTACGAGGGTCTCAATAATGTAAAAAATGATTTAGAGGAGGACGAACCTGCTAAACCAGTACTTTCTTATGGGCAATCAAAATTTATTAATGAAAAACAGCTCAAAAATTCAGGTAAGAATTACATAATTTTAAGGCTTGGATCAGTATACGGATACTCAACAGACTCAACTCGAATAGATATAATGGCGAATTATTTTGCAAAAATAACTTCTCAAAGTGGGATGTTAAAGTTATTTGCCGGAGGTAGACAAATAAAAAGCCTTGTTCCACTAATTGATGTAGCAAGATGTTTTAAATTTATGGAAGAAAAAGACAATATCTCTTTTGAAACATTTAATGTGACCAAGGATACGAAAACAGTAAAACAAGTTGCTGAAATTTGTAGAAAAATTAACCCAAAAATTGAACTAAGGGAAACGAATGATGAAATTCCAAATTTAGGATTTTCATTATCCAATAGAAAACTAAAAAATACAGGGTTTAAATTTCTTTATGGTTTAGAGGAAAGTATGAAAGAGATGATTGTGAAATGGTCCAAACAAAATTTAATAAAAGAATTAGAATTTGTTAGAGATGGAGAAAACGAATTTACCGATGCAAGAGGGAAAATAAGTAATCATGAATTGACAGAACCGATTAATATGATTGGATTAATTAATTCAAAAAAGGGCACGATCAGAGCTAATCATTATCACCCTCAACAAGAACAAAAATGTTTATTCACAAAAGGTCAAATCATTGAGGTTTATAAAGATATTTTAAATACTGATTCACCAAAAATAACCCAAGTAGTTAATGAGGGACAGTTATCAATAATAAAACCTAATGTTGCGCATACTATGGTCTTTACAAAGGATACTACATTTTTAAATTTGGTACGTGGAGAAAGAGAGCATGACAATTACGGTATCACTCACACTATTAAACACCAATTCGTAGATGAAGAAGAAAAGAATTTATTGTTAGAATGTTATAAGTTTGATTGTAGATCCTGTGGTAATACAAATTTAAAAAGAGTTGTATCACTTGGTTATCAACCTCTTGCAAATAATCTTTTAAAAAAAGAGAATGAGAAATGTGAATTATATCCATTAGAGATGAATTATTGTGATAGATGTCATAATTGCCAATTATCAGTTGCAGTTAATCCAAAAAAAATGTTTTCTAATTATTTATACACTTCTTCTACCTCTAAAGTATTTAGAGATCACTTTGTAAAAGCCTCGAAAAAATATATTAAAGATTTTAAGTTAAATAAAAAAAAATCTTATATAATTGATATAGGTAGTAATGATGGAGTTGCATTAAAACCTTTTCTAGATCAAGGCTTTAAGAAAATTCTTGGAATTGAGCCAGCGAAAAATTTAGCTAAATTGGCTAATAAAAACAAGATTAAAACTTTCAACGGTTTTTTGAATAAAAAAAATATAAAAAATTTAAAAAAAAATGCAGATCTAATTCTAGCCTCAAATGTTTTTGCTCATTCAGATAAACTAAACGAGATGGCTGAATGTATGTTTAAACTATTAAGTAAAAAAGGAACTATAGTTATAGAGGTACAGTACTTAATGAATACTTTAAAAGACCTTACTTTTGATAACATTTATCATGAGCATTATAACTATTGGTCACTTACCTCTTTAGTTAATTTTTTTAACCGATTAAACGGAAAAATATTTAGATCAGAAAAAGTAAATACTCATGGAGGCTCAATAAGAGTTTATATTAAAAAGGACTGCTCCAAAACAAACAAGAGAAATCAGTTTGTACTCACCTGAATATTTAGCAAAAAAGCATGGTATCAAAATCAACGACGCACAGCCTGAAAAAAAAATTA
>CACGZQ010000007.1 GCA_902577575.1 uncultured Pelagibacteraceae bacterium
CTTTAAAAAGTTTTTCAATATTTTTTTTTATAGATTTTTTGTTAGCTTTACTATGAACTTTGAAAACTGTTTTATTTTGTTCAGATAAAACAGTCGCTTTTTCTGTTATAATTGGACTTCTAATCGAGTCTATATAGCTAATTTTTTTCATTTAAAACTCTCTCTTGAATTTTTTTTGCAGATGTGGAAGTTATGATTAAATTTTTATATTTAAAGATATCATAAATATTTGCTCCGTTGTGCTTTATAATTTTTATATCTTTAATATTTCTTGCTGATTTATTTATATTTTTAAGAGACTCATCGTCAGATATTATTAAAGAGTTAAACAATTTATTTTTTGTTAAAAATTTATAAAAGTCTTTAGTTTTTTTTATTTCTTTTTTTACATCTGCCATAAAAAATAAAGTTTTATCTAAATTTTTTTTTGACAAAGTTTGAGCTAATGCTGCTTTTCTAACTTTTTTGTTGATCTTTTTAATTTTATAGACTGATCCTTTCGGTCCATGAGCTACACCCCCGCCTACAAATATTGGAGCTTTTTTACTTGCATGTCTTGCGCCACCACTTCCTTTTTGAGCAATTATTTTTTTTGTTGATCCTCTAATTTGATTTCTTTGTTTTGTTTTCGCGGTTCTACTTTTTGAGTGGTTTAATTGCCAATCAATTACATATTTGATCATTTTGTGATTAACTTTTAATCCTACTAATTTTTCTGAAATTTCAATAGAACTAGAAGATTGACCTTCGACATTTAATAAAGGAAGTTTCATTTATTTCTTACCTTTCTTTGCTGCTGCTGCTTTTAATTTTACTGCATGTTTCTCTTGTATGGTCTTTCTTGAAACATTTTTTACAGACTCTCTTAAATAAACAATAGAGTTTTTAGACCCAGGAATTGAACCTCTCAAATAGATTAGACTATTGTCTATGTCTGATCTAATTACTTCTAAATTCAAAATAGTTCTAGATTTATCGCCCATATGTCCGGCCATTTTTTTTCCTTTGAAAACTTTTCCTGGATCTTGGCGCTGGCCTGTTGATCCATGAGATCTATGAGAAACTGAAACTCCGTGAGAAGCTCTTAAGCCACCAAAATTCCATCTTTTCATAACTCCGGCAAACCCTTTACCAATTGTTTTAGACCTAACATCAATAAATTTTTTATCTTTAAATATCTCTAAACCTATCTCGTTCCCTTCTTTATATTCAGCGTTATTTTCAACTCTGTACTCTTTGAGAATTTTTTTTGGTTCTGTATTCTTTTTTGCAAAATAACCTTTCATCTGTTTTGTTAATTTTGAATTTTTTAATTTAAAGAAACCAATTTTTACTGCGTTATATCCAGATTTTTCTTTGGAAATAAGATCCAAAACTCTACCTTTTTCAATTTTTATAACAGTCACGGGCACTGACTGACCTGTTTCTAAAAATTCCCTAGTCATTCCAAGTTTTGTTCCTATTAATCCAATGCTCATAATTATATTTTTATCTCTATATCCACTCCAGAAGCTAGATCTAATTTCATTAGAGCTTCAACGGTTTGTGGGGTTGGTTCAATTATATCAATTAGTCTTTTATGAGTTCTTGACTCAAATTGTTCTCTACTTTTTTTGTCAATATGTGGTGATCGTAAAACTGTATATCTCTCAATTCTAGTTGGTAATGGAATTGGACCTTTAACCTGAGCTCCGGTTCTTTTAGCTGTATTTACTATCTCTTCAGTAGATAAATCTAGTATCTTATTATCGTAAGCCTTGAGATGTATTCTTATATTTTGATTTTCCATAATTAAGCTAATTTTTTTGTTACTTCGTCTTGTACGTTTTGAGGGACTTTGTCATAATGGCTAAACTGCATTGTATATTGAGCTCTGCCTTGAGTTGATGATCTCAAATTGTTAATGTATCCAAACATATTTGCTAAAGGGACAACAGCATTAATAGCTGTCGCGTTACCTCTAGACTCAGTCGATCCAACTTGTCCTCTTCTGCTATTTAGATCACCGATAACGTCTCCCATAAATTCTTCTGGTGTTACTACCTCAACTTTCATCATAGGTTCTAAAAGTTTTAAAGTCGCTTTTTGGCAAGCTTCTTTAAAACATGTTCTACTTGCTATCTCAAAGGCAAGGACACTAGAGTCAACGTCGTGATGTAATCCATCTAAAATTTTAACTTTGTAATCAATAATTGGAAACCCTGCTAAAATCCCGCTATCCGAAACACTCTCAACACCTTTTTCAACTCCTGGAATAAATTCTTTAGGTATTGCTCCACCTTTGATCAAATTTTCAATTTCTCTACCCTTTCCTGCTTCTAAAGGCTCTACACTTAATCTTACTTTGGCAAACTGCCCTGCGCCTCCGCTTTGTTTTTTATGAATATATTCCATTTCTGCAGAACCAAGTATAGTTTCACGATAAGCAACTTGTGGTGCACCGATGTTTGCTTCAACTTTAAATTCTCTCTTCATTCTATCCACAATTATATCTAAATGAAGTTCACCCATGCCTTTAATAATTGTTTGCCCGGACTCCTCATCGGAGGAGACTCTAAAAGATGGATCTTCTTTAGCTAATCTTGCTAATGCTTCTCCCATTTTTTCCTGGTCGCCCTTAGTTTTCGGCTCTACAGCAATCTCAATTACAGGATCAGGAAATTCCATAGGTTCTAATAAAATTGGGTTTTTTGAATCACATAAAGTGTGTCCAGTAATAGTGTGTTTTAAGCCTGCTAATGCTACTATATCGCCAGCAGATGCCGACTTAATATCCTCTCTACTATTCGCGTGCATCAGAAGCATCCTTCCAATTCTTTCATCTTTATCTTTTGATGAATTTAAGATCGAAGTTCCTGCGTTTAAAGTACCTGAATATATTCGAATAAATGTAAGTGACCCGACAAAAGGATCATTTGCTACTTTGAAAGCTAAAGCTGAAAAATTTTCTTTTTCATCGAATTTCATGTTAACTTTTTCTTCGCTACCGACTTTTGTTCCCTCAATAGAACTAAGATCACTAGGACTTGGCAAATAGTCAATAACTGCATCTAGTAGCGGTTGAACACCTTTATTTTTAAAAGCTGAACCAGTTAAAATAGGAACAAAATCAAAAGATAGTGTCCCTTTACGTATACATTTAATCAACTCAGCTTCAGAGGGTTCTTTCCCTTCTAAGTAAGCTTCCATAATTTTCTCGTCTTGCTCAACTGCTGTTTCAACTAATTCTTTTCTATATTTTTTCGCTTTTTCATTAAGATCTTTAGGGATTTCAATATATTCAAATTTTGCACCCAGATCCTCATTTTGCCAAACTACGCCTTTCATTTTAACCAAATCTATTACACCTTTTAATTCTGCCTCAGACCCAATTGGTAATTGAAGTGGTAAGGGTTTACAGCCTAATCTCTCTTTTATCATTTCTACACACCTATAAAAATCAGCGCCGGTACGATCTAATTTATTAATAAAACAAATCCTAGGAACTTTATATTTATCTGCTTGCCTCCAAACTGTTTCTGATTGAGGTTCTACTCCTGCTACTCCATCAAAAACTGCTACAGCACCATCTAAAACTTTTAATGACCGCTCAACTTCAATAGTAAAATCTACGTGACCAGGGGTATCTATAATATTAATTCTATGGTCTCTCCAAAAACATGTTGTTGCAGCTGAGGTTATTGTTATACCTCTCTCTTGTTCTTGTTCCATCCAGTCCATCGTAGCAGCGCCGTCATGTACTTCTCCAATTTTATGGCTTTTACCTGTATAGTATAAAACTCTTTCTGTTGTAGTAGTTTTGCCTGCATCAATGTGCGCCATGATACCGATATTTCTGTATTTATCTAAAGTATATTTAGCCATAAATTTTTACCATCTAAAATGTGCAAAAGCTTTATTTGACTCTGCCATTTTATGTGTATCCTCTCTTTTTTTAATTGCAGAGCCTTTATTTTGTGAGGCATCCATAATTTCTGCGTAAAGTTTTTCTGCCATAGTTTTATTTTTTCTTTTTCTAGTTGAGTCTAAAATCCATCTTAGAGCTAAAGCTTGTGCTCTTTTTGGTTTTACTTCTACTGGTACTTGGTAAGTTGCTCCACCGACTCTTCTAGATCTACATTCTAAATTTGGTTTAACATTGCTTATAGCTGAATTAAAAATCTTTAATGGGTCTTCATTATTTTTACTCTTAATTTTTTCCAACGCATCGTATAAAATTTTCTCTGCTGTAGTTCTCTTTCCATCATACATTATTGAATTAATAAATTTTGAAATTACCTCAGATTGAAACTTAGGATCAGGATAAACTTTTCGAACTGGTGCTTTTCTTTTTCTTGACATAAATTATTTTGGTTTTTTTGCACCGTAAAGAGATCTTCTTTGTTTTCGATTTGCAACACCTTGGGTATCTAAGTTACCTCTTAAAATATGATATCTAACACCTGGTAGATCTTTTACTCTTCCTCCTCTTAATAAAACAACCGAGTGTTCTTGTAAATTATGACCTTCTCCAGGAATATAAGCAGTAACTTCAAATCCGTTGGACAACCTCACTCTTGCAACTTTCCTCAGCGCTGAATTTGGTTTTTTAGGAGTAGTTGTATAAACTTTAACGCACACTCCTCTTTTGAGAGGTTGTTTTTCTAAAGCTGGAACTTTGTTCCTTGCAATAGGTTTAACGCGGCTTTTTTTTATCAACTGATTTATAGTTGGCATAATTATATTTTTGAAAGATAAACGTGAGAAAACCCAGAAATTTAGTTAGTGTTTAAGGCTTTAAATGCCTCACTTCTAACATTCAAAAATGCCGTAAATTAGCATTGAATTCAAAAAAGTCAATATTTAAAGGATTTATCTGTCTGCTTTATGCTGTCTGTTCAGGTCCAGTTTGCGCGGTTTCTAGCTGCTGTTTTTTTAACTCTTCAATTCTTCTTTTATCTTGTTCTCTGGCCTCTTTATCCCATTGAATTTTAGTCAGTCCTGTACCAGCCGGTACTAGTCTTCCGACTATAACGTTTTCTTTAAGTCCTTCTAATGTATCGGTTTTTCCTTTTATAGATGCGTCAGTTAATACTCTAGTAGTTTCTTGGAAAGAAGCTGCTGAGATAAATGAATTTGTTTGTAAAGAAGCTTTTGTTATACCTAATAAAACTCTCTCATAACTTGCTATTTTTTTCTTTTCTTTTTTTAAGTTTTCATTAATCAAATTAATGTCAAGAAGATCTATGACTTCACCTGTTAAGAGTTCTGAGTCACCTGGATCTTTAATTTCTACCCTTTTTAACATTTGTCTTACTATAGTTTCGATATGTTTATCATTTATGACAACTCCTTGAAGCCTATAAACTTCTTGAACTTCTGTAACAAAATACTCTGTTAATTTCTCTACACCCAAAATTCTTAAAATATCGTGTGGTGCTGGGCTTCCATCTAATAAATATTCACCTTTTTTAATCTTTTCGCCCTGATTGAAATTAACATGTTTTCCTTTTGGAATAAGATAATTAGAAGTTTCCCCACTTGAAGAAACTATAGAAATTTTTTGTTTTCCTCTAACCTCTTTGCCAAATTCGATTACACCATCGTTTTCAGCTATTATTGCGCTATCTTTAGGCCTTCTAGCTTCAAATAACTCTGCAACTCTTGGTAATCCTCCTGTGATATCTTTTGTTTTTGAGGTTTCTTTTGGCAATCTAGCTAGCACATCGCCTGCAGAGATTTTTTGTCCATCTTTTACTGATAAAATTGTATCAGGGACAAGGTAATATCTTGCTTCATTGCCATCCGCTTTTTTTATAATTTCTCCTTTTTCATTTCTAAGAGTAATTCTCGGTTTTAATTCTGAATTTTTCAATGACGATTTCCAGTCTGTAACTGATTTTGATGACAAGCCAGTTGCGTCATCAAGTGTTTCAGTTAAAGAAGTTCCTTCCATTAAATCCATATAATTAGCAATACCGCTTGTTTCAGCGATAACTGGAAGTGTATAAGGATCCCATTCTGCAATTTTTTTTCCAACATCTATGGTATCCCCATCTTTAAAAAATAATTTGGAACCATAATTAACTTTGTAAATAGCTAATTGTCTTCCATTTTCATCTTCGATGCTAAGCTGAGTATTTCTTCCCATAACTATCGTATTTTTTTTTGAGTCCTCGATTAAGTTTTTATTTATAATTTTTAATTTTCCTTTACTCTGTGAAATTATTTGCGACTCTTCTTTAATTTGAGCTGTTCCGCCAACGTGGAAAGTTCTCATGGTTAATTGAGTACCAGGCTCTCCAATCGACTGAGCAGCAATCATACCGACAGCTTCACCAACGCTTACTAATTTGCCTCTTGCTAAGTCTCTGCCGTAACTCATCGCACAAACTCCTCTTGTCGATCCACAAGTAATAACTGAATAAACATTCACGGATTTTACCCCTGCAGCATCGATTTTTTCGCAATCGTTTTCATCAATTAACTTCTCTTTTTTAATAATAATTTCTCCTGTTACAGGATTTTTAATATCTTCAGCTATAACTCTTCCTAAAACTCTTTCAGATAAACTTACTAAAATATTTCCACCTTCGATAATTTCAGAAATTGTTACTGAAGACTTTGTCTTACAATCACACTCCTTTTTAGTAATTTGAACATCTTGTGCCACATCACATAATCTTCTGGTTAAATAACCTGAATTTGCTGTTTTTAAAGCTGTATCTGCAAGACCTTTTCTAGCACCGTGGGTTGAGTTAAAATATTCTAGTACAGATAAACCTTCTTTAAAATTTGCAATAATTGGTGTTTCAATAATTTCACCCGAAGGTTTAGCAATAAGTCCTCTCATGCCTGCTAATTGCTTCATTTGTGCTTGAGAACCTCTAGCTCCCGAGTCCGCCATCATATATACCGAGTTAGTTTCAATTCTGTCATTGTCATAAACCTTTTCAGCTGACGAAATTTCTTTCATCATTTCGTTTGCTACTGTATCTGTACATTTTGACCAAACATCAACAACTTTATTATATTTTTCACCTCTCGTTATCAGGCCATCTGAATATTGTTTTTCATATTCTTCAATTTGTTTTTTTGTACTATTTATTAAGTTTTCTTTTGTCTTAGGAATAAGCAGATCATCTTTTCCAAATGAAATACCAGCTTTGAATGCGTGTTTGAAGCCTAAAGTTTTTATTCTATCGCAGAAAATGACTGTTTCTTTTTGACCACAATATCTAAAAATAGTATCGATAACTTCAGAAACATTTTTTTTAGTTAATAATTTATTAACAAGACTGAAATTAATATCTTTATTTAAAGGTAGTAGATTTGCTAATAAAAATCTTCCCGCTGTACTTGTGTATTTCTCTAATATAATATTACCATTAGAGTCGAGTGTCTTAAATGTAGAAATAATTTTTGAGTGCAAACTAATTGATTTGTTTTCTAAAGCATGTTCAATTTCCTCAACCGTTGAAAATATTCCACTAGGTTTTTTGTCGTTATCTTCTGATGCCTGAGACAGATAATAAATGCCAAGTACAATATCCTGGCTAGGAACTATTATAGGTTTACCATTTGACGGGCTTAGAATATTGTTTGTAGACATCATTAAAACTCTAGCCTCAAGTTGAGCTTCTAAACTCAAAGGAATATGCACTGCCATTTGATCTCCATCAAAATCTGCATTAAAAGCGGCACAGACTAGTGGATGTAGTTCAATAGCATTACCCTCAATCAGTTTTGCTTCGAATGCTTGAACTCCTAATCTGTGTAAAGTTGGTGCTCGGTTCAAAAGAATTGGGTGTTCTCTAATAATATGTTCTAAAGAGTCCCAAACTTCACTTTTTTCTTTTTCAACTAATCTTTTAGCTTGTTTAATTGTTGTAGCCAATCCAAGTTTGTCTAATCGAGCATATAAAAATGGTTTGAATAGCTCTAAAGCCATTTTTTTTGGTAATCCGCACTGATGCAATTTAAGTTCGGGTCCTACAACAATTACCGATCTACCAGAATAATCTACTCTTTTCCCAAGTAAATTTTGTCTAAATCTCCCTTGCTTCCCCTTAAGCATTTCAGCTAAAGATTTTAAAGGTCTTTTGCCAGTGCCTGTTATTACTCTTCCCCTTCTCCCATTATCAAACAAAGCGTCAACTGACTCTTGCAACATTCTTTTTTCATTTCTCACTATTATGTCAGGAGCTTTTAGATCTAAAAGTCTTTTTAGACGATTATTTCGATTTATAACTCTTCTGTATAAATCATTTAAATCTGATGTGGCAAATCTACCGCCATCTAAAGGAACTAATGGTCTTAGTTCTGGCGGGATGACTGGCACTGATGTTAAAATCATCCACTCTGGCTTATTACCAGAGGAAATGAATGACTCTATAAGTTTTAACCTTTTGATTGTTCTTTCTTCTGTAACTTTTGACTTAATCTCTTCAAGAGACTCTCTTAATTTTTTTTGCTCCTTTTTTAAATCTAGACTTAAAAGTATTTCTCTTACGGCTTCAGCGCCAATACCGGCTGTGAAAGCATCTTCACCAAATTCTTCTTGTGCTTTTAATAATGATTCTTCAGAGATTAGTTGTCCTTTTTTAAGTGTAGTTAACCCTGGTTCAATTACAATAAAACTTTCAAAATACAATACTTTTTCAACCTCTTTCAATTTCATATCTATTGATAAAGCAATTCTACTTGGTAAAGATTTTAAAAACCAAATGTGTGCTACAGGACAAGCTAAATCAATATGACCCATTCTTTCTCTTCTCACATTCGATTTAGTAACTTCAACACCACATTTTTCACATATGATACCTCTAAATTTCATTCTTTTGTATTTTCCACACAAACATTCATAATCTTTAACTGGTCCAAATATTCTTGAACAAAATAAACCATCTTTTTCTGGTCTAAAAGTCCTATAGTTTATTGTTTCTGGTTTTTTAATTTCTCCATAAGACCAAGATTTAATTTTTTCAGGACTAGCTAATGTAATCTTAATACTGTCGAAATTTGTTTCCTGTGTTACGCTTTGATTTTCTAAACTTTTTGATAAATTTTTTTCCATAATTAATTTAACTCTATATTTAATCCTAAAGCTCTTATTTCTTTAACTAACACGTTAAATGACTCTGGCACACCTGACTCGAAGTTATTATTTCCTTTTACTATTGTTTCGTAAACCTTTGTTCTACCCGCAACATCGTCTGATTTTACAGTAAGTATTTCTTGCAGTGTATACGATGCTCCATATGCCTCTAAGGCCCAAACCTCCATTTCACCAAATCTTTGTCCACCTAGTTGTGCTTTACCACCTAAAGGCTGTTGAGTAACTAAGCTGTATGGTCCCGTCGAACGGGCGTGAATTTTATCCTCAACTAAATGATTTAATTTTAACATATAGATAATTCCAACTGTCACAGGTCTATCAAACCTCTCACCAGTTTGGCCGTTCCAAAGATTTGTTTGGCCAGAATTTGGAAGTTCGGCTAAATTAAGCATTTCTGTAATATCTTTAGTGCTGGCCCCATCAAATACTGGAGTCGATATAGGAACCCCATTTGAGAGATTTTCCACCAATTCAATTATTTCCTTATTTGTTAATTTACCAACAACATTATTGTAATAAGTTTCACCATAAATTTCTTTTAGTTTTTTTTTTATTTTTTCAACGTTTTGTTCAAAACTTTTTTGATATTGCTTTATTTGATCACCCAGCTCCGAACAAGACCAACCTAAATGTGTTTCAAGGATTTGACCGACATTCATACGGCTAGGCACACCTAACGGGTTTAAAACTATATCCACGGGTTTACCGTTATCCATATATGGCATATCTTCAACAGGAACAATCTTACTTACAACTCCCTTATTACCATGTCTTCCGGCCATTTTATCTCCTGGCATTAATCTTCTTTTTACAGCAACAAAAACTTTTACAACTTTCATTACTGTGGGTAGTAAATCATCTCCTTGTTGTATTTTAGCCACCTTATCATCAAATCTAGCTTTTATATCGTCTGAGGCATTATCAAATTGATTTTTTAATTTTTCTAAATCATTATTTATTTCTTGTTTCTGCATAGAAAACTTCCAAAAATCCTTCAAAGATAAGTTTTCAAAATCATTCTTATTTAGAGTTGTTCCAGGTTTAAGATTTTTAAATTGTTTTGATATACTTTGACCATTTAATAAATCAATAGCTCGAAATTTAATATTTCTATTTAAAATTTCTTCCTCAACTTTTTTATCTTCTTGTACTGACTCTATTTCAGCTCTTTCTATAGCTATAGATCTTTCATCTTTTTCAATACCGTGTCTATTAAATACCCTTACATCAATTACTACTCCTGTGCTTCCTGAGGGTAATTTTAAAGATGAGTCTCTTACATCTGTGGCTTTTTCTCCAAATATAGATCTCAATAATTTTTCTTCGGGGCTTGATGACGTCTCACTTTTAGGTGTAACTTTACCAACTAAAATATCTCCAGGTTTAACTTCTGCGCCTACATAAACAATACCGGATTCATCTAGATTTCTTAAACTCTCTTCGCTAACATTTGGGATATCTCTTGTTATTTCTTCCGCTCCCAATTTTGTATCTCTAGCCATTGACTCGTATTCCTCAATATGAATTGAAGTGAATACATCATCTGTTACACATCTTTCAGAAATTAAAATTGAGTCCTCAAAATTATATCCTTGCCAAGGCATAAAAGCTACTGTCACATTTTTTCCTAACGCAAGTTCACCTAATTTGGTTGCTGGACCATCTGCAATGATATCACCTTTTTTTATTTTATCGCCAACTTTAACTAAAGGTTTTTGATTTATACATGTATTTTGATTTGATCTTTGAAATTTTGATAAGTTATATATGTCTACAGCAGACTGTGATAAATCTGTAACGTCTGTAACTTTAACTACAATACGCTTTCCATCAATTTTATCTACAACACCATTTCTTTTAGCTACAATTGTAACTCCCGAGTCTAATGCTACATCTGACTCTATGCCTGTTCCAACTAAAGGAGACTCTGGTTTTAGCAAAGGAACCGCTTGTCTCATCATATTTGAACCCATCAAAGCACGGTTTGCATCATCATTTTCTAAAAAAGGTATCAATGCAGCAGCAACTGAAACTAATTGTTTAGGAGAAACGTCAATAAAATCAATATTTTCTTTGTTAGCTAATTCAAAATTTAAATTTTTTCTACAAGGAACCAATTCCTCTACAAAATTACCATTACCATCTATCTTTGAATTAGCTTGAGCAATTGTAAACTTCTCCTCCTCAATAGCTGACAAGTATTTTATCTCTGATGTAACTTTTCCATTTGTTACTTTTTTGTAAGGACTTTCTATATATCCAAATTTGTTAACTCTACAATATGTTGCTAAACTATTAATTAAACCAATATTTGGACCTTCTGGAGTTTCTATTGGACATATTCTACCATAGTGAGTTGGATGAACATCTCTAACTTCAAATCCTGCTCTTTCCCTAGTTAGACCTCCTGGTCCTAATGCTGAAATTCTTCTTTTGTGTGTAATTTCTGAAAGCGGATTTGTTTGGTCCATAAATTGTGAAAGTTGAGATGTTGCAAAAAAATCTTTTAATGAAGTGGTTATTGGTTTTGCGTTTATTAGGTCTTGGGGCATAGCTGATTCTATCTCTAGAAATGTGGACATTTTTTCTTTTACAGTCCTCTCCATTCTTAAAAGACCTATCCTAAACTGGTTTTCAACTAATTCACCAACTGATCTAACTCTTCTATTGCCTAAATGGTCTATGTCATCAACTTCTCCCTTACCATCTCTTAAGTCTAGCATGAATTGAATTATTGATATTATATCGTTTGTCTCTAAAATGGTTTTTTTTGAGGAAGTATTCAAATTTAACTTTGAATTTAGTTTTACCCTTCCAACTTCAGATAAATCATACCTCTCTTTTTTAAAATATAAATTATTAAAAATTTCTTCAGCTATTTCTACTGAAGGAGCTTCTCCAGGCCTTAAAACTTTATATATATCACTAAGTGCATCAGATTTATTTGAATTCTTGTCAATTTTTAATGTTTCTAAAATATAGGGGCCCTTATTTATTGGATCAATGTTTACGATATTAAGTTCTTTCTCGTTTTGGCTGATTATTTTTTCAAGTTGTTCTTCTGTCATATCAAAACCAGCTCCTACAATTATATTGCCGTTACTATCTTTGACATCTTTAGCCAAATAACTACCTAATAACTGCTCATTAGAAATTAATATTGACTGCAGACCCTTTTCTTGAAGCTTTTTAGCAATAATGAGATTCAATCTTTCATTCTTTGATAAAACTTTTTTGTTATTTTTAGAGTCTATTAAGTCGTGTGATAATTTAATTGGTCTTTTAAAGTTTTCAGGATTGAAACTTGTTTTCCACGATTTAGTTTCTTTATCAAAAGTATATTTACTTGTGTTGTAAAAAGTTTCAATTATCTTAGTTTTACTATAGCCTAATGCAGCTAGGATAGTTGTTATAGGTAATTTTTTTTTTCTATCTATTCTAAAATATAAAATATCTTTTGGATCAAACTCAAAATCTAACCACGATCCTCTACTTGGTATGATTCTGCAATTAAAAAGTAATTTACCACTCGCATGTGTTTTGCCTTTATCGTGATCAAAGAAAACTCCAGGACTTCGGTGCATTTGATTTACAACAACTCTTTCAACGCCATTAGTTATAAACGTAGCGCTTGGTGTCATTAGCGGTAGGTCACCAATAAATACTTCCTGTTCTTTTGCTGAAAGAATTTGTTTTGTGTTATTTTCCGCGTCTATATCGTACACAACGAGACGTAATACAGCTTTTAATGCAGCAGAGTAAGATAAACTTCTTTGCTTACATTCAATGACGTCAAATTTTGGTTTTTCTAATTTATATGAAACATATTCTAAAGTTGATTTATCATTACCGTCTTCGATAGGAAATATGCTTTTGAAAACTTTATCTATACCTTTTGAAAGTTCGTTTAGCTGATCAGTTAAAGATTTTGACTCAAGAAACTCATTGTATGAATTTTTTTGTACTTCTATAAGGTTTGGGATAGATAAGCCCTCAGCTAATTTTCCAAAATTTTTTCTTATGTTTTTCTTTTGAGTAAAAGATAATTGCATCAAATATATAAAAATTATTACAAGTGTTACCTTATAATAAATTGTATTCTCTTAATTTTGTTTACTTTAATTCTACTTTAGCTCCAGCTGCCTCAAGTTTTTTCTTAAATTCTTCGGCATCTTTTTTAGCAACACCGCTCTTAATCTCTTTTGGTGCGCCCTCAACTAAATCTTTTGCCTCTTTTAAACCTAAACCAGTTATAGCTCTAACTTCTTTAATTACGTTTATTTTTTTGTCACCAGCAGCCGCTAAAAAAAGAGAGAATTCTGATTTTTCCTCTCCTGCTGGTGCTGCAGCACCTCCTGCTGGAGCAGCTGCTACTGGTGCTGCTGCTGTAACTCCCCATTTTTCTTCAAGTTGTTTAGACAGCTCCGCTGCTTCTACAACAGTTAAAGTTGAAAGTTCGTCAATAATTTTATTTAAATCTGCCATTATATTTCCTATGAATTAATTTTTTAAACTCTTTGCGCGCGCTAAATTAGCAATTTTTGAGCCAGGTGCAAGTAAAATACTTACTAACTTTTGAGCAGGAGCGGCCAAAATACCCACAATTTTAGCCCTAGCTTCATCTAAAGAAGGTAGTGTGGCTATAATAGACACCTCTTTTTCATCTAAAACTTTACCATCCATAAAACCAGCAATGATTTTAAGCTTATTATTAGTTTTTGAGAATTTAGTTAATATTTTTGCTGCAGAAATAGGATCCGATGAAATAGCTGCTGCTGTAGGACCTACAAAGTATTTTTCTAAATCTTTTTTTTGTGTTTCTTTTAATGCTATCTTAGTAATTCTATTCTTAGTAATCTTGAATATTATACCTTTATCTCTTAATTCTTTTCTAAGCGAATCCAGTTCATTCACATTAAGCCCTTGGTATTGAGCAATCATTACGGACTCATTTGAGGTAAAATTTTTTTTCATTACCTCAACATAATTTTTCTTTGCTTCTTTGCTCATCATAAGATTATTTAGCTCCAATTTTATAAGAAATACCCATTGTTGAGGTTATAAAAATATTTTTAATTAATTCACCTTTTATGGTGTCTGGTTTTTCTTTCTTTATACTTTCAATAAAATAATTGAAATTTTCTAACAACTTATCAACAGAGAAGCTTTTTCTCCCAATGGTAGATGCTAAATTTCCGTCTTTATCATTTCTTATTTCTACTAGCCCAGTTTTTAAATCATTTACTGATTTAGTAATGTCATTAGATACAGTTCCAAGTTTTGGATTAGGCATTAGCCCTTTTGGACCTAAAATTTTTCCGTGCTTTCCAACCTTGCCCATCATTGAAGGTGTGCAGATTAATTTTGTAAAGTTAATTTTTCCAGAAGCAATTTTTTCTATTAGATCATCCGATCCAACAATATCAGCACCACTTTTCTTTGCCTCTTCAATTTTATCAGGATCACAAAGCACTGCTATTTTTTCTTTTTTACCTGATCCATTAGGAAGCTTTACTACTGTTCTTAAGCTGAAGTCACCACCTTTCGATTGTTTAAGGTTTATTCGTAATGATACGTCGATTGACTCGTCGAATTTTGAGTTGGAGTTTTTTTTAACTAAGTCTATAACATCGTTTGCTTTAAGTTTTTTTTCTTTCATTTTTGAATTAAGAAGTGATTTATATCTTTTAGATCTCTTTCTCATAATTACTCTTTGACCTCTATTCCCATTGATCTAGCTGACCCACAAATTATTTTAGTTGCTTCTTTTAAATCAAAAGCATTTAAATCTTTCATTTTTTCTTTAGCTATCGCCTCTGCTTGTTTCATGGTTATAGTTCCAGCTACTACCCTGCCAGGTTCACTTGATCCGCTTTTTAGTTTAGCGGCTTCCCGAATAAAATGAGACGCCGGAGGTGATTTAATTATAAAGTCAAATTTTTTATCTTTATAAACAGTAATCACAACAGGAACTGGTTTGCCCATAAACGCTTTTGTTTTTTCATTAAATGCTTTGCAAAACTCCATTATATTAATTCCTCTTTGACCTAAAGCAGGGCCTACTGGTGGTGCCGGATTAGCCTGGCCTCCTTTAATTTGTAATTTTACATATCCAGTTATTTCTTTTGCCATTTAATTTTTCTCCACTTGGTTAAATTCTAAATCTACCGGGGTTGCTCTACCAAATATAGAAACTGAGACTTTAAGTCTAGATTTTTCTTCATCTATTTCCTCAATTAAACCATTAAAAGATGCAAAAGGGCCGTCGCAAACTTTGACTTTTTCACCAATTTCGAAACTTTGGCCTGTTTTTTGTGTAACGGCACTTTCTGAAACTTGGCCAAGTATTCGTTTTATTTCATTATCTGAAATAGGAGTAGGTTTATCAGCAGATCCTAAAAAACCACTGACTTTTTGTAAATTTTTAATCAAATGATAAATTTGTTTAGTTAGATCTATTTTTATTAAAACGTAACCAGGAAAAAATTTTTTTTCTTTTTTGGTTCTTTTGCCTTTTTTAACCTCAGTAACATGATGGGTTGGAACTAAGATCTCCTCTAAATTAGAGGATAGTTTATATTTTTTTAGCTCTTCTTTTATAGCCTCTACAACTTTTTTTTCAAAACCAGAGTATGCTTGAACGATGTACCAATTCATTTAAAAGCTAATTGTTAATAGAATATTAAGTAAGAACCTTAAAATTTGGTCAATGATTAAAAAAAAAATAGCAGCTATTGAGGCTAGGGCGAATACCATCACAGCACCCATCATTGTCTCTTTTTTTGTTGGCCAGGTTATTCTAAAAGTTTCTTGTTTAACTTCTTGAATAAATCTTAAAGGATTTTTCATAATCTATGTAGTTTTTGGCAGGAGCGGAGGGACTCGAACCCACAACCTCCGGTTTTGGAGACCGGCGCTCTACCAATTGAACTACGCTCCTAAGCGTTTATTTTACAATTTTAGTTACTACTCCAGCTCCAACTGTTTTTCCACCCTCTCTAATCGCAAAATTTAAATTTTCACTCATTGCGATAGGTGTGATTAGCTTAACAGAAAATTTACCGTCATCACCTGGCATAACCATCTCGGTGCCAGATGGCAAAGTAACTTCGCCTGTTACATCTGTAGTTCTAAAATAAAACTGAGGTCTATATTTTGTAAAAAAAGGTGTGTGTCTTCCACCCTCTTCTTTTTTTAAAATATAAGCCTGACATTCAAACTCTGTATGTGGTGTAATAGAACCAGGTTTACATAGAACTTGACCTCTTTCAACATCATCTCTTTCAACACCTCTTAGAAGAGCTCCAATATTATCTCCTGCCTCACCACTATCTAAAAGTTTTCTAAACATTTCCACTCCAGTACAGACGGATTTTTTAGTATCCCTTATACCAACGATTTCAATCTCTTCTCCAACTTTAATTACTCCAGACTCAACTCTACCAGTCACAACTGTACCTCTGCCTGAAATTGAAAAAACATCTTCAACTGGCATTAAGAAAGGTTTATCTTTCGGTCTATCTGGTTGAGGAATAGTCTCGTCTACTGCTTTCATTAATTCCATTATTGCGTTTTTTCCAGTAGCCTCATCTTTTCCTTCAACTGCATTTAGAGCGGAACCTTTAATTATAGGTATCTTATCACCAGGAAATTTATAAGAAGTTAATAGTTCACGAATTTCCTCTTCTACTAAATCAACTAGCTCTTTATCTTTAACGGTATCAATCTTATTTAAAAAAACTACAATCGCGGGAACACCCACTTGTCTTGCCAAGAGTATATGTTCTCTAGTTTGAGGCATTGGTCCGTCAGCTGCATTTACTACAAGTATTGCTCCATCCATTTGTGCAGCACCTGTTATCATATTTTTTACGTAATCAGCGTGGCCTGGACAATCAACGTGAGCATAATGTCTTTTTTCTGTTTCATATTCAACGTGCGCAGTTGAAATAGTAATTCCTCTTTCTTTTTCCTCAGGTGCTTTATCTATCTGGTCGTATGCAACAAAGTTAGCACTACTTGATCCCCCAGCTTCAGACAACACTTTTGTAATTGCCGCAGTTAGAGTTGTTTTGCCATGGTCTACGTGACCTATTGTACCGATGTTACAATGTGGTTTGTTTCGGTTAAACTTTTCTTTAGACATCTTTTTTCCTCACTTTTTTTTTAATATTTTTTTTTGGAGCGGGTAAAGGGAATCGAACCCTTACATCCAGCTTGGAAGGCTAGCGTTCTACCATTGAACTACACCCGCAATATCCAAACTTATCGCGCTCATACATTATTAATGCTTAAAGTTTGGTGGAGGGGGAAAGATTCGAACTTTCGAAGACCGAAGTCAACGGGTTTACAGCCCGCCCCATTTGACCGCTTTGGTACCCCTCCTAATAATTAATTGTGGGGATACCCACTAACTTAAAAAGCATTTAACAACAAGCGTTTTATAAGCATTTATCAAATAATTGCAATAAATCATTTTGCCTTGAAATATGCTAGTAATTTGAAAAAATTGCTTAAAAATCATGAAAAAAACCACTTTTTTAATAGTAGGAAAACATGCTGTGCTAGAGGCATTAAAGAATCCGAATAGAAAAATAGAGAGAGTTTTTTTAACAGAAGATGCTCAGAAAAAACTTAATAAAGAAAATCAATCTTTAAATTTATTTAAATCGATTAACGTATTTTATAAGTCTCAAAGAGAGTTAGATAATATGTGTGGAAGAGATGATACTGCACACCAAGGCCTAGTAGCGGAAGTTGAACAATTAGATGAAATCACTCTTAAAGAATTTATAATTGAAAATAAAAAAGATAACGTAAATTTAATTGTTTTAGAGGAAGTAACCGACCCAAGAAATATTGGCTCAATTATAAGAACTGCTGTTGCATTTAATATTGACGGATTAATAGTTAAAGAGAGATCTTTTCCCTCAAAAAGCAAATTATTATACAAAAGTGCGAGTGGTGGTGCTGAGCATATGAAAATTTTTAAAGTTTCAAATTTAAATTCTACTCTAAGATATTTAAAAAGTAAGAATTTTTGGGTGAGTGCTTTCGATGTATCTGCTACAAAAGATTTCACAACAAACAATTGGAAAGGAAAGAATGTGCTCTTATTTGGATCTGAAGGTTTTGGAATTAAAGCTAAAACATTAGAAAACTCAGATTTTAAATTCAAAGTTAATATAAATAGGAATATTGAAAGCTTGAATATATCAAATACAGTATCGGTTGTGTGCCACCATATTTTTCAATCAATTAAATAAAAAAATTAATTTATTTTTATTGTTTTTTTTGTAAATTTATTTTAAAGAGACGGACAAGCCCTCATAGCTCAATTGGTAGAGCAATTGATTTGTAATCAATAGGTTCGCGGTTCGAGTCCGTGTGAGGGCACCATTTAAAGAACTTCATTTCTTAACTGTTCTAATTTGATTTTTTTTTGTAAACTCTTGTTTTTGTCATATAAAAGATTAAATTTAATTTTATTTTGAACAGATATAACTATTTTTCTTGCATTTCTTACCTCTACATTATCAGCAACAGCACTAACAGGTCTTTTTAAAGGATTAAGATTAGTGATAATAATTTTTGATTTATAACTAACTATTTTCCCTACCCATCTTCTTGGTCTAAATGCGCTTATAGGTGCTATAGAAATTTTTTTTGAATTTAAATTTAAAATAGGACCGTGAACCGATAAATTATAAGCAGTACTTCCAGCTGGAGTTGAAACTAAAACACCATCTGAGACTAATTTCTTCATGATAAAATTTGATTTATTTTTTAAAGATAAATTTGCTGCCTGTCTGCTTTGTCTTAAAATTGAAACTTCATTTATTGCCAAACATTTTTTAGTTTTTTTCTTTGTATGAACAATCATTTCCAATGGTGATATACTTATCATATTTGAGTTCTGAATATTTTTTATAAGATTTTTTTTTGAAAATTTGTTCATCAAAAAGCCATAATTACCGGAATTTATGCCATAAAATTTTTTTTTTGTTTTTTTGTTTTTTTTTAAAGTTTTCAACATAAAACCATCACCACCAACAACTAAAACAATACCTTTTTTTGTGAGTTGTTTTTTATTAAAAATTTTCAATATCTGTTTTTTAATCTGTACAGATTTAAAATTTTCATCAGAAATAATTAATGTTTTATTCATCTACTGTGGTGCCCTCGGCCAGACTCGAACTGGCACTCCCAAAAGGGCAAGGATTTTAAGTCCTTTGTGTCTACCAATTTCACCACGAGGGCTAAAATATTTTAATTATCAAATTTTATATCTAAAGAAGATAATTAAGTCTATCAACTTATTGCTATTTTTAATTTTTCTATTGGACACTCTAATATACCGTTTTGTTTGTAATTAGTTTTATACATAGGTTTTATATTTATTTGGTGATGTTTAAGTTTGCATTTATTTGATATATTTATGAAGTCGGTTAATTTTTTATTAGTCTTAATCTCAATTACGCGAGTTTTTGGCTTACAGAAAACAAGGTTCGATAATTCTGCTCCAAACATTGAAACTATTATTTTAGCATTAGAAAATATCTTTATTTGATCTGCAAAGGACAAATTAATTGCTTTATATGTATGAAAACCATTTAATTCTAAAAATTTTTTAACAGCTTTATTATTAAGCAAAATTCTTTCGTTTTTAAATTTTTTTAGATTATTAAAATCAAAATTTGAATAATCTCTTTCGATGTATATTTTGTCATGTTTCTTGATTTTACTATTTGATGATAACTTTATAAAATTTCTTCTAACATCTTCTAAAATATGTTTAGGAATTTTGTCAAACCTATGGTTAAAGGGATGGTCAGTAGAAATTATTTTGTCGGCCTTAATATATTTATTATTCTCACTACTAATTATTTGTTTTTTTTTAATATTTAAATAATATAAAGTATCCTTCTGAAATTGAAATTTAAATGCTGGAACATAGTAATAATCAATTTTTTTAAATCTATTCATTTTTTTTATAATTAGTAATCTCGATAAAACATCGAATAACCAATGACCATAATTGTGTTTAGCAGATCCTCCAGATATTAAGGATAAGATATTTCCACGAATTTTTTTTGAGAAACGATTAATACCTGACTTTAAAATTGTATTATTTCTTATATTTGAGTTAATTGAATTTCTATACTGATAAGATGGACCCTCTAAAATATAATCTTTTTTTATATATGCGGCGTCGTCAACAGAATTAGTAAATATTTCACCATCAATAATTTCATAAATTAAAAAATTTTTATATTTGATGCAGTTAATCTCTTTTTTTATTTCTTTTTTTCTTAAAATAAAAAATTTTTTTTTAAATGGATAAAATATTTTTTCTTTTATTTTTTTATAAATTTTATTCAATTTTAATTATACAATTTTAATATGTCAAAAAATTTATCTACAGAAATTAAGTTCATAAATTCACTATGATTTTTATAATATTCTTCATACTTAAGTTTTTTGAAATTCTTAATATCTAATTTAAGTGGTTTACGATTTTTTTCTCTAAAAATAACCCCAATGCCATGATCTGCAATTATAGTATAGGTGTTTATATGTGTTTTGGTTCTAGCTTTGACAATAGATTTCCAAACATCTCCGTTCCATTTTGGGTAGACGCTTGGAACAATCTGATGCCAAATTTTTATAGGTAAACAATCGTGTAATAATATTATGCCTCTAGGATTCAAAAACTTTAATGAATTTTCAATATCCCTATCAACTTGTTCACATTCATGTAGACCATCAATAAAAACTATATCAAAATTATCTTTATTTTTTTTAAAAAATTCATCACTTGTCATTTTATGAGTTCCTCCAGTTTTTGGGTCAACTCCTATTTTTTTTTCTACTTCAATATTTCCATAGTTTTTGTTTACATCACATCCAATTTCTAGGTAAGAACGGTAATCTTTTTCTTTAATTACTTTATTAATTATAAAGCTTCTCGAGGGATATTTTGACCAATCGTAATTTAATTGTTTAAAAAACTTTTCTCCGTAAAAATAATAAAGTAGTTTTTTTATCTTTAGATAAAATTTAGTCGATCTTTCGCTCATATATAAATAATAGATAGTTATTTTTTTTATCAAAATATTTGACTTTTTAGTAAATTAAAACCTTTTTGTTTAAGTTATTCAAGATTTTTAATAAAGTGATAAGAATATGAAAAAAATTTTAATTTATAATTCAGGAGGTGGTCTTGGAGACTCGATACAATTATTTCCATTGTTGATAAGTCTTATTAATTACTACAAAAAAACAAAGTTTTTTTATTTAGGAGCTCACCAGAACCATTTTAAAGATAAGTTAAAAGAATATAATATAGATCTTGAAACAGTAGATTTAGATTTAAAATATTTTGGATTTAGATGGTGGCATTTTTTCTTTGCTAGTAAAAGAGCATTAACTAAAGGTTTTGGGAAATATGACCTTATTATTGATCTACAAACTAAATTTAGAAATACTTTGATCTTAAGTAGAATTCCACATAATTCATTTTATTCAAGAACTTTTAATGGTTTTTTTTCATCAAAGAAAATAAAATCCAACAGTCTTGATCACTTAGAAAATCTAAGCTTATTTATAGAGGAAGACATAACTGAATTAAATTTCAACATAAAAAATTTATCAAAAGAAATTTTAAATGAAGCAAAACGATTACTACCTGATTCAAATTATGTAGGTTTTTCTGTAACTCAAGGAAATGAATACAGAAAAAAAAGTTGGTCAATTTATAAATTTACAGCTTTAGCAAATAAGGTTTTATCAAAAAATAAAAAACCAGTTTTTTTTATCGAAAAAGATAAGATTGATTTGATTGAAAAAATTAAAAATCAAGTTCCTTCAGCAATATTTCCAGAGGTTAATTCTAAATTAGCTTGCCCTGCTCTTGTAACAGCATTATCGGCTAGACTTGATACTGCAGTTTCTATTGACAATGGTATTATGCATATGATGGCTTTAGCTAACATTCCGATGATTGTTTTATTTGGTCCAACTAACTCAAAAAAATTTGCTCCAAAAAATAAATATACTAAAATCCTTGATAGCAAAATCATACATAAAACAAAGGATATTAATTCCATTGAGGTTGATGAAGTTTTAAGTTTAATTTAAATATTCAAGATCTTAATTTTTTTATCCTTAACTACTCTCATTAAATCTTTATTTACATTTATTAATCTTTTCCTAGATGTGGACCGTGATACAACTGATACTCCTATTTTGCCTAATCGAAAAAAAGGATAACTTCCTATATCTACAAATTTTTTATATTTTTTTTGAATTATTTCCAAATTTTTTGAAATATTACTCTCAACAGTGAAAAGATTTACTGTTTTACTGTGTACTTTCAATCCCCTTGATAAATAATTTTTACAATTATCAATCATTGAGTTTAAAATTGATGGAACGCCAGGTAATGAAAAAACATTTTTAGTTTTAAAACCTGGGGCAGCGCTTGAAGGATTATAAATCAATTTTGCAACTAGTGGCATCTTTGCCATTTTTTTTCTTCCATCATTAAATGCAGCTTTACCATAATAATTTTCTAATATTTTATAAGCTTCTTTGTGGAAACCGTATTTTACTTTAAAAGCTTTTGCGATGGATTGAGCTGTTATATCATCATGTGTTGGCCCTATGCCTCCAGTAGTAAATACATAATTAAATAGTTTTGATAATATTCTTATATTTTTAATTATAATTTTTTCAACGTCAGGTATAATTCTCACCTCTTTAACTGAAATTCCACACTTTGTATTTAACCAGTGACTTATAAATGCAATATTTTTATCTTGAGTTCTTCCTGATAAAATTTCATTTCCAATTATTAAAATTGCAGCATTTACATTCTTCTTTTTTTTCTTCATAGATTGTTAATTATATATGAACTTTGAAGATAAATTAATATCAGGACTACTAATAAAAAGATACAAGCGTTTCTTTGTAGATATTAAAGTAGGTAATAAGATTATTACTGCTCATTGTCCAAATACTGGCTCAATGCTAGGTTTACTAGATAAAAATAATAAAGTCTGGCTTACTAAGTCTGCTAATCCAAATAGAAAACTTAAATACACACTTCAAATAATCGAAAATCAAAGTGCTAAAGTTGGGATTAATACACATATTACAAATAAGATTGCTTTAGAAGCATTAAAAAGTTCAATTATTGAAAAGTTTAAAAATTTTGAGACTTTAAAACAAGAGATAAATTTCGGCTCAAATACTAGATTTGATTTTCTAATTACTGAAGGAACAAGAAAATCTTTTATAGAGGTAAAAAATGTAACACTATCAAGAAAAAAAGGTGTTGCTGAATTCCCTGACGCTGTAACTTCAAGAGGTCTAAAACATATTCAGGAATTATTAAAAGCTAATCAAAAAGGTTATGAGATTTACTTACTTTATATAATTCAAAGAGATGATTGTAATAAGTTTAAGTTAGCCAAAGACATAGATCCAAAATATTGTGAATTATTAGTAAAAGCTGTTAAAAAAAATCTAAATGTACTTTGCTATGATTGTAAATTTTCCTCAAAAGGAATAAAACTAAATCGTAAAATAAATTTTAAAATCGAATGAATGAAAATTATAAAGAGTCTTTTGAAAAAACAAAAAAAGCTGGAGAAATTGCTGCTGGAGCACTAGACGAAGTTGCTAAAATTATCAAACCAGGTATTCAAACAGATAAAATAGATAAACTTTGCTACGAATACATTAATGACAATGGTGCTTACTCCGCTCCCCTTTTTTATCGAGGTTTTCCTAAATCATGTTGTACTTCTACCAATCATATTGTTTGCCATGGAATACCATCAGATAAGACTTTAAAAGATGGAGATATTGTTAATGTTGATGTCACAGCTTTAAAAGATGGTTGGCACGGAGACACTAGTAGGACTTACGAAATTGGAGAAGTTTCTGTTAAAGCAAAAAAATTAGTTAAAACAACTTTTGATGCTATGATGAAGGCTATCAAAATTATTAAAGAGGATGTTTTTTTAGGAGACATCGGCGCTACGATACAAAACCATGTTGAAGCTGAAGGATTTTCAGTAGTGCAAGATTTCTGTGGCCATGGAATTGGTAGACATTTTCATCAAGAACCTAGCGTTTTGCATTATGGAAAAAAAGGAACCGGCGAAAGAATAAAAGCCGGAATGATTTTCACTATTGAACCAATGATTAATTTTGGAAAGTATGAGACTAGAACTCTGAATGATGGCTGGACAGCAGTAACAAAAGATAAATCACTTTCTGCACAATTTGAACATACTATAGGTGTAACAAAAGATGGCTATGAAATTTTTACACTATCAAAAAAATAATGATTGAAAGATATACAAGAAAAGAAATTAAAAGTATTTGGGAAGATAAAAACAAATATTCTTTATGGCTTGAAATTGAATTAGCTGCAGCAGAGGCTATGGAAAAATTAAAAATTATCCCTAAAGGTGTTTCAAAAAAAGTTAGGTCGAAAGCAAAAATAAATGTAAACAGAATTTTACAAATTGAGGAAAAAGTTAAACATGACGTAATAGCATTCTTAACTTCAATTACAGAAAAAGCCGGTAAAGAAGCTAGATATCTTCACAAAGGTATGACCTCTTCTGATGTTTTGGACACGTGTTTTAATCTGCAATTAAAACAATCAGGCCATATTTTACTAAAAGATATTGATCAACTACTTAGTTCTATCAAACGTCAAGCTATAAAACACAAATACACAATGTGTATTGGTAGAAGTCACGGTATACATGCTGAACCTGTTACTTTCGGTTTTAAAATGTTAACCTTTTATCAAGAATTTTTACGAAATAAAAAAAGATTAGAAAATTCAATTAAAGAAATTTCTACTTGTGCTATTTCTGGAGCTGTTGGAACTTTTGCTAATATAGATCCTAAAGTAGAACGTTATGTAGCCAATAAATTAAATCTCAAAATAGAGCCAATTTCTACGCAAGTTATACCTAGAGATAGGCATGCTCAATTTTTTTCTACGCTTGGAATTATAGCTAGTTCAATTGAGAGATTTGCTACAGAGATAAGACATCTTCAAAGAACAGAAGTTTTAGAAGTCGAAGAGTTTTTTGGAAAAAAACAAAAAGGATCTTCAGCAATGCCACATAAAAAAAATCCAATTTTAAGTGAAAATTTAACAGGTTTAGCTAGATTAATTAGATCATTTGTGACTCCAGCTCTTGAAAACGTATCTTTATGGCATGAAAGAGATATATCGCATTCAGCGGTAGAAAGAAATATAGGGCCAGACTCAACTATTGCCTTAGATTTTGCACTAGTGAGATTATCAAACGTGGTTAAAAATTTAAATATATATCCAGAAAAAATGTTAAAAAATTTAGATATCACTAATGGTATTTTTTTTTCACAAAGAATTTTACTTGAACTAACTAATGTAGGTTTTTCTCGAGAGGAAGCTTATAAAATTGTTCAAAAAAGTGCGATGAATGCTTGGAAACAAAATTCATCGTTTTTAAGCAATATTCTTTCAGATAAAAAGATTACTAACAAAATACCTGTTAATAAACTTAAAAAATTATTTAATTTTAGTTATCATACTAAAAAAATTAATATAATTTTCAATCGAAGCCTAAAGAAGAAGTAATCACATGAATAAAGGAAATAAGTTATACGAAGGTAAAGCAAAGATAATTTATGAAACTAAAGATAAAAATTTAGTTATTCAGCATTTTAAAGATGATGCAACAGCCTTTAATAATCTTAAAAAAGCAAAAGTTGAAGGTAAAGGAGTTTTAAACAATAGAATTTCAGAATACATATTATCAAATTTATCTCAATGTGGAATAAAAACTCACTTAGTAAAAAGAATAAACATGAGGGAACAATTAATTAAGAAGGCAGAAATCTTTCCTATAGAATTTATTGTAAGAAATATAGCTACAGGCTCATTAACTAAAAGACTAGGGATACCTGAAGGGACTAATTTAGAAAAACCCTTACTAGAATATTGTTATAAAAAAGATGAGCTAAACGATCCATTAATATCAAAGGAACATATATTATCTTTTGGATGGGCAAATGAGAAAGAAATTGAAGTTATCGATAAAATGACTTTAAGAATAAATGACTTGTTGATTGGAATGTTCAGAGCAATTGGTATCAAACTAGTTGACTTTAAAATTGAGTACGGAAAAACTTGGAATAAAGATACTGAAAAAAAAGAAATTGTACTAGCTGATGAAATTAGCCCCGATACTTGCAGATTATGGGACGCTAGAACTGAGAAAAAACTCGATAAAGATAGATTTAGAAAAGATTTGGGAAATATTATACAAGCTTATCAAGAAGTTGCTAGAAGATTAGGAATCATGCCTGAGGAAACAAATATTAGTGAAGTTAATTTTGGAAAAACTATACCAATAAAATTCAAAAAAAAATAAATTGAAATTTTCTGTAACAGTTACATTAAAAAAAAATGTATTAGACCCCCAGGGAAAAGTTGTTGAAAATACATTAAAAAATCTAGGTATGCTTAATTTAAAAAGTATCAGGCAAGGTAAATTTTTTGAAATTGAAATTGAAGAAGAGAATATAGATATAGCTAAAAAAAAGGTTAATGAAATGTGCAATAAACTTTTAGTAAACTTAATAATTGAAGATTACAAAATTGATATAGTAAAATGAAATCTTCTGTAATTGTTTTTCCAGGATCGAATTGTGATAGAGATATAGCTGTAGCTTTACAAAAAATGCAATTTAAAAATAAAATGATTTGGCACAAAGAAACTTCCTTACCAAAATCAGATCTAATAGTTATACCTGGAGGATTTTCTTACGGAGATTATTTACGATCAGGTGCTATTGCGGGAAAATCTCTTATCATTGATGAGGTTATCAAAGCTGCTAACTCTGGATGTTTAATTTTAGGTATTTGTAATGGTTTTCAAATTTTAACCGAAACCGGGATGCTTAAAGGAACTTTGTTGCGAAATAAAAATTTAAAATTTATTAATAGAAATGTAAATATTAGAGTTATGAATAATGAAACAAGATTTACTTCTAAATATAAACTAAACCAAGTTTTAAATTTAAATATAGCGCATAATGAAGGTAATTATTATACTGACTCAAATCATTTAGACCAGCTTAAAAAGGATAATTTAATAGCGTTCAAGTATTCTGATAGTAGTGGAAATACTGATGATAAATTTAATCCGAATGGAGCTATTGAAAATATTGCAGGTATTTTTAATGACAAAAAAAATATTTTAGGAATGATGCCACATCCTGAGAGAATGGTAGATGAGCTTATTTCTAATTCTGACGGAATAAATTTATTTTCTAGTTTATTAGATTAAAAATGGGAATTAATAATAAAATTATCGAAAAACACGGTCTTAAAATTGAAGAATATAAAGTCATTAAAAAATTGCTTAAAAGAGATCCTAATTTATTAGAACTTGGTGTCTTTTCTGCAATGTGGAATGAACATTGCTCATATAAATCCTCTAGAATTCATTTAAAAAAACTACCAACAAAAGGTGATCAAGTCATACAAGGTCCAGGAGAGAACGCTGGTGTAATCGATATTGGAGACAATGACGCTATTATATTTAAAATTGAAAGTCATAATCATCCCTCTTTTATTGAGCCTTATCAGGGTGCTGCCACGGGTGTTGGTGGTATTTTAAGAGATGTTTTTACGATGGGGGCTAGACCGATAGCTCTTTTAAATTCTATTCATTTTGGATCTCCGTCCCATCCTAAAACAAAAAGTTTATTGAATGGAGTAGTTTCAGGTATAGGAGGTTATGGTAATTGCATAGGAATACCTACTGTGGCTGGTGAAACAAAATTCAATGATACTTACAATGACAATATTCTAGTTAATGCGATGGCTGTTGGTCATGCTGAAAAAAATAAGATATTTTATTCTAAAGCTAAGGGAATAAACAAATCGGTTGTCTATGTTGGATCAAAAACTGGACGTGACGGTATTCATGGTGCATCAATGGCCTCTGCAGAGTTTGATGAAAATTCTGATGAAAAAAAACCTACTGTACAAGTAGGTGATCCATTTACTGAAAAATTACTTTTGGAGGCTTGTTTAGAATTAATGAAAGATGACTCAATTATAGCTATTCAGGATATGGGTGCTGCTGGTTTAACTTCCTCAAGTGTTGAAATGGCTTCAAAAGGATCATTAGGTATTGAGTTAATCTTAGACAAAGTGCCCTGTAGAGAGGAAAATATGAGTCCCTATGAAATGATGTTATCCGAAAGTCAAGAAAGGATGTTAATTATTCTTGAGGACGGTAAAGAAGAACACGCTAAAAAAATTTTCCAAAAATGGGACTTAGATTTTGTAATAATTGGAAAAACAACTGATACAAAAAAGCTTACTTTGAAGTATAAAGATGAAATTGTGGGAGAAATTCCTATAGAAGCCTTAGCTTCAAAAGCGCCGATATATGATAGAAAATGGACTAAAAAAAAAATCCCAAAAAGTATCAATATTAAAAAATTTAAGAAAATAGGACTAAAAGAGGCTTTAATTAAAATTTTATCTTCACCCAATCATTCAAATAAAAGTTGGATTACAAATCAGTACGATCAAATGGTAATGTGCGATACTGCTCAAAAATCTGGATCAGATGCTGCAATAATTAGAATACACAACAAAGATAAAGCAATAGCTGTAGCGGTCGACTCCTCAGCAAATTATTGCAAGTCATATCCAATAACTGGTGGAAAGCAAATTGTGTGTGAGAATTGGAGAAATTTGATTACTGTTGGAGCCAAACCAATCGCTATAACCAATTGTCTAAATTTTGGTAATCCGGAAAATAAAGAAGTGATGGGTGAATTTGCTGAATGTTTGGAAGGTATCAAAGAAGCATGTAAATTTTTAAATTTTCCAGTGGTTTCCGGTAATGTATCTTTTTATAATGGTACCAATAAAAAAAATATTTATCCTACTCCTGTAATTGGAGGAGTTGGTTTAATTGAAAAACTATCTCAACCTCTTAGTCATAATTTCAAAAAAAATAATAGCTTATTAATTTTAATTGGTAAAACTTTTGGACACTTAGAGCAAAGTTGTTACTTAAAAGAGAACTTTGCTGTTGAAGATGGTAAACCTCCTAAAATAAATTTTATAAATGAAAAAAATAATGGAGAAATTGTATTAAAATTGATAAAGGAAAATTTTGTCTTATCTTCTCACGATATCTCAAGTGGAGGACTTTTAGTTGCACTAAGTGAGATGTCAATAGGATCTAAGTTAGGAGCCAAAATCAACAAGCCAAAAAAACTTGTAAATTTAACAGAATATTTTTTTGGAGAGGATCAAAGCAGATATATTTTAGAAATTCATGAAAATAGTTTGTCTGATGTAGACAAAATACTTAAAAAAAATAATATTTATTATGAAAATATCGGAATTACTCAAGATAATTATTTTGAAATTGAAGGAGAGATGAAAATTGACATAAATGACCTATTTAAAATTAATAATCAATGGTATAATAATTATTAATGGCTTTACCTTTAGATGAAATAAAAAAATTAATTAAAGAAGGCATACCCGATGCAAAAATTGAAATCAAAGATTTGATGGGCGATAACAATCATTACTCTGCGGTTATTAAGTCACAAGTTTTTAAAAATTTAAATAAAGTTGAGCAACACAAACTGGTCTATAAATCGCTTAAAGGTAAAATGGGAAATGAATTACACGCTTTATCAATTACAACAAAAACAGAATAATGACTATAAAGGAAAAAATTAAAAATTTAATTGATACGAATGAAGTTTGCTTATTTATGAAAGGTACACCTGAAAATCCTCAGTGTGGTTTTTCAATGGCAACATCAAATATTTTAAAACATCTTAATGTGACTTTTAAAGGAATTAATGTACTAGAAGATGATAACTTAAGACAAGGAATAAAAGATTTTAGTGATTGGCCTACAATACCTCAATTATATATTAAAAAAGAATTTATTGGGGGATCAGATATTGTAAAAGAGATGTTTGAAAAAGGAGAACTAAAGAGTCTTTTGCAAGAAAAAAAGCTTATATAATGAGAAATTATATATACAAGATTATAATTGCTTCCATAGCAATTGTTTTAGTATTTCAATTTACTATTGGTAAAGAAATTTCAAAAATAAATAATAAGATTGATTTCTTTTCAACACCAGAGGGCAGAAAAGACTTAATTAATTCACTAAAAAAAGAAATTCGTAAGGCTAATGAAAGAGAAAATTACCTTGATGAAGAAGAAAGATTATTAATAAAAAACTTTTTAAACAAAATAAGAAAAGAATTAGAATTAAATAATTAATAACATTCTAATATCTTAGCTAATACTATATTTTCTTGGGATAAATTAATCTTTATTTTTTCTTCATGAAATAACTTACAATTATTTGGAGAACCTTTACTTAAAGACCTCTCCGTAAAAGCAATATAAAAAGGTCTTTCATTTTTTTTATACAAATCATTAAATGGCTTAAAGCATTTATTATTATCTTTAATAAAGTAATTGATACCATCATTTCTATTGGAAATTATACAAGCGTCTTTGTTGTTAACATTATTGTTGAGTACATTAGCTATATTTTTAGTTGATGCTCCCCAATAATCTTTTTCAAAGTTGTCATTAACCTTTAAAAAAATATTAAGATTATTTAGCCATAAATAATTGTAAGGAAATATTTTTAAATTTTGTATAGAAAAAAAAATTATAAAAAAACTTACCAGAAAAATTGAAATTTTTTTTTTGAAATTAAAAATTGTAATTAAAGATATAATAAAAATTAAGGGTATTAAAAAAAGTACTTGTCTTAATTCATCGTATAAATTTACATTTAGAAGTATTAGAATTAAAATTATTGAGGAGATAGTCAACATTAGTGATCCAACAATTATTAAATTTCTTTTTTCTAAAAATAATTTTTTTTCAATTAATGGAAACAATACTAATCCCATAAGTATCACCAAAGGTAATTTAAAGAATAGCCATATAAATAAATATGTTGGAGGTAAATCTTGAGCTTTCATACACTCACCAAGAGTGATTGTGCAAACTGTTTGTATATGCCCGCTCATAAAGATTATTGAGTAAAAAAATTTAAAAGGATTATTCCAGAAACTTGGATAAAAAATATAAAGAAAAATAAAGAAAGAAATGGCAAAGATGAATAAATTTTTATAGAAATCTTTTAAAAATCTATTGAAGCTATAATTATGAGACTTCAAAAATAATATTAAAAAAAACAAATATTCCAAAAAAATTAATATGCCACTAATTCTAATTGATAAGAGATATGCAGTAAGTATACCAAAAATTATTATTTTCTTTTTTTTAATTTTTGATTTTAAAAAAAAATCATCAAGTACGTTGTAAATATAGTAAGTACAAATCGTCCATAGGGACATAAAAGGTACGTCTTTTACATTAAATAAACTATGACCTAATAAATATGGATAAGTGAGAAACATTAAACAGCAAAGATTTGAGTAATTTTTATTTCTCGTAGAAAGATAAATTAATTTTCTTAAGTAAATACCTGATAAAACGAAAAAAAGAAATACGGTTGGATGTTTCGCTAGTAATAAAGCGCCTTCTTCTCTTAAGTTTTCTTTGTCTATAAAGTTTAATGTAAATAATTCTAGAATTGATGACAGATAGTAAAATCCTACACCATAAAAACCATGGTAGGTTTCTAGAAAACTAACATCAAAGTTTTTATTAAAGAATATATTAAAGAATTTTTTTTTATTAAATTCCCAAACTAAATTATTATGTGACTCATCGTGAGTTATACCTACTTTTAGCGATAAAAACATTCCTACAGCTAGAAATATTGTTAATATATAATAAAAGTAATTTTTTTTTATGTTATTTGCTATTTTCACAAAACAAAAAAATTTATTTATTCTTATCTAGAATAATATTCTATAACTAAATTAGGTTCCATTACTACAGGAAAGGGGACTTCAGAAAATTTGGGAACTCTAATTAACTTTGCGGTTTTATTCTTATCGTCAATTTGGATGTATTCTGGTACATCTCTTTCTTTACTTTGAATAGAACCTTCGACAATAACTAATTTTTTTGATTTTTCTCTTATTTCTATAAGATCACTACCTTTAACAACATAACTAGCGATATTAACTCTTTTTTTGTTAACCCTGATATGACCGTGATTAATCATTTGCCTAGCTGAAAAAACTGTTGGAGCGAACTTTGCTCTGTAAATTATTGTGTCTAATCTACTTTCTAACAGAGCGATTAGATTTTCGGTAGTATCACCTTTTTTTGACAAAGCCTTACGGTAGATATTTCTAAACTGTCTTTCATTTATATTTCCATAATATGCTTTTAATTTTTGTTTAGCATGTAATTGAACTCCATAATCTGTTGGCTTACCTTTTTTATTCTGGCCGTGCTGTCCTGGAGGATAAGCTCTAGAGTTAAATGGACTTTTTGGCCTTCCCCAAATGTTAGCTTTTAACCTTCGGTCTACTTTATGCTTAGATTTTAATCTTTTTGTCATGTTTTTTGTGCTTGTTTATAAAGTTTCATTTTGATTTGTCAATTATGGTTATGAAGTTTTTTTACTTAATGTGCTTATTATACTTGATAAAATCCTCAGTTCTTTATCATTTGGCTCTAATCTATAAATTAAATTATTGATATTTAATAACATCGACTTTTTCTTCTCTATGGGTACAAAAAATCCTTTTTTTTCTAGTAAATTGGTTAAATGATTTGTAAATGAAATTATCTTTTTTTTTGATGACACCTTTAAATTTTTTGATTTTTTTTTAAAAAATACATCATTAAGAAGTTTAAAAATTTCAAAACATATTATCGTTACCGAATGTGATAAATTTAGAGATTTAAATTTTTTTGAGGTTGGAATTTGAAGAATATAGTTTGAAAATGATAAATCATAGTTAGATAAGCCAGATGCTTCTGGTCCAAACATAAACCCGAACTTTAAATTTTTTCTAGTATTTACTAATTTATATAAATCCTCAAAATTAATATTTTTTTTGTTTATATCTCTTTTTCGAGCGCTCAAAGAAATAACAATATTAAACTCTTCAACTGCTTTATCAATAGTACTAAATACTTTAGTTTTATTAATAACATCAAATGCTCCGACAGAGGTTGTTTTGGCTTTATGATTTGGAAAATTAAATTTTGGAGCTACAATATTTAATTTTTTAAATCCAAAATTTTTTATAGATCTTGCAGAAGCGCCAATATTTTCTCCAAGTTGAGGTCTCACTAGGATAAACCCAAATTTATTTTTCATTTAAATTTGCAGGTGCTTTTTCTTTGTAAAGTTTATAGTCTAAACTATCAATTAAAGCTTTAAATGAGGCTTCAATAATATTAGGAGATACACCTACAGTAAACCAACTTTTTCCTGACTTGTCTGTGCTTTCAATCAAAACTCTTGTGGTAGCTTCTGTACCAGTATTTAAAATTCTAACTTTATAGTCTAAAAGTTTTAAATCGGAAAAATAATTGTAGTATTTTGTAACTTTTTTGAAATTAGATCTAATTGCATTATCAAGCGCATTAACTGGACCATTTCCTTCTCCGTGACACTCTATTTCTTTACCATCAATTAAAAAAATTACATTTGCTTTAGTTTGTATTTTATTAGACTTAGAAACATTTACATCGTAACTTTTAACTTTTAGATACTCTGGAACTTTGCCCAAAAGTCTATTAGCTAACAATTCAAATGATGCATCAGCACCGTCATAAGAATACCCACTAAACTCTCTATCTTTTACCTCATTTAAAATT
>CACGZQ010000008.1 GCA_902577575.1 uncultured Pelagibacteraceae bacterium
ATCAGCTCCAATAATTGCTTCTAGAGGTTTAGAAGTAATTGTTAATTTTACTTTCTCTTTTTTAGCTAGATTTAATATATTCTTATTTGGAGAATATTTTTTTGGACAGCCAATATTAAGTTGAAAATTAAATTTACTTGCGGCTTCAATCAAGGAATTTGACATATTATTATTACCGTCTCCGATCCAACAAACAGTTTTACCCTCAATGGAGCCATTGCTTTCTTCGTAAGTAAGAATATCGGACATAATCTGACATGGATGGCTAACATCAGAAAGACCGTTGATAATTGGAATATCTAAATGTTTTCCGAACTCCTCTAAATTTTTGTGGGAGGAAGTTCTCAACATAATTCCTGAGCAAGAGAGATTGGCAAAAAGAATAGCTCAAAAAACTTTTGCTGTATCTTTTAAAGTCTCGTCTCCTTTGCCATAATGTATTCCATCTGGATTTAAAATTATTGATGAACCTCCTAGTTGTTTAACAGCAATATCGAATGACATTCTTGTTCTAGTAGATGGTTTCTCAAAAATCATAGCCATTGACTTGCCCTCAAAGGGTTTATCTTTATCAGGGGCAGATTTATTTAATCCAGATCTATTCTGTTTTCTCTTTTTTGCCTCCTCAATTATTACTCTCAGATCATCTGAGGAACAGTCAGAGATATTTATAAAGTTTCTCATTTAAAATTTTTACAAACTTTTTCTATTATTTTTAAACCTAAGTTTATTTCACTCTTTGTTACATTTAAAGGAGGCAAAAGTCTGACAACATTTTCTGCAGCTCTTACTGTCAACAAATTATTATCTAAAAGTTTTTGAATAAATTTAGCTTGATTTACGTGAAGACAGAGTCCAATGAGAAGTCCTTTACCTCTTACTTCTTTAATAATTTTAGGATATTTATTTTTTATTTTATCAAGTTGATTTATAAAATATTTTCCATTAATTCTAACATTATTTAAAAAACCTTTTTTAAACATCATATCCATGACAGCATTTCCGGCACTCATTGCTAAAGGATTTCCACCAAATGTTGAGCCATGTGTTCCGGGCTTCATACCTGAAGCTACTTTTTTATTAACTAAAACTGCACCTATTGGAAAGCCACCGCCTATACCTTTTGCTATTGGAACGATATCTGGTTTAATTTTTGCATATTCAAAGGCAAAAAATTTACCACTTCTTCCAATACCACATTGCACTTCATCAAGTATTAATAAAATTTTTTTCTTATTACATAGGTTTCTTAAGCCTTTGAGACAAAAGTCAGGAATAACTTTAATGCCTCCTTCTCCCATTATTGTCTCGACCATGATAGCAGCAGTTCTACTGGTAATTGCTTTTTCTAGGCCCCTGTGATCACCAAAGTTGAAATGATCGAAGCCGTCTACTTTAGGTTTAAAACCTTCAATGGCTTTTTTACTATTGCTGGCAAAAATAGCTGCGATGGTTCTTCCATGGAAACTATTATTGATGCAAAGAACTCTATTTTTTCTTGGTTGACCTTTTGAATAAAAATATCTTCTAGCGAATTTTATAGCTGCTTCCGTTGCTTCAGCACCAGAATTTTGAAAAGTTACATAATCTGCAAATGTTTTTTGAGCTATTCTTTTTGCCAATCTCTCTTGCTCAGGAATAGTAAAAACGTTTGAAACGTGCCATAATTTTTTAGATTGTTTATTAATAGATCTTATTAAATAGTCATTAGCATGACCAAGGCAGTTAACAGCAATTCCTTGAACGAAATCTAAATATTTCTTACCATTTGTTGCATATAAGAAACTTCCTTTTCCCTTGGAAAAAGAAATTTTCTTTCTATTATAAGTATTTAAAATTTTACTCATGATTTTATTTTATAACCTTTTTTATACAATAAATAACAAACAAGCCAGCTTACAAAGCTTAAGGCAGTTAAATATACTAAACCAATAGAAATTGAACCGTCTGACGTGCCAATAAAACTATATCTAAAACCATCAATCATATAAAAAAATGGATTTACTTTGCTTACTGCTTGCAAAAAGTCTGGAAGTCTCTCTATTGAATAAAAAGTGCCTGATAAGAAAGATAATGGAACAACTACAAAATTAGTAACTGTTGCCATATGATCGAATTTTTCAGCCCATAATCCAGCAATTATTCCTATATTTCCTAAAACAAAAGAGGAAAGCAACGTAAATGCTATAAGTGTTAAATAGTTTTTGATTTCAAGATCTATAATTAATTTAAATACAATAATCGAAACTATTCCAATTAATACACTTCTTGTTACAGCTGCAAGAGAAACAGAGATTGTAACTTCTCCAGCAGATAGGGGAGCAAATAATAAATCAACTATAGTTCCATCAATTTTTTTAATCATAAAAGATGATGAGGAATGAGAAAAGGATTGCTGAATTACCTGCATTGAAATCAACCCTGGCGCTAAAAAAGTTATGAAAGGCACTCCAAGCACATCACCTCTATCTGCCCCAATAGCTAATGATAAAACAAGCAAAAAGAGCAAAGATGAAATTAGTGGAGAAAAAATAGTTTGTATCCACACAATTAAAAATCTAAGAACTTCTTTTTTGTATAAAGTCCACGTTCCGAACCAATTAACTAATCCAAATCTTCTTTTTCCAATTTTATATTTTTTCAAAATTTCAACCATTGATAGTCTTATAACCTGTTATTAAAAAAACTGTGCAAAACTAAATCTACTCACAGCTTTGATGCGTTTTAATGTTTTAAACCCCAATATTATGCCCTAAGTTTTTAAAAATTACTAAATATTGTAATTATATACTATGAGTTGGACAGAAGAAAAAGTCGCTAAATTAAAAGAACTCTGGTCTAAAGGGCATACTGCAAGTCAGATAGCCGAAGCATTAGGTGACACCACTAGAAACGCCGTAATCGGTAAAGCTCACAGGTTAAATTTAGAAGCTAGAGCGCCTTCTAAGCAATCTAGTTCACCTAGATCCAATGATAATAAGCAGATTAGAAGAGGGCCAGCGCCAACATCAAGAAAGGCTAAATTTCAATCAATATTATTAGATAAAAACTTCGAGCCAGAAAACCCTAAATCTCTAGAAGAACTTACAGATGAAACTTGCAAGTGGCCTATAGGTCATCCAAATGAGGAAAAATTCTATTTTTGCGGTAGAAAACCTGAAGGAGATTTTCCTTACTGCAAACTTCATGTTTTGTATGCCTTTCAACCTAAAAATCAAAAAGACGATGATCTTGGTGATGAGATACCAGAATTTATCGAGAAAAAAGTTAAAGCCTCGTCTGGTTAACAAAACTTTAACATTACAATCATATAATTGACTATGAAGTTTATTAAAAAATACCTTAAATGGTTAAGTACTTTTTTAGTACTTACAGGTATTTTATTAACAAATTTGAATATGTATCCAGTAAATATAATGTTTCATGGAGCGGGAGTTGTTGGTTGGACTATTGCAGGTTTTATTTCTAAGGATAAAGCAATATTAACCAATTTTGGGTTACAGATTCCATTATTTATTATTGGTTTTTATCAAATTTTGGTTCCGTAAGTTCGGGACACTTCAATACATTTTTTATGAGGAAAATAAAAACAATATTATTTGTTTGTACTGGAAACTCTGCGAGAAGCATAATAGCGGAAAGTATTGTAAACAATAATTTCCGAAATCAATTCATCGCATTTAGCGCTGGAAGTAATCCTTCAGGGAAAATCAATCCCTACATTAAAGAGTATCTTGAAGGAAAAAAATTTAATTTAGCCACGTATTATTCGAAAAATTTTGATGAATTTTTAAAAAATGATATTGATATTGATTACGTGATTACAGTTTGTAATAACGCCAATAAAGAAGTTTGTCCTGTATGGCCCAAAAAAAAAACCATTACGCACTGGGACATCGCGGACCCTGTTGAAAAAATTAAAAAAACTAAAAATAAAGATAAAATAAATTTAATAGCTGAAGAAACTTATAATATAATTAATGAAAAAATTAAACATTGGGTAAAAAATGAAAAGTAAAAAGATATTTATTGGTGAATTTATAGGAAGTTGTTTTTTAGTCATGATTATTGTTGGTTCAGGTATTATGGCTCAAAATCTAACTGATGATATCGCTGTAATGTTAATAGCGAATACTTTAGCTACAGGTGCAGGATTATTTGTTCTGATTACTTCAATCGGTGATATCTCCGGCGCACATTTCAATCCTGTCGTTACTTTAGCAATGTATTTTACCAACAAGATTAAAAAAAATTTAATTATCACTTATATCTCTGCTCAAATCTTAGGTTGCATGTTAGGGGTAATGTTAGCAAATTTTATGTTTGATCTTCCTTTGTTGCAGCTTTCACAGAAGATAAGACCTGGAATAAATATTTTTACAGCTGAGATCATTGCAACTTTTGGATTAATTTTTGTAATATTTGGATCTTTAAAGAGCGGCAAACTTGCGGTCGCTTCATCAGTAGCTACTTTTATAACAGCGGGGTATTGGTTTACCTCTTCAACTTCTTTTGCAAATCCAGCGGTAGCAATCGCAAGAACTTTTACAGACACATTTACTGGAATTAATTACTTAAATACTCCTAGCTATATCATTGCTGAGATGCTTGGTGGAATATTGGCTGTCTATTTAATCAGAAAAATTATTTTGTAATTGGAGGCCAGCCCAAGGAAATATTGATACCTTGGGCTGATGGGCTAATTAATTAACAACACAGTTGGGAGACTGTTAATCAGTTAATAATATATAAATGCTAAAAAAATATTTAAATTAAGTTAAAGATTTATTAATTTTCAAGAATAAATGATATTGGAGTCGACATTCATCTCTCTTGCCAGGTTTTTAAGTCTTTTAGTTACTTGTTTTGAGACAATATCGCTATGATTGTTAGGTATTTTCAAAAAAATAGTCTTATTTCTTTTATAAATTTTAAATTCATCTAACAACAAAGAAGACATGCTAGTGAGTGACTCTGCTAATCTTAATGCAGATCCCACTTGCTTTGAGGATAAAATTTCGTTGTTATTTAATAAGGATAAAAACTGATAATTCGGATTATATTTTAAGCCACAATGTCTCCAAAAACTTGCTGATGCAACTTTTACTCTATCTCTATGTTCTAGTTTTAGTAATGGAGTATTTAACACTTCCATAAAAACTAATTCTGCTTTTTGAAAAGCTCCTAGGCCCCAATCCATTTTACTTAAGATGCAAGCCAAGGTTAGTAATCTTCGATTAAAATATTCGTTGTCTTCAAATAATGGTGAAATAAAATTAAAATATTTCTCAAAACTCTTTCCATAGTCCCCTTTTTTAAAAGATATACCGTCAGTTTTTAATTTGAAAATTTCATCCTCGCTCATTCCTTGGTTTATAATTGTATTCATATGTCCCTCTCTCAGTCCACTGATTGAGCAAATAACTTTTGAGGGGCTTGCTGCTTCAATTATTTCGTTTAGTATTATAGAGCTAAAAGGTAAATAGGGAGTTCTAGATTTAGTAATATATTCCATTGATTTCAAAGATGATTTATTAAATTTTGAAATTCTATTTAAGTATTTTACTGCTACATCTTTTGAGAGTTTATATTGATGCAAAATATGTAATGGGTGTTTTTCTTTAAAGAGATGATATTTAAATAATGATCTCCAAGTCCCTCCTACCAAATAAATATTTTTAAATTTCTTTTTAGAAAGCCATTTTTCATCTCTTAAAAGTTTTCTAACATATTTTCCCAAATTTCTTTTTTTTATAATAGGATTATTTTCAAGTCTTAATACTCCAAGAGGTAAAGAGGTTGTTTCAAAAATTTGATTTTTAGAAACTCTGGCAAGTTCTAAACTTCCACCTCCTAAATCTGCAACTAATCCATCTACTTCATCAAATCCTACCATTACACCATTTGCTGATGTTCTTGCTTCTTCCTCGCCAGATAATACTAGTGGTTTTTTATTAAATATTTTTTCAATTTCTCTTAAAAATTCACTTGCATCAGTGGCCTCTCTAAAAGCTGCTGTTGCAATAATTTCTAAATCTTGAACGTCTGAAATATCTAAAATTTCTTTAAATCTATTTAGAACTTTTAAAGAACCTTTAATTCCATCGGGATTTAGTTTTTTAGATTTATCTAAATTTTTTCCAAGTTTGCAAACTGCTTTTTCATTAAAGACTGGGATTGGAGAAATTTTAAAATTATCGTATATGAGCATTCTTACTGAATTTGATCCAAGATCTATTATGGCTTGCTTAGACTTTTTATTAGACTGAAATTTAAAAAGATTTTTTAATTCTGGTTTCATTTTACTAATCTTAATTTTTGAGGTTTAGCTCTTAAAATTGACTTACCACGACCTGATAAACTTGGGTTCTTCATGAAATAGGAATGTGCGGAAAAGCCTTTTTCTTGTTCTTTATGATAGTTTCCCAAACTATCTAAATACCATGTTTCTGATTTATCTTTAAAGTTAGCTAACATAATTTGATCTAAAATTTGCTCATGCACAGTATTGTTTTCTATCGGAATTATAATTTCAATTCTTCTATCTAAATTTCTAGGCATTAAATCTGCAGATGAAATATATACCTGATTCTCTCGAGAGGGCATAGAACTACCATTTGCAAAACAATAAATTCTTGAGTGTTCTAAAAATCTGCCAATAAGGCTTTTTACTTTTATATTTTCAGATTGACCTTTAATTCCAGGTCTTAAGCAACACACTCCTCTTACTGATAAATTTATTTTTACTCCTGCGTTTGAAGCTTCATAAAATTTCTTAATAATTCCAGGGTCTACAAGAGAATTCATTTTTGCCCATATTTCTGCAGGTTTTCCTTTACTTGCATTTACAATTTCATTTTCAATTTTTTCTTCAAAAAAATTCCTGCTATTTAATGGAGACATAAAAATTTTATTCAATTTTTTTGGTTTTGCATAACCAGTTACATAATTGAAAAATTTTTCGACATCTTTGGCCAAGTCTTGATTAGAGCTAAACAGTGATAAGTCAGTATAAATTTTTGCGTTAATTGGATGATAGTTTCCTGTACCTAAGTGAACATAGCTTCGCGTTTTAGCTCCTTCTTTTCTTAAAACTAAACTTGCCTTTGCATGCGTTTTATATTTTGCGAATCCGTAAACAATTTGAACGCCAGCTTTCTCTAGTTTCCTAGATAATTCAATATTAGCTTCCTCATCAAATCGAGCTTTTATTTCTATTACGGCTGTAACAACTTTTCCGTTTTCTGCTGCTCTACTTAGTGCTTTTACGATAGGAGAGTCAGGTGTGGTTCGATACAAAGTTTGTTTGATACCGATAACTTTGGGATCTTTTGCTGCAGCTTCTAAAAATTGAATTACTACATCAAAAGTTTCAAAAGGGTGGTGTACAACAAAATCTTTACTTCTTATAGCTGAAAAAAATTTATCATCAAATTCCTTCAATCTTTCAACTTCTCTAGGATTAAACTTTTTAAATCTCAGCTTTGGATCTTTCTTTTTACAAATTTCATCTATATCTTGTATTCCAACCAATCCTTCAACCTCATAAATATGATCTTCATCCATTTTAAATTTTTTTGAAATAAAATTTAAAAGTTTTTTGTTTGAATTAGTGATTACTTCGAGTTTAACTACGTTTCCCCTTCTTCTTTTCTTAATTGCTTTTTCAAAATATCTCACAAGATCAGCAGCTTCATCATCTATTTCAATTTCGCTGTCTCTAATTATTTTAAACTGCAAACTTGCCTCGATATTATGGTCTGGAAATATTTCATTAGCAAATTTACAAATTACGTCATCAATTGTGACAAATTCATTTATTGTTTCAGAATTGTTTAGAGATACAAATTTTGGAAGTGCTCTTGGTATAACTATAATTGCATTTAGTTCTCTTTTTTTTTTTATTCTAGTCATTCTTAGTAAAATTGCTTGGCCTTTATTTGGTATAAAAGGAAAGGGATGTGATGGGTCAATGGCAGTAGGTGTTATTATAGGATAAATTGTTTCCTGAAAATATTCTCTTAGATACATAAGATCCTTCTTATTTAGTTCTGACATTTTTCGAATGAAAATTTTTTCTTTCGATAGCTCTTTTTTCAACTCTAGGAATGCTTCGTTTTGCTTCTTTAATAGATCTTTAGTTTTTAATACGACCCTATTCAATTGATCCTCTGCAGTTAATCCATCTGCGCTTAATTCGTCAAAACCATCTTTAATTTGATTAAAAAGTCCAGCGACTCTTACCATAAAAAATTCATCTAAATTTGTACCTGCGATTGATAAAAATTTTACTCTTTCAAATAGAGGATTTGTTTTATCTTTTGATTCTTCTAAAACACGATCATTAAACTGAAGCCAAGATAATTCTCTGTTTATGAGTTGATTGCTAATATTAGCGTTTTCTGAAAATGATGCTTTCGACATATTTAAATGTTAAATTAAAAATATGTTTAAATTATATGCGATGAGACATGCTAAATCTAGTTGGGATTTTCCAGATTTAGATGATCATGACAGGCCATTGAATAAAAGAGGGGAAAATTCAGCAAAATTAATTTGTGAATTTTTTATTAAAAAGAAGTTAAAATTTGATTTAGTTTATTGCTCATCCTCAAAAAGGACAATACAAACATTAAATATATTGTCAGAAAAAATCAGTTTTAAGAAAATTATTAAAAAAAAAGCGCTTTATCATGCTAGTGAGGATGAAATTATTCATATCTTAAAACAAACAGTTGATAATTATAAAACTTTACTTTTAATCAATCATGAACCTTCAATTAGTGAACTCATAAATCGAGTCTGTCTTAAAGAAAACTCCGAACAATTTGAAAATTTAAAAAGAAAATTTCCTACTGCAGCCGTTGCTGAAGTAAGTTTTAATTTCAATGATTGGGAAAAGTTATCAAAAGTTAAAGGAAAATTAATATCATTTATAAAGCCAAAAGATCTTCAAACATCTAAGGAATAGCCAGCAGATCTTACTGTTCTGATAAGATCTTTCTTGCCATCAATATTTATTGCTTTTCTTAGTCTTCTTATATGAACATCTATAGTTCTGGACTCAACATAAATATCATCTCCCCATACAGAATTTAGAAGTTGCTCACGCGAATATACTCTTTTTGGATTCTTTATTAAAAAATCAATTAGTTTAAATTCGGTTGGGCCGACTATAACTTGTTTATCTGCTCTATAAACTCTTCGTTGAACTCTATCTACTTTAAGATCCTCAAATACTACAACATCAGCGGCAACACTTGGTTTAGATCTCTTTAATAAAGCGTTAACTCTTGCAATAAGTTCTTTTTGGCTGAATGGCTTAGTTACGTAGTCATCAGCTCCTGTTTCAAATCCTTTAAGTTTGTCTTCTTCCTCACCTTTGGCTGTTAACATAATGATTGGGATATTTTTGTGAAGATTGCTTCTTTTCAAATTTTTACAGACTTCAACACCTGAAATATCTGGCAACATCCAATCTAATAAAATTAAATCAGGATTTTTTTCCTTTATATTTCTAATAGCGTCTTCTCCATTGACTGCATAATCAACTTTGTGACCCTCTTTTTCTAAATTGTATTTAAGTAAAGTTACGATGGGTATTTCATCTTCAACAATGAATAAATTTGCCCTCATTATCCTTTTGGTCGGTCTCCCTCTAAATAATCTCCTGTAATCAGAAAATAAACTTGCTCTGCAATATTGGTTGCATGATCTCCAATCCTCTCAATATTTTTAAGCATGAAAAGTAGTTGGGTTACTTTTTGTACATCGTTTTTATTTTTTTCTAAATGCTTTACTGCAGCTTCCATATTAGAATTAGTCATTTGATCTATTTCTTCATCAGAATTCCAAACATTTTCTGCTGTATCTTTAGCTCTATGTAAATACGAATTTAAAACTGCATTGACTTGTTTTGATGCTTTTAAACCAGCTATTTCGAAATTTTTAGTAATATCATTAGGTAAATCAGTTCCAATTTTAGTTAATCGTTTTGAGATGTTTTTTGCTAAATCACCAATTCTCTCTAAGTCTGAAGAAACTTTTAAGGCAACAACTGTTTCTCTTAAATCTATTGCCATAGGTTGCCTTAAGGCAATCAAATTTACAACTTGCTCTTCTATATTTATTTCATACTTATCAGTCAATTCGTCATCTTTGATAGATTTTTCTGCTAAACTAATGTCTTTTTTAACTAAAGATTGAATAGTGTTTTCAAGCTGTTTCTCAACTCCAGTTCCCATTTTCACTATTGTATCTTTTAATAACTGAAGTTGCTCTTCGTAAGATTTTACAATGTGCGGTTTTTCACTCATTAACCAAACCTTCCTGTAATATAATCCTGAGTTTGCTGATTATCAGGATTTTTAAATATTTTATCTGTTGGTCCAAATTCTATAAGTTTTCCCAAATGAAAGAAACCTGTTTTTTGAGATACCCTAGCTGCTTGTGACATTGAGTGGGTAACTATCACAATTGTGACCTCTTTTTTAAGATCATCTATAAGTTCTTCAATTTGAGCTGTTGCTATTGGGTCAAGCGCTGAACATGGTTCGTCCATAAGAATCACTTCTGGACTTACAGATATAGCTCTAGCAATACATAGTCGTTGCTGTTGACCTCCTGATAAGCCAGTTCCGATTTCATCAAGTCTATCTTTAACTTCGTTCCACAAGGCAGCTTTTTTCAAACTTGTTTCAACTATTTGATCCATTTCTTCTTTGCTCTGTGCAATACCGTGAATAGTAGGACCATAAGCTACATTTTCATAAATTGTTTTAGGGAATGGATTGGGTTTTTGAAAAACCATACCAACGTTCTCCCTAAGTCTCACAACATCTAACTTTCTTGAATTCAGTTCTAGGTTGTCCATTTTAATACTGCCTTCAACTCTACAAATTTCTATGACGTCGTTCATCCTGTTCAAGCATCTTAAGAAAGTAGACTTTCCACACCCAGATGGTCCAATTAAAGCTGTAACTTCTTTTTCTGCTATATCTATAGAGACGTCAAATAATGCCTGTTTGGATCCGTAATAAACATTTACATTTTCCGCTTTTATTTTACTCATTTAACTCCATTTCTTTTCAAATTTGTGTCTAACGATTTGAGCTGCCAAGTTCATTAAAATTAAAAAAGCTAGAAGCACCATAATACATGCAGATACTTTTTCAACGAAACCCCTCTCAGCACTTTCTGACCATATATATATCTGAACTGGTAAACTTGCAGCAGGATCAACTGGCGTACCAGGTATTGTATTCACAAAAGCAACCATTCCTATTAAAATTAAAGGGGCTGTTTCCCCTAAAGCTTGAGCCAAGCCAATTATCGTTCCAGATAAAGTTCCAGGCATTGATAGTGGCACAGTATGATGCATGGTTGTTTGCATATTACTTGCACCCATCGCTAAAGCAGCTTCTCTTATACTTGGGGGAACAGCTTTTAAAGAAGCTCTTGCAGCAATAATTATTGTTGGTAATGTCATAAGAGACAAAGTAATTCCTCCAACAAGTGGTGTCGATCTTGGTAAATTAAAAACTGCTAATAAAACACCAAGACCTAGCAAACCAAATACTATCGATGGAACAGCTGCTAAATTATTAATGTTTACTTCTATAAAATCTGTAAATTTATTTTTTGGTGCGAATTCCTCGAGATAAATTGCAGCTAACACTGCAACAGGAAATGAAAACGCTAAACATACTAGTATACTAAAAACTGTTCCCATAAACGAGCTAGCTATACCTGCTAGTTCTGCCTCTCTTGAATCAGGACTTGTAAAAAAACTAATGTTAAACTCTGATAAAATATCTCCTCTTTCATTAAGCATATCGTAAATCTGCAACTGGTAATCATTTACTCTTCTATTCTCCTCAGGAATATCTCTTGGATAATTTCCCTTATGAACTTGATCAACATCATCAGAAGCTGTTAATTTTATGGGCACTATTTTACCTAGATAGTCTGGATTTTTTAAAAGTAGATCTTTAACCTCTGCCTCATATTTATACGAAACCATTTGTATCAATTGACGATCCTCTTCTTCAGGAAGTCCAGGATCTAATGAGGTCATAGCTTTGTAAGCAACATCATAATAGTCTGCATTTTCTAAATCATCTTTTGATGGGCTTTCTGCATCGATTAAAAGTAATTCTTTATCATAATGAACTTCTGTTACTATCCAAGTTTTTTGGAAAGCTGAGTAACCTTTTGAAAATATCTGAAACAAAAAAACTGCTAAAAAGCTTAAAGCTAATCCTATAGCTATTTTGCCATACCATTGAAATCTTCTTTCAGCGTTATATCTTTTTTTTAATAAATTTTTCTTAAAACTATTCATATTTTTCCCTATATTTTTTAACAACTGAAAGAGCGATTACATTTAAGAATAAAGTTACTATAAATAAAGATATTCCTAATGCAAAAGCTGATTGAGTTTTTGGATCTCCAAATTGTTGGTCTCCAATTAAAATTACTACAATTTGCGCTGTAATGGTAGAAGTTGACTCAAGTGGATTCATTGTAAGATTAGCCGCTAGTCCTGAGGCCATTACAACAATCATTGTTTCTCCTATCGCTCTCGATACTGCTAAAAGTATCGAACCTACGATACCAGGTAGGGCTGCTGGAAAAATTACTTTTTTTACAGTTTCAGATTTTGTTGCGCCCATTGCGTAACTCCCATCTCTTAAATTTTGAGGTACTGCCGTCATAACGTCATCGCTTAAACTTGAAATAAAAGGAATTATCATTACTCCCATAACTGCTCCTGCAGCTAAAGCGCTCTCCGCTGAAACTTCTAAACCCATAGCGTTACCAATTTCTTTAACAAAAGGACCGACGGTTAAAGCTGCAAAAAAACCATATACCACTGTTGGAATACCAGCTAAAATCTCAATAATAGGTTTCGCATATTTTCTTACGCCTCTTCCAGCATACTCAGATAGATATATCCCACTCAGCAAACCTATGGGGATGGCAACACACATTGCAATAAAAGCAATAAAAAAAGTTCCAGCAAATAAAGGCACAGCTCCGAAAGCATCCTTCATTAATTCAGGATCTGGTTGGCCATCTCTTACAAAAGTTTTAGCAGGATACCAATGAGTTCCGAATATAAAGTCAAAGATTTTTACTGCTTGAAAAAACCTAATCGCTTCGAATAAAAGTGAAAAAACTATTCCGATTGTAACTAAAACTGCGCCTAATGATGCAACAAATAACACCCATTTAAGAAAAATTTCTACTGGTTCTCTCATTCGATCATTTTTCTGAACAGATCTATACGCAAAACTCAGAGAGAAAATTAAAATTGCTAAAATAATTGCTACTTTAGCGCTGTTAGCTATTCCTTTTAATTGAATGTACTTATTAGCAGACTCATCTAGAAAATTAGTAATATTGCCCGTGTAAGTTCCTGCGGCTAATGCTTTAACCTTTGTGTAAATAAGCTGAAGCTCATTTTTAGTTAAGTTCTGATCAGTGTAATCTTGTAAAATAAATGTTTTAACTATTGATGGTTCAAAAACTGACCAAAGAGCAAAAATTATTAATGCTGGTGCAGCACACCAAGCAGCTAAATAATATCCATAAAATTTTGGTAATGCCGTAAGTCTTTGTGATGATTGAATAACTAGAGCTTTTTTTCTACCGAAATAATAACTTGTGAAAGCTAAGAGAATAATAAAAGTTACAAGTATTAAATTCATATTGAGCTTCCAGAGATAAAAAGGGGGTAAAATACCCCCTTTTTGTTTAATTGATACTACTACTTCTTAGCAGGCATGTTAACTAACTTCGTAGCGTTAGTTCTAGATGTTTTGTATAACTTGCCATCTAGAGGTACTAGCCCGATATCAGTTAAATAACCTTTATTACCCATAGCTTTTTTACTTGTGAACTCTTTTACGAATTCATGTAAGCCAGGTACAACGCCCACGTGAGCTTTTTTCACATAGAAGAATAAAGGTCTTGCAACTGCGTAACTGTAATCTTGAATCGAAGATAGACTTGGTTGACCACCTTCAATGCTTGCAGCTTGCAATTTATCTTTTGCAGCTAAGAAATAACTGAAACCAAAGAAACCGAACATTTCTTTGTCCGCAGCTAATTTTTGAATAATAAGTGAGTCGTTCTCACCAACTTCAATTACCGCACCATCTTCTCTTAACGCTTTATATTTAGCGCCAGCTTTTTTAGAAGCATCATCGATACCTTTTTTCATTACTAATGAATTCCAAGCATCTCTTGTTCCTGATGTTCCTGGAGGCACCATAACTTTGATAGGGTAGTTTGGTAATGATGGGTCGATATCACTCCAATTTTTATATGGATTTGGTACTAACGCACCATCTTTAGCAACCTCTTTTGCTAATGCTGCCCATAATTGTTTTTTTGTAAAGTTTACTGGTTTAGCATCTTTAGAATAAGCTAACGTTATTCCGTCGTTACCAACTGTAATCTCTACGATTTCTTCAACACCATTTTTTTGACATAGCGCATACTCTTTAGCCTTCATAGCTCTAGATGCATTTGTTATGTCTGGGTGCTCTGTACCAACTCCAGCACAGAATAATTTAGCTCCACCACCTGTTCCTGTTGACTCGATTACTGGTGTTTTAAATTTACCAGACGAACCAAATCTTTCAGCAACGATTGTTGCATAAGGGAATACAGTTGAAGAACCTACGATTTTAATCTGATCTCTAGCTTGAGCAGAAGTTACAACTAACATTGCAACTAATGAAGCTAAAGCGATTGATAGTTTTTTCATTGTTTATCCTTTCATTTATTAATTAATTAACAAACATTGGATTCATAAAATTAAGAGGACTCTTAATTATTACAGATATGTTACAAATTTATTAAAATGATAACTTTTTAGTTGAACTTTCTAGTTATCTCGATTTGTTGATAATCAGAGGCTAAAGACCCTCCGCAACTAAAAGGTCTTACTTTATTTCTAACTGCGTAGGATTGAGTTGGCTTTAATGTAACTTCTAGTTGTACAAAGTTAACTAATTTTTGTGTAAAACTTTTATCATATCTCCAAGCATTCCATTGTGTTGGAGCGGTGAATACTTCACTTAAATAAGATGCAGCTTTTGAGTGAATCATATTGCTCTCGTTTTGTCCTTTTAAAAGATTATTTTTAACTTTTTCAAAAATTTTTCTACATTTAATTGAGTCCACCATGTACGAGTTAGCATTTAAATGAGTGCTCATCGGTGCTGACACAATTAATTGAATTCCATCGTCTCTTCTAGAAAATATAGCTTCAGTATAAATTGTAGATACATTTTTATTATCTACTTCAAGAACTAAATCGTTTTTAGCTTGCCTAAGATCGTTTTTAAGTCTTAAAAGTCCAAGATCAAAAACTGTAAGAGGTTGAGAACGTAAAGTTTTCTCAATTAAGTTTACATCTGCCTTAACAGTTGTAAAAATTAAAGTTAATAAAACCAGACTTATATAATTCATTAATCTAGTCATACTGAAACTTTAACTATTTTGCCGTTTATCTCAAGACAAAATTTAATAAAACTGTAATATTTGCTAAAATTTAGAAAAGTGAACCTTTATTTCGGTGCCCCTTTGAGTCTCACTTTTTATTTCTAACTCACCTCTATGCTGATTAACAATGTGCTTCACGATCGCCATTCCAAGTCCAGTGCCACCAACTTTTTTACTTTTAGCTGCATCAACTCTAAAAAATCTTTCTGTAATTCTCGGAAGTTGTTCAGTTGGAATTCCAATACCATTATCTTTAATGGACACGGTATAAGAGTCTCCTATTACTTTTCCATTACCTTGCCCACAATTAACCTCGATCTTTTTATTTTTTTCTGAATATTTTATACTGTTATCAATAATATTTGAAAAAACTTCAATTAATTTTTCATGATCGCCTTTAATAAAGAAATCATCTTTTACATTATTTTTAAATTCAAAAGATTTTAAATTTTTTTGATGGATGTCTTCAACATTACTTAAAATTTCTTTTAAATTTACTTTATCTTGAGGCTGTATATGTTCCTCTAACTCAATTCTACTTAATGAAAGTAAATCTTTAATTAAGCTTTCCATCCTATCAGCTTGCTCAAGCATTATCGGTATGAATTTTTTTTGTGCTTCTAAATCATCTTTCGCATGTCCGCTTATAGTTTCTAGAAATCCTTTAATAGAAACTAAAGGCGTTTTAAGTTCATGGCTTACATTGGCTACAAAATCAGATTTGAACCTTTGCGCTTTTATAATATCAGTTAAATCTTTTAGAAATAAAACAACTGAGTCAGGATCATCGACATATGAGGTCGGTCCAGAGAATAGATGAACTTTAAAGAACTGAAATGAGGGAGAGGATAATTCTAAATCCATAGTAATTGTCTCTTTTTTTAAAAGCACTAAATCAATATTTTGGAGTAAATCAGGAACTCTCAATAAAGTAGCCACGTGCTTATTTAAATTATTTTCTCCAAATTTTTTTTTTGCACTACTATTAAAAAATTTGATATTTTTAAATTTATCTACAATTAAAATTAGATCATCGATTTGATTTATAATCTTTACTTGCTCATTAGTTTTTTCAATATTTTCATTGGTGATGTCTTCTATTCCCTCTTCATTATTACTTGGTTTGTTCTCTCTCTTAATATCGGATCTTGCCTCCATACCTGCTACAATTGATTTTCTGGATACTGCAATTACTACGATCACAATTATTCCAGCAAGAGAGTAAAATAATAATTCCATGATTTGATTATACTTTAAAGATATAGACTAAAGAAATATTTTTTAGCGGTTTGATACCGCACTATTTAAAAAGATTTTTGCGCAATTTTCCCAGGTATATTTTTTTGCATGCTCAATGCAAGCGCCTCTATCTGACTTAAGAGCTTCAAGTGCTGCTTTTTTAAGATCGTTGTTTAACGAGCCAATGTTTGTACCGTTAAAAATATCTTTTGGTCCTGCTACTGGGTAAGCAGCTACTGGCAATCCACATTTTAAAGCTTCTATAATTACAATTCCAAAAGTATCTGTTTTGCTCGGGAAAACAAAAACATCAGAAGAAGCAAAGTAACTTGCAAGCTCACCATTTGTTCTCTCTCCTTTAAATATCGCTTCAGGATATTCTTTTTTTAGTTTATCTAAATCAGGTCCTTTACCGACAACTAATTTCGTACCTTCTAAATCTAAATCCAGAAATGCTCTTATATTCTTTTCAATAGATACTCTTCCCACATAAAGATAAATTGGTCTTTTATACTCTAAATTAATCTTTTTAGGCTTTTGAAATGCCCCGTGGTTTGCTCCTCTAGTCCAAACAACCATCTTATCCTTTTCAAAACCAATTTCTTGAAGTTCATCTTTCATCGACTGAGTTGTTACTAAAATTTTTTCCGCCTTTGAGTGAAATCCTTTAAGGAACTTTTGAGCAAGCTTAATTGGCAAATAAGGATAGTATAGCTTCAAATATTTATCAAATTGAGTATGGTAAGACGTGGTAAACTTAAGCTTACTTTTTACACAATATCTTTTTGCAAATATTCCTATCGGACCTTCTGTAGCTATATGAATTATGTCAGCATCAGCTTTAGAAATTAATCTGCCTACTCTAGGCCAAACATTAAGAGAAAGTTTTATTTCATTATATTTTGGCATTGGCACAGTTAAAAATTGATTAGGTTCAATATATTCAACCTGATGTCCAATTTTTTTTAATTCATCGCCAAGATTTTTTAAAGTTCTACAAACACCGTTCACTTGCGGATACCAGGCATCAGTAACGATTAAAATCTTCATTTATTTATTTACTACTTTTAGATACGGCTCGTAATCAACAACATCACCTCTGATTTTGTCCCAGTCAATAACTTCCATGCGACCATCAAAATGTTCTACTAAGAAAGTTGCACCTTCTACCCAATCACCACAATTTAAATATCTCACACCATCTAAGACTTGATCGGCAGAATGATGAATATGGCCGCAAATTATGCCATCAACATTTTTTCTTTTAGCATAAATTGCTAAAGTTTTTTCATAATCACCTATATATTTTACAGCGTTCTTTACTTTGTGTTTTAAATATTTTGCTAAAGACCAATTACCCTTTTTAAATAATCTTCTAAAAAAATTGATAACAACATTAAACTCAAGTAAAAAACTATAAGCGACAGCTCCTACTTTTGATAACCATGGAGCATATTTCATGACTCCATCCCAGGCATCACCATGAACAACAATATACTTTTTATTATCTGAGCTTACATGTATGGCTCTATTTACAACTTCAATATCGCCAAAATGTAATGGTAAAAATTTTCTGAAGACATCATCATGATTTCCAACAATATATTTTACTTTTGTTCCATGTCTTGCTTTTCTTAATGTTTTTTGAATCACATCATTATGTTCTTGAGGCCAGTAAAATTTTGTTTTTAAAGCCCAAACATCAATGATATCACCAACAAGATATAAATTCTCTGACCTTGAATGTTTGTAAAATTCTAATAATTTGTTTGCTGCACTTTTTCTATGCCCAAGGTGCAAGTCGGAAATAAAGATGCTTTTGTAATTTAAAATCTTTCCCTTAGATTTAGTTTGAATTGTTTCCATATTTTTTATAAAACGAATCTCTAGTAAAAGTAGAATCATAAATATGTTACAGAATTGTTAAAATATGAATAAAAAATTGAATTTTGCGGTGATATTTAACGCAAATGCAGCAGGTGGTAGAAAACTTAAATTAATTAACAAGGTCATTAATCTTTTAGAAAAAAATCATATTGTAGATCTTTTTAAAACTGAAAGCGAAGATCATGCAAGGAATGTATTTAAAGAATTGTCTAATAAAAAATTTGATCGGTTAGTATTTGCTGGCGGTGACGGGAGCGTATGTTTTGGTATTAATGAAATGTTTAAAAGTGATAATCTAAAAGACAAATTAGTTGGATACATACCTGCTGGCACTGCAAATATTTTACAAATAGAAACTCAAATTAAGAAAAAGGCGGAGGAGATTTACAACGTCCTAGTATCAGATAATCATAAGAAAATTTCATTAGCAAAAATAAATGATAAGTACTTTTTCTTGATGGCTGGTGTAGGTTTTGACTCTCGAATTGTTGAGTCCATAAATACTAATATTAAAAAGTATCTTGGAAAAGTAATTTTCGCTTTAAAAGGTTTTCAGCATTTTTTATTTTTAAAAAATAATAAAATGGAGGTTGAGGTAGATAATGAAAAAATTATGGCTGATTGGATTTTATGTACTAATTCAAAATACTATGCTGGTCCCCATTCTATAACAAATGATACCAATATATTTGAAAACAGGATAGTGGCTTACATATTTAAAGACCTGACCAGAATAAAATTACTTTATTATGTTTGGTTAATTTTAACCAAAGGCGACTTAACTCCTGCAAAAAGTGTAATTAAAAAAGAATTGAACAGATTAAAAATAAATGGTGTAAACAATAAAGTTCTATCACAGGTTGATGGTGAAAATTGTGGTTACGTAAACAGTCTTGAGATCCAAAAAACAGAGAGATTTATAAATTTATTAGTTCCGTAGGATTTTCTAAATTTTTTCAACTTTTAGTTTAAAAGATTTTTCTTAATTTCATTTGAAAAATTTTTTAGATTATTTTAGATTTTTCTTTTTTGGAGGAACAATATGAAAAAAAAGTTAAAAAAAAACGAAAAGAAAAAGAAAAAAATACTAAAATCAATCGATAAGCTTAAAAATAAGATAAGCACTAAACAAAAAAAACTATCAAAGATTGATCTAAAGATAGCTAGTATCGAGAAAAAAATCGCTGAAAAAAGAGCTAACAAAAATAAAGAACCTATCACAGCATCTTTAAATAATTAGTTTATAATGTAATTAAATGCCCCTGATTTAAAAACATCAGGGGTTTACTTTAATTTACCAAAAAGGTTTAAAAGTATAACTCCTGAAACAATTAAAATTAATCCAACAGTACCATAAAGATTAGGAGTTTGATTGTATTTAAATATTCCAAATAATGTAACTGCAGTTATCGTTAATGCTCCGTAAGTGGCATAAGTAAATCCTACAGGTATTATAGTCATTGCTCTAGATAAACAAAAAATACAAACAACAATACTTGTGATGCAAAAAATTGTTGGTAAGAGCTTAGTAAAACTTTCAGTAGTTTTGAGAAAACCGTTAGTGGCAATACCTGTTATGATTGCAAGAATTAAATAAATATATCCACTAAATAAACTTATACTTTTCATTGTGCTTTAGCGAACTGACCGCCGTCTTTATATCTCCATAACCATTTTTTCATCTCTGCTTCAACGTCTACTGGGTCTATATCAAGATCTTTTAGTGTTAAATGATTATTGGAAACAACATTATCTGCTTCAGATAAAATTTCGCATTGGTCTCTAGTTAAAATTGGAGGTAAAGGAAGTAAATCCGTTATAGTACTCTGTATTTTTGCAATTGGCATTGGCATTTCAACAACGAACCTTTTTTTGTTAATAGTTGATAAAATTGACTTAACCATATCCCCAAAACTAATTACTTTTGGTCCACCAATTTCATAAATTTTACCTTCGTTATTTTTAATTTCAATTGCTTTTAAAATAGAGCTTACGACATCTGAAACTAATATTGGTTGAAACTTATAATTTTTTCCAACAATTGGAATTACAGGCAATATACTTAATTTTGAAAAAAGATTGGTAAAATTATCTTCGGGGCCGCATACCACACTAGGTCTTATAATTACTGTTTTTTTAAAATTCTCTAGTGCTTTTTGTTCTCCAAGAAATTTTGATTTTTGATATAGAGATTTTGATTTATCATTAGCTCCAATGGCGCTGACATGGATAAATTTTTTGACATCTGTATCTGAACAAATCTTAGCGATAGCTTCGGGAATTTTTGAATGAATATCAAAAAATTTTTGTTTTCTTGTCTCAAAGAGAATGCCAATCAAATTTATTACTACATCAGAGTTCTTAACAGCCTCTTTTAGATCATTAAAATTATTTGGATTCCAATCTAGTAACTCTATAGCTCCAGGAGTAGCTTGGGTCTTTAAATAACCTTTTTGGAAGGGTTTTCGTGTAGTTACAATGCATCTATAGTTTTTCTTGGTCAAATTTCGAACAAGATATCTTCCTATAAAACCTCCGCCACCTAAAATTGTGCAAATTTGATTTTTCATGGTATTTAAACTTATATATGAAAATAACTAAGATAAAAGAGGACATAACTCCTGAGATAGCAAATTCTATAAAAAATAGCGTAGCTATTGATACAGAGGCAACTGGTCTCCAAATCCCTCAAAGAGATAAATTAAGTTTAATTCAAATTTGCGATGAAAATCAAAACGTATTCATAATTCAACCTAACAAAGATAGCTACAAAGCTCCTAATTTAATATCAATATTAGAAAATGAAAAAATTTTAAAAATTGGTCACTTTTTAAGATTTGATAAAAATGCTCTCGAGTATTTTCTTAAGTGTAAAGTTAACAATATATTCGATACAAAAATAGCTTCAAAAATTGTAAGAACTTATACTGACTCACACGGTTTAAAAAACTTAGTTCAGGAATTTTGTAATAAATCTATAGATAAAAGATATGGAAGTAGTGATTGGAACAAAAATATCGACAAATTATCTGACAAGCAACTAGAATATGCTGCTAACGACGTAATCTACTTACATAAAATAAAAGCAGAGCTAGAAACAATGATGATTAGAGAAAAAAGAATTGATATATTCAAAAAATGTTTGAATTTTTTGGATACTAGAGTTGAGCTTGATCAAAAAGGTTTTAAAGAGGATATCTTCGAGCACTAATGAATAAAAAAAACTATATTGCGTTTGCAAAAAAATCCGCAAAAATTCAAATAGATGAGCTTAAAAAGATCAATAAAGTTTTTAATAATTCTTTTGCTGAAGCTATAAATCTTATAATAAATGCAAAAGGAAAAATAATATTTTCCGGTGTTGGAAAAAATTCTTTTATATGTAAAAAATCTGCTGCTACCTTTTCTAGTGTGGGTATTCCAAGTTTTTTTGTAGACCCAACTGGTGCATCCCATGGAGACATGGGTCAAATTGAAAAAAAAGATATACTAATAATAATTTCAAACTCAGGTAGTACTGCTGAATTATCTAATATTTTAAAATTTGCAAATCGTTTTAGAATAAAGATAATTGGGATTTCGTCTAATCCTAAAAGTATGCTTTCAAATGCTAGTGACATTAGCATTATTTTTCCTAAACTTAGAGAGTCTGATCCGAATAATATTGTACCAACTTCATCCACATCTTTTGTTATGTTGTTATGTGATTGTATGGCTACTACGATTATGGCTAAAAGAAAATTTACAAAAGATAAATTTAGATTATATCATAAAGGTGGCATCTTAGGAGAAAATTTAAAACTTGCCAAAGATATAATGGTAAAAGGAAGTAAAATGCCAACTATAAATCTTAACAAAAATCTTAAAGAAGCTTTAAAAGTTATAAATAAAAAAAAACTAGGTATAGTAGTAATTTTAAAAAATAGATTTATAAAAGGATTACTGACTGACGGAGATTTAAGAAGAGAGGTTAAAAATTTTACAAAAATTAAAAATCTAAACAAATTTACAACAAAAGAACCTTTTGTTGTGAACGAAAATATGCCTGCTTCTAAGGCACTTGCTCTAATGAATGAAAAAAAAATAACAAGCTTATTAGTTGTTTCAGACAGAGATTTAAATAATAAGAACAAAATTTTAAAAGGAATAATACACATTCATTTTTTATTACAGGATGGAGTTAAATGACCACTCAAAGGAAAAAAAGGCTTAGAATTATTCAAATAAGTTTATTATTTTTTGGTATTTTGGTTTTAATCGTAACTTACGGTGGAAGTAACAAGAATTTTGAAGGGAAAATAAAGGACAAAGATCAAAAAAAAGTTGAAACCCAAATAAATAATTCAAAAGAAATTGATGGAGACGTTTTTATAAATATTGAATATTCTGGACTAGATTTGGCTGGCAATAGGTATATATTAAAATCAGCCGAAGCATATAACAGCGATACTAACAGTGAAATAGTAAATATGAGATCTGTTCAGGCAACATTCTATTTCAAGGACAGGACAGTACTAAATGTTTGGTCAGACGAAGGTGAATATAATAATCAGACTCTAGATATGAAATTTAGAGGAAGCGTGAAGGCAATTTACGAAAATAGCACGCTATATGCAGGTCAAGCAGATTACTCGAATTCAAAAAGTTTTTTGATAATATCTAATAATGTAAAGATTGATGATATCAGAGGTAAAATAGTTGCTGATAAACTTCTTTTTGACATCAAAAAACAAAAATTAAACATTGCCTCTTTTAATGATGGTAAAATAAATGCTAATATAAAATTAAAATGAAAAAAGGTTTTAGAATTTTAAAGTTTAAAAAAGATAGACCAGTATTCGAAGTGAAGGATGTCAGCAAATCTTTTGATGGAAGACCAATTTTAAAGAAACTTTCATTAAAAGTATTTCCAGGAGAGTGCGTAGGTGTCCTTGGGCCTAATGGTTGCGGTAAAACAACTTTATTCTCAATGTGTATTGGAGAACAAAATGTTGAGGGTGGTAAGATTTACCTGAATAACAAATCAATTGAGCAAATACCAATTCATTTAAGATCTAAAGAAGGTTTAGGCTACCTACCTCAACAAAGAAGTGTTTTTAATATGTCAGTTTATGATAACATTCTTGGCATAGCTCAAATTTCAATAAGTGGCGCAGAAAACCAAAAGTCAACTACTGAAAAACTCTTAGATGAATTTAATTTGCAACACTTAAGATCGTTAAATGCCTCAGTCCTATCGGGTGGGGAAATAAGAAGATTAATGATGGCTCGAGTGATGATTAACAAACCAAAAATAGTTTTATTAGATGAACCACTTGCAGCTTTAGACCCTATGGTTATACAAGATATTCAAAAATATATTTTAAAGATACAATCGAGTGGAACTGCAATTTTAGTTACGGATCACAATGTGAAAAATTTATTTGATATTACAGACAGAAGTTATGTTTTAGGTGAACATACAGTAATTGCTGAAGGCACTTCAAGGGAACTATTGAAATCTTCTAAAGCAATAGAACATTATTTTGGTTCCCAATTTTCTTAGGAAAAATGTCTCCAAAAAGTTTTAATCTAAATTTAAATTATAAAATTTTACCCTTTAAAAAAACTATTCAAGTTGACTCGGATAAATCAATTTCTATTAGGAGCTTTTTAATTGGAGCTATCAGTCAAGATATTTCCTCGGTAAATAATGTTTTAGAGTCAGATGATGTTCTTTCCACAATAAATTGTCTGAAAAAGTTAGGAGTAAAAATTGTAAAGAAAAAGAGAAAATTCTATAAGATATATGGTAAAGGCTTGGGGTCATTATACGCTAAAAAAAATACATTATTAAACTTTGGAAATTCCGGGACTTTGGCACGATTATTAATTGGAATTTTATCAACTACTCCAGACATCCAGTTAAATTTAATTGGAGATAAATCTCTAAATAAAAGGAGTATGAAAAAATTAATAGATACAATGTCTGAATTTGGTGCATACTTTAAACCTAAAAATAAATTTAATTTCCCTCTAAAAATAATATCAACCAATTTGCCAATTGGAATTATTTTTAAGGCAGGAGTTTCTGCACAAATAAAAAGTGCAGTAATGCTA
>CACGZQ010000009.1 GCA_902577575.1 uncultured Pelagibacteraceae bacterium
ATTTTTGTAATCATTAAATTTATTTTTCTTTTTAATTATCAAGTTATAAAAAGATTTTTCACCTAAATCAGTTATCTCGATAATATTATGTTTATAATGATTAGTAATTAGCCTTGGTGCATGAATTTTATTTTTTGATAAAATTTTATTGACTACCATATATGTAATTAAATTTTTGAATCTTTCTTTCTTAGCAGTTACTATAATTGATGTATTACGTCCTTTTTGCAATCTATAAAATTCTCTAAATGATGCATCTCCTGAGATCTTTTTAAGTTTATAATTCATTTAAAATTTTCCATTTTCCGGAGCCTTTAAATTTTATCTCTCTCTCATTTTCATTATCAGCATAGTCTATGTACATTTCTAGTTTGTCCAATGATGGAATATTAATAAGTTGAGGCCATTCAATAATCTTAATAGTATCTTCCTTATCAAAAAAAATACCTAATTGTTTTAATTCTTCTTCGTCTCTTATTCTATAAAGGTCGTAATGCATAATTTTAAGATTCTTTAAATCATACTCATAAAGTAGGTTAAAAGTAGGGCTTAAAACTTCTGTTATCTTTTCTCCATTTTTTTCTTGTAGGTAATTTATAAGATATCTTGTAAAAGTAGTTTTACCTACTCCGATTTCTCCTATTAAAAATATGCAATCATTCTTAATTAGCTGGTCTGCCACTTTGCGTGATAGAGAATTGAGATGATCTAAAGATTTTACAATCATTAGCTACTGTTTTAGTAGCGATAAGTATCTGGTTTAAATGGTCCTGATGGTTTAACGCTAATATAATCTGCTTGTTCTTTGGACATTTTTGTTAATTTTGCACCAACTTTTTCTAAATGTAACATTGCAACTTTTTCATCTAGGTGTTTTGGTAATACATACACTTTTTTCTCATATTTATCAGAATTTTTCCAAAGTTCTATTTGTGCTATAACCTGATTTGTAAATGACGCGCTCATTACAAAGCTTGGATGACCAGTTGCACATCCGAGGTTTACTAGTCTTCCTTCAGCCAATAAAATGATTCTTTTTTTGCTTGGTAATTCAATTTCATGAACTTGAGGTTTTATTTCATCCCACTTATAGTTCTTAAGAGCTTCGACTTGAATTTCATTATCAAAATGGCCAATATTACACAATATAGCTCTGTCTTTCATTTCTCTCATATGGTCTGCTGTCACAATATCTTTGTTTCCAGTCGCTGTTACAACTATATCTGCCTCTTTTATCGCCTCTTCCATTAAAACTACCTCGTATCCCTCCATCGCGGCTTGTAAAGCGCAAATCGGGTCTGTCTCTGTTACTAATACTCTTGCGCCAGCTTGCCGTAGGGAAGCAGCACTACCTTTTCCCACATCTCCAAAGCCTGCAACTATTGCTACTTTGCCAGACATCATTACGTCAGTAGCTCTTTTAATTCCATCCACTAAACTTTCTCTACATCCATACAGATTATCAAATTTAGACTTTGTAACTGAGTCATTTACGTTGAATGCAGGTATAAGAAGTTCTTTTTTTTCTTCCATCTTTTTAAGGGCCAAAACTCCAGTAGTGGTTTCCTCTGAAACACCTTTTACATTTTTTAGAAGATCTTTGTATTCTTTGTGCATCAAACCAGTCAAATCTCCTCCGTCATCTAAAATCATGTTTGGTTTCCAATCTTTTCTTCCTTCAATTGTCTGCCTAACGCACCACCAATATTCTTTCTCTGTTTCACCTTTCCATGCAAAAACTGATATGCCAGCACTAGCGATAGCTGCAGCTGCATGATCTTGTGTAGAAAAGATATTACATGATGACCATCTAACTTCGGCGCCTAGTTCAACTAAAGTTTCAATAAGCACGGCTGTTTGTATTGTCATATGTAAACAACCTAAAATTCTAGCTCCCTTAAGAGGTTTCTTACCCTCATATTCTTTCCTCAATGCCATTAAACCTGGCATCTCTGTTTCTGCAAGCGAGATTTCTTTTCTTCCAAAATCAGCTAATTTTATGTCTTTAACTTTATAATCTTGAGCCATTTCGAGAATTTAATATCAACATAAGCTATTCATAGCAAGAAACATTGCTAAGAAAATTTAGGCAACAGTACCTCCACTTGAGCTCCTTTAGAATTTATTCGGTTTGAGGCAGCTACAGTGCCTTTATGTAATTCTACAATATTTTTAACGATATTTAAGCCTAAACCCGAATGTTTTCCGAAACTTTTAGGCCTATTACTATAAAACCGCTTAAATATTTTTTGCGGGGAGGTTTCTAAAAAACCAGGCCCTTCATCTTTTATTGTCATAACAAGATTTTTTGTTGTCTCTTCAATTCCTATTTCTATTTTTTGATAGTCCTTACTAAATGATATAGAATTATCAAGTAAGTTAGCAATTACTTGCTCAAGTCTATTTTCAATTCCTAAAATATATTTTCCATCTTTAGAATTAATTTTTTGTACTATCTTGATTTCAATTTTTTTATTCTGATTTTCAAGATCCTGTTTAAAGTCCTCGACGACATTATTGATAATATCTATTATATCAATTTTACTCATTTTTTCTCTAGATAGAGACGCCTCGTCTTTTAACATTTGAGAGTAATCGGTTATTAATCTTTCAATTCTCTCAACATCATGATTAATAATCTTCAATAATTTCTCACTTTCATTTTTTTGAGTAGTCTTATCAAGTAATTCTGACGCGCTCTTTAATGAGGCTAAAGGATTTCTGATTTCATGTGCTAGATCATTGGAAAATGTTTCGGCTCTATTAGTTCTATGTTGAAGTTCTTTAGTCATTTCGTCTATTGATTTTGTTAATTTTCCAATTTCATCATTTCTTACAAATACTTTTTTAATATCAATGTTTTGATCTGATTTATTTTTAATAGAGTCGCTAAAATTTACTAGAAGACCTATAGGTTTTAAAATATATTTATTAAGGAATAATGAAAAAATCAAAATTACTAATGCAACAGCTATCATCGTTCTAATTATAAAAGCCTTTCTTTCTTTAACTGCTGTCAAAATATCATTTGCTTGTTCAGAAACTAAAATGAACCCAATCTCTCTGTTTTTAACATTGATCTTAGATAGAGTATTTACAAAAAAATTATTATTAATTGTATCTGACATTGTCATAATCTCATCAGTGTAGCTATTAATAATAATATCTTTTATTTTTTCAGGCGCGACGGAAATAACTTCTTTAGGTTTGTCGATAAGATTTTTTTCTCCACTTAAAGACTCTTGTATAACTATGTCGGAACGAGAAAATACATTAGGGTCAAGATCTAAAATATTGGTATCACCTACTAATTGACCAGAAAGATCATAAAATCTTACTCTATCTAAACTTTGAAATAAAAATCTTGTGGAAAGTAAAAAAGTTCTAATACCGCTATTTGTATATTCTATTCCAAGTCTTTCAATATGATCCACCGTATTTTTAATTATTATCTTATGATTTGCCGCTCTATCTTTTACTAAGCTAGGTTGTATTGCCTCCAAATAAATAATTGTAAACAGACCTAATACAGAAAATACTGTTAGATTAAATAATAGAAATTTTTTTAATATTGAAGCTGTTTTTTTTGATTTCATCAACTAACATTCCATCTATACCCGCTTCCATATCTAGTTTCAATCGCTGAGAATTTTTCATCTACTTTTTTAAACTTTTTCCTTATTCTTTTTACGTGGCTATCAATAGTCCTATCCTCTATTTCTGTGTTTTCTTTATATGCAATATCCATGAGGTGTGCTCTTTCTTTGATGACTCCAGGTCTTTTAGCTAATTCTTTAACAATTAAAAACTCTGTAGTAGTCAATTTATCAGGCAGTGGTTTACCGTTCCATTCGCATTCCAGCTGAGCGGGGTCCAATTTTAATTTTCCATGGTTAATAATATTCTTTGTATCGTCTACTAAGCTAGTCTTTTTTCTAAGTTGCACTCTTATTCTTTCAATTAGTACTTTAGTAGAAAATCCTCCTGATTTTTTTACAAAATCATCTGCTCCTAACTTTAATCCTAATAATTCATCTACCTCTTCATCTTTCGAAGTTAAAAATATTATTGGAATAGACATTTTTTTCTTTAACTTTTTAAGTAACTCTTCCCCGTCCATTCTGGGCATCTTAATATCTAAAACTGCTAGGTCGGGTGGATTTCTGGTTAAGCCTATTAAAGCTGACTCCCCGTCAATATAAGTTTGTACTTTAAAACCCTCACGTTCCAAAGCCATACTTATTCCGGTTAAAATATTTCTGTCATCGTCAACTAAAGCAATTGTATGAGGCATGTTATTATTTTCATAATTTTATTGTCAAAATTTAGGCGTTAGTGAGCCTCTCCCCAGTTATTACCTGAATTAATACTCACTTCTAATGGGACTGAAAACATGTGATGATCAGAACTAGAAATAGAAACCATCGCATCCTTTATTAATTTTTTTACACTGTTTTCATCTTTTTTTAAACATTCAAAAATTAATTCGTCGTGTATTTGTAAAAGCATATTTGCTTTTTGTTTTTCTTTTAGAATATCATCTATTTTTATCATTGCTAGTCTGATAATATCCGCAGCAGAGCCTTGGATCGGTGCATTTATTGCTGCTCTTTCCTGAAAACTTCTAACACTAAAATTTTTATCGTTTATGCCCCTTAGATGAATTCTCCTTCCAAAAATATTTGTAACATATCCGTTTTTTCTACAGCTCTTAATTGTTGAATTCATATAATCTTTGATTTCGGGAAATTTTTTAAAATAAGCATTTATAAACTCTTGTGCATCTTCATTTGAAACAGATATTTGTTTAGCAAGACCATATTGCGTGATTCCATATATAATTCCAAAATTTATCGCTTTTGCTTTTCTTCTTTGTTCATCTGAAACTTTATTAATTTGTAAATCAAAAACCTGACTAGCAGTCAAACTATGAATATCTTGATTGTTTTTAAAAGCTTTTTTTAACTCCTTTACATCAGCCATATCTGCAAGAATTCTCATTTCTATCTGATTATAGTCAGCAGAAATTAAAATATTATTTTGCTCTGCTATAAATGCTTTTCTTATCTCTTTACCGTCTAATGTTTTGATGGGTATATTTTGTAAGTTAGGATCACTAGAAGCTAGTCTACCTGTATTGGTAGCAGCTAAAAGAAAAGATGTGTGAACACGTTTTGTTTTTTTGTTAATATGATCTTGTAATGCATCAGTATAAGTACTTTTAAGTTTTGATACTTGTCGCCACTCTAAAACTAAATTTGGAAATTTGTGGCCTGTTAGTGCCAAATCTTCTAATATTTTTGCACTAGTCGCTAAGCTCCCTTTTTTTGTTTTTTTTAGCTTAGTTATTTTTAAATCATTATAAATTATTTCACCAAGTTGTTTTGGTGATCCAATATTAAATTCTTTTCCAGAAATTTTATAAATTTCTTTCTCAATTTTTATCAGTCTAGACTGAAATTTTTTTGATAATAATTTTAAGTAGCTATCATCAACCTTAATTCCAAGATTTTCTAATTTCGATAAAATCTTAATCATTGGTTTTTCGAAAACTTCATAAATTTTATTTAATTTTTCTTTTTCAACCCTCTCAGATAAAACTTCATATAACCTTAAAGTAACATCAGCGTCTTCTGCAGAATATTCTGTTGCTTTGTCTAACTCAACTTCTGAAAAGTTTAGTTGTTTTTTTCCTGATCCTACTAGTTCCTTATAAGAGATTGTTTTATGACTTAAGTGTATTTCAGATAGAGTATCCATATTATGACGATTATTCCCTGCATCTAGTGTGTAAGATAGCAACATTGTGTCTTCTATTGATTTTAATTCAATGCCATATCTTTTAAGGATTATGTAATCGTATTTGATATTTTGTCCAATTTTCTTAATGCTTGGATCTTCAAGTATTGGTTTCAATTTTTTAATAACAAAATCAGTTTTTAAGCTTTCAATATTTTTATGTTTAACCGGGATATAAAAAGAAATATTAGGTGCATGACATATAGAAATACCAATTAATTCGGCTTGTTGAGGATCTAAAGAAGAAGTTTCTGTATCAACAGAGATAATACTTTTAGTATTTAAATCTTCTATGAGATCATTTAAATCTTTTTCTTTGATTATATTCTTATATTTTTTAGTATCAATTTTTGATATTTTTTTTTCGTGTCCCGCTATAGTAGAAGTTTTTTTACCTGGTTCACCATAAAAACCAATAACCTGGCTTAATAGTCTGTTAAACTCCATTTCTCTTAAAAAAGTATAAAGTTTATCTTTATCAATTTCTTTAATAAGAAATTCGTTAAGGTCGTTCTTTACTGGCACATTATCTTTTAGAGTTACTAATTTTCTACTTAATAGTGCTTTATCCTTATTTGCAATTAAAGTTTCTCTTCTTTTGTTTTGAGTAATCTCCGATGCTTTATTAAGTAAATTATCTAATGTTTTGTATTTATTTATCAGTTCAGAGGCCGTTTTAATTCCTATCCCTGGAACACCAGGAATATTATCAGACGAGTCGCCAGCCAATGACTGAACATCTATCACTTGATCAGGTTTAACTCCAAATTTTTCTAAAACTTCTTTTTCTCCAATAACTTTGCTTTTCATTGGATCAAATAATCTAATTTTGTTTGATATTAGCTGCATTAAATCTTTATCGGATGAAATAACCGTAACTTTTGCTCCTGCCTCTTTAATTTTTTTAGAATAAGTTGCAATTAAATCATCGGCTTCATAATTCAAAAGTTCTATCGATGGAAGGTTAAAAGCATCGACTGATTTTCTAATATATTCAAATTGAGGCGCTAGATCATCTGGTGCTTCAGCACGATTAGCTTTATATTCGCTATAGATTTCATTTCTAAAGTTTTTTCTTGCTGAGTCAAAGATCACAGCAAAATGTGAAGGTTTATTTTTGCTGTCATCTGCCCTAGCGTCTTCTAAAAGTTTAAATAACATTGAACAAAATCCGCTAACAGCTCCAGTTGGCAAACCGTCACTTTTTCTAGAAAGCGGGGGCAAAGCATAGTAAGCTCGAAATATATATCCCGAACCGTCAACTAAATAAAAATGATCTGTTTTTTTTATTGAACTCATATATACATATTACAATGAATTCTTATCTATTTATAAAAAAGTATGAGTAAATTTGCTTTAACTGTTGAAAATCTAACGAAGATTTACACTGAATCAAAAACAAAAAAACAAAACAAAGCACTTAATGATTTAACTTTTAGTGTAAAACAAGGTGAAGTGTTTGGCCTTCTTGGTCCTAATGGAGCAGGTAAAACAACTTTTTTAAGTATACTAGGAGGCACAGTTGTTAAAACAGGTGGAAAGGTAAATGTTTGGGGTTTCGATTTAGATCAAAACCCTCGTCAAGTTAGAGCCTCTGTAGGAATAGTTCCACAAGAGGTTAATTTGGACGCATTTTTTAGTCCTAAAAAACTTCTTGAATTACAAGCCGGATTATACGGTGTAACAAAACAAGATAGAATAACTGAGCTAATATTAAAAATGGTTGCACTTGAGAATAAGGCAAATGCCTATTCGAGAAGTTTATCTGGTGGAATGAAGAGGAGATTATTGATCGCAAAAGCTATGGTTCACCAGCCTCCAATTTTAATTTTGGATGAACCAACTGCTGGGGTAGATGTCGAGTTAAGGAACAACCTCTGGAAAAATGTGAAAGAGCTAAACAAAGAGGGTGTAACTATTATATTAACTACTCACTATCTCTTTGAAGCTCAGGAGATGTGCGATCGAATAGCCATAATAAATAAAGGGAATCTAGTAGCATTAGATACTACACAAAAATTATTAGAACGTATTAAAACAAAAAAAATCAATCTTAAAGTTAAAAATTTTGAACCTAATAAAGAACTGTTAATGAAAAATATAAAATTTAAAATAAATTCCAAAAACTCAATTTCTTTATCTTATGAAAAAAATTCTTTAGATTTTGGAGAAATTATAAATTATCTCAATCGAAATAACGTAAAAATTGAGGATATTTCAACAGAGGATGGTGATTTGGAGGATGTGTTTGTTCAAGTAACAAAACACTAGATTTTATCAAAAAAAAAGATAAATTGAACTAATGGAAATAGTAAAGAGTTTTAAAAATACAAAATTAATAAAATATTTATTTATCGCATTAATTGGTTCCATTCTCTTAGCTGTCTCTTCTAAGATTAAAATTCCTTTTTATCCTGTGCCGATGACAATGCAAACATTCGTAGTTTTATTTATTGGAATAGCCTTTGGTTGGAAACTTGGGGTTGCTACAGTCTCTTTGTATCTATTTGAAGGTCTTATGGGATTACCTGTTTTTTCCGGAACTCCTGAAAAAGGTTTAGGAGTAGCATATTTTACTGGACCTACGATGGGTTACTTAATCGGTTTTATAGTCACAGTTTATTTAGCTGGGAAATTTAATTATGACGGTAGCCTAGTACGAACTTTTTTTAAGTTAACATTCGCAACAAGTTTTATTTATATTTTTGGTCTAATTTGGTTAGGGAGTTTAATTGGTTGGGAAAAACCAATTTTTCAATTAGGAGCACAACCTTTTTTATTCGCTGAACTATTCAAAATACTATTAATAACTTTAACAGCTAATCAAATTAGGAAAATTAAAAAAGTTATTTAATATTATCTTGGAGATCTTTTAGAAAGAATTCTTTGCAATGTTCTTCTATGCATTTTAAGTCTTCTTGCGGTTTCTGAAACGTTTCTATTACATAATTCAAAAACACGATGTATATGCTCCCATTTTACTCTATCAGCTGACATTGGATTTTCTGGGGGCTTTGCTTTGGACTCAGGAGACGCTAACAAAGCAGCCTCCACATCATCTGCATCAACAGGTTTTGCAATGTAGTCTATTGCTCCAACTTTTACAGCTGCTACAGCCGTAGGTAGATTCCCGTATCCGGTTAACATCACTATTCTACTATCTTTTTTATGTTTAGATAATTCTTTAACTACATCTAAACCATTGCCATCCTCCAGTCTTAGGTCTACGACGGCAAAGGCTGTTGGAGCCGTTCTAGCAACATTTAGCCCCTCTGCTACAGTTTTAGCCTCTTTAACAACGAACCCTTTCTTTTCCATAGCTCTAGCAAGCCTGCCTCTTAGTGGATCGTCGTCATCAAGTATAAGTAGCGATTTATCAGCAAAGTCTGCTAATTTTAGCTGCTCTGGAGCGTTTTTAATTGATCGCATAAGATATATATAGGCACTGTTGACAAGATTACAACACGACAAAAATGTCCTTTTTTTCTTTACATAAAGTCAAAAAAACCTTAAACGCAAAATAAATAAGATTTTTTTTATTAAATTTTTTAAAAAATCTTTGTGTAAATTAACGTGAGGGACACATGCAATGGGAAAATTTAAAACAGTTAACGAATTAGTTAACTCATTAAAACCAGATAATCCCGTATATTGTATACGGCTTAACGAGATTAAAAAATCCGTAAAATTTTTTAAAGAAAATTTTCCTGGTAAAATTCTTTACGCAGTAAAAACAAACCCTAACGAAAAAGTTATCAAACAAATTATTAATAATGGCATCAATGAATTTGATGTTGCATCTCTAAACGAAATAAAACTTATCAAGAAAATAAAACCAGAAGCGAAACTACATTTCATGCATACGATTAAAAGTAAAGAAAGTATATCATCTGCTTATTTTGATTACGGAGTTAAAAGTTTTTCTTTAGATAGTAAAGATGAACTAAGAAAAATTTTAGACGCAACTAATCAAGCAAAAGATTTAGAGTTATTTGTTAGAATTGCGATTTCAAATGAACATGCGGAAATAGACCTTTCAAGAAAATTTGGCGCTCTTCCCTCTGAAGCTTTAGGGTTAGTGAGATTGAGTAAAGACAATTCTAAGAGACTTGGAATAAGTTTTCATGTTGGCTCTCAATGTATGCATAAGATTTCTTATTCGAATGGAATTCGAGAAATTGGAAATATTATAAAAAAAACAAAAATAGTTCCAAATACAATTAATGTTGGTGGAGGCTTTCCATCAATTTATCCAGATTTAAATCCTGAACCTTTAATTAACTATATGAATGAAATTAAAAAGGAAATTAATAGTTTAAAACTAAGTAAGTTGCCTGACATTATATGTGAACCAGGTAGAGCGCTTGTTGCTGAAAGTGGTTCGACTATTGTTAAAGTTATTTTAAGAAAAAAAAATAATCTTTATATTAATGATGGAACTTACGGATCTTTATTTGATGCAGGTGGGCCAAATTTCGTTTTACCATCGAAAATGATTACAGATGGTAGAACTCAGTCTAAAAAACTAACTGCATTTAGTTTTTTTGGACCAACTTGCGATGGCTTAGATTATATGAAAGGACCATTTATATTACCTAACAATATTAAAGAAGGTGATTATATAGAATTGGGACAATTAGGAGCATACAGTCTTACCTTCAGAACAAACTTTAATGGTTTTTTTTCAAATGAAATTCATGAATTAAGTGACAAACCGATTATATCTATGTACGATAATTCAGATGATAAGGTTGGTTCTTTAGTAGCTTAATGAATAAAAAAAATAGTCCAAATATTGGACATAATAATAAAACTCTGCTCAATTCTCCTGTTGAACATATCGACATAAAATCTTTTGACGCTCGCAAAATTATTGAGGGAATGAGCAAAATGTCTTTTACGTCTAGAGACACAGCTAGAGCAGCAGGTATTTATAATGAGATGCTTGCAGATAAGGATTGTTCAATTTTTTTGACCCTAGCAGGTTCAACTTCAGCAGGTGGATGTATGGATCTGTACACCGATTTGGTAAAATATAATATGATCGATGCTGTAGTGGCAACAGGTGCCTCTATAATAGATATGGATTTTTTTGAGGCACTAGGATTTAAACATTATCAAGGCTCTCAATTTCAAGATGATACTGAGTTAAGAAATAACTATATTGATAGGATATATGACACGTACATTGATGAAGAGGAACTACAAGCGTGTGACAAGACTATTTGTGAAATTGCTAATTCACTTAAGCCAAAGCCGTATACATCAAGAGAGTTTATAAAAGAACTTGGAAAATATTTAAAAAAAAATTCAAAAAAGAAAGGATCATTAATAGAATCAGCTTATGATAACAATGTCCCAATTTTTTGCCCAGCTTTTACTGATAGTTCAGCAGGATTTGGACTTGTCATGCACCAAGAACAGAATCCTAAAAGTCATATAACTATAGACTCTATTAGAGAATTTAGAGAATTAACTGAAATTAAACTCAAATCAAAACAATCAGGATTATTAATGGTTGGAGGTGGTGTGCCTAAAAATTTTGTTCAGGATACAGTGGTTTGTGCAGAGTTGTTAGGTAAAAAGGTAGATATGCATAAATATGCTATTCAGATAACTGTGGCAGATACGAGAGATGGAGCTTGTAGTAGTTCTACTTTAAAAGAAGCAAGTTCATGGGGTAAAGTGGACGTTACAAAGGAGCAAATGGTGTTTGCTGAAGCTACAAGTGTGTTGCCATTAATAGCAAGCGATGCCTATCATCGTAAACATTGGCAAGCAAGACAAAAAAGAAATTTTCAAAATTTATTCAATTAAAATATAATGAGTAAAACAAAGATAGCATTAATTCAGATGAAAATGTCGTCTGAGCCAAAAAAAAATATTAAAAGTGCTATCAATAAAATTAACGCTGCAGCAAAAAAAGGTGCAAAGATTATTTGTTTACCAGAATTATTTTTAACAAAATATTTCTGTCAAATTGAAAGTCATAAAAACTTCAATTTTGCTGAGAAAATACCAGGACCTAGCAGTAATTTATTTTCTGCGCTTGCTAAAAAACTCAAAATAATTTTAATAGTTTCACTATTTGAGAAGAAAACTTCTGGGCTTTATCACAATAGTAGCATTGTAATTAACGAAAAAGGTAAACTTTTAGGAAAATATAGAAAGATGCATATTCCTGATGATCCACAATTTTACGAGAAGTTTTATTTTGCACCAGGAGATTTAGGTTTCAAATCTTTTAAAACCTCAAAAGGAAATTTAGGAACTTTGATTTGCTGGGATCAATGGTTTCCTGAGGCAGCGAGATTAACTGCACTTAAAGGAGCAGAAATTATTTTTTATCCAACTGCAATAGGATGGCATCCAAAGGAAAAAAGGCAATTTGGTAAGTCTCAACTCGACTCATGGCTTTCAATTCAGAGATCTCACGCTATAGCTAATGGTATTTATGTTGCTGCAATAAATAGAGTTGGAACTGAAAAACAAGGAAATAAAAAGATAGAATTCTGGGGAAATAGCGTAATATTTGATCCAAGTGGTAACGTTGTTAAAAAAGCTAATTTAAAAGAAAATATTTTAATTTGTGAAATAGATTTTAAAAAAGTAGAAAGTTCTAGACGACATTGGCCTTTCTTTAGGGATAGAAGAATAGATTATTACAAAGGACTAATTAAAAATCCAAGAGATGCCTAAAAAAACCAATTCTCATTTCAGAATGCCAGCTGAGTGGGAGAAACAACAATCTACACTTATAGGATGGCCTTATAATAAAGATGACTGGCCAGATAAATTTAAAAATATTCCTGAGGTATTCGCTAAAATAGTGTCTAAAATTACCATGTCTCAGAAGGTAAATCTTTTAATAAAAGAGACTAAATCTAAGAATTTAATTAAAAAATTGCTTATGAAAAATAATACAAAAATACATAACGTAAAATTTATAATTTGTAAAACAGACAGAGTATGGATGAGAGATACAGGGCCAATTTTTGTCAAAAATAAAAAAAATAAAAATATTTTATTAAATTGGAAATTTAATGGTTGGGCTAAATATAAAAATTATAAGGCAGATGACAAAGTAAATTTGAGGATAAAAAATCATTATAAGGGAAATATTATAACTCCTAGATTTAAAAAAAGGTTAATAGTACTGGAGGGGGGATCAATTGATGTTAATGGAAAAGGTTTACTACTTACAACTAAAGAATGTTTATTAAGTAAAATTCAACAGAGAAATTCTTTCTTAAAAATAAAAGATTATAATCAAATCTTTCAAAAGTTTTTTGGAATAAAAAAAGTTATTTGGCTAAATAAAGGGATTGAGGGAGACGACACTCATGGTCATGTTGATGATATTGCTAGATTTGTAACCTCTAATAAGGTCTTTCTTGCTTACGAAAATAATAAAAAAGATAAAAATTATAAAAATCTTGATGAAAATTTTAAAATTTTAAAAAGGGTCAAAGTTAATTCTTCACGATTAAAAATAAAAAAAATTCCGATGCCTAAAGCTATTTACATAAATAATGTGAGAGTTCCAGCATCGTACCTTAACTTTTATATCCTGAATAAATTTGTTTTATTACCTACCTTTAATGATCCAAAAGATAAATTAGTAATTAAAATTTTTAAAAAAGAATTCAGTAATAGAAAAATAATTCCAATTGATTGTTCTGAATTAATTTGGGGTTTTGGAGCTATTCATTGTTTAACACAACAGGAACCAAAATAAGTTTAAAATTTATAGTAAAATATTTTTAGGAGACCAGCTAATTACCACTGAAGCGCCACCTAAATTTTTATCATCTTTAAATAATAATTTTGCATTTTGTCTTTCTAATAAGGTTTTACCTAAGAAAGTTCCAAGACCTAAACCTGAGTTAGAATTTAATTCTATAGATTTTGATTTAATATACGGTTCTCCTAATTGCTCGATAATATCTTTAGGAAATCCTGGTCCATCGTCATTAACTGTGACTTTAATTTCTTTATCATCGCTAGTAAGAAAAATATTAACTTTACTTTTTGAAAATTTGATTGCATTACCAATAAAATTTCGCAAGCCATAAATCATTTCGGCTGACCTTTGAATATCAATCTTGTTTTTATCATTCTCGGATACTAAATTAATTTCTTTAGAGGAGGTTTCTTTAAAAGAATTCAAAATTTCCTCTAGTAAATCCTCTAATTTTGTAGAGCTAAAAAATTTATCTTCTTCAATCTGTTTTTTTGAAATCCTTTTTAGGATTTCACTACATCTTTTAGACTGGCTAATTAATAAATCGATGTCTTTAGAAAATTCGCTATTGTTCCCAATTTCTTTTTTTAATTCTTTTGCTACCACGCTAATCGTAGCTAATGGTGTTCCAAGTGAATGTGCAGCTGCTGCTGCTTGGCCTCCTAAAGACTCCAATTCATATTCTTTATAAATTACTTCTTGAAGTTTTTTAAAAGCTTCCTCCGTTTTCTTTTTTTCTCCAGCAAATCGAATTCCAAAATAACTTAAAAATATTAAACCGATCAAAATAGAAATGATAATTCCAATTTTATAAAAATTTGGAAAATGTAACAAATTCATATTTTCACCTGGTAAAGGTAAATAAAAAAATGAGATGATAAATAAAAATAATGATGTTATTAAACCTAGAATGATTGTAGTACCCATGCTTAAAAATGTTGATGAAACTATGGCTGGAATTATTAATAAAAAAGAAAAAGGATTAAAAATTCCTCCAGTTAAATAAAGTAGAGCACTCAATTGTGCTAAATCGTACAATAGAAAGGGCGCTGCATATAAATCTTTAAGTTGATTATATTTAATACCGATTTGAAGATATATATTTGTAACCAGACCGAATAAGATAATTAGATAACTCTCTGTAATTGGAAAAGGCAAACCTAAATAATAATAGACAATACTGACCGCCAAAAACTGGCCAAAAATGGCTATATATCTTAAGATTGTGAGTGTGTTTTTGTCTAAGCTTAAATTCTCTTTAGTTCGAAAGAGAGTAGAAAAGTTCATTAGAATTAAATATCTAGATTAATTACTTCTAATGCATTATTGGTAATGAAATCTTTTCTTGGAGCAACTTCATCGCCCATTAGCACTTCGATCATTTTTTGATCATCTTTGGACTTATCTTTGGTTAGTTTAGAATATTGCACTCTTAGCATTGTTCTATTTTCAGGGTTGAGAGTAGTTTCCCATAGTTCCTCGGGGTTCATCTCGCCTAATCCTTTAAATCTTTGTATAGAAAGTTTTTCTTTTTGGTCTTGCATAAATTTATTATACTCAATCGATCCTTTTTTTAACTTTTTATTTAAACTTCCAGTTTTCAAAATATAATTTTCTAATTCTTTTTCGTCTTTTATATAGAAAATTTTATTTGTTTTGGTTATTTTAAATAAAGGCGGTTGAGCTAAATAAATATGACCATTCTCAATCAGCTGATTAAATGGATGATTATTAAAAAAAGTTAAAAGCAGTGTCCTAATATGTGATCCATCAACATCTGCATCGGTCATTATTACTATTTTGTCATATCTTAGGTTTTCAATGTTGAAATCTTTAGAGCCAGTTCCTAGAGCATTTATCAACGTTACAATTTCACTTGATGACATCATCTTTGAAAGTGCTTTTGTTGATTGGTCCTCTCCATTTTTCTTTCCATTTACGAAGGTATTTAATATTTTACCTCTTAAAGGTAAGACTGCTTGGTATTCCCTAACTCTACCTTGTTTAGCTGATCCGCCTGCAGAGTCTCCTTCAACGATAAATAATTCAGTGCCTTCTCTTTTTTGAATTTGACAGTCTGCAAGTTTTCCAGGCAAACCCGAAAGTTCAAAAGTTCCTTTTCTTCTAACACTATCCCTTGCTTTTCTTGCGACTTCCCTAGCCATTGCTGCCTGAGTAATTTTTTCTATTACAGCTTTTGTTACGGAAGGATTTTGATCAAACCATGTTGATACTTTTTCACTAATAATGTTTTCAACTATATTTCTTATTTCAGATGAAACTAGTTTATCTTTTGTTTGAGAAGAAAACTTTGGATCAGGCATCTTGACTGAAAGGACCGCTGTCAATCCCTCTTTAATATCCTCACCTGATAAAGAAATTTTATTTTTTTTATTATTTCTATCATTTGAATATTTGTTAATTACTCTTGTAAGCGCACTTCTAAATCCTAAAAGATGAGTTCCTCCATCTTTCTGGGGAATATTATTTGTGAAAGGTAGAACTTCTTCTGAAAACCCTGCGTTCCACTCAAAAGAACATTCTACAACCACATTATTTTTAGTTGACGTAACATAAACTGGCTTTTTAAATACTTCTTTTTCATTTTTATTCTGTAAAATTGGTTTTTTATTATTGATGTATTCTACAAATTCAGTAATGCCTCCGTCATATTTATGTACAAATTCTTTTGATTTTTTTGACGAATTATCTCTAAGTGTAATTGAGATACCTTTATTTAAAAAAGCCAATTCTTTAATTCTTTTATCTAAAATATTTGAATTGAATTTAATAGATGAAAATATCTCTCTTGATGGTAAAAATGAGATGCTTGTACCTCTTTTTTTCGTTTTCCCTATTTGTTTTAAAGGTTTAATTGAATTGCCGTTTTCAAATCTAATTTCATATTCTTTACCCTCTCTGTAAATTTTTAAATCTAGCTTTTCAGATAAAGCGTTAACCACTGAAACACCTACACCGTGTAACCCTCCTGAAACTTTATAAGAGTCATGGTCAAATTTTCCTCCAGCATGCAATTGGGTCATAATTACTTCGGCAGCAGATATTTTCTCACTTTTGTGTAAATCAACTGGTATACCTCTTCCATCATCCTCCACGGTTATGGTATTATCTGAGTTGATAGACACAATTATATTTTTGCAATGACCTGCAAGCGCTTCGTCTATTGAATTATCAATAACTTCAAAAACCATATGGTGTAGACCAGATCCATCATCGGTGTCCCCAATATACATACCCGGTCTTTTTCTTACAGCATCTAAACCCTTAAGGACTTTTATTGAGTCTGCACCATAAGATTTGGTTTTATTTAATTCAGAATTTCTTGACATTATATTTTTTATTGGAAAAAGATCATATCATTTTTTAATATTAATAGAAAATCAAGATTGGGGTTACCGAGCTAGAATTATTCTATATCAAGGGTTTTAAAGCTAAAATAAAAAGAAATTCTGAATTTATAATATACTAGATTTTCATCGGCATTATTACGTAATAACTATTTTTATCAGAATTATCTTGAACAAGTACTGGTGATGTAGGATCTTTCAAATTCATTTTTAAATTACTATCTTCAATTTCATTAGCAATATCGATTAAATATTTTGAATTAAAACTTATAGTTAAATTTTCCGCATTAAAATCAGCTTTGATCTTTTCATTTCCATCTCCAGAATTTGCGCTTGTAACTGACAAATGCATGATACCTTTATTTATATTAAGCTTTACACCCTCTTTTCGATCAATAGAAACACTAGCCACTCTCTCAATCGAGTTAATAAAGTCTTTAGTTGATACAGTTAAAACTTTGTTATTATTAGTAGGCACTACTTTTTTATAATCAGGAAATTTACCATCGATCACTTTTGAGATAAGTGTGGTCTTGCCTAATGTAAATTTAATCTTATTTTCTCCAATCTGCATAGTAAGTTTTTTATCATTTTCAGATAGTAAAGAGCATAGCTGAAAAACAGTTTTTTTTGGCAATATAAAGGATATAAGATTGCTTGAGCTATCAATTTCTAAACTACTAGAAGACAATCTGTGACTATCAGTAGCAACACCTGTTAGGAAATTCTTTCCTCCAGCCTCGGTTAAATGGATAAATATTCCATTAAGATAATGCCTAGTATCATCATTTGAAATCGCTATCCTCGTTTTATTCAAAAGTTTCAAAAACTTCTTATTACTAAGTTCAAATTCCTCTTTTTCAAAATTATTGTCAAAAGTCGGAAAATTATCAATTGGTAGGCAAAGCAAATTAAAATCTGAGTTATCACTTTTAAGACTTAATTTATTTTCAGATTTTAACTCAAAATTTAATTCTGAATTTGATGAAATCTTTCTTAAAATATCATATAAAATTGCAGCTGATGTGGTAGTGCTTCCTTCTGTAATAACTTTTACTTCTTCAATCTCATCGTAAAAAATTAGATCTAGATCTGTAGCGACTATTTGGAGTTTTTTATTCTTAAGTTCAATTAATACATTTGATAAAATCGGTAGAGTATTTTTTTTTTCAACAACACCCTGAACAAAACTTAAAGATTTTAATAAAATATCTCTCTTAATAACGAATTGCATTATTGTTCTAATAGAAGACTTTTTATCTGAGTAATGTTTTTTTTCATTTCATCATCTTGTTCTGATAATCTCTTAATAGTTTTTACTGCATGAATAACTGTTGTGTGATCCCTATTTGCAAATCTTCTTCCTATTTCAGGCAATGATCTTGTTGTCATTTTTTTTGCTAAATACATAGCTATCTGCCTCGGCCTAGCTAAAGGTCGAGATCTTCTTTGAGAAAGCATGTCACTCAATGGAATATTAAAGTAGTTTGATACAATATTTTGAATTTTATCAACTGTAATTACTTTGGTTTGATTAAAAATATCTTTTAAAATATTTTTACACTCATTTATAGATAAATTTTTATTATGCACTCTGCTAAATGCAACTATTCTGTTTAGTATACCTATTAACTCTCTAACATTAGTTTTACTTTCGCTAGCAATGAACTGTATAACATCGTCATCTAAATTTATATTCTCTTTAAACTGACTTTGAATGTCCTCTATCTTTTTTTTTAAAATTTTAATCTTTAGTTCTATATCAGGAACATCAATATCAACTACTAAGCCACCAGCAAGTCTAGACTTAATTCGTTCTTGTACCCTATCTAACTTCATAGGATTTCTATCTGAAGAAATTATAATTTGAGAACCTTTATCTATTAAACTATTAAATGTGTGAAAAAACTCTTCTTGCAAACTATCTTTTCCGCTAATAAATTGAATATCATCTATTATAAATACTGAAGACTTCCTGAAAAAATCCTTGAAATTAACCATATCATTCTTCTTAATTGACTTGATAAAATGGTACATAAATCTTTCAGCCGAAATAAACATAACATTATTTTGAGGCTGTAGTTCTATTCCAATAGCATTTAAAAGATGAGTTTTTCCGAGCCCTACACCGCCACAAACATACAAAGGATTATACCTGGAAACTTGCTCGCAAACCTTTTTTGAGTATGATAAGGCAATTTCGTTACTTTTCCCTTGAATAAAATTATTAAAATTCAGGTTTGGGTTCAACCTATTATAATTTAATATTGAATCTTTTATTTCTGTGACTTTATTAAGTTCATCAATTTTAATAAGTTCTTGTGATTGTTTATTCTCTTCAACAATCTTGAACTCTATTCTATTCAAACTTAATTTAAATTCTTTAACTATCGCTAAAATTTTATCAAGATATCTTGAAACTATCCAATCTCTAAAAAATCTTGTTGGAACGCTTAAAATTAAGTAATCGTTATATTCCTTTACTAGAGCTATTTTTTCAAGCCAACTATTGTAAACTTCAGATCCAAAATTCTGTTTAAAAGAATTTTGAACTTCTAACCAATTTAATGTTTTTTCCTCTTCTGAAACAAAAAGGTTGTGATTTTTTATAATTTTGTTTTCCATGTAATTATTTTGGTAGAGATTCCTTTAAACGCTCTTTTAAAAATATTTGCAAGAAATTTATTTTAAAAATAAAAAAAAAATCGTTTCAGGTTGTAGTATTATCGTCCAGATAGAAATAAAAAAAACTACAACTTTTAAATGAAACTACATTTTGATTTTTTGAAATTTTAAAACTAAATCTAGATTAAAAAAAATATCAACTTGGGATTGTTGATGTTTTAAATTTTTTTTGAAAGTCTTGAGATTTTTCTTGCTGCAGTTTTTTTATTTACAACACCTGATTTAGCAACCTGCATTAGAACTGACTGAAAATTAGGAAAATATTTTTTAGCTTTTTCTTTTTCATTGGCTTTAATCAATAAATCCATTTTTTTATGGCGTTTTTGTATTTGCTTTTCCTAATCCTGTTAACTTGAGATTGCTTTTTAACTCTTCTCACTCTTCTAATTGCTGATTTAGTGTTAGGCATTTTTACGATTGTATATATGTGGTTATAATTCGGGTCAACTTTAATTTTTTTGGCACTGAGGGCAATAAAAAGTGGCTCTATTTGATATAACAATTTTTTTTATCAAACTTTTGCAATCAGTATTAGAACATACCTCTCCCTTTTTGCTATAAACTTTAAAACGTTGTTGAAATTTACCCTTTTTTCCATTCTCGCTAGAAAAATCTTTTATTGACGAACCGCCAAGTTTAATCGCTTCGATTAAAATTTTTTTTGTGAATTTCACTATATTATGTATCTCAAAATTTTTTAACTTATTTGCTGCTCTTGTTGGTTTAATTCCACTGTAAAATAGTATTTCGTTTACGTAAATATTTCCCAATCCTGAAATGAATTTTTGATCCATCAATATATTTTTTATGTTACGTTTTTTC
>CACGZQ010000010.1 GCA_902577575.1 uncultured Pelagibacteraceae bacterium
CTCTAGATCATATTAGAGTTGTCCTAGGAATTAGCGCATCTGGACCAACAAAGCGTTGGGGAATTAAAAATTTTATTAGATTAATTGAAAAAATAAAGGAAAAGCACCCTACTAAATTTTATTTAGTTGCTGGAAAAAATGATCAACAAATAATTGATGAAATATTAAACTCAAATATTGGGTCAAATTGCATTTCTCTAAATCATTTAAAAATAAATGAAATGCTTCCGATTATAGCAAATTGTAATTTGTATTGCGGAAATGATACTGGGTTTATGCATATTTGTGCGGCTCTCAATTTAAAAACTGTAGCTTTGTTCATAGATAGCCCGGTTCTTGCTTATGGAAAGTACTCAGAAAATATTCATGTAATTATACCAGAAGGTGAAACTGAGGAGTCAACAAATCACGATACTCTAGGTGCAGATAAAATCTCTTTCGACAAAGTTTACAATAAATGTATTGAGCTTTTGTCTAGCTAAAATCAGTTTTTATTATTTTTTCTTTAGCTTCATTAACTAATTGACTCAATCTGGAGCTGTCTACATTACGGTTCATATCAGGATGAATTTTTTTTTGTAATTGATTAGCTGCTTTTAAAACTTCTTCTTTGCTTGCGCCCTTTTTTAATCCTAGCAATTTATAAGCCTCTTCTGATGTAAGACTTGACGATCCTGGAGTTTGGCCAAACTGACCTTGGGAAAATCTTCCTGCGTTATTTTTCATAAATTGGATTAGTCTCCATAATTGATACATTTGCAGAGCAGTAAAACCTTTAATCTTGAGCCCAGAAAGCAGGATCAACCACATTGGAAGACTGAAGATGAATTTACCACCAATTGTAAATAGTACAGCTAGAATCAATGATATATAAATTGCAATTTTTTTTATAGTTGTAGCGATCTTTTTTGAACTGGCTCTAGCGAACCAGTTTAGAAAAAGGTAGATTACGACGAAAATGATAATTCCCAACAAAAGCAAATTCATATAATTTCCTTATATGAATATACCAAAACTAAAAAAAATAAAGACTACGAAAAATTATCACGGGATCCCCTTAGAAGATGACTATTCATGGGTTGATCAGCCAAATATCCTTGAAGTTTTAAAGGATCCAAAAAAATTAAATACTCAAGTCAAGGATTACATAGAAGCTAACAACAAAATAACTGAGGACTACTTCACAGACGTTAAAGAATTACAGAAAAATTTATTTAACGAAATCAAAGGTAAGATTAAATTAGATGACACTGGATTAAAATATAAAGATAAAAGATATTATTATTGGTCAAAAACAGAAACTAAAGGTAATTACGGTAAAAGGATGAGGCAACTCATTGATGGCTCTAAATCTGAGGAAGTTTTTTTTGACGGAGATTTGGAGAAGAAGAAATCCGGTTCAGAGTACTTTGGAGTTGGAACTGTGAGCACCTCTTATTGTGATAATTTTATTGCGTATTCTCTCGATTTAAAAGGGTCAGAATATTACACAATTTATTTGAGAGATCTTAGAACTGGAAAAAATGAAAAAGATATAGTTGAAAATACTAGTGGTAGTATTACTTGGGCCTTGGATAACAAAAGTTTTTTCTATTCAAAATTAGATCAATACCATAGGCCAAGGCAAATTTTCAAACATGTCCTTGGAACATCGACAGATCAAGATCAGCTAATATTTGAGGAAAAAGATGAAACTTTTACTTGTGGTATTAGTATTACCTCTGATGAAAAATATTTCATTATTGGGACTTCCGATCACATCACAACTGAAGAATATTTTTTCCCTACTGATGCTAAGGAAATTAAACCAACTATTTTTCAAAAAAGAAAAAATGATGTTCGTTATTCAATAGATTCTTGGCAAGGTTATTTTTATGTTCACACCAATGAAGACGCTAGGGATTATAAGGTGCTCAGATGTAAGACTAATCAAATAGATAAATTTGAAGTTTTTATTCCCGCTAAAAAAGATACTGTAATCGGTGGATTTGAATTTTTAGATGATTATATCCTTAGATCAGAAAAGTCTGATGCCATCCCAAAACTTTTTGTAAGAAATATTAAAACCAACAAAGAAGAAGAAATTAAAATTTCAGATGAACCAATAGGTGTCCCTGGAGTTTCTTTAATGCAAAGAGATACAAATACTACAATGATAAGAGTCGGTTGGGAGAGTATGGCGACTCCAGGACAAGTTTATGAGTATGACGTTGTCTCAAAACAAAAAAAATTAGTAAAACAAACAGAGGTTCCATCTGGGCATGACTCCAGTAATTATGTTGTTGAGAGAATAAAAGCTGAATCTCATGACGGTCAAATGATACCTATAAGTTTGGTTAGATTGAAAACAGCAAAACAAGATGGAAAATCAAAAATTCTCTTATATGCTTACGGGGCATACAAACATAGTATATCTCCATCTTTTAGTGCTTCAAGATTTTGTTTAGTTGATAGAGGAATTACTTTTGCGATTGCTCATGTAAGAGGTGGGGGAGATTTAGGAGATAGACATCATGAAAAAGGTAGAAAAAAATTTAAGAAAAATACTTTTTTAGATTATATAGCTTGCGCAAATCATCTTATAGAGCAAAGATATACATACAAAGGCGGAATTTGTTTTTATGGTGGATCTGCTGGAGGTCTTACAGGTGGAGCTGTAGCTAATATGGCACCAGATTTATTTTTTGGAATGCTTTTGTTAGTTCCATTTGTAGACACAATGACAACTATGTTAAATGAAAAATTACCTTTAACACCAGGCGAATGGGAGATGTGGGGAAACCCTATAAAAAGTAAGGAGTACTTTGAGTATATCTTATCTTATTCACCTTATAACAATATTAATAAAAAAGATTACCCGCCGATGCTTATTACAACTTCTTTGTTTGACAACAGAGTCCTTTACTCTGAGCCAGTTAAATATATTGCAAAACTTAGAGAAACAAAAACTGATAATAACATTCAACTGTTAAAATGCAAAATGGAAGCAGCAGGTCATGGAGGAATGTCTGGCCGCGACAATGCGATCACAGAACTAGCAGAAGAATATTCATTTATTTTAAAAACTGCAAAAATTTTAAAATAACAATCTTGAAAAAATAAAAATAATTCCCATATCAATTGTGTCGGTTGCCAAATGGGACTGACATTAACCTTGCTAACAAAGGAGGAAATATGACAAGTAAGGATCTATCGATCTTTAATTCACTCAGACCTTTTAGCATTGGATTCGATGACATGTTTGATCAGTTCGAGTCTATGTTAGGGAATGGCAGTCTTGGTGTTCAAGCCAATTACCCGCCATACAACATCCGAAAAGCAGGCAAAGATAAGTATGCTATTGAAGTAGCAGTTGCTGGCTTTAACAAAGATGATGTTGAAGTTGAATATGAAGATAATCTTTTAACAGTGAAAACAAAAGATGTTAAAAGAACTGATGAAAAAGAAGGTGATGAGGTTATTCATCGAGGAATATCTCAAAGATCTTTTGCAAGATCATTTACAATTGCAGATGATGTAAAAGTGAATGGTGCTGAGCTAAAAGATGGTTTGCTAACAATTTCTTGTGAAAAAATCGTCCCTGAATTAAAGAAAAAAAGACTTATTGAGATTAAATAAGTTACCTTACTTGCGGAGTAAATCTCCGCAAGTATCAAATATTATCAAAAAAATACTTTGCTAAATTGATACCAGTCAAATCATAATAAGTTTTGAGTCCTGTCGGACTAGTAACATTAATATCACCTATTAACTTTCCTTGAATAAAATCTATTCCAGCAAAGTAAATATTATTTTTTTTTAATTCCTTAGCTATTATTTTGCTTATTCTTAACTCTTTTGTATTAACATTAATTCTTTTTGGTTCAGCGCCTTTACTCATATTTGAGAGAAAGCTTCCTTGTTTTGGAACTCTGGAAATTGCACCCTTTATTTTTCCATTAATTATAAAAATTCTTTTGTCACCTTTAGATATTTCCCCCAAAAATTTTTGTATTACTACGTGATTATATTTTTTAAAATATTCATTAGTTATTTTTTTGTTAAATTTTTTAATTAAACTAATATCACTTCCTCCATAACCTTCGACAGGTTTTATAACTATTTTTTTATATTTTTGGATAAAACTTTTTATCTCATCTGAATTTTCACTTATTAACGTTGGCGGCATATATTTAATAAATTTCAAAGAAAAAAGTTTTTCATGCACATTTCGTATTGATTTAGGATTATTTACTATTTTAATTTTATTTGATATTTGGTCTAAAATAAATGTCGTGTTAATATATTGTTGATCAAATGGTGGTTCGTTTCTAATCAACAAAACTTTCACTTTTAAAAGATTTAAATCTACCTTTTTAATTTTTTTTATTGGATTAATTTGATTATTTGAAACTTTAATTTTAACACATTTTGCTAACACTTTGCCATTGTTAAAGGATAAATTTTTTGGTTCATAATAATAAATATCAAATTTTCTTTTTTGAGCCTCTAGCGCTAAAAATAAAGAGGTATCTGTATTGTAATTTATCTTATTAATTTCAGAGCCCTGAATAGCTAAAATTTTCTTTTTCATTATTAAAAAAATTTAAATTATTATTTTTTTTGTATTTATCGATTAACAATTGAGCTCTATTCTTTTTTTCTTTTATGACATTTTCGGTGTGGCTTAAGTAAATAGTTTCATCTTGTTGTTTTTTATTTTTTTTATCTCTTTTTATTAATCCGGATTTAGATAATTCTAAAAAAATTTTACCCCACTCATGTAAAGTTTTTCCCTCTAACTCAGTTTCTAAACCTTTTTTGGGGGAATGGATATATGCATTCATAACATTTTCCTTTTTCCATTTTTTTACAATATTAAAAGCCTCGTCTAAAGATGAATAAAATAAACCTGTTAAAAAAGCGGGTCCATCGCAAAAACATTCCCAGTCACAAGTGTCGAGTGATCTAAATTCCACAAACTGTTTTAATCTTACTTCAGTAAAGATTGTAGCAAGATGAATTTCAAAATCTTTTAGACTTGCTTTTTCATTTAGATTTTTAAACTTTCCATTAATAAAATCTTTAAAAGTTTGTCCAGACGGCTGGATGTACTTTTTATTCCTAATCAAAAATAAAATTGGGTAATTAATTACATAATCAAAATATTTTTCAAAAGTTACTTGCTCAAATGCGATTGGCATTATTCCTCCTCTAGAAGTATTTTGCCATACTTTATTTCTATAAGAGAAAAAACCAGTAAGATTTTGATTTTCAAAAGGAGAGTTGGCATATAATGCGATAGATATAGGTGTTAAATAATTGCCCAATCTAAATATTTTTTCAAAATTTTTTTCAGATGTGTAGTCAAAATTTACTTGAATACCACACGTTCTATACATCATATCTAAACTTTTCTTTCCTCCTTTAGGCATCTCAGTAGTCATTATTTTGTATCTCTCTTTTTGACTTTTAGGTATATCTTCAAAATCGTTATACGGGTCAAACGCTATTGAAATAGTAGTTACATCAAGACCCTCGCTTGCTTTCTTAATTTCATTTAAAAAATTTGAACTTTCGCTACAAACTTTGTGGATACTGTCTAGTGGTTCACCAGAAAGTTCACATTGAAAACCCGGTTCTGTTGTAATTTGCTGCTTGCCTCTTTGCATACCAATAACATTTTCACCCTCATAAATAGGTGACCAATTATTTAATTTAAGATTATCAAACAATTTTTTTAAAGTATCGTAATTAATTCTTTTGTTATCTCTACCAGTAAATAAAAATCGCTCATGTTCTACTCCCACTTTTAGTTGATCTTTTTTTTTTATTCCTTTTACGAAATAATCAATAAATTGAGACTTAATATTTTCATTCATGCTTAAAAACAGTTTTTACTGCTAAAGCCTACTACCATATTTTTAGGATTAACTTCAAATTTTCTTATACACTTAATTCTATATTTTTCTGTGACATAAACGTAATTTCTATTTCTGGAGTCTAAAAACTCTATCCTGTCAGGTTGGCCATAAAAAATTTTTAGTTCTGATTCTGCCTTATCAAGCCACTTGCTCAATTCTTTTTGCTCTTGATTTTGTGTATTTTCAATTTTTTCGGATACAGATTGACAACTAAGAAATAAGATCAAAAATAATGTGTATAAAATATTTAAAAAAGATTTATTCATTTAATCCTGATTTTATAACGAAAAGTTATAAACAGATATATTTACTGTGGGTTGAATCTAACCAGCTATGTTCTATTTAGTTAAGATTTTACTATCTATATAGAGTATTAAACTCTCATCGGAGGTTTTATTTTATGATGGAAAAATATTTTGAATATAGAAAACATAAAACAAATTTCAAAACAGAGGTAATTGCTGGTGTAACGACCTTTCTTACAATGGCTTACATAATGTTTTTGAATCCTTTTATCTTATCTGGTGAATTTGCCGGAACAGAAAAAGGTTTTTTTGATTTTGGTGCAGTCTTTACTGCAACAATTTTAGCAACTGCGTTAGCTTGCTTTATAATGGCATTTTATGGGAAAACTTGGCCTATAGGTCTTGCGCCAGGTATGGGTATAAATGCATTTGTAGCATATGGTGTAGTAGCAGGAATGGGCTACACTCCACAAGCAGCTTTAGGTGCAGTTTTAGTAGCTGGAATAATATTCTTAGCAATTTCATTAACACCACTCAGAGCATGGTTAATAAATTCTATACCTAGGAGTTTAAAACTTGGAATCGGTGCAGGTATAGGATTGTTTCTTGCTATTATTGGTTTAGAAATTATGGGTGTAGTTGGAGACCATCCAGTTACTCTAGTTACACTAGGTGATATTAAAAATCCTTTAGTGCTTCTTGGTTGTTTAACTTTTGTCTTTATGATTGTTTTAGAAAAGATGAAGATAAGAGGAAACATTATAATTGGTATCCTTTTATTTAGTATAATAGCTTGGGCTACTGGTTTAGCAAAATTTAATGGTGTTGTTGGTTCTATTCCACCAATGACTTACTTATTTGATTTTGATCTTAAAGCAGCGCTCACTGCAGGTATGGCTTCAATAGTTTTTACTTTATTATTTATTGACTTTTTTGATACAGCAGGAACATTAACATCGGTTGCTAACGTAGCAGGTAAAGTTGATAAAAAAGGTAAAGTGCAAGACATCAACAAAGCAATGTTATCTGACAGCGTTGGAACGGTTGCCGGAGCAATGATGGGCACAACAACTGTAACTAGTTATGTTGAGTCAGGCGCAGGGGTAAAGGCTGGAGGTAGAACTGGAATGACTTCACTTGTAATAGGAGTTTTATTTCTTGCTTGTTTATTCTTTTCGCCGCTCGCTACAAGTTTGCCAAAAGAAATTGATGGAGCAGCGTTGTTGTACGTGGCAATATTATTCGTTAGAAATATCACTGATATTGAGTGGGACGATATAGCTGAGTCAGGCCCTGCAGTAGTTGCAATGATAACAATGCCATTAACGTATAGTATCAGTAACGGTATCGCTCTAGCATTTATTTCATATGCATTAATTCAAATATTTACAGGAAAATTTGGAAAAACCTCTCCTGCTATTTGGGTAATTGCAGTATTTAGCGTAATTAGTTTTTACGTAGCATAAAAATTTTAGGGCCAGTTAATTCTGGCCCTTAATTCTTCTGATGTTTCTTAATTAAATCTTGAACTTTTATTTCTTCATAATGCTCGAATGGTTGAACAATCCATGGGTTACTATCTAATCTTTGAGCACAAAAATCAGGTTCGAAAGTTGAATCTTTTTTTTTCCAGAGCACAGCAGTTTTAATCTCTTTTATATTGCCTTTGAGGGGTGGGTATTTTTTCAACCAACCAATACTTTTATTTAGCGTTACCCCTGTATCAGATAAGTCATCACATAAAAGAATGTTGCCTTTCATGTCTTGAACAGTAGAACTCATTTCTCTTGAGAAAACCAAATCCCCTTGTTGATCTTCTGTGCCCTCTCCAGAGTATGATTCTACGGCAAGATAAGCACATTTTAATTTAAAAACTCGGCTTAATACATCAGTAATTGGAAGGCCACCTCTCGCAATACCAATAAGTAAATTAGGTTTAAAACCACTTTCATGAATTTGTATTGCTAATTTTTCAACGATTAGATTATACTCTTTCCAATCAATGATAAGTTTATCTGCCATGAAAAAAGTTAGTTTATTTTAAAGGAGTTGTAAATGAAAGGATATGTAGTTTGTGTTTATAAAAGTATAAGTAATGAGGAAAAGTTAAAAGAATACGCTGTTAAAGCTAGAGCAGCAGTTGAAAAATATGAGGGAAAATTTTTAATTAGAGGCGGAAGATCTACATCTAATGAAGGCAATAAATCTCCAAGAACAGTTGTAATTGAGTTTCCATCCTATGATGAAGCTAATAACTTTTACAATTCAAAAGAGTATCAAGATGCACATTCTATTCTTGAAGGTTATGCAGAACGTCAACATCAGACGATTGAAGGCGCTTAGTATTGGATTGGTTCATCGTCAATACTGCGCCAGAGATACCAAGTGGCAACTGAACAATAAGGTGTAAATTTTTTATAAAGTTTATTTAAGAAACTTTTTGGAGGAAAGTATTTTTTCTTATAATTATTTGATATTGCTCTTAATAAGCCAATATCTTGCAAAGGCCAAATATTAGATCGATTGTAAGTGAATAGTAAAATCATTTCTGCGCTCCATCTACCTATTTGTCTCAATGATGATAAGTATTGAATGGCTTCCTCATCATTCATGTTTTTGATTAATTTTGGATCAAATTCTTTCTTTACAAATTTAATTGACAATTCTTTTATTCCTAAAGCTTTTTGTCTACTTAGACCACAGGATTTAAGTTGTGATATTGATAATTTTGACACTTTTAGGGGATTAATCCCTTTAGTTTTCTTTTGAAATTTTTTAAATACTGAGTTAGCAGCTGATACACTTATCTGCTGACCGACAATACTTTTACATAAAGAGTAAAAAATATCTTTTCTAGTAGTCAAAAATTTATCATTGTATTTAAGGATTAGTCTTTTTAAAACTTTATCTCTTTTAGATAAAGTTTTTATTGCTTTTGACCAGTAACTTGGATACTTGCTCACGGCCTAGGACTAACAACTTGTTTTTTAAGTTGAGATTCTCTCATGAAGATAATTGCAGAACTTACAATGATTAAACCAGCACCCAAAAGAGTCAGTACTTTTGGTATTTCGCCCCAAATGAAATATCCTAACAATATTGCAAATACTAAATTTAAATATTTTGTTGGTGTAACTAGTGATGCCTCAGCTATTCTTAGTGATACTGTAAGTAAAATATTAGCTACTGAACCAATTATACCTGTAAAAATTAAAAGAAAGAGTTCAAATTTTGATGGCATTATCCAGCCAAAAGGAAGTGTTGCTAGACCAACTATCATACTTAATAAAGAAAAGTATAAGGCAATTCTATAATTAGGTTCGGTAGATGATAAACTTCTTATACTTAAAGCTACACAAGCGAAGAAAATACAAAAAATTATTGGAAACAAGTAATAAATATTTAATTCATCATAAGCAGGTTTGACAATCATTAACATCCCTATAAACCCAATTAAAACTGCAGACCATCTTCTAATACCCACTTTTTCAGATAAAAAAAATATTGAACCTAAGGTAACGAAAATTGGGCCTCCAAAAGTCAAACTTACAACATCTGCCAAAGGTATTTCTCTGAGAGCAATAAAAAGTGCAATAATTGCTAAGGTCCCTGTTACAGCTCTGAAAGCATGTAATTTAGGTCTTGTAGTTTTATAAAAAGTTTTAAATTCATTCTTAGGTACAAGCATTAAAATTGGTATCAAACCGAAAAAAAATCTTGCAAATAATACTTCACCAACAGGAAACTGGTCTAACCATTTAACACAAGCATCCATCATGGCAAAACATGCCACAGATGCTACTCCGTACAATACGCCTAATTGATTTCGTGCTAACAATTTAATATCCTCACAACTCTATATAATTACTTTATGAAGAAATGTACACTTGCTCTTGGCTGTTTTTGGAAACCTGAGGAAAACTTCAAAAATAAGCCAGGTATAATTGAAACAGAAGTCGGCTATGCCGGTGGATTATCCGATAAAGTTACATATGAAGAAGTATGTAGAGGTGACACTGGTCATGCTGAAGTTGTAAGACTTACCTTTGATGAAAAATTAATTTCTTTTAAAAAAATTTTAGATTTATTTTTTAAAATGCACGACCCTACCCAAAAAGATATGCAATACCCTGATGTTGGAACTCAATATCGAAGTGAAATATTTTATGAAGATGACATTCAAAAAGCTGAGGCTAAAGAAATTTTGGAAATTTTTAATAAGGAACTTAATGGAAAAATTCAAACTAATATTTCTCGGCTCAAAAATTATTGTAAGGCAGAAGAATATCATCAAAAGTACATAGAAAAAAATAGATAATGAAACAGCTTGTTACTACAGAATGGCTTGAAAAAAATATCAATAAAGTGAAAATATTAGATGCTACTTGGTGTTTGCCTAACTCAGATAGAAATGCTGAAGAGGAGTTTAAAGAAAATCATATAAAGAACTCAATATTCTTTGATATTGATAAAAATTCAAAGCAAAATTCTTCGTTACCCCATATGCTTCCTTCAAATAAAGAGTGGGGAAACATTGTTTCCAATATGGGAATAAATAATTCTGACCATGTAATTATTTATGATAATTCAGATGTCTTCAGTTCATGTAGAGTTTGGTATACTTTTATTTACTTTGGACATAATGCTGATCTAGTTTCTGTTTTAGATGGGAATTTTACAAAATGGTTGAAAGAAAATAGAGCTGTGTCAAAAGAAATAATAAAAATCTCCAAAACTAATTATGAAACTAATGAAAATTTGTCCATGGTAATAAATAAAACTCAAGTCAAAAAAAACATACTAGATAAAAAATTTCAGTTAATAGATGCCAGAAGCAAAGAAAGATATTTTGGTTTGGTTCCTGAGCCCCGAAAAGGATTAAAAAGTGGTCACATTGAAGGATCTAAAAATATACCTTTTCAATTACTTTTAAATGAAGATAGAACCTTCAAAAAAAAAGTAGATTTAATAAAGATTTTTGATCAAAATGAAATAGATAAAGATAAAGATATTGCTTTTACATGCGGATCTGGAGTCACCGCATGTATTTTAGGACTAGCTAATTCTATCATAAGTGGTAAAAAACCTACTATCTATGACGGTTCATGGTCGGAGTACGGATTAGAATAAAAATGAAAGCATCATCCAAATTAAAAGTATTTTTAATTATCTTTTTTATTGCTATTTTTGCAATTATTGCTGCAAGGCATTTTATTGGTTTACACTTTAAAAAAAAATTTAGTGTAAGGCCAGCACCAGGAGTAATTGTTGAGCAAGTTGAGAGATCTTTGTTTTACAAAAGTATAGAAACTTTTGGTACAGCATTAGCGCAAAATTCAAAAACGTATAGAATTAAAACCAATGAAGTTTCTGGAAAATTAAATATTGATAATAGATTTGTAAAAAAAGGTGAAATAATCCTTAGACTTAAAAGTGGGGAAGAGTTTATTGCAGATTTTGCGGGTAAATTGGGGAAAAGAGAAATAGCCCAAGGAGTTTTGGGTTCAGAGAGTTTAATAGTAACTTTAGATGATTTAAAAAAAATAGTAATAGATATAAAAGTCCCAGAGAATTATGTAAGTATACTCAAACCAGGATTGAAAGCAGAAATAACAAGTTCAGCATTTAAAAAAACTTTTAAGGGTAAGATTCAAACAATTAGCTCAAGAATAGATCCTTCTACAAGATCGATTTTATCTAGAGTTTTAGTTGATAATTCTGATTTCAAAATTATTCCAGGGCAACTAATGACAGTAAAAATTATATACGATGAAATTAATCAAGTTGGTGTTCCCGAGAGTGCCGTGACGATTCAAGGTAGTACAGCTTTTGTCTATACAGTAAGAGATGAAACTGCTGAAAAAAAGAACATTGAAATTGGTAAAAGAAATTTTGGGAAAGTTTCTGTTATATCAGGAATAAATGAAGGTGACCTTGTTATTACAGAAGGTGTCTCGAAAGTAAGAAATAACGCTAAAATCAAAATTATAAATCCAAAAAATTAAATGTTTTTAACAGACCTATCTATCAAAAGACCTGTCGTAGCTTCAGTAATGAGCTTAGTACTAGTAATATTTGGTCTTGTAACTTTTCAAGAAATTCCAACTGATGAACTACCTGATGTGCAGCCTCCTGTAGTAACTATTCAGACTGAGTATAGAGGTGCATCGGCAGATATAGTTGATACTCAAATAACTCAAAAAATTGAAGATTTTGTTGGAGGAACACCTGGGTTAGAAACGATAGATTCATTTAGTGAAGATGAAAGTTCAAGAATAACACTCACATTTGAGACAAGTTTAAACTTAGACGACGTTGCTAACGATGTTAGAAGCTCTGTATCTAGAGTGCTTGATAATTTACCAGAGGGTGCGGAACAGCCTGAGATTTTTAAACAAAGTGCGGGTATGAGAACTACTATGTGGTTGTCTTTTAACTCTGAAACAATGACAGATTTAGAATTAACTGATTACGCTGATAGATATTTAACTGATACTTTCTCTACTGTAGATGGCGTGGGTAGAGTGCGCCTTGGTGGTCAAAGAGAGCTTTCACTAAGAGTTTGGTTAGATCCTATAGCTTTGGCTGCAAGAGATCTTACTACTCAAGAAGTTGAGACAATTCTCAGACGAGAAAATACAGAGTTCCCGGCTGGACGAATTGAATCAAGGGATATCGATCTAACTATAAAACTGGATAAAGCTTATAAAGAAGTTGAGAATTATAAAAATCTACCTCTGAAAAGAGCTAAGGACGGTTCAATCATAACCCTGTCAGATGTGTCAAGAATTGAATTAGGAGCTGAGTCAACAAGAACTCTTTTTAAAGGTAATGGAAAGCAAGTTGTTGGTATAGGGATATATCAACAATCTGATGCGAACACCATCGCTGTAGCTAATGGTATCAAAAAAAAGATAAAAGAATTAAAACCTAGCTTGCCGCCAGGTACTACCCTTGAAGTTTCATTTGATAGAAGTAATTATATAAAATCTGCTATTAAAGAAGTTTATAAAACGCTGATAATTGCATTAATATTGGTAACTATTATTATTTATCTTTTTCTAGGCAACCTAAGAGCTTTAGTTGTCCCTTTAATAGCTTTGCCTGTTTCATTAATCTCAACTTTTTTATCAATTTATATTTTTGATTTTTCAATTAATCTTTTTACTTTAATGGCCTTAGTGCTAGCTATAGGCATTGTTGTTGATGATGCCATTGTGATGCTAGAAAATATAGTGAGGAGAATAGAGTTAGGCGATACTCCTTTAGTTGCAGCTTACAAAGGTGCTAAGCAGGTATCATTTGCAATAATAGCTACAACTGTTGTGTTAGTAGCAGTATTCGTTCCTCTTATTTTTATTAAGGGAATTACAGGAGTTCTTTTTACTCAAACAGCAATTACTCTTGCATCGGCTGTGATTATTTCTAGCTTTGTTGCATTATCATTAAGTCCAATGTTGGCTAGTAAATTTTTGCAAAAAGATATGCAAAAATCGAAAATTGTTTTAAAATTTGAAAAGTTTTTAAAAGATCTTACTTATCTTTATAAAGTTTCACTTTTAAATTGGATAAAGAAAAGAAAAACAATAACTATTTTTTTATTAGGAACTCTTGCATTAACAATATTCTTTTTTAATTTTACTAAGAAAGAATTAATTGCTCCTGAAGATAGGGGAGCATTCTTTGTAATTGTAAAAGCTCCACAAGGATCTGGTTTTAATTTTACCAAGGATAGAGCAGAAGAAATTGAGGAATTATTGCTTCCAAGTGTAGGTAAAGGTGAATATAGAAAATTAATCATGCGAGTTCCTGGTTTTGGAAAGTCTGCTAAACAAGTAAATAGTGGATTTATAATTGTTCTTTTAGAGCCTTGGGCTAAAAGAGATCGTCATGGTGTTGAGATAATGAGAGAGTCTTTTGGAAAAATTGCGAGAGTGCCGGGTGTTTTGGCTTTTCCAATAATGCCTCAGGGAATAAGGACTGGCGGAATAGAAAGTCCAGTTCAATTTGTTGTTTTGGGTAATACATATGAACAATTGATAGAGTGGAAAGAGATAATTAAAAAAGAAGCAAGAAAAAATCCTGGTCTCACCTCTATTCAAGATGACTTTGATCTGAATAAACCTCAATTAAATGTAAAGATAGATCAAAAAAAAGCTGCTGATTTAGGAGTTTCTACAGAAGATATTGGAAAAACTATAGAAACAATTTTTGGTTCAAAAAAAGTTACAAACTTTACAAAAGATGGAAAAGAATATTCTATAATTTTACAAGGTGATATCAAAGATAGACAAGAGCCAGATAGTATAAGTAAAGTTTTTGTGAGATCTAAAAACAATGGAAAGCTTGTATCTGTATCAAACTTAGTTGCATACGATGAAGAAGGACAGTCACCATTCTTAGCAAGATACAATAGACAAAAAGCAGTTACTATCTCGGCAAGACTTGTTGGAGACTATTCGCTTGATGAAGCTCTAAAGTTTTTAGTAAGTGTTGTAGAACAAAATACACCTCAAGCAAAAATTGCTTATAAAGGTGAAAGTGAAGAGTATAAAAAAACTAATACTGAACTTTATGTAATATTTGCTTTAGCATTAATTACTGCATACCTGGCAATGAGTGCTCAATTTGAAAGCTGGAGGCATCCACTGACAATTATGTTAACTGTGCCTATGGCTATTCTTGGTGGATTAATCGGTTTACTAGTAGTTGGGTCTTCCTTGAATGTTTATAGTCAGATAGCTTTAATCATTTTGATCGGTCTCTCAGCTAAAAACGGTATCCTAATTGTAGAATTTGCAAATCAGTTAAGGAAGGAGGGAAAAAATTTAGAAGTTGCTGTATTTGAAGCTGCCGCTATTAGGCTAAGGCCTATTCTCATGACAAGTATCTCGACAATTATTGGGGTTTTACCACTAATTCTTGGAACTGGACCAGGTGCTGCAAGTCGATTAACTGTTGGTATAACAATATTTGGTGGAATGCTATTCTCAACTTTTTTTACTCTCTACGTAATCCCTACTGTTTATACAATTGTTGGAAGAGGAACCAAGAGGATTGATGCTGTTGAAATTGAGCTACAGAAACAGCTTAAAAAATAATATATTTGTTTTTATCTAGATTTTTTTTACAGAGTGTTAATTGTTTTCTATATTTGCTTGCCATATCCTTAACTGACTTTGCGTATATGATGGCCTTTTTGTCTTTTGAATAATTTTTATAATCTCCCCAGCCTTTGTAATAAGCTAAGTACTGTCGATAAGGATCTTTTTTTGAAATTTTTAATATTTTATTTGTTTTATGAATATACCATCCTATAAAATCCACTGAGTCTTTAAATCTTGCTCTTGTGGCAAGTGGATTATTTGTTTCTCTTTTATATTGTTCCCAGGTTCCTTTAACTGCTTGTGAATATCCAAATGAAGATGAAGGTCTTTTAAATGGAATTACTTTAAATAATTTAGTCCTTGGAGGTTTTGCAAGCCAATTGAAGTCACTCTCTTTTTTGACAAAAGCTAATTGTAAATGAATAGGCGCTCCCCACTTCTCATAGGAAGCCTTTGAATGTTTGTACCACAAATATCTCTCTTCAAAAATAGCACAACTATTTTGCGTATTTTTTGGTATTGAAGAACAAGCACTTAAAATTAAAAAGATTAAAATAAATATTACTTTTTTATAATGAATCACTATGTAATTTATACTAGAAATTAATTAAGCTTTCTCCATTTTTCTGGCTCCATAAACTTCCCTTTCCATAGTCCTAATTTATTTTCTTTTGCGAATTCTTCATCAGGTACATATGTTTTAGAATATCTTCTATATGCTATCGCAAAACCATTTCTTACCATCCACTGATTTAAGTTTGTTTTTCCTTTATAGCACGTAGCTAAATATCTTTTGTATCTATCTTTAGATAAAGAAATGCATTTTATTTCAGTAGTATCAATTTTAGTTATTAGTTTTTCTTTTGATACTCTCCCACAGCTATAATCTTTATAAAATGTAAAGCCAATAAAGAATGAAATTTTAAAGGTCTCTTTTTTGCATTGTTGTCTCATTTCTGGGGCATCTATTCCTTCTAATCTAAATTTATAATTATCTATATGTACTGTATCTCCATCAACGACTTTTGGGATGCCAGATATTTCTTCTGCTATAGAATTAGAAAGCAAAACCAAAAGTGTAATTATTATACGAATAAACATTTAATTTTGAAGTTTTTTAAAAAATTTAAACATTAAAAAAGCTAACAGCACACCTAAGCTGTTTGCGTACAAATCGTTAAGTTCAAATGCTCTATTAGGAATAAAATAATGTAACAATTCTGAAATTATTGAAATTAAAAATAAAAAAGAAAAGCTATTAATAAATTTTTGTTGATTAATTCGAAATATAAAACCTAAAATACTTAAATAAAAAAAGAATATTAAATGATTAATAGAAGTGCCTATTGGATTTGAGATAAAATCAGGTTGTCTTCCTAAGTTACCATATAGAATGTAACCAATTAAACTACCTGGGAACAAATAAAGAATTAGTAGAATTATTAATGAAAAATAGAATAGATATTTTATAATAGAGAAATTATTATATTTCATTTAAATTTTTATATAGTACATAATACCTTAATTAACTTATATGAGTAAACTTATCTTAACAAGACACGGTCAAAGCATCTGGAATGCTGAAAATAAATTCACTGGCTGGGTTGATGTTGATCTGTCAGATAAAGGTAAGAAAGAGGCAAAAAAATCAGGAGAGTTACTTAAGGTATTAAATATAAGAATAGATATAAGTTATACTTCTTATCTCAAAAGAGCAATTGAGACATTAACTATTATTTTAAAATTACTAGGTTCACCTATGAAGTTTAATACTGCTTGGGAGTTAAATGAGAGACATTACGGATCTTTAACGGGGTTAAATAAAGAGGAGACAAAAAGGAAAATTGGTGAAGAACAATTTAAAAAATATAGAAGATCTTGGGATATAGCACCTCCTATAATGGCTAAAGATAGTAATTACCTTGAAAACTTTAGTCCGCTTAACGATGGAATTCCAAGAGAAAAAATTCCTTTAACGGAATCTTTAAAGAATACTTACGATAGAGTAGTTCCTTTCTTCGATGATGAAATTAAAAAAAATTTGAAAAGTGGAAAAAATATTTTGATTTCAGCCCATGGAAATTCACTGAGAGCCTTATGCAAATATTTATTTGAAATTTCAGATACAAAAATAAACGAACTTGAGATACCTACGGGAAATCCAATGGTTATTGAATTTAATAAAAAATTAAAAATTCAAAAATACTACTATCTAGACAAGTCAAGAGCTAAAGATATAATTTTTAATCAATAGTATTTAAAGAGGAAATTTTTTCGAACATTTCTAAAGTGTTTAAGTGATAAAATTTTTGATTACTTTCTATTCCAGTAAGATTATTTTCACTGATCAATTTTGTCCATACATCGTTCATAGAGAAAATATCTTTGTCAAAAAAGTCTAGGTGTCCACTCTTTATTATTTGAAGACCAGTATAGATATAAAGATTATTTTGATTTTTTGAAACTAAACTATTTTTTAAATTAAAATCACCTTTGAAAGAATTGTCTAAAGACAATTCTTTTTTTACTAATAATAAACAAGGTTTTTTATTATTGAAATATTCTTTTTCTAAAGATTTAACTTCCTCATAATATTTATCACTCCATAGCGTATCAGGATTAATAACAAAAAAAGGATTATCTTTAAATTCTTTAGCTGCCTTTTTTACCCCACCACCAGTATCTAGTAATAAATCTTTTTCACTTGATATTTTAATTTTAACTTTTGATTTAAAATTTGAGATAAATCTTTCAATTTCGTGACCGAGGTGATGAACATTAACACTGATCTCTTCTACACCATGATTTGTTAAAAGATTAATTGCTCTTTCAAGAAGTGTTATACCGCCTATTTCTATTAATGGTTTCGGTTTTTTATTGGTAAGAGGTTGCATTCTTTTTCCTAAGCCAGCAGCTAATATCATCCCATGTTTAATTTTCATAACTTATTTATTTTTTTAAGTTTTTGAATGTTTAAATATTTTTTTAAGATTAAATTAAAATTCCTAAAAACGGGATTTTTAAGACGATTCTCAATCAAATTCCATGTACGAGGTAAATATTTAAGATAGTTAGATTTACCATCTCTTTTTAGG
>CACGZQ010000011.1 GCA_902577575.1 uncultured Pelagibacteraceae bacterium
TTTGATATTAACTAGTATTTTTATACCTAGTATGATTACTAAGTTGCTTCCATTTATAATCTTTATATCGAGTATGTTATTTATGTTAAAGATAAGAAATAATAAAGATTTACTTACATTAAAAGTGTACGGATATTCAAATATAAAAATATTTTTTATCCTTGCATTAACATCTTTTATTTTTGGTTGGATCGTTTTGTTTGTTGCAACTCCTATTACATCTTCAATGGTGAAATATTACGAGAAAACAAAATCACAATATGCAAGAGATATCGATCATTTAGTAACCTTTAATAAAAATGGATTATGGATTAAAGAAAATATCAAAGATGGGAATAGGATCATAACTGCTTCTAAGCCAAAAGGTTTTGAGTTAATTGATGTAACTATCTTCCACCTTAATAAAAATTATAATCTAGTTGAAAAGATTACTTCAAAAAAAGTCAACATAAAGTCTAACAATTGGGTTTTAAAAGAAGTAACAATATCTTCTCAAAAAGACGGTGTCTTTAAAAATAAAAGATTCGATGATTATGAAATTACCTCAATTTATAATCATGATAAAATAACCAGTTTATTTAAGAATTTTGATACTATGTCTTTCTTGGACTTAGTAATTGATTATAATCAACTTTTAAACGCTGGGTATAACAAGAGATTTTTAAATCAAAGTTTACATTCCCTTCTTTCTCTGCCTTTCTTTTTATTTTTAATGACTGCTTTGGCGGCCATTTTAACATTAAATACATTGAAAAAGTCAGATAATTTTAAATTCATAGTATTAGGTATTATTATCAGTGTATTAATTTATTATTTTAAAGACCTATCTTTAGCCTTAGGACAAACTGATAGAGTCTCTTTAGTTCTGGCCATATGGTCTCCAGTAATTGCCTTAAGTTTTTTTACTCTCATAGGAGTTTTACAAATTAATGAAAAATAAGATTCTTTTAAGTATTTTATTGTCTTTTTTTTATTGTCATCTTTTGATTGCTCAAGATGTCTTAATTGAAGCTAAGAGCATTACTTTAGATAAGGATGGCGAAACATCTATCTTTGAAAAAGATGTTACAGTTAAAACAGAGGGCAATACAATTAATAGTGATTACGTTGAATACAACAAAAAAAAGGGAATATTGATAATTAAAAAAGACGTTGTAGCTAAAGATGTAGATAATAATGTTATCAGATCTGAAATGGCCGAATATAATGAAAATACTAAAATATTCAAAAGTTTTGGACCCACAACAATTTTAACAAGTGAAAAATATTTTATTGACGGAGAAGATATAACTGCGGACACAAAAAATAAAATAATTGAGTCGAATAATGATACAATTATAACGGATCAGGACAAAAATAAGATATTTTTACAAAATTTTAAATATATTTCTAATGAAAATATTTTTAAATCAATAGGTTTAATCAAAATTAAAGACACAACGAACAACTCCTATAAATTTTCTCAAATATATATTGATACAAAAAAAAAGGAGATACTAGGCACAGATATTAAGGCGTATATAAATGACCAAAATTTTAAAATGAATAAAAACAATAAACCACGTATTTTTGCTAATACTTTAAAGATAAGCAAATACGAAAGTTCATTTGATAAAAGCGTTTTTACCGTATGTGACTATAGAGAAAATGATAAATGCCCTCCTTGGACAATTCAGGCTTCAAAAATATTACACGATAAAAACAAAAAAACAATTTTTTATGATAATGCAGTTGTAAAAATTTTTGACTTTCCGATATTTTACCTTCCAAAATTATCTCACCCTGATCCAACTGTTGATAGAAGGTCAGGTTTTTTAGTGCCGACATTATCCGACTCAAAAAATTTAGGTTCTGGAGTATCATTACCTTACTTTTGGGCAATAAACGGAGATAAAAACTTTACTTTTACAAGTAAAATTTATGCCTCAGAAAATCCAATTTTTCTTGGTGAATATAATCAGGCTTTTAAAAATTCAAATTTACTCGTAGATTTTGGCTACACAGAAGGTTACAAAAAACAGACTGCAAAAAAAACAACAGGTGAAAAATCACATTTCTTTTCTAAATTCGTAAAAAATTATAATAATGACGATGGCTCAGAAAGTAACTTGAATATCACAATTCAAGACGTATCGAATGACAAGTATCTAAAACTATATAAAGTTGATACAAATTTAGTTAATTATGAAACTGATAATTTAGAGAGCTCTATAAATTTTACTCATCAAAATGATAATAGTTTTTTAGGGGTTAATACAAGTATCTTTGAGACTTTAAACGAAAATTATAATGATAAGTATGAATATATTCTACCAGAAATTACTTACGACAAAAATTTGATAAGTAATGAGATAATCGGAAATCTAGACCTGCAATCAAATTTTAAAACCCACATTTATGATACAAATAAATTAACAAATTTTTTTGTTAATGATTTGACTTGGAATTTTAAAGAAATTTACCATCAATCTGGAATAAGTAGTAAATTATTGGCTAACTTTAAAAATATAAACTACGAGGCAAAAAACGTAGATAATTTCAAAGAGGATTATACTAGTGATTTATATGGTGCATTTGGCTATTTCTCAGAGTTAGATCTTGAAAAGAAAAGTGGCGAAACAAAGCATTTTCTAACTCCAAAATTTTTATTAAGGTATGCACCAGGTGAAATGAGAACTCAGAGAACTGATGGATATAAATTAGATCCGATTAGCGCATTTAGTATGGATAGACTTCAAATATTTAATAACTTTGAGACAGGTACAAGTGGTACAGTTGGGTTCGATTATAAGCTAAAAAAAAATGACATTAGCAAATTAGATTTTTCAATAGCGCAGATTATAAATGAGAAAAATAATAATAAAATGCCGTCTAAAACTAGTTTAGATAGCAAACTTTCTGACCTTGTTGGTTCTGTAAATTACAATTTAAGTAATAAATTTACTTTAAATTATGATTTTTCGATAGATCATAATTATAATGATTTTAATTATAATGAGATAGGTGCAAGTTTAGACCTTGATCCAATAAAAATTAATTTTGATTATCTTGAAGAAAATAAACATATAGGTGACAAGCAATATTTTAAAACGAAAATTAATTTTGAAAATAATATTAACTCCATGTTTTCAATTGAAAATAAAAGAAATTTAATTACTGACTCCTCAGAGTTTTATAATTTAAGTTATGAATACTTTAATGATTGTTTAAGAGCAGGAGTAGTTTATAGAAGGGAGTTTTACACAGACTCAGAATTAGAACCAGAAAATTCTCTTATGTTTAAAATCACATTAACACCATTTGGAAATATAAACTCACCTTCGTTTAATCAATGAGAAAACTTTATATATTCCTAACATTCATAGTTATAAGTTCTTTTATCAATCAAACATTGTCGGCAAAACTTGAAAATAATATCGTTTTAAAAGTAGAGAATGAAATTATAACAAAATACGATATTAAAAATAAGATTTTAAGTTCTTTGATTTTATCGGGTAAAGAAATTAATCAAGAAAATATTGATAAATATAAAAAATCAACTTTAGATAATTTAATTCAACTAAAATTAATGAAAATAGAACTATCAAAATATAATCTAAAAGACAGCCCTGATAAATTGGACTCTTACCTAAGATCATTGTCGTCAAATAATGTTGACTTATTAAAGAAAAAATTTTTAGATAATAAATTAGATTATGATTTATTTTTAGATGAGATAAAAATTAAGTTAAAATGGCAAGATTTAATATACTTAATCTACTCAAAAAAGATCGAATTAGATGAAAAGACCATAGATATTGAGTTACAAGAGATAATTCAAAAAAAAACAGAAATAGATCAGTATAAATTGTCTGAAATTGAAATACTTTTAAACGGTGATGAAACTGATGCTAAAAATATAAAAAATATTTATGATCAAATTGATTTAGAAAGTTTTGAAGATGTTGCAATTAGATTTAGTATTTCACAGTCTTCAAATAATAAGGGAGAATTAGGTTGGGTAAATGGAAATATATTATCCAAACAAATATATAATATTGTGAGCAATATGAAACCTGGAGAGATCTCCAAACCTATAATGCAACAAGGAAGTGTGATATTTTTAAAATTAAAAGATAAAAGATCTGTTAAATCAAAAGGGTTAGATGAAATAAAATTGAGAAAAGACTTAATTGTACAAAAAAAGAATGAATTATTTAATTTATATTCAAGAAGTCACTTATCTAAATTAAAAAATACAAGTTTTATTGAATATAGATGAAAAACAAAATTTTAATTGTAGGGGGAGACCCTAATAGTATTAATTCTGAAATTATCTATAAAAGTTGGAAAAAAAGTAATTCTGCAATAAGAAATAAGATTTATATAATTACAAACTATAAATTGTTTAAAAAACAATTATCAAAATTAAAATATCCTTTAAAAATCATAAAAGTTGAAAATTATACTGACCATCAAAAATCAAAAAAATTAAAAATAATTGATATTCCAATTGAATTTAATAATCCATTTAAAATTAAAAAAAAAATTTTAATTAGTTTTATTTCTAAATCTTTAAATTATGCACATAATGCAGCTTTGAGGAGTGATGTTAAGGGTATAATTAACTGCGCTATAGACAAAAGCCTACTAAAAAAAAGTAATATTGGTGTCACAGAATATCTAGCTTCTAAGTGCAAAATCAAAAATCAGTCTGAAGTGATGATGATTAGTAACCTAAAATTTTCAGTAGTACCTATTACAACTCATATCGACGTGAGACAAATTTCTAGAAAAATTAGCAAAAGAATAATCGTTAATAAATTAAAAACAATCGATAAATTCTTTAAAAATACATTTAAAATAAAACCTAAAATAGGAGTACTTGGTTTAAATCCCCATAATAGTGAAATGAAAAAAAAATCTGAAGAAATAAAAATCATCTTACCCTCGATTAGGCATTTAAAAAAAAGAAAAATCAATTGTAGTGGACCACTTGTATCAGATACTATTTTTATCAAAGATTATAAAAACTTCGATGTTGTTGTTGGAATGTTTCATGATCAAGTTTTGATACCATTTAAAACTTTATATAAATTTAATGCAATTAATATAACTCTAGGATTAAAGTATTTAAGAGTTTCCCCTGATCATGGAACTGCAGTGGATTTAATTGGTAAAAATAAAGCAAATGCTGATAGTTTGATCAGATGTATACGATTTATTGAAAAATTTGGAAAATGATTTACAACAAAAAATCTTTAGGTCAAAATTTTTTAATTGATAGTAACATAAAAAGAAAAATCGTTAACTCCATTAATATAAAAGATAAAGATGTAATTGAAATTGGAGCAGGTAGAGGGGATCTTACAGATGAAATTTTAAAAAAAAAACCTAAATCACTTTTATTAATTGAAAAAGATAAGCGTCTAGCTGAGATGCTTAAAAATAAATATCATGATATCGGTATTGTCAAAACACATTGTGCTGATATTTTAAAATTTAATTTAGAAAGTAATACTAAAAAAGGCTCATTAATTTTTGGTAATTTACCCTATAATATATCTTCGCAGATACTAGTTAAAACTTTAAAATTTAAGTTATGGCCTCCTAAATTTTCCGACTTGATCTTTATGTTTCAAAAAGAATTAGGAGAAAAAATTTTAGGTAAATTTCGTTCTAAAAATTATAGCAGATTATCAATATTAACTAACTACAGACTTAAAGCTTTCTCAAAATTTATAGTATCACCTAACTGTTTTTTTCCTAAACCTAAAATCAAATCAATAGTTATTCATTTTAAACCGATGAAAAGGAATGGAATTGAAATAAAAGACATTAATAATCTAGAGAAAATTACAAAAATTCTTTTTTCTAAAAAAAGAAAAATGATAAACAAGAGCATTAAAAAGATAATCGAAAAAAATGAGATAAAGAAAATTGAAAATCTAAATTTAAAGTTGAGACCAGAGCAATTACATCCAGATGTCTATTATAAAATAACTGAGCTTTATGAAAGCAGGTGAGTTAACTTTTTTTTGTGTGTGAGTACAATAATTTCTATTTGTTTAAAACAAACATCTAAATTTTTATTAATTAAAACATAATCATAATCGTTCCAATGCTTTCTATCCTCCTCAAAAGCATTAAACCTTTTTTCAATTTCCTCTGGGGAATTTTGGTCTCTCTTAACCAATCTTTTTTTCAGCTCCTCTTTATTCTCAGTGGTTAAGTATATTTTGATTAAATTCAAATTTTTGAATTTTGATAACTGTTTAGTACCTTGCCAGTCAATGTCAAAAATTAGATCATTATTTTTTAACATTTCATCTACATTTTTTTTTAAAGTTCCATAATAGTTCTCAAATATTTTCGCGTGCTCATAAAATTTGTTTTCTTTTATAAATTTTTTGAATTTCTCGTCAGAAATAAAAAAATAATCTACTCCATCTACCTCGTTTGATCTTGGAGTTCTAGTAGTGTGAGATACTGATATTTTAAATGAGCTATACTTTTGTTGAATTTTTTTTGTTAAGGTAGTTTTACCAACTCCAGATGGGGAGGATAATATTACTAATAAGTTTTTATCCTCGTTTAACATTAATGAAGGAAATTTTTAATTAGATTTGCTTTCAATAAATTTTATTGCATCACCCACAGTTAAAATTTTCTCTGCTTCACTGTCAGATATTTCAGATCCAAATTCTTCCTCAAAGGCCATCACTAATTCTACTGTATCCAAACTATCTGCACCTAAATCATCGATGAAGCTTGCCTCTTCAGTAACTTTTTCTTCCTCAATTCCTAGATGATCTGCAACAATCTTTTTAATTTTATTTTTAACTTCTTCTGACATGAATTTCTTTTATATTTATGATTTCTTATTAGATCATTAATTAGAATTGTCAAGACATATACATTCCGCCATTAACATGTATAGTTTCACCATTTATATAATTAGCCTTATCAGATGCCAAAAATGCTACACAATTTGAAATGTCTTCCCCAGTCCCTAGGTTCCCAGAGGGTATTTTACTAATCAATGTTTTCTTGAATTCTTCATTAATTTTATCTGTCATCTCTGTTTGTATAAATCCTGGTGATACACAATTTACATTAATATTTTTTCTCGCGTATTCAATAGCCAGGCTTTTAGAAAACCCAATAATACCAGCTTTTGATGCTGAATAGTTAGATTGTCCAAGATTGCCTGTATGTCCTACAATTGAAGTAATATTAATTATTTTACCAAATTTTTTTCTCAACATTTTTTTTATAGTGTACTTACACATTAAAAAAGTGGATGTTAAGTTTATATCAAGAACTTTTTTCCAATTTTCGTTAGTTAATCTAATTGATAAATTATCAAGAGTTATACCTGCATTGTTTACCAAAATATCTATTCCTTCTAATTTTGTGTCAACTTTATCTATAAATTCCTCAATTTTGTCATGATTAGATAAATCAAATTTTTCAGTGATGATTTCAGGAAAATTTTTTTTTATATTTTGTAATTTTGATTCATTTGTTCCAGTAGCTAAAACGTTTGATCCTAAACTAATAAATTTTTTAACTAGAGAGTTCCCTATTCCTCCAGTAGCTCCTGTTATTAAAATTTTTTTATTTTCTAAGTTTATCATTTAAACTTTTAATATCAGTAATTGAGTTAATTGCAAAGCTATTACAGTTTTTTAGTGTTCTTTTTACCATACCTGATAAAACTTTTCCTGGGCCTATCTCTATAAAATTTTTTATTCCATTATTTGACATGTAAATTAAGCTTTCTCTCCATCTTACTGTTGAAGAAATTTGATCTATCAATAGTTTTTTTATTTCATTTGGTTCTTGTTCCGAATTAGCATTAACATTATTAATAATTTCAAAATTCGGTTTTTTAAATGTAGTTTCATTAATTATTTTACTCATATTAATCTCTGCTGGTTTCATCAAAGAACAATGAAAAGGTGCACTCACTTTTAAAGGTATCGATTTAATTTTTTTTTTTTCTAAATATATTTGAAATGAATTTATGGCCTCTTTATCTCCGCTTATAATTACTTGACCGTTAGCATTATCATTAGCGACTTCACAGACACCATTTTTTATAGTCTCTTTTATCATATCTTTTATATCGTTTATTTCTGTTCCTAAAACAGCTATCATGCTTCCTTGACCGACGGGCACCGCATCTTGCATTTCTTTGCCTCTTTCGTATAGTAGATATAAAGCATCATTAAAATTAAGTGAACCAGAGCAAACTAATGCGCTATATTCTCCTAAGGAATGACCGGCAAAATATTTACAAGTATCCATACTAAAACTAAATTCATCAATTAAAGTCTTATAAATGGAATAGCTAACAGTAAGTATAGCTGGTTGGGTATTTTTTGTAAGTTGTAATTTATCCTCTGGCCCTTCTAAAATAATTTTTGATAATGGAAAATTTAATTTATCATCAGCTTGACTAAATATATCTTTAACAACTTTAAAATTTTTATAAAACTCTGAGCCCATTCCAACTAGCTGAGAACCTTGTCCAGGAAATAATAAAGCGTTCATTTTAACCAATTTTATTTAATAATTATTAGTATTGCTATAATTCTTCATTATAGTATAAACCAATTTTTACAAACATTTAATTAAACAATTTTTGTACATTATTTATGGCTTTTTACGAAAACACAATAATTGCTAAACAAGATTTAGCAGAAAAAGATTTACAAGTTATAAAAGAGAAATATAACGAAATAATAAACACTTCCTCAGGTAAAGTCATCAAAATAGAACTTTGGGGTTTGTTAAATTTGGCAAATAAAATAAAAAATTATAAAAAAGGATTTTACATCCACTACAAATTTGAAGGTAACAATAAAACTCTTGAAGAAGTAGAAAAAAAAATTAAAGTCGATCCTTCAATTATAAGATATTTAACGGTAAAGTATAAAGCATTGGATACAAAAAATGAGTTTTTCAAAAAGAAAGATAGTAAATAATGAAAAGAAAAAATAAAAAATTTCAAAAGCGAGGCTCTAACTCTTTAAGTAAATTAAGTTTATTTCAAAAAACAGATGGCAGATTTTCAAAAAGATGTCCACTTTCTGTGAAAAACGCACCGATTATTGATTACAAAAATGTAAGTTTATTAAAAAAATATATGTCAGAAAATGGAAAGATTATTTCCTCTAAGATCACGTCAGTTTCTTTTAATAAGCAAAAAAAATTAACAAGGGAAATAAAAAAAGCGAAAATATTAGGCTTGGTTTAAAATGGAATTAATTCTTTTAGAGAATATATTAAATTTGGGGAATATTGGCGATAAAGTCAAAGTTAAGAATGGTTATGGAAGGAACTTTCTTTTAAAGCAAGGAAAAGCCTTAAGGTACAATAAAGAGAATCAAGAATTTGTAGATAAGAAAAAAGTTGAATTAAATAAAAAAAATACAGAATTAAAGAATAAATACAAAGAGATTGCAAAATTAGTTAACAATAAAACATTTTTATTTAATAAAGAAAGTAAGGAAAATGGAGATCTTTATGGATCAATTAAACCTAAAGAAATTACCAACCTAATTAAAGAAAAGGTTAAAGCTGAAGTTAGCCCTTCTCAAATAATTTTGAAGGATAACTTAAATAAGATTGGAGTGTACAAGGCGCTGATAAATTTTCATTCAGATGTCAAAGCTAACATCTCTATTAAGATAGATAAGACTCAATCTAAATAACTTTTCCACAGAGTTGAAAAAATAGTGTGTAACTTTTTCCTTTAAAGACCATTTGTTTAGCATATTGTTTATGCGTGAAAGAAGTTAAACAAAAGCAAAATCTCGAAACTAATAAACAGCCATCTAATATTGAAGCAGAACAAGCTTTGATCGGTTCTATTCTCGTTAATAATGATATTTTAGATGAGGTATCTATAATTGTAGGTTCAACTATGTTTTATGACCCCGCCCATATTAAAATTTATGAGGTAATAGAAAATCTTAATAATAAAGGTATGATAGCAAATCCAATTACCCTTAAAAATTATTTTGAAAAAGATAATATGCTTCAAGACGTAGGTGGCACTGAGTATCTAGTAAAACTGACTAGATTTTCTTCCTCAACAAAACAAGCAGTTGACTATGCAAAAATTATTCACGAGATGTATTTAAGAAGGGAGCTTATTCTTATTTCTGATAAATTATCTTCAGATTCTGCAAACGCAAATGATCAAGATCAAAATGCTGAAAATATAATAGAAAGCACTGAAAAGTCTCTTTTTGATTTAGCTGAGAGAGGGAGTTTTTCACAATCGTTTTTAAAATTTAATAAAGCATTAGATCAAACAATAGAGATGGCTACCTTGGCAATGCAAAACGATCAGGGCCTTGTTGGAGTTCCAACAGGCTTGAGTGAATTAGATCAAAAATTAGGTGGGCTACATAAATCAGATTTAATAATCCTAGCTGGAAGACCTTCTATGGGAAAAACTGCTTTAGCAACTAATATAGCTTTTAACGCTGCTCAAAATATTTCTAATAGTAAAGAAAAATCATCTGTAGCTTTTTTTTCTTTAGAAATGTCTTCAGAACAGTTGTCTACAAGAATATTATCAGAACAAGCAAAAATAAAGTCAGATGATATTAGAAGAGGTAAAGTTACAGAAGAAGAAATAAATAGATATATAGAGACTTCAAGAAATATTTATAATTTGCCTTTATATATTGATGAAACTCCAGCAATTACTATAGCAACTTTAAGTAACAGAGCGAGAAGAATTAAAAGATTGTTTGGTTTAAGTTTAGTTGTAGTTGATTACATTCAATTAATGCGATCTAGTATAAATAAAAATGAGGGAAGAGTTCAGGAAATTTCTGAAATTACACAGGGATTGAAAGCTTTGGCAAAGGAACTCTCTGTACCTGTATTGGCTTTATCGCAACTTTCAAGGGCTGTAGAGCAAAGAGATGATAAATTACCTCAATTATCAGACTTGAGGGAGTCAGGTTCAATAGAGCAAGATGCTGATGTGGTCATGTTTGTCTACAGAGAATCTTACTACCTCGAGAGAAAACAGCCAAAGCTTGGCTCAATTGAACATGCTGAGTGGCAGTCCAAGATGAATGATGTAAATGGTTTAGCTGATATTATTTTAGGTAAGCAAAGACATGGTCCTACTGGGACAATTAAAGTTGAGTTTGAGGGAATTTATACAAAATTCAAAGATTTAACCAAAAATTAGGTAAAATTTTTTCTTTAGTTAAAAATAATTTAAGATATATCTGAAATATATAAATGTTGTCTTATATTTATAAAAAACTGACCATAGATTTCTCAAAATTTAATCTTCTACTTTTGGCTTTAATTGTAATTTTATCAATATATAATGCAAAAAACTTTAACTTAGATGCTTCATCAGATGCATTATTATTAGAAGGTGATAAAGACCTAAAGTATCTAAGAGAAATAAACGATAGGTATGAGTCTAAAGATTTTCTTGTCTTGACTTATGCTCCAGTCAACAGCTTTATAGAAAAAGAAACTATATTAAATTTACAACTTCTAAAATCAAAAATTGAGAAATTAACTTGGGTAGATAGTGTAATTACTGTTATAGACGTTCCTCTTTTAAAAAGTACAGATGAGGGTTTAATGGATAGACTTAAAAACTATAAAACCTTAGCCTATCCTGAAATTGATAGAAAAAGAGGTTTCGAAGAAATAGTAAATAGTCCGATTTACAAAAATTACGTAATTAGTGAGGATGGTAAAACATCCGGCATAGTCGTATATTTAAAAAAAGATGAGAGGTTGGCAGAGTACATCAAAATTAAAGATAAGTATTTTAATCAGTCACTCGAATTAGGATTAACGAAAAAAGAAAAAAACAATTATAAAAAATTCCTTAAAGAATATGAGGAATATAAGAATCTTTACAATTTAAGAAATCATCAAAATATCTCTGAAATTAGAGATGTAATTAATAAATATGGGCAAAATGCCAAAATTCATTTAGGTGGTATTCCAATGATTGCGGACGATATGATGTCTTTTATTAAAAGTGACATCATCGTTTTTGGTATTGGAGTTTTTATTTTTATAATTTTGACCTTGTGGTTAATATTCAGAAATATACGATGGGTAATAATACCACTATTAGGATGTTTAACCTCTGTAGTGATAATGGTGGGGTTACTAGGTCTAATAGGTTGGAAAGTTACAGTTATTTCCTCAAACTTTATTGCACTAATGTTAATTTTGAATATGGCAATGAATATTCATATGACCGTTAGATATCTTCAAATAAAAAAAGAAAATCCAGATATTCAAAAAGGGAAAGTTGTATTTATGACATGCGAAAAAATGGTTCTTCCTATATTATATACTGCGTTAACAACTATTTGCGCGTTTCTATCTTTAATTTTTAGTAATATAAAACCAATTATTGATTTTGGTTGGATGATGACACTAGGTTTAATTGTATCTTTTTTAGTTACATTTGTACTCTTGCCATCTTTATTAAGTAGCTTTGCGCCTGAAAGTGAAATTAACATAAAAAGTAGTGAAAAATCTTTTATTACATCGGCTTTAGGTTATATTGCAAAAAAAAGTGGGATACTTGTTTTTGGGTCAACAGTATTAATTATAGTTTTAAGTATTTCAGGAATAGCAAAACTACAAGTAGAAAATAGCTTTATAAATTATTTTGATAAAGATACTGAAATTTACAAAGGTATGAAGAAGATTGACGATGAACTTGGTGGAACAACTCCACTTAATATAATATTAAAGTTTCCAGCTAAACAAATTAAATCAACCGATGATGAATTTTCTGAATGGGATGAAGATATTGAAAATAACGAGGACAAATCAAAATATTGGTTTACTAGAGATAAGATGGATAAAATTTTAAAAGTCCATGACTATTTAGACTCACTGCCAGAAATAGGAAAAGTTCTCTCATTTGGGTCTATTTTAAGAGTTGCCGAAGATTTAAATAAGAAAAAATTACAAAGTCTAGAAATCGCTGTCTTATATAGCAAGATTCCAGAAGAAATAAAAAAAGAAATTATATCACCTTACATTTCAGTTAATGCAGATGAAGCTAGAATTTCTGTAAGAATTAAAGATTCTCTTGAGAATCTAAGAAGAGATGCGCTAATAAAAAAAATTAATAATGATTTAAAATCAAAATTAAATCTAAATAAGGAGGAATATAAACTTACAGGAGTATTAATACTATTTAATAACTTATTACAAAGTTTATTTAAATCGCAAATCCTTACACTTGGAATAGTGATTATGGGAATATTTTTAATGTTTTTTGTATTATTTAGAAATTTAACTTTATCTATTATTGGAGTTATACCAAATTTTCTTGCAGCTTTTTTTATTCTTGGAATAATTGGTTTAATTGGAATACCGCTAGACATGATGACTATTACAATCGCAGCAATTACTATAGGAATAGCTGTAGATAATAGTATTCACTATATCTATAGATTTAGAGAAGAGTTTACAAAAATTAAAAATTATAGTCTAACTTTAGATAAATGCCACAAAACAGTCGGTATAGCTATACTTAATACTTCTATAACGATAGTTTTTGGTTTTTCAATTTTAGTTTTATCAAATTTTATACCGACAATTTATTTTGGCGTATTCACAGGAATTGCTATGCTTTTAGCTATGATTTCTGTACTTACTTTGCTTCCTAAACTTATTTTAATTTACAAACCTTTTGGAAAAGAATCAAAAATAATTTAATGGAGAAAAATTTTTTTATCGACTTAATAAAAGATATAAATCTGTTTGATGGCGCAGTTTTACTAATCTTTATATATAGTGCAACTCAATGCTTTTTAAAGGGATTTTCATTAAGTTTATTATCTTTTATGAAATGGGTAGTATCAACGGTTGTAACTATAATCTTAGTTCCCAAACTTCAACCTACGGTAAGCGAATATATACAATCTGAATTTATTAATAATATAGGTTTAGGTATAGCTATCTTCTTTTTTGCTTTATTTTTAACTATTTTAGTTGGTAAAACTCTTAGTCGTGCTGTAACTTGGACTGGGGTGGGATCAATTGATAAATCTTTTGGCTTTTTATTTGGCATTTTCAAAGGTTATGTAGTTTCTGTTTGTGTATTCTCCATATTAAATTGGTTTTATCCATATGATAAATGGGGTATATCAGCTAAAGAGGCTTTTACATTCGAAATTGTTTACAAAGGAAGTGAAATGCTGGTTGAGGAATTTCCATCAAGTGAAGATTTAATCGATACGAAAGAAAAAATTGAAGAAATTTAATTCTGATAAACTAAGAGAAGAGTGTGGAATATTTGGTATTTCAAACTATGATGATGCATCGGCTATGGTCGCATTAGGTTTGCACGCTTTGCAGCATCGAGGACAAGAGGGATGTGGGATCGTATCTTATGATGGAAAAAATTTCCATTCAGAAAAAAGACAAGGATTAGTAGGTGATCACTTCACTAAACCTGAAATATTAAATAAATTACCTGGGGCTTTTGCAATTGGGCATAACAGATATTCCACCACAGGAGAGACATCACTTAGAAATATACAGCCCTTTTTTGCAGATTTACATACAGGTGGTTTAAGTATTGCTCATAATGGAAACTTAACAAATGCATTACTTTTAAGAGAGGCTTTAGTGAAAGAAGGAGCTATATTCAGAACAACTACTGATACTGAAACAATAGTACAGCTAATTGCTAAATCTCGTAGAGAGAAATTTTTGGACAAACTTATTGATGCTCTTTTTCAAATACAAGGTGGATATTCACTAGTCTTGATGACTAACAAAAAATTAGTGGGAGTAAGAGATCCATTTGGAATAAGACCGCTAGTAATCGGAAAATTAAAAGATTCTTATATTTTAGCTTCGGAAACTTGTGCGCTGGATATAGTAGGCGCAAATTTTATAAGGGAAGTAGAAAATGGAGAGATTATTACGATAGAAAATAAAACTTTAAAAAGTATAAAACCTTTTCCCAAACAAAAACCAAGGCCTTGTATTTTTGAATATATCTATTTTGCAAGACCAGATAGTTTAATTAATGGAAAATGTGCTTATGAATATAGGAAAAGTCTAGGGTCAGAATTAGCAAAAGAAACTGATTTGAAAGCTGATCTAGTTATTCCGGTTCCCGACTCAGGTGTTCCTTCTGCGTTAGGTTATGCAGAAACAGCTAACAAAAAATTTGAATTAGGTTTAATTAGAAATCACTATGTCGGTAGGACTTTTATAGAGCCTACCCAAAATATAAGAAGTTTAGGGGTTAAATTGAAATTAAGTTCTACAAAAACATTAGTTAAAAATAAAAGTATTATACTTATTGATGACTCTCTTGTTAGAGGTACAACTTGTCATAAAATTGTGAAAATGCTTTATGAAAGCGGAGCAAAAGAAGTTCACGTGCGAATAGCTTGCCCAGAAATAAAATATCCAGACTTTTATGGTGTAGACATGCCAACTAAAGAAGAGCTTCTTGCTCATAATAAAGATATTAATGAAATGTGTAATTACATAAAAGCTAAAAGCTTAAAGTTTTTGAGTTTAGATGGTTTATATAAAGCTTTAACTGGAACAAAAAGAAATACTAATTATCCTCAATTTAGTGATCACTATTTTACTGGAGAATACCCCATTCGGCCTGCAGACAATTTACATGGACTTAAAGTAAAACAACTTTCATTATTAAGCGGAAAATCGAATAATTAATTCATAACTGCAATTTTGTTATTACTATCTGCAAATAAAATTTGATTTTTAATAAATATAGGTAATGTATTAATCTTAGATGGAAGTTTTATAATTTTTTGAATTTTTCCATCTATGCTTAATTGAAGCGCATAGGAGTTTTTTAAGAAAATTAGTAATTCGTCATTTATGATTGCAATATTCTTAAATTTAGCGACTTTCTTTTTTGATCCAAGAAAATTTGCAATTTCATCATTTAGAT
>CACGZQ010000012.1 GCA_902577575.1 uncultured Pelagibacteraceae bacterium
AAAAGGAGAGGCATATCACGTAAATTTGTAGAGCAGCAAGCTACTAAAGACTTTATTAAAAAAGATAATAAGCCAGCTGGTAAAAGCAAACTTAAACTCAAAGGACCAGTAGATAAAAGAGATTTTAAATTAACCGTATCTAGAGCCTTAAATGTTGAAGAAATTGAGATAAAACAAAGAAGTCTTGCCTCTGTAAAAAGAGCAAGATTAAAGGAAAAGAAAAGCAAACCAGAAGATGCATCAAAAAAAGAATTTAAAAAGGTAATTAGAGAGGTAAAAATTCCAGAGCAAATAACTATACAAGAGCTTTCAAATAGAATGGCAGAAAAGTCTAGCGAAATAATAAAATTTTTGTTTAATATGAAGGTAGTAGCTACTATTAATCACAATATAGATAAAGATACCGCTGAGTACATTGTAAAAGAATTTGGTCACAAACCTATTGTTGAAGATGTACTATCTAAAGAGAACACAGATATCGAGGAAAAGCTTAGTGGTGAAGTAAAACAAAGACCACCAGTAGTTACTATTATGGGACATGTAGATCATGGTAAAACTTCTTTACTTGACGCTTTAAGAAAATCTAACGTTGTTTCGAGTGAATACGGTGGGATTACTCAGCATATTGGAGCATATCAAGTTAAAAATAACGATAATAAGTTAATAACTTTTATTGATACACCAGGTCACGCTGCATTTACTGAAATGAGAGCTAGAGGATCCAAGATCACAGACATTGTAATCTTGGTCGTAGCTGCTGACGACGGAATTAAACCTCAAACTGTAGAAGCCATAAAACATGCTAAAGCAGCTAAAGTTCCAATTATTGTTGCGATCAATAAGTGCGATTTGCCTGAAAAAAATATAAGTAAAATCAAGAATGAGATGATGCAACATGAATTGATCGCTGAGGATCTTAGTGGCGATACATTGTTTGTTGAGGTTTCAGCTTTGCAAAAGATTAACTTAGAAAAATTAAAAGAGGCAATTCTACTTCAATCTGAAATTCTTGATTTAAAGGCATCATATTCTGATAGCGCAAGAGGAGTTGTTATTGAGTCAAAGATTGATAAAGGTAAAGGACCAGTATCTACTATTTTAATTAATAATGGAACTTTAAAAAAAGGTGACTTTTTTGTTTGTGGAAATACTTGGGGAAAGATAAGAGCAATGATAAATCATGAGGGAGCGCCTGTGAGTGAAGCCTTACCATCAATGCCAGTAGAAATATTAGGGATGAATAATTCTGCTCAAGCTGGTGCAAAATTTATAGTAACAAAAAATGAAGATGAGGCGAAACAAAGGATAGAACTCAAAAAAAACAACTCCGATAGTAATTTAGTATTTAAAAAAGATAAAACCACTTTATTTGATAATGTAAAAAACAAGGAAGAATTAAATATAATTATAAAGTCCGATGTTCAAGGTTCAAGCGAAGCTTTAAAAATGGCTATAGAAAAAATTCAACATAGTGAAGTTGAGGCTAAAATTATATTATCTGATATTGGAATGATAAATGAAACAGACGTTTCTCTTGCTAAAGCTTCTAATGCAATACTGGTAGGATTTAATGTGAAACCTAATAGGGAGGCGAAGAAGTTAGCAGAAGAACAAAAAGTTGAAATAAAATATTTTAATATCATCTACGAAGCACTTTCTTATATTGAAAAATTATTATCAGGATTACTCGTACCAGACATAAAAGAAACAGTATTAGGCAGTGCAGAAATCCAAAAAATTTTCAAAGTTTCTAGCGCCGGTAAAATTGCTGGCTCTAAAGTTATAAGTGGTGAAATAAAAAGTAAGTCTAAAGCAAGAATTATTAGAGACGGCGTTGTAGTTTATAACGGGGAAATTTTATCAATTTTTAGAGAAAAAAATCAAGTAAAAGAAGTTGGAACAGGTTTAGAATGTGGTATCAGCATCAAAGATTTTATAGATTTTAAGGAAAAAGATGTAATCGAGTCATATCTCTCTGAAGAAATCGGAAGGACTATATAAATGAAAAGCCAATCAGGTCATAAGACATTTAGTCAAAGGCAACTAAGAGTGGGAGAATTAGTTAAACAAAACATAGGTGAATTATTTATAAGAAATGAGGCAAAAATACCTTTTTTAAATTCTAAGTTAATTACAGTGACCGAGGTAAGAATGACCCCTGATCTAAAAACAGCTAGAGTTTACGTTATTCCTCTAGGAGGTATTGATACTAAAGAAATAGTAAAAATCTTGACTGAATACTCGCATCTTGTTAGAAGAGCCTTATCAAAAAGACTGGATGTTAAATTTCTTCCTAAGCTCACATTTGTAGAAGATAACTCTTTTGATTATGCAGAAAAGATAGAAAGATTAATTAAGAAAAACAATGATAAAGAAAAAAAAAAATACAATTAACTCTTTACATAAAAAAGATGTTGGATCTACAGAAATACAAATTGGTTTGCTTACTGATAAAATAACGAAATTGTCGGACCACTTTAAAAAATTTAAAAAAGATAAGCATTCTACTTTAGGATTAGCAAAATCTGTAAATAAAAGAAAGAAACTGTTAGCTTATTTAAAAAGAAAAAATTCTGAGTCATACCAAAAAGTAATTAAACAACTAAATTTAAGGAAATAATGTTTAAAATTCATAGGGAAGAGATAGAAGTTAATGGTAAAAAATTAACTTTGGAAACAGGGAAAATTGCTCGTCAAGCGGATGGAGCAATTATTGCTACGCAAGGAGAAACAGTAGTAATCGCAACAGCAGTAGGTGCTAAAAAGGTAGCTGAAGGACAAGATTATTTTCCTTTATCTGTAAATTATCAAGAAAAATATTATGCAGCAGGAAAAATTCCAGGTGGTTATTTTAAAAGAGAGGCGAGACCAACAGAGTCTGAAACTTTGATATCAAGATTAATAGATAGACCTATAAGACCTTTATTTCCATCTGGTTTTATGAATGAGGTACAAGTTTTACCAACAGTTTTATCTTACGATAGTGAGAATCACCCAGACATACTATCAATTATCGCCTCCTCTGCAGCTTTAGCTATATCAGGTTTACCATTTATGGGGCCTATAGCAGCTAGTAGAGTTGGATTTAGGGAGGGAAAATATTTATTAAATCCCTCTGTAGAAGAATTGAAAACCTCGGAATTAGATTTAGTGGTTGCGGGAACGAAAGATGCAGTGCTGATGGTAGAGTCAGAAACTTCAGGATTATCTGAAAAAGTGATGCTAGACGCAGTAAAATTTGGACATGAAAAATTCGTGCCAATAATTGAAGCAATAGAAAAATTAGCAAAAAAAGCTGGAAAACCAAAATGGGAAGTTGAAGAAGTTGATCACTCTGAAATTAAAAAGAAAATTTCAGGAAAATTTGAAAGTAGTTTAAGAAGTGCATTTAAAGAAATCGACAAGAAAAAAAGATCTTCAGCCATATCTGAAATAGAAAACAAATGTAAAGAAATGTTTGTTGAAGAAGATATTGTTACCGAAAATCAAGTAATGAGCCAGCTCAAATCTTTGGAAAAAGATATTGTGAGAACTGCAATTTTAAAAGAAAAGAAAAGAATTGATGGAAGAGGTCTAGCAGATGTAAGGCAGATTAAATGTGAAGTTGGTGTTTTACCAAGAACTCATGGTTCCGCACTTTTTACTAGAGGAGAAACACAAGCTCTTGTAGTAACAACGCTTGGAATGACTGACGATGAACAAAGATTAGAAAGTTTAGAAGGCATGCAAAGATCAAATTTTATGCTACACTACAATTTTCCACCATTTTCAGTTGGAGAATGTGGAAGAATTGGAACTGGTAGAAGAGAAATTGGACATGGAAAGCTTGCTTGGAGAGCTATTAACTCATCTTTGCCATCAAAAGAGAATTTCCCGTACACTCTTAGAGTAGTCTCAGAAATAACAGAGTCTAACGGTTCCTCTTCTATGGCAACAGTTTGTGGTACATCATTATCCTTAATGGATGCAGGAGTTCCAATAAAAGAACCAGTAGCTGGAATTGCGATGGGACTAATTAAAGAAGGTAAAGATTTTTCAGTACTCTCGGATATTTTGGGAGATGAAGACCATTTAGGTGACATGGATTTTAAAGTTGCGGGCACAAAAAATGGTATCACCTCACTTCAAATGGATATTAAGATAACGGGTATAACATTTGAAATTATGGAAAAAGCTTTAGATCAAGCTAAAAGTGGAAGAGAACATATTTTAGGTGAAATGAACAAAGCTATTAAAACTTCAAGAAAAGAATTTTCAAAACACACACCTAAAATGGAAACAATTAAAGTTGATAAAAAAGATATAGCAACCGTAATAGGAAAAGGTGGGGCAACCATAAGAGAAATTGTTGAAACTTCAGGAGCTAAAGTTGATGTTAAAGATACAGGTGAAGTTACCGTAGCAGCGCCAGATGAAGCTTCAAGAAATAAAGCTATTGAGTTCATTAAAAATTTAATTGCAAAACCAGAAATGGGAAAAATTTATAAAGGTAAAGTTGTAAAAATTATGGAGTTTGGGGCTTTTGTAAATTTTCTAGGAAAACAAGACGGTCTTGTTCATATTTCCGAGTTAGCTGACAAACGAGTAGCGAAAGTTGGCGATGTTGTTAAAGAGGGTGACGAGGTTTCAGTTAAAGTTGTAGGATTCGATAGAGGAAAAGTGAAGCTATCAATGAAACAAGCCTCTGCTTAAACCATATTTTTAGGATCAGGCATTCCCATTTTATTATAACCCGCGTCTACATAATGAATTTCACCAGTTACACCTGCTGCTAAATTACTTAACAAATAAAGTGCTGAATTACCAACATCGTGAATATCTACATTTCTTCTTAAAAAGGAATGATCTTCATTCCATTTGTACAAAAATTTTGCGTCTCCTATTGCTGAAGCAGCTAAAGTCTTTATCGGGCCTGCGCTAATAGCATTTACCCTTATTTTTTTTTTACCAAGATCTCTAGCTAAATACTTTACGCTTGCCTCCAAGGCAGATTTACAAACTCCCATTACGTTGTAATTGGGTATAGCTTTAGAAGACTCGTAAGTAAGTGTTAGCAAACTTCCGCCATCTCTCATTATTTTAGAAGCTTCTTTAGACACTTCAGTAAAAGAAAAGCATGAGATAAGCATACTTCTAAGAAAATTTTCTCTTGTGGTGCTCAAATATTCCCCAGATAATTCTGATTTATCTGAAAATGCTACTGCATGAACCACAAAGTCGATCTCTCCCCATTTTGACTTTATATCTTCAAAAAGTTTTATAACTTCCTCTTTTTTCTCAACATCACAGCTAAAAGTGACTTTTGAATTTAGCTTTTCAGCAAGGGGTATTACTCTTTTTTTCAAAGCATCACCTAAATAAGTAAATGCTAATTCTGCCCCAGCTTCTGCAAGTTTTTGGGATATTCCCCAAGCTATAGAGCGTTCATTAGCAACGCCCATTATAAGACCTTTTTTTCCTTTCATTAAACTCATTATTTTACCTTTTCAAAAACCAAAGTAGCATTAGTTCCTCCAAAACCAAAACTATTTGACATTACAGCATTTAAATCTACTTCTTTTTCAACTGCAGTAACGATAGGATATTTTTTTGCTTCTTCGTCCATATCATTTATATTAGCAGAAGCAGCTATAAAATTATTTTTCATCATTATTAAACTGTAGATAGCTTCATGAACTGAAGTAGCTCCCAGTGAGTGACCCGCAAGAGATTTAGTTGAGCTAATTTTTGGTTTGTGTTCATTAAATACTTCTCCAACTGCTTTTAACTCAGTAATGTCTCCAACAGGCGTTGATGTGCCGTGAGTATTAATGTAATCAATTTTATTTTTTGCAGTACTTAAAGCCATTTTCATGCATCTAATTGCACCTTCGCCTGACGGAGCAACCATGTCATAACCATCTGACGTTGCACCGTAGCCTGTTAATTCTGCATAAATTTTTGCACCCCTTGATTTAGCATGTTCATATTCTTCCAAAACTAAAACACCACCACCACCAGCGATAACAAATCCATCTCGAGTTTTATCATAAGGCCTTGACGCCTTTTCAGGGGTATCGTTATATTTTGAAGATAAAGCTGTCATCGCATCAAACATTGCAGTCATTGCAAAATGAACTTCATCACTACCACCTGCAAAAATAATTTTTTGTTTTCCTAGTTGAATTAATTCCATAGCATTACCAATACAATGTCCGCTAGTTGCACACGCTGAACTAATAGTATAGTTAACTCCTTTAATTTTAAAAGGTACTGCAAGAGTTGCTGAAGCTGTACTCGACATTGTTCGTGGAACTACAAAAGGCCCCATTCTTTTTGGGCTTTTTTCTCTCGTCTTGTCTGCTGCTAATATAACGTTTTCTATTGAAGGACCTCCTGATCCCATTATCATTCCGGTTGTTACATTGCTTACATCTTTTTCTTCAAGTCCAGAATCTTTTACAGCTTCATTCATTGAAACATAATTATAAGCAGACCCTGGCCCCATAAACCTTATAAATTTTCTATCTACATGATCTTCTAGTTTAATATTTGGTTTTCCGTGAAGATGACTTTTTAAATTGTATTCTTTGTATTCTTCAGAAAATGTAATACCTGATTTTGAATTAAGTAATGACTTATAAACTTCATCTTGATTATTTCCTAAACAAGAAACTACCCCTATTCCAGTAACTACAACTCTTTTCATGATTTGAATAATCCTACTTTAAGATTTTCTGCAGTATAAATTATTTTACCATCTGCATTTAAAATACCATTAGCTAATCCAACGACTGTACCTTCTTTTTTTAAAATTCTTTTCATATTTATTTCATAAGTCGCCATTTTAATATTTTTTAATACTTCACCTGTGAATTTTACAGAATTTACTCCTAAAGCTCTACCCTTTCCTGGCTCACCTATCCAGCCTAAATAAAATCCAACTAACTGCCACATAGCATCTAAGCCAAGACAACCCGGCATAACTGGGTCGTTCTTAAAATGGCAATCAAAAAACCATAGGTTGTCTTTAATATCAAGCTCCGCTTTAATAAAACCTTTTTTAAATTCACCTGTATCTTTTTTTATTTCTGAAATTCTATCAAACATCAACATTGGAGGTAATGGCAGCTTAGCATTTCCCTCACCAAATAGTTTTCCCTCTCCACACGAAATTAGCTCATCGTAATTGTAACTATTTTTTTGCATGATTTAGAATTGTTTTACTTGATTTAGAAAAAGTTTCATATATATTTTGTTTTAGAATGATTATAAAGTAGATTAAAAAGTGAACTAAAACGTGAAAAAAATAGACATTTTAAAAAAATTAAGATCTTCTGGGTTAAGACCGACTAAACAAAGAGTTGAAATCGCTAAATTTTTATTTGAAAGAGAAAAAACTTTCCATTTTACAGTTGAAAGTTTAAACAAATTTTTTACCAAAAAATCGGCTTCTAAAATTGCGCTAGCTACAATTTATAATACCGTCCACGCGTTTAAAACAGCCGGACATTTAAGTGAAGTTGAAGTAAGAGGAAACAAAACTTATTTCGATACTAATGTTTCAAACCATCACCATTTTTATGATAGCGATACTTCAGAATTAATAGACATCGATGTGAATGATATAATCATTCAAAAAATTCCAAAAGCACCAAATGGTAAAAAAATTAAGAATGTTGAGGTATTTATAAATTTAAAAAATTGACAGTTTGTCGCTTGTTTTTCACTTTAGAATAATTATAAACTAAGATTATGAGTGTAGATTATAAAAAAAGTAATAATGGTAAATGTCCAGTCATGCACGGTGGCGTTACTAAAGCTGGAGAGTCAAATACTGCTAGACTTTGGCCTAATAGTATAAATTTGGATATTTTACATCAACACGATACAAAGACAAATCCTCTTCCGGGATATGATTATAAAAAGGAAGTTAAAAAATTAAATTTTAAAGCTTTAAAAAAAGATTTATTAAAGTTGATGACTGACAGCCAAGAGTGGTGGCCAGCAGATCTTGGAACTTATAGTGGATTAATGGTGAGACTTACTTGGCACCAGGTTGGTACTTATAGAGAATTCGACGGAAGACCTAATGTTGGATCACATAGATTTTCACCTCAAGATTCTTGGCCTGACAACACAAACTTGGATAAAGCTAGACGTCTTTTATGGCCGATTAAAAAAAAATACGGCAATAGATTAAGTTGGTCAGATTTAATGGTGCTAGCTGGTACTATGGCTTATGAGCATGCTGGATTTAAAACTTTCGGTTTTTCATTTGGTAGAGAAGATATTTGGGAGCCAGAAAAAGATGTTTACTGGGGGAAAGAAACAGTTCCATTAGCAGTCAACAGATACGGAGATCCACAAGATAGATCTTCATTAGAAGCACCTCTTGCAGCTTCTCATTTTCAATTAGTTTACGTAAACCCCCAAGGTGTTGAGGGGAAACCTGATCCGGTAAGAACCGCGATGGATGTCAGAGAAACTTTTGGAAGAATGGGAATGAATGATATCGAGACCGCAGCACTCACAGTTGGTGGTCACTCTATTGGAAGAGCGCATGGTAATGGTAATCCTGATAATTTAGGGCCAGAACCTGCTGGAGCTGATATTCATGAACAAGGTTTTGGCTGGAACCAAGAAAATGGAACTGGAGCTAATCAAATTACATCAGGTCTTGAAGGAGCTTGGACAACAAATCCTGATAAATGGGATCATCAATATTTAGATCTTTTACTTAATTATGAGTGGGAAAGTAAAAAAAGTCCTGCAGGCGCCTGGCAGTGGGAACCAATCAATCTAGAAGAGGAAAAAAAACCAAGAGACTTGGGTGATCCAAATAAAAAAGCCAGATTAATGTTTACTGACGCCGACATGGCAATGGCAATGGATCCAGAGTATAGAAAAATTTCAGAAAGATTTTATAAAGATCCTAAATTCTTTGAGGATTCCTTTGCACGAGCATGGTTCAAGTTAACTCATAGAACAATGGGAAATAAAGAAAACTATATTGGACCTTGGGCTCCTAAAGAAGATTTATATTGGCAAGGCAATGTTCCAAAACCTAAAAAAAAATATAACGTAGAGAGAGTAAAGAAAATGATTTCTTCGTCAAAATTAAGTTCTAGTGATTTAATTACCATTGCCTGGGATAGTGCAAGAACATACAGAAGAACTGATAAAAGAGGTGGAGCTAATGGAGCAAGAATTCGTTTAGAACCAATGAACCAATGGGAAGCAAACGAGCCAAAAAAACTCTCCAAAGTTTTAAAAGTGCTTGAGGGAATAGCTAAGAAAACTGGAGCAACAATTGCAGATACAATAGTATTAGCAGGAAATGTCGGCCTTGAAAAAGCTATTAAAAAAGCGGGATCTAAAGCAAAAGTTCCATTTAACCCTGGAAGGGGTGATGCTTCACAAGATCAAACTGAAATTAAAAGTTTCAAATGGTTAGAACCTCATCATGATGGTTTTAGAAACTATTTTAAAGGTGATTTTTCAGTAATGCCTGAGGAACTACTTTTAGAGCGAGCGTCTCTTATGGGTTTAACTGCAAAGGAAATGACTTGTTTAGTAGGAGGAATGAGAGTGCTAGGAACAAATCATTCAACTGCCAAAGAAAAAGGTGTTATGACTGATAAAGTTGGAGCACTTACAAATGACTTTTTTGTAAATTTAGTTGACATGAAATATACTTGGAAACCAACTGGAAAAAACTCATACGATATTATTGACCGTAAAACTAACAAAGTTAAATTCACAGCCTCTAGAGCTGATTTAGTCCTAGGATCCAATTCTATTCTTAGATCCTATGCAGAAGTTTATGCACAAGACGACAATAAAGAAAAATTTATTAAAGATTTTATTAAAGTTTGGACAAAAATTATGAACGCAGATAGGGTTAACCTTAAAAAGTTAAATTAATATGGAAATTGTAAAAACACAAAACTTAGAAAAGTTGAATCAAAATATAAAAGATGATTTTTTTAAAGTTCCAAATTTGAAATTTGATATTGATAAATTAAAAACTGATTTAAATATTGTATTAAAAAAAAAGAAATTCAACACTCTTGGTATTAAAAATTTTGGGGCCATTTCTATAAATCAAATTCCAGGTGATAAAAATTCTACAGAGGGTCACAATGTAAGAGGCACTTACTGGACTATCCCTGATGAAAAAGGTAAAGAAGTAGAGAGGGACAAGGCTATTGATGAGTCAAAATATACAGAAATAGTTCCTGAGTTTAAAAATACATATTTTGAAGAAGTTTATAATACTTTAAGGAAACACTTTAAACTTGGAAGAGTAAGAATATTATTAAAGGAACCCAGATCCACTCTAAGTTGGCACAGAGATCCTGAGCCAAGACTACATATTCCAATTATAACAAACAAAGGTTGTAGAATGGTGATCGAAGATGTTTGCAAGCATATGCCAGCCGACGGATCAGTAACTATTACAAACAACACTAAATATCATAATTTCTTTAACGGCGGTGAACAAGACAGGATTCATCTTGTAGCGTGTGTTTTAGAAAATCCGTTTAAAAATGGCAGAGTTCAATAAAGGAATTTATCTTACAGTAAAAGATATTTATCAAAGCAATAAAGGATCTCTTTTAAGAACTTTAATCTATACAATTGGACATTTTTTAATTGCCATTACAGTTTTAATGCTAATATCTAATGTTTCGTTCATGATCGCTTTAACTGATGCAATAGTTGAACCGATTGCTAATGCGGTTTGGTATTTTGTGCTAGATAAAGTCTGGACAGCTAAGTATAAAAAATAGTTTATAGCAGACCCCATAAACTATCTTTTTTTACCCAACCTTTATAATTCTCTACACTTATTCTACACCAATTATCCTTGCACTTAAGTATCTTGCACAACCTACCTTTTTTAAGAATAGCAAAAGGCTTAGAATATATTGAAGGTTTATTAAAAATTAATTGATCATCCTCAATTGTGATAGCCGCTTTCTTTTTTGATAATTGTGAAATATGTATCCATCCAGTATTATTTTCATGATCTCTTATTTTTCTAAAATTTTCAAATTCATCTTGAATCAAAACAGGTAAAAATTTTTTTTTGTAGAATAGCTTGATAGGATACTCGAAAGACGGTCCTTGTCTAAGATTTACTTTGTCGTTTCTCAACGTTAAAAAGTATTCATTTGCAAAAAGACTCTGAAATGAAAAATAAAAAATGAAAACAATATAAATAATTTTTAACATTTGTTTTTACATTCAGGATTGAAGGATAACTTTACTTTTCTTAAATTTGTTTTAATCGAGTCAAAAATCATCATCTGGTTATTTAAACCATTCTTTAGTCCTATAATTGTTTTTAAAACTTCATTTGCTTGTAGTGATCCCAAAATTCCAGCTACGGGAGAGAAAATTCCGTCCGTTTCACAATTTCTTTCTAATACTGGCTTATCTGGCATAAAGCATCTGTAACAGGGTGCCTTTTTTTTAAAATCAAACTTGTATAAATGACCGTCAAATTTACTGATTGCAGCAGAAATGAGTATTTTTTTCAATTTTTTACATTCATCATTAATCAAGTATCTAGTCTCATAATTGTCTGTTCCGTCGCAAATTATATCAAAATCTTTAATTACTGATTTTATATTCTTCGATGTTATCTTTTTTTTGAATATTTTGATTCTAATTTTTTTATTAATTCTATTAATACTTAATTTAGCCTGGTTAACTTTGTACTTGCCTATATCGTTGGTAGAAAATAACGTTTGCCTATTTAAATTACTTATTTCAACTTTATCTGGGTCTGCAATTCCTATCGTGCCCACCCCAGATGCAGCTAAATATGTTAAAAGTGGGCAACCCAAACCTCCTATGCCGATTATTAATACTTTAGCGTTAAGTATTTTTTTTTGGCCAGCTACTCCAACATTTTTAAGAATTATTTGTTTTTCAAATCTTTTAAAATCTTTCAATCCTAATTGCATAAATTATTTCAACCCAGTAGATCCAAAACCACCGTCACCTCTAATAGTATCGTCTAAGTTTTCTACTTCCTTAAGCTTAGCTTTAACAATAGGGCATAATACCATTTGAGCGATGCGTGCGCCTCTCTCAACAACGAAAGTTTTATTACTCAAATTTATTAATATCACTTTTAATTCACCTCTATAATCAGCGTCTATTGTTCCAGGTGAATTGAGAACTGATACCTGACTTTTCGCAGCCAATCCTGATCTTGATCTAATTTGTATTTCAAAATTTTTGGGAATAGACACAGATATACCAGTTGGAATTATTGATGTTTTCCCTGGCTCTATTTTTATCTGCTTTTCAATGTTTGCTGAGAGATCCATCCCTGATGAACCATTTGTTTCGTATTTGGGTAGTTCGATATTTTTGGATAGTCTTTTAATTAAAACTTCTGTCATTCATTAAGAGTTTATCTAAGACTATTTCAGCTATAACGTTAGCTATAAAACTTTTTTTGTTTTTTTTTACTACTTTTATTTTTCCTGAATTATCAATTATCGAAACTCTATTATAATCTGAATTAAATCCGCTATCTTTTTTAGAGACATCATTTACAACTATAAGATCACAATTTTTTTGTCTTAATTTAGAAAATGCGTTTTTATTTAAATTTTCAGTTTCAGCTGCAAAACCGATTACTAAGCTTGGCCTATGATTATTATTCTTACCTAAAAATTCAACAATATCCTTATTATTCTCCAATTCAATAGATTTTAATTTTATATTGTCTTTTTTTATTTTAGTCTTATTTTTTTTAATTGGTTTAAAGTCCGACACAGCAGCTGCACAAACTGCAATATCTACCGGTAAGCATTTTTTTACAGCTTCATACATCTCGTTTGTAGTGATTATTTTTTTTGTTTTAATATCTTTTCCAGAAGAAAGATTTGATGGTCCCGTAATTAAAGTTGTCTTTATACCTAACCGACTTAATGCTTCAGCTATTTCAAATCCCTGCTTACCGCTTGACTCATTAGAAATATACCTAACTGGATCCAAGTACTCTCTTGTTGGACCAGCTGTTACTAAGGCTTTTAAATTTTTACTTTTGATAATATTTTTTTTATAAAAATATTTTTCAATAAAAGAATAAATTTGTCTCGGACTCGACATTTTGCCTTCACCATATTCTCCACAGGCCATTTCACCTTTTTCTGGTCCTATAAAAAGATAGCCATAATCTTTTAAAATTTTTACATTTTGTTGTGTTGCTTTATGTATCCACATTCTCACATTCATAGCGGGAACTAGTAAAATATCTTTATTTGATGCTAAAATAACTGTTGTTGCTAAATCCTCGGCTTTTCCAAGGCTTAACTTTGTCATAAAGTTTGCAGTTGTAGGCAATACAATTATTAAGTCGGCCCATCTTGATAATGAGATATGGTCTATTTCCACCTCAGAGTCCTTGTCAAAAATATTCTCAAAAGTTTTACTTTTCGTTAGAGTAGAAACAGATAGAGGAGTGACAAATTCTTTACCACTTTTAGTTAGTATAGTTTTAACTTCATTTCCATTTTTTTTAAGCAGTCTTATCAAATCTAAAGACTTATAGGCTGCGATACCTCCACCAATAATTATAAGGATTTTTTTATTTTTCAAAGTCATATATAATTAAAATACTAATAGAAAGACAATTACAACACCAAAAAAACTTATAACTATATTATTTCTAAAGTTTTTAATCTTCATTTGTTCTAATTCTAAATTTTTATTTGCTCCAATAGCTAAATTCAAATTTCCATCAGCCATTAACTTAAGAGCATAATCTGCTCTATCCATTAATTTTGGGAGATCTGGTATTCTTTTTATAATTTCAGATGATGTGTTGATTGCTGTATTAATTGTAGATTTTGGACTCTTAATATTTTTTAGCCAATCTTCTAAAACTGGTCTAGAAACCTCCCAAATATTTGTTTCGGGATAAAGTCTTCTTGCAACGCCTTCAACCACCACCATTGTTTTCTGTAATAAAAGTAGCGGGGGCTGAGTAGGCATATTAAACTTTTCTGTGATCTCAAATAATTGAGCCAATAGATTTCCACCTGAAATATCTTTGATAGATTGTCCAAAAATAGGTTCCCCCACAGATCTTAAGGCTTGAGCAAATTCTTCTTTCGATGCATCCTTAGGCACAAGACCAGCCTGAAAATGAACTTCAGCAACTTTAACATAATCTCTCTTAATAAAACCATACAAAATTTCAGCCAAAAATTTTCTATTATTTTTATCTAAGCGCCCCATAATACCAAAATCTACTGGAATTATATTTCCTTTTGGATCTACAAATAAATTTCCTTGATGCATATCACCATGAAAAAAGCCATCTCTTACAGCCTGAATTAAAAATAATTGTATTAAGTTTTCTGCTAGTTTCTTAAGATCTATACCTAGATCATTAATTTTTTGTATTTCACGTATAGAAACACCTTCGACTTTGTCTAATGTTAATATTTTTTTAGTTGTATAATTCCAATAAATTTTTGGTACGATAAATCCTTGGTCATTTTTAGTATTTTCGTAAAGCTCATTAGCTGCAGCAGCTTCAAATCTTAAATCCATTTCTATATTCGTTATTTCTCTCAACAAATGGACAACCTCAACTAATTTTAATCTCTTTGCTTTTGTAACAGTACTTTCAACTATATAAGCAAATAACATTAAAGCATCTAATTCTTCATTAAATAATTTTTCTATATCAGGCCTTAATATTTTGATTGCAACTTGTTTTTCTTTATCTTCATACTTAATTTTAGCAAGATGTACTTGAGCTATGGATGCTGCTGCTATAGGCTCAGTTAATTCCTGAATATCTTTAAAATAATTTTCTCCGATTTCTTTTTTAATAATTTTTTTTGCATCGTGTAGATCAAAAGCGGGAACTTTATCCTGCAATTTTTCTAGTGATTTTGCTAATTCTTCACCAATTATATCCGGCCTTGTAGCTAGAAATTGGCCTAATTTTATAAAAGTTGTCCCCATTCCTTGAAGCGCAGCGCAAAGCTTCTCACCAGAGGATTTTTGATTATCCTGCAGATTTGAACTTGTACCAATCGAAATAAAATTAAAAAATAAATTTATAATTACTGGTAACTGATGTATCTCATTTATTGTAGCAACTGCTCCAGAAGTAGAAAATTTTCTAGCTATTTGGAATAATTTAAAAACTCTTTTTAACATTTAAATTTTCCAACCCGAGTGAATTGCCGATATTCCATTAGAAACATTTCTATACTCTACATTGGAAAAACCATTATCTAAAATTAATTCAGCTAATTGTTCTTGATTATAAAACTTCTCTATACTTTCAATCAAATATTTATATGGTTTTTCTGAGCCAACTATCAATTTACCGATTAGTGGTATAGTTTTTGAATACTGTTTGTAAAGATAATTCAACATCTCGTTATCAATTTTTGAAAATTCTAGGCACATAAAACGACCACCTGGCTTTAATACTCTAAAAGCTTCTTTTAAAACGTTATTGATATTTGAAACATTTCTTATCCCGTAGCTTATGGAGTAATAGTCGAAAGTGCTATCTTTAGTTGGAATTTTTTCAGCTGGAGCGTTAATCCATTTGATATTATTGTATTCTTTTAATTTTCGTTTACCTTGACTCAACATCTGAGCATTAGGTTCAACACAAGTAATTTGTCCTAATTTTTTGGTTTTATTTGAAAAAAGCTTTGCTATATCTCCAGTTCCTGAGGCAACATCAATTAGTTTGGTTTCGGGTTGAGGATTCATCCAATCGATAAATTTTTCTTTCCAGGCTCTATGTATTCCAAGAGACATAATATCATTCATTAAATCATATTTTTTATGAACGTCAGAAAATACAGAATTGACTAATTTGTCTTTATTTAGAATAGTATTTTTCATAAAATAATTATATGCCAGAATTACCTG
>CACGZQ010000013.1 GCA_902577575.1 uncultured Pelagibacteraceae bacterium
ACTTAAATCCAATAAAAATAAATGTTCCAGGCGACCCCTCTTCGAGTGCTTTTTTTTGTGCATTAACACTTCTAAATCCAGGATCACAACTGAAAATAAAAAACGTTGGACTTAACCCGACAAGACTAGGATTTTATAATCTTTTAAAAAAACAAAAAGCAAGAATATTATTTGAAAACGTAAAAAAAGATAATAATGAAATTAAGGGAGATGTAATTGTCAAAAGCTCAAATTTAAAACCAATTAAGGCTTCTAAAGAATATTATGTAAAGGCAACCGATGAATATCCTATACTATTTGTAATTGCAGCTCTTGTAAAAGGTATATCTATTTTTAAGGGTATTGACGATTTAGCGAATAAAGAAAGTAATAGAATTAAAGAAATGCAAAAAGTTTTAAAACAGGCAGGAGTAAAAAGCATATTTTCGAAAAATAAATTAAAAATATTTGGTAAGGGAGTTATGAATCTAAAAAAAAAAAAGATTTTTATTCCTAATTTAGGAGACCATCGTATTTGTATGGCAACTTTTGTGCTTGCTTTACTCACAGGAGCTGAAACTAAAATTAAAAATTTTGAGACAGTTTACACATCTTCACCTTCATTTTTAAAAATTATGAAATCAATAGGAGCTAAATTTAAACTATATGTATAAATCATTTCAAATTTCCTGTGATGGTGGCGCAGCGACTGGTAAATCTACAGGTGCAATTTTTGAAGTAAATTTAAAATTTGACATAACAAATAATAAAGGGCAAGTCATTCAATTTGGCTCCATAGGTGGCGGTGGGAGATACGATAATTTAGTAAATAATTTTGGTAATTATGATGCACCTGCTACAGGAATATCAATTGGTTTAGATCGTTTAGTTTATGCTTTGATGCAAAAAAAAGAATTTAAAGTAAAACAATCTAAACCGATAGTTATTTGTATTTTTGATAAAAATTTAATGAAAGACTATATAAATATTCAAACAATATTAAGAAAAGCTGGCGTTAGCACTGAAATTTATCCAGGAGAAAGTAAATTAAAAAAACAAATGGAGTATGCGAATAAAATAAAATCTCCAGCAGTAATTTTATATGGTGAGAATGAAATAAAATCAGGTAAGCCGACTTTGAGGAATTTAAGTTCAGGCGAAGAAAAATCAATTGAAATAAAAGAATTAGTTAATGAAATCAAAAAAATTATCTGAAGTAATAATTAAAACCTTTAAAAGCAATGGTTTTGTTTTATCAGAACCTGATGTTCTTTTAGACTCAGATTATATCATTGAAAGGTCAGGTGAAAAATTTAGAAGTTCAATGCTAACTTTTGATAGAGACGATGGAAAAACAATGTGCTTAAGACCAGACTTAACAGTCGCATCATGCATAAGTTTCTTACAAAAAAAGTCTTCATCCAAAATTTATTACTCAGGTCAAGCTTATAGAAGGTCAACAGGCAAAGGTACAAATTTCATTAATGATCAATTAGGTATCGAAATTCTAGGATCAAAAAATCTTATTAAAGATGATTTTAAAGTAATCAGCACAATCTTAAATTCTGCAAAAAAAATTAAAATGCAAAAAATTAAGATTAAAGTAAGTGATATAAGTTTATTTAATAGCTTGATAAATGCTCTCGAGATGCCTGAGAGATGGAAGCTAAGATTAATTAGACACTTTTGGAGACCCGGTTACTTTGAAGAACTTTTAAAGAGATTAGAAAAAAATACAGATATTGACGCTGTAACTTTTGATGCAGATAAGAAAAGATTCTATGAAATGAATAAACTTGATCAAAGTAAAGTAATTGCTGGAAGGTCAATTTCAGAAATTTTAAAAAGATTTGATAAAAAAATTAAAGATCCAAGATCGTTTGCAGATGGAAAAAAAATCGTAAAAATTATAAAAGCTTTTTTAAAAATTAATTGCAAACTCTCAAAACTTAATGATGAGTTGTTAAATTTTGCAAAAAAAAATAATCTTAAAGTAAATATATTTAAAAACTTCAAATCTATTCAAAATTTAAAAAAACTTAATCACGATATAAATTTTGTTACAAATTTTGGCAGAGATGTGGAGTATTATACTGGAATTGTGTTTGAAGTATTTTCGGGCACAAAAGAAATAGCTTCAGGTGGTCGTTATGATGATTTGCTAAAAAGTTTAGGAGCCAAAAAAAGTATTCCTGCCGTTGGTGCAGCAATAAACTTAAAAAATATATGAGAGATTTGATTACTATAGGTTTGCCAAGTAAAGGACGATTAAAAGAAAAATCGATATCATTTTTTAATGATAGAGGATTAAAAATTATACAAAGTGAAAAAGAAAGAAATTATTTTGGTACTATCAAAAATAAATCAAATGTTAAAATTATTTTTCTACACGCTAAAGAAATTATTCAAAGATTAGGTGATGGAACATTAGATATTGGTGTATCTGGTCTTGATCTTTTGAAAGAGTCAGACATAAATTTACAAAGTAAAATAAATATCCAAAGAAAACTTGATTATGGAAATGCAAACTTAGTGATTGCTGTGCCAGATGACTGGATAGATGTACAGACAATAGCTGATCTTGAAGAAATATCATTTGATATAAGATCAAAAAGAAATACAAGGTTGAGAGTAGCAACTAAGTATCCGAATTTAACTAATGATTTTTTGATTTCAAAAGGTGTTACTCAATACAAATTAATAACTAGTCTTGGTGCCACAGAAACATATCCTTTTATCGGCTCTTCAGAAATAATTAGTGATATTACATCCACAGGGAAAACTTTGGCTGATAATAACCTACGAGCTCTTAAAGATGGACTGATACTTAGCTCTAGAGCCTGTTTGTTTATTGCAAAAAAAAAGGCTGCAAGACTGCAGCCTTTTTTAAAATCTTTGGGTAGGTGAAACTACATTCCCATTCCACCCATGCCGCCCATTCCACCCATTCCGCCGCCCATTGGAGGCATTGCAGGACCTGCATCTTTTTCCTCAGGTTTGTCTGCGATCATTGCTTCAGTTGTGATTAATAAGCCAGCTATTGAAGCAGCATCTTGTAATGCTGATCTTACAACTTTAGTTGGATCAATAATTCCTTTAGCAAACATATCTACATAGTCTTCATTCTGCGCATCGTAACCTTGGGAAGCTTTCTTACCTTCTAAAAGTTTACCCACAACTACAGATCCGTCGACACCTGCGTTAGCAGTAATTTGTCTGATTGGAGCTTGAAGAGCTTTTTTTACAATCTCAACACCAGCTTTTTGGTCATCACCTTTTACTTTAACACCATCTAAGTCTTGTGCAGCGTAAAGAAGGGCACAACCACCACCGATTACTACTCCTTCTTCAACAGCAGCTCTAGTTGCGTTTAGTGCATCTTCAACTCTATCTTTCCTCTCTTTAACTTCAACTTCAGTAGCACCGCCAACTTTAATTACTGCAACACCACCAGCAAGCTTAGCTAATCTTTCTTGGAGTTTTTCTTTATCGTAATCAGATGTTGTTTCGTTAATCTCAGATCTAATTTGGTTACATCTTGCTTCGATATCAGATTTTTTACCTTCGCCAGCTACAATTGTGCTGTTTTCTTTATCAATTTTTACTTTCTTGCAAGAACCAAGATCACCAATTTTTACATTTTCAAGTTTGATACCAAGGTCTTCAGAGATTACCTGCCCACCAGTTAGAATAGCAATATCTTCTAACATTGCTTTTCTTCTGTCACCAAATCCTGGGGCTTTAACAGCTACAACTTTTAAACCACCTCTTAATTTATTTACTACTAAAGTTGCTAAAGCTTCACCTTCCACATCTTCAGAAATAATCATTAATGGTCTGTTAGCTTGAACTACTGACTCTAATAGTGGAACCATTGGTTGTAAGTTTGTCAATTTTTTTTCAACCAAAAGAACCAAAGGATTTTCAAGTTCAGTTGTCATTTTTTCGGTATTTGTTACAAAGTAAGGAGAGAGGTACCCTCTATCGAATTGCATACCTTCAACTACATCAAGTTCAGTTTCAACTCCTTTTGCCTCTTCAACTGTAATAACTCCTTCATTACCAACTTTTTGCATTGCTTTAGAAATCATATCTCCTATTGATTTTTCACCATTAGCAGAAATTGTTCCTACTTGTGCGACTTCTTCGTTAGCCTTTACTTTTTTTGAAGATGTTTTTAATTTATCAATAACATGTTCCACAGCTTTATCGATTCCTCTTTTTATATCCATTGGGTTCATACCAGCTGTGACGTACTTAAGACCTTCATTAACAATAGCTTGAGTTAAAATTGTTGCAGTAGTTGTTCCGTCACCAGCATTATCATTAGTTTTGCTAGCAACTTCTTTAACCATTTGAGCACCCATGTTTTCAAATTTATCTTCAAGTTCAATTTCTTTTGCTACTGAAACACCGTCTTTTGTGGTTCTTGGAGCGCCATAAGACTTATCCATTACTACATTACGTCCTTTTGGACCTAATGTAACTTTAACAGCGTTTGCAAGAGTGTTTACTCCTGTAAGCATTTTTGATCTTGCTTCTGTATCAAATTTAATTATTTTCGCCATTTTCTTCTCCTATAAAAGTTATTTTTTACCTTTTGAAATTCCCATTATGTCTGACTCTTTCATAATGCTGTATTCTTTCCCGTCAATTTTGACTTCAGTTCCAGACCACTTTCCGAAAAGAACTATATCTCCAACTTTTACGTCCATTGGAGAGACTTTTCCGTCTTCATTTTTAGCACCTGGTCCTACAGCTACAACTTCACCTTCTTGAGGTTTTTCTTTTGCAGTATCAGGAATGATAATTCCGCCAGCAGTTTTTTCCTCACTGTCCAGCACTTTAATAAGCACACGATCGTGTAGAGGTCTAAATTTCATATGTATTTTCTCCTATAAATATTTGTGTAGTGTTGATATGGTAAGTTTTGACTATATTTCAAGAGGCAAAAATCATTAAAAAAACCAATAAATACTGTATTAATAAGCATTAGAAGGAGAGAAAATTAAATTGAAAGAATTAAATCATTTAGAAGATATATACGAAAAATACGACACATTTATAATAGATTTATGGGGGGTAATGCATAATGGGGTTACTCTTAATCCTAGCGCTATAGAAGCAGTAGACAAATTAAAAAAAAGATCAAAAAAAATAGTATTTTTATCTAATGCGCCTAGGCCTAGTTCGAAAGTAATTAATTTTTTACTTAAAATGAAAATGAACAAAAAATATTTAGAGCATGTAATGACCTCAGGTGAAGCAGCAATGCGCGCAATAAACCAAAAAAAATTTGGAAAAACTTTTTACCACCTTGGCCCAGCTAGAGACATTTCTGTGTTTGAAAAAGTAAAAGATAATAGAACTGATCTTGAGAGTTGTGAATTTATTTTATGTACAGGGCTGTTTGATGACCATGAAAATGATTTAGATTATTATAAAAATTTTTTATTTAAGTATGTTTCAAAAAAATTAATTTGTACCAATCCAGATTTAATAGTTCACAGGGGTAACGTTGAAGAATTATGTGCAGGTTCAGTAGCGAAAGTTTTTGAAGAACTTGGAGGCGAAGTTATTTATTTTGGTAAACCACACAAAGAGGTTTATGATTTATGTTTTGACTCAAATGAAAAAGTTTTAGCTATCGGTGATAATTTAAGAACAGATATTAAAGGAGCAAATAATTTAAAAATTGATTGTATATTTATTTCAGATGGAGTGCACATAAAAGAATTTAATAACTTTTCTGAACTAAACAAACTTTTAGAAAAATATGAGGTAAATGCAAATTTTTTTCAAAGAAAATTAAAATGGTAAAATGAAAATTTACAAAAATGCAAATTTAAATAAAAAACATTGTAATGGCGTAATAGCCATAGGTAATTTTGATGGATTACATTTGGGTCATCAAAAAGTTATCAAAGAAGCAAAACAAAAGGCTACAAAAAAAAATATACCCTTTGGGGTTATGACCTTCGAACCTATGCCAGTAATGTTTTTTAATAATAAGATTAAAAATCACAGAATAAATTCTTTAGAACAGAAAAAAAATCAATTAAAAAAATTTAAATTAGATTTTTTAATTATCATAAAATTTAGTAAAAATTTTTCATCACAATCAGCTGAAGAATTTATAAAAAAAATAATTTATAAAAAAACAAAATGTAAATATTTGTATGTAAGTAAAAATTTTAAATTTGGTTTCAAACGACAAGGGAATATAAAAACGCTTAAAAAATTTGAGAAAAAATATAATTTTCAAAACATTGTTACCCAACCCTATAAAAAAAGTAATAAAATAATTTCTTCCACAATATTAAGAAAGAAAATAAGATTAGGTCAAATAGTCGAAGTGAATAAATTATTAAATCGTTATTGGAGTATTGATGGCAAAGTAATTAAAGGACATAGAAGAGGGCGTAAAATTGGTTTTCCAACATGTAATTTAAAATTAAATGATTATGTTGTGCCTAAGCTTGGAGTCTATGCTGTTAAAGTTAAAAGTAAGAATTTTTACAAAAACGGTATTGCAAATATAGGTTATAGACCAACATTTAAGGGACAAAATTTATTATTGGAAACAAATATCTTTGGAATTAATGAAAATTTATATAATAAAGTAATTAGTGTGAACTTTAAAAAATTTATAAGACAAGAAAAAAAATTTAGGAATTTAAATTATTTAAAAAAACAAATAAAACTTGATATAAATAAAGCAAAAAAATAATGTCTAAAGATACCTTACAGCTTCCAAAAACTGCTTTTTCAATGAAAGCTAGTTTACCCACCAAGGAGCCAGAAATTTTAAAGAATTGGGAAAAAAATAAAATTTTTGAAAGGTTAAGAAAAAAATCTAAAGGAAAAGAGAAATTCATACTTCATGACGGGCCACCTTATGCTAATGGACACATACATATGGGGACCGCTTTAAACAAGATTTTAAAAGATATGATTACTCGTTTTCATCAAATGAATGGAAAAGATTCTGTTTATGTGCCTGGATGGGATTGTCATGGACTACCGATCGAGTGGAAAATTGAGGAACAATACAAAAAAAAGAAAAAGAATAAAGATGAAGTTCCCATCAAGGATTTTAGGCAAGAATGTAGAGAGTTTGCAGAGAGTTGGATTGGCATACATATTAAGGAATTTAAGAGATTAGGTGTAGTTGGAGATTTTGAAAATTACTATTCTACAATGAGTTTCGAGGCAGAAGCTCAAATAGTGCGAGAACTAGGCAAGTTTCTTCTTGATGGAAGCTTATATCAAGGATTTAAACCAGTTCTTTGGTCGACTGTGGAAAAAACAGCTTTAGCTGATGCTGAAGTTGAATATTTGGATCATACTTCCAATACCATCTATGTTGGTTTTAAAGTAAAAGAAACGGATAAAGATTTTTTAAAAGATACAAGTGTAATAATCTGGACAACAACTCCATGGACCATACCCGCAAATAAAGCTTTAGCTTTTAATAGCAATATCGAATACTCAGTGCTAGAAATAAGCAATCTTGAAAATTTCAAAGAAAAAAAAATTGTAGTTGCAAAAAAGCTTATTAAGCAAATCATAGATACCTGCGAAATTAAAAATTATAAAGAATTAAAAACTTTCAAGGGTTCAGAATTTTATAAAACAATCTGCAGTCATCCTTTTTCAAATATGGATTTCAAGTACGATGTTCCTATGTTGGACGCTCAGTTTGTTAATTTAGAGCAAGGAACTGGTATCGTTCACTGTGCTCCTAGTCATGGTCCAGATGATTTTAATCTGTGCCTAAAAAACAATATTCCCTCTCTTTACACCGTCGATGACGCTGGACTTTATACTGATGAAATTCCCTTTTTTGAAAAGACACATATTTTTAAAGCTGACTCGATTGTTATAGATAAATTAAAAGAGCAAAATAAATTATTAAAGAACGATAAATTAAATCATACATATCCACACTCATGGAGATCTAAAGCACCTTTAATTTATAGAGCTACACCGCAATGGTTTATATCTATGAAAAAAAATGATTTAAGAAAAAAAGCTATAAAATCTATTAATGAAACTGATTTTTACCCAAAAAAAGGAAAAGAGAGATTATTATCTATGATTGAAGGAAGGCCAGACTGGTGCGTATCTAGACAAAGAGTTTGGGGAGTTCCTTTACCAATTTTTATTAATAAAAAAACTAAAGAGCCGTTAAGAGATCAGAAGGTAATAGAAAGAATAGCCTCAATATATGAAAAGCAAGGATCTGATTGTTGGTTCACTGATGACCCAAAAGTTTTTCTGGGTGATGATTATGATACAAACGATTTCGAAAAACTTAATGATATAGTTGAAGTTTGGTTTGATAGTGGATCAACACACAGTTTTGTTTTAGAAAAAAGAAAAGATTTAAAATGGCCAGCTGACATGTATTTAGAGGGTTCTGATCAACATAGGGGTTGGTTTCACTCTTCACTGCTAGAGTCATGTGGGACTAGAGGTAAAGCTCCATTTAAAAGTATTCTTTCGCATGGTTTTGTTGTCGACGGCAAGGGAATGAAAATGTCTAAATCTATGGGAAATGTTATTTCCCCTGAAGATATATTGAAGAATTATGGCGCAGATATACTAAGAGTTTGGGCAACTGCGTCAGACTATTCTGAAGACTTAAGAATAGATAAAAATATTTTAATTCAGCATGCAGAGTCATATAGGAAAATTAGAAATACTTTTAGATTTATGCTTGGAAATTTAAAAGATAATTTTGAAAAACAAGATTTTAAAAAAATTAATTTATCTGAATTTGATGAGTTAGAGCAATATATATTACACAAATTATATATAATTGGTAACTCTGTGAATGAAAATTTGAAAAATTATAATTTGCATAAATTATACAAGGATCTATTGAGTTTTTGTACGTTGGATCTCTCATCTTTTTATTTTGATATTAGAAAAGATGTACTTTACTGCGATGAACTAATTTCAAAGAAAAGAAAAAATTGTGTAATAGTTCTTAATATAATTTTAGAGAGTTTATTAAAATGGTTTGCGCCGATATTGGTTTTTACTTCTGAGGAAATATATAGTTTAATTAGCAAAAAAAATGAGAGTATTCATGAGAATGATTTTGTCAAAATTCCCGACTCTTGGAAAAACGATAAATTGAGTCAAAAATGGTCAGAGTTATTTAAAATTAAACAATTAGCAAATATTACAATCGAGGAAAAAAGGATTAGTAAAGAAATAGGCTCCAGTTTAGAAGCTGAAATAAAAATTAAAGCTAATAAGGAAAAATTAAAATTATTGGATAATATTGAACTAGCAGAGTACTTTATTGTCTCCAAGGCAGAAAAAGAATTCTCTAATGATAATGAATTAAAGATTAAAGTAAATAAAGCAAATGGAAAAAAATGTGAAAGGTGTTGGAAAATTTTAGAAAGTAAATGTAGTAGAAAAAGTTGTCCAATAAACTAGGTATTAAGCGTTCTGATTAATTTAAAAGAAAATATAAACAAAATTATCAATAGAAAAAATTTTATTTCTTTAATAATAATAACAATAATTTTTTTTCTGGATAGATACTCAAAAATTCAAATAGTGAATAATTTTAACGATAATTCCCTTTATATAAATCAGTTCTTAAACCTTGACCTAACTTGGAATACAGGAATAGGCTTCGGGTTATTAAGTTTCGATAATAATATTTATTACAACAGCATTTCAATTTTGATTGTACTAGTTATTTTCTTCCTCATATATCTATCTCTAAAAACCGACATTCATGAAAAGATTATTTTTTCTTTAATAATCGGTGGAGCATTTGGAAACCTTTATGACAGGTTAACTTTTAGGGCAGTTCCAGATTTTATAGACTTACATTACGGTGAATTTCATTGGTTTACTTTTAATGTTGCTGACATATTTATAACATTGGGTATTATAGCTTATATATTGAAGGGATCTACACCTAGCAATTAAGATGAACAAAATTATTTTATTAATTATATCAGCTACTTTATTAACCTCATGTTCTGGCTTTAAAGATGCAGGAAAAGTTTTAAGAAACGAAAAGATAACTACAACTGATGAGTTTTTAATAAAAAAAAGAGATCCATTAGTTTTACCGCCAGATTTCAGAGAGATACCAAAACCTAAATCACAATCTAATCAAACACAAAATGAAAATAAAATTAAAGATATATTAAAAGTTCCAAAAGAGAAGAGAGTCGTGCCAAATAAATCTTTATCTGTTGAGCAATCAATTATTAATGAAATCAAGAAATGATTAATAAAAACTTTTATATAAAAGATCATATTCATCCTAAACATTTAAATAATAAGATTGGAAAAAAATTGAATATAAAAATCCCAGCAATACTTCAGAAAATTAAGTATAACACAAAAAATTCAAAAAATTTACTTTATCAATTAAATTCCAAATTTAAATTCAATTTTAAATTAAATAATTTAAAAAAATTTAGGAAATTCAAAAAAATTGTTATCATTGGTATGGGAGGGTCAATTCTTGGGGTTGAAGCGATTTATAACTTCTTATACCATAAAATTGATAAAAAAGTAATTTTTTTAGATAATATTAATTTAAAAGAGATTGAGTATTTAAAAAAGAAAAAAGATTATAAAAAAACTTTATTTTTAGTAATTTCTAAATCAGGTAATACGATTGAAACAATTTCAAATTTTATTTCGTTGAACATCATTAAAAAAAACTCAAAAAACATAATTATAATTACAGAGAAAAAAAACAATATTTTATATGAATTGTCGAAAAAGTTTAATCTTTTTTTTATTGAGCATAAAAAGTTTATCGGTGGAAGATACTCAGTATTATCTGAGGTCGGTCTTATACCTGCATACCTAATGGGGTTAAATATTTCAAAAATTAGAAATAATTTGTTATCTTTACTAAATAAGAAGGAAACAGTTTTTTTAAAGAATAGTTGTAAAAAAATATCTAATCTTCTAATTCAAAAAAAAGTTAATGATTTAATTTTTTTAAATTACTCACCTAAATTAGAAAAGTTTCTTTATTGGTGCCAACAATTGATCGCTGAAAGTTTAGGTAAAAGAAAACTTGGTTTTACACCTATTGTGTCTAATGCTCCGAAAGATCATCATAGTTTACTGCAATTATATTTAGATGGTCCTAAAAATAAAATTTTTTACATTTTTGATGACTTAGATAAAGACAGTTTCAAAATCAGCACTGAGGGACTTTCAAAAAAGATTAATTTTATTGATAAAAAAGGGCTTAATGAGATTAAAAGTGCTCAAAAAAACTCAATTATAAAGTTGCTTAAAAATGAAAGCATACCTTTTAGGCAGTTTTACATAAAAAAAATTGAAGAAAACTCAATAGGAAAGCTCTTTTCGTATTTCATTTTAGAAACTATTTTAGTAGGAAATTTAATCGGTATAAATCCTTTCGATCAGCCTGCAGTAGAGGAAGCCAAAGTTATTACGAAAAATATTTTAGTAAAAAACTCCAAAAAAAATTTTTGATCTTCCGTAAATTTTAATTTTTAAAATATTTATTTCATTTTCAAAATCATCTTGCGTGTCTTTCTCCCTGTGAATAATCACTATATGATTTTTAAAAAAGTTTTTAAAAATTCGAATAGATCTTAAATTTTCTAAAAATTTTTTTTCAGAAAACGGTGGATCAAAAAAAAATATGTTGTATTTTTCTTTTTTGTTACGTGATAAATAGTTTTCCACACTATCATCTATTAAAATTGCCTCATTATTTATTTTGATCTCCGACAAGTTTTTCTTTAAAACTTTTAAAGCTTTTTTATCTTTTTCTACAAAAGTGACTTTTTTTGCACCTCGCGACACACACTCAATCCCAAAAGATCCTGTTCCAGAGTAAAGATCTAATACTTTAGAGCTTTCTAAATTAATACCCACATCGTTCGAATGAGATAAAATATTAAAAATATTCTCTTTTACCACATCTTTTAAAGGCCTTGTTATAAATGACTTGATATGATTTAAAGATTTACCTTTATATTTACCGCCAACTATTCTCATCTTTTATTTATTACCCGCCAACCAATATCTTTTCTATAAAATCCTGCTTTCCAGTTCAACATTTTTAAAGATTTTAAAATTAAATTTCTAATTTTGAAAAAACTATTTCCAGTGGAAGTAAAATTTAAAACTCTTCCACCAGTTGATACTACATCACCATCTTTTAATTTTGTACCTGCGTGGTAAATTTTAACCTTTTTATCAAATTTAATTTTATTTATTTTGGTAATTAATACATCCTTTTTATAATTACCAGGGTAACCCTTAGAACATAAAACAATTGTCATGCTTTTTTCGTTTTTCCATTTAATTTTTATCCTTCTAAGATTATCAATTACTGCATTGTAAATAATTTTAATAAAATCAGAGTTTAATCTTGGTAAAATTACTTGACATTCTGGGTCCCCCATTCTTACATTGAATTCTATTAGGAAAGGTTCTCTTTTTACAACCATTAAACCCACATAAAGAAAACCTCTGTAGTGATTATTAGATTTCTTTAATGCGCGTAAAGTAGGTTTCACAATTTTATATATAATTTTTTTTTCTAAAGATTTATTCACAATAGGAGCAGGTGAGTAAGCACCCATTCCCCCAGTGTTAGGGCCTTGATCTTTTTCTTTTACTTTTTTGTGATCTTGAGCGGTTCCAAAAAATTTAAAATTATTCTTATCTACAATGATAAAGTAACTTACCTCTTTTCCAATTAAAAATTCTTCTAAAACTAATTTTTTTGAAGATCTAAATTTTCCATTAAAAATTTCTCTCGAGATATTATGAACTTTTTCAGAGGAACTACAAATAGTAACACCTTTTCCTGCTGCTAAACCGTCAGCTTTAACTACAATAGGTAACTTACTGATTTTCAAAAATTCTTTAACCTGTGTTAAATTTTTACAAATCTTAAATTTTGCAGTAGGAATATTATTTTTTTCACATAGTTTTTTCATAAAAGCTTTTGAACCTTCTAACTTTGCAGCGTACTTACTCGGACCAAAAACTTTAATTTTTTTTTTAATCAAAAAATCTACTAAACCTTTAACCAAGGGCTCCTCAGGACCTACTATAACTAAATCAATTTTATTTGTTTTTACAATTTTATGAATTTCCTTAAAATTTAAAATATTAGCTTTAATATTTATCGCAATTTTTGACGTGCCTGCGTTCCCAGGAATACAAAATATTCTATCTACTGATCTAGATTCAAATATTTTTTGACAAATAGCGTGCTCTCGTCCACCACTACCAATTAAACCAATATTCATATAAAAGATATATTATATAATTTATTGATGAACAAAAAAAAAGCCAAACTTATATTTAAACACAACTCTTTTGAAATAGTTGAAGATGGTGACTATGTCCTTTGCGCTGTATCTGGAAAAGAAATAATGCTGAAGAATTTAAACTACTGGAATGTTGACTTACAGGAGGCTTATTTTTCACCAAAAGAGGTTAATGAGAAGTTCAATATAAAATAATTTTATTTAACTTTTCCACCTATTATGTGTCCATATCCATTCGTGTGGGTTTTCAACAATCAGTTGTTCAATAATTTGGTTAAGTCTTAAAGTTAATTCTAACTTGTCTTTAAAATCTGTATGAACAATCTTTTTAAAAAACCTAATTGTGAATGAATTATCTTTATCTCTTTTTATAAATACAGGTATTATTGGCAAATCATATTTTATTGCAATTTGAGCCGGCAAAGTTGTTGTTAAGGCTGGTTTACCAAAAAAATTAATTCTTTCACCTTCACTTACTCTTTGATCTACCATCAAGGCAATACTGTAATTCTTTTTAACAAAATCAATAGCCTCTCTAACTCCACTAACTCCTTTTTTGATTTGATTTTGACAAACAAATTTTCTTCTTAGATATTCCATAAAAGGGTTGAGAAAAAAATTATTCAATGGTCGATATATTGTCGCTAATTTTAAACCACTTTTAGTCATACTAAGTGACATTAATTCAAAGTTTGAGAAATGTCCTGAAACAAATATAGCTGGTTTATTACTTTTTATTATATCATCTAAAATTTCTTTACCTTCTATATTTATCAAGTCTTTTTCTCGATGAAATTTATTTAAAAATATATATTCTATGAAAACAATTCCGTAACTTTCCCACATTTTAAAAATTATGTTCTTTTTCTCTTCTTCAGTGAAATTTTTTAAATTTTCTAAATTTTTTTTTATAATTTTTTTTGATTTGAATAAAGGACCAAACTTTTTAAATAAATATCCAAAAAGACTTCTACCTAATTTAATTCCTATAATTTTTCCAATAATAAAAAAAAAATAAATTATAATAGACTGAAAGAGATATTTTATTATTTTTATCATAAATATTTGAGTATATTACTCATAAGCTCTTTTTCTTTTTCAATTTTAAGTTCTACTTTTAAATAATTAATTTCGTCAAAACTTAGATGTTTAATTCTAAAATAGTCTTTTTCAGTTGTTACTATATGATAGTTATTTTTTTTTGCTTCTAATACTATATTATTTAGTTCAGAAATGTTAAATTCATAATGATCGGGAAAAGAGATCTTTTTTTCGACTTTCAAATCATAATCAGACAAAATTTTGAAGAAGTTATCTGGGTTACCGATCCCAGCAAAAGCTAATATTTTTTTATTTTTAAAAAATTCAATATTAATTGGTATATATTTTGAATAATAAATAAAAACATCTTTATTATATTTATAAATCAATTTCTCAAACTCATCATCTTTACTTCCATTAATAATAATTATTTGAGTGTCTTTTATTGAACCCAAGCCTTCCCTTAAAGGACCAGAGGGAAGAACTAAACCATTTCCAATTTTTTGATTTTGGTTAAAACATAAAATGTTTAAATTTTTCTTAATCCTATAATCTTGAAAGCCATCATCTAAAATTGCTATATTGTTACCTTCTTTCTCAGCAATCTTTATAGCTTTGGATCTATTAGAATTTAAAATTAGATTTTCGTAATTTGCCTTAATTAAAT
>CACGZQ010000014.1 GCA_902577575.1 uncultured Pelagibacteraceae bacterium
CCCGACGTATGCCATATTCTTATTAGGCTTTCTATTTAAAATTTCATCTAATAATCTTGAGCATTCTGTTAATGATGATAACTTTTTTTTATCAATGTTAATTTCATATTTATCGCTAAAAGATTTCTTTAAACATAAAGTTGGAATTATAGACATTAAATTTGCATTTCCACATCTTTCACCTAAACCATTAATAGTGCCTTGAATATGTCTCGCACCACATTCAATGGCTGCTAGTGAATTAGCAACAGCATTTTCAGTATCATTATGCGCGTGTATTCCTAGATTAGAACCAGGAATTATTTTTGAAACTTTTGAAACAATCTCCCTAATTTCATTTGGAAGAGTTCCTCCATTCGTATCACATAATACAACCCATCTAGCTCCATTGTCATAAGCTTGTTTAAGACAATTAACTGCATATTCTGGGTTAGCTTTATATCCATCAAAAAAATGTTCAGCATCAAATAGAAACTCTTTTTTATTTTTTACGAAATGTTTTGTAGTTTCTCTAATATTTTCTAAATTTTCCTCATTATTTATACCTAAAGCTACTTTTACATGAAAATCCCAAGATTTTCCTACGACGCAAACGGTAGATGTATTCGCATTCATTAAAGATGCTAGTCCTGGATCATTTTCAACACTTCTTCCTGTTTTTTTTGTCATTCCGAATGCAGTAAATAGTGTTTTATTCATTTTAGGTGGATTAGAAAAAAACTTAGTATCAACCGGATTAGCACCAGGCCATCCACCTTCAATATAATCCACTCCTATCTCAGATAGAACTTTAGCTATTTTATTTTTATCCTCAATCGAAAAATCAACGCCCTCTGTTTGTGCCCCATCTCTGAGAGTTGTATCAAAAATATAAATTTTTTCTTTTTTCATTTATAGTTCCAAATAGTTTTATCTTTAATGTCTTTAATATCAATACCTTGTTCGCTTAGTTCATCTCTAATTTTATCCGCAAGATCAAATTTTCCGTTCTTTTTCGCAATTTCCCTTTCTTTGATTTTACTTAAAATTGTTTCCTCGTTTATTTTAATTTTACTTTTTTTGAATTCTTCTCGATCTTCTTTTGTTTCATGAAATAACCCTATTAATCTACAAGCTTTATTAAACTCTTTTATTTTTTCTAAATTACCATTTTGAGATTGGGTAAATAAATCATGCAATTTACTAATATAAAGTGGAGTATTCATATCATCTAGTAATACATTAAAACACTCAGGCAATTTTTCACTAACATCAGAGGAGTAAATTGAGTACCATTTATCTAAAACTTTAGATTGTGATATCAAGAGTTCATCACTCCAATCTAAAGGTTGTTTGTAGTTTGCACTTAGCAAAGCTAATCTTACAACTTGACCTGAATATTTATTACTTGCATCGGAAATTGTCGTAATATTTCCTAAAGACTTTGACATTTTTTCTTTATTAAATGTCACAAATCCGTTGTGAACCCAATAATTAGCAAAAGACTCAGTTTTATTGTTTACACATGACTGAGCTATCTCGTTCTCATGATGAGGAAAAATTAAGTCTAAACCTCCACCATGAATATCGAATTGACTCCCTAAATATTTTTCACTCATTACTGAACACTCTAAATGCCAACCCGGCCTGCCCATTCCCCATGGAGAGTCCCAACCTGGCTCATCCTTTTTAGAAGGTTTCCATAAAACAAAATCTAAAGGATCTTTTTTAAATTCTGAAACTTCAACTCTTGCTCCAATCTTTAACTCATCAATTTTTTTATTAGAGAGTTTCCCATAGTTTTTAAAAGACGAAACTGAAAAATATACATGACTATTTTTTTCGTAAGCAGCATTTAATTTCATTAAATTTTTGATCATGGAAATCATTTCATTTACATGTTCTGTGGCTTTAGGTTCTAAATTAGGTTGACTACAAAATAATGATGAGCAGTTCGAATGAAATTCTTTCGTAATTTTATTAGTAAGTTCTGATATTGTAACCCCTTTTTTTTGTGAGGCATCAATAATTTTATCATCTATATCAGTGATATTTCTTACATAAGTAACTTTAGACTCGCCATAAATTTCTTTTAAAATTCCAAACAAAAGATCAAAAATAACTAAAGCTCTGGCATTACCAACATGAGGTTTGTCATATACTGTAGGTCCACAAGCATACAAAGAAACTTTTTCATGATTTATTGGTTTAAAAATTTCTTTTTTTCTAGTTAAGGAGTTTGTTAAGTATAAATTATTCATTGAATGTACAGACTGGTATCGGTTTCATTTTGTGTAGGTTTTTTTCTCTTATCTCTAAATATTTCTTATAGTTGGGGTCATTCTTATTCTTCATAGCTTTTTCCAATTCTTCATAAGACATTCCAAGTTGTTGTACGTCATTTCTACCATCGTTCCACAATCCGTCTGTCGGAGGTGTATTAATGATCTCTTTGGAAATTTCTAGATGTCTACCTAGCTCCCAAACTTGTGTCTTAGTACAATCTGCTATTGGAGATATATCAACCCCTCCATCACCGTATTTAGTATAAAATCCAACACCAAAATCCTCAACTTTATTTCCAGTCCCAACAACTATACCCGAATTTGCAGCCGCGACTTGATATAATGTTGCCATTCTTAGCCTGGCTCTTGAATTGGCGTATCCATGCTCATTATCAAAATTGTTTAAAACTTCAGAAAATGAATTGAAAACTTTATCCATCTCTAACAAGTGATGTTCTACATTTTCAAATTTGTTTTTTAACCATTTTGCATGTAATAAGCTCAAGTCATGTTGAGACTTAATTTGTTTGATTGGCATTGTTAACACAATTGTTTTACGTCCAGTATTTGCACACAAAGTACTAACCACAGAAGAGTCAATACCACCCGAAATTCCAACAATTAATGCTTTCGGTTTATACGAGGCCGAATCACAATAGCTATTGATCCATTCAGTGATGATTTTAGCTCTTTTTTTTACTTCCATAATTAATACCTTACCTCTCTTTTAAGGTTTGGTCTTAATAATTACAATAATTATTAAGACGCGGCTTGAATAATTTTATTTGAAATTTTCGAATTTTTCTTAATTTCGTCAGATATTAAGAAAGCTAATTCTAAAGCTTGATCAGCATTAAGCCTAGGATCACAGTGTGTTCTATATCTATTTGACAGGTCGTTTTCAGAGATTTTTTGCGCTCCACCTGTACATTCCGTCACATCCTGACCTGTCATTTCAACATGTAAGCCACCAGCATAAGTTCCCTCCGACTGATGTACTGCAAAAAAATTTTTAACTTCTTTCACAACGCTGTCAAAAGTTCTTGTTTTAAAACCGGTAGCTGCTTTAATTGTATTTCCATGCATTGGATCGCAAGACCAAACAACATTTAATCCCTCTTTTTTTACCTCTTTTATTAGTTTAGGTAAAAACTTTTCAACATTGTCTGCACCAAATCTGGAAATTAAAGTCATTCTTCCTGGTTCATTATTAGGGTTAAGAATGTTGCAAAGATTTATTAACTCCTCAGCTTTTAGACTTGGACCACACTTAAGTCCAATTGGGTTCTTTATCCCTCTGCAAAACTCTACATGTGCACCGTCGGGTTGTCTTGTTCTGTCACCAATCCAAACAAAATGAGCTGAAGTATCATGATACTCACCCGTTGTTGAATCAACTCTTGTCATTGACTCTTCAAATGGAAGTAATAATGCTTCGTGAGAAGTATAAAAATTTACAGTTCTTAATCTTCTATTATTATCGGAGTTTATACCGCACGACTCCATAAAAGCTAGCGCGTCACTTATCTTGTCTTCAATTTCTTTATACTTACCTTTAGTTTTGTCTTTAATAAAACCTAAGTTCCAAAGATGGACTTGTCTTAAATCTGCAAAACCGCCTTGTGAAAAAGCTCTCAAAAGGTTTAGCGTTGAGGCTGATTGAGAGTAAGCTCTAAATAATCTTTTTGGATCAGGGACTCTAGCTTTTTCTGTAAACTCCATACCATTTATATTATCACCTAAATAACTTGGTAGTTCTTTTCCGTCCTTTTTTTCGGTTGGTGCACTTCTTGGTTTTGAAAACTGGCCTGCAATTCTTCCAACTTTAACAACAGGAACCGAAGCGGAAGCTGTTAAGACTAATGACATTTGTAAAAGAACTTTAAATGTATCTCTAATATTATCTGGGTGAAATTCGGCAAAGCTTTCGGCACAGTCACCACCCTGTAATAAAAATCCTTTACCCTCTACTACTTGTGCTAGGGCTTTTTTTAAAGATCTTGACTCTCCTGCAAAAACTAAAGGAGGATATTTTTTTATTTTACTCAATACTAAATCAAGTTCAGCTTTATCTTCGTATACTGGAAGATGTTTTGCTTCTAGTTTAGACCAACTATTTAAACTCCATTTTTTCATATTGAGATATGTATAGTTTATAAGATTCAACTATTCAATAGTTAACCATTATTCTTTACTCTACAGTAACTGATTTAGCTAAATTTCTTGGTTTATCTATATCACAATTTTTTAAGAGAGCTACGTGATATGCTAATAGCTGTAATGGTATTGTGAGCATGATGGGAGATAACAAATCACCTAAAAAAGGGACCCTAATTCCAGATCTTATATTTTCACTGATCAAACTTTTTTTATTATCAGTAATGAAAAAAATTTTTCCTCCTCTTGCTATTACCTCTTGCATATTTGACAATGTTTTTTCAAAGTATTTATCCTTTGGAGCGATTACAATCACTGGCAAACCTTCCTCTATTAAAGCTAGAGGGCCGTGTTTCATCTCACCGGCAGGATAACCCTCGGCATGCAAATAAGATAACTCCTTCAGCTTAAGAGCACCTTCCAATGCAATTGGAAATGATGATCCTCTACCAAGAAACATTGAGCCTTTAGCTTTTAAAAATTCTTTAGCCATTAATTGAATATTTGTCTCAGTCTCCAAGCATTTTTTTAATTTTTCGGGAATCTTTTTTAAATTTTCAATGCTTAAACTATAAAAATCACTTGAAATATTATTTCTTAAAGACGAGATTTTTAAAGATAATATATATAATACTATTAATTGTCCCAAAAAAGCTTTTGTTGAAGCTACCCCAATTTCTGGACCTACGTGAATTGGTAAAACCCAATCAGCATTTCTTGCAATTGTACTTTCAACTACATTTACAATTGAACAAGTTTTGACATTATTTTTTTTGCAAATGTCCAAAGCTGCTGCTGTATCTGCGGTCTCTCCCGATTGAGAAACAAATATATAAAGGTTTTTTTTATTAAATCTTATTTTTCTATATCTAAATTCTGAGGCTATATCTATTTCAACTTCAACATTTGTTAACTCTTCAAACCAATATTTTGCAACTAAACATGAATGATAGGCTGTACCACATCCAACTAAAATAATTTTATTGATTAGTTTTGGATCAATTGGAAAATTATAAATATTAATATCTTTTTTTAAACTATCAATATATTCACTTATACATTTTTTTGCTGCTATAGGCTGTTCGAATATTTCTTTAGACATAAAATTTTTGTAACTACCTTTATTTGAAGTATTATCTTCATCTGAAACTAAATGGATCTTTTTATTAATCTTTTTTTGTTCAGTGTCATAAAAATCAACTCTATCTTTTGTTAAAACACATAATTCACCATCATCTAAATATGAAATCTTATTTGTCATAGATTTAAGAGCGTAGGAGTCAGATCCTAAAAAATTTTCTTGTTCTGAGTACCCTACTGCTAATGGACTTCCTCTCCTAGCCCCAATAATTATATTTGAAAAATCTTTAAATATAATTCCTAATGCAAAACTACCTTTTAACTTTTGTATTGTTGTAAATACTGCATTAAGAGGATTTGACTCTTTTAAAGCCTCAGTAATTAATAATGTAATAACTTCTGTATCTGTTTGAGATTTAAATTCTAATCCCCTATTCTCCAGTTTTTTTTTTAATTCATCAGAATTTTCTATTATACCATTGTGAACAACTGAAACTTCTTCTGTAGAGTGCGGGTGAGCATTAATTGTACTTGGAGTTCCATGAGTAGCCCACCTAACATGACCAATTCCAATATTTCCATTAGATGGTGTTTTAAAAAGAATTTTTTCAAGCTCATCGACTCTTCCAGAGCATTTCTTTTCATTGATAAATCCGTCAGATAAAGTTGCAATACCAGCTGAGTCGTAACCTCTATACTCTAATTTCTTTAAAGAATTAACTATATTTACTGATACAGGTTTATTACTAGCTATACCAATTATTCCACACATTATTATTTGCTTTTCCTTTTATAATTTTTCACTTCTGCTTGAGATGATCTAGTTAAAGCAAGTGAATTTTTCTTTACATTTTTTGTTATTACTGACCCGGCGCCAATTATGCTTTTTTTTCCTAATATTACTGGTGCAACTAATGAGCTATTTGAACCAACAAAAACTTCATCCGAAATTTTTGTTCTATATTTTTTTATACCATCATAATTACATGTAATTGTTCCAGCTCCAATATTTGATTTATTCCCAATGATAGTGTCACCAATATAAGAGAGGTGGTTTACTTTTGAGTTATTTCCTATGTTTGATTTTTTAGTTTCAACAAAATTTCCTATTTTTGAATTTGTTTTTAAAACAGTTCCCTCTCTTAATCTAGCATATGGGCCAATGGTTACATTTTTTTCAATTTTTGCTCCCTCAACATGGGTGAATGATTTTATATAAGAGTTATCTCCAATTTTTACTTTGGGTCCAAAAACAACATAAGGCTCAACAGTAACATTTTTTCCAAATATAGTGTCTTTAGACAAAAAAATTGTTTCGGGTGCGATTAAATTTACACCTTTTTTTAAAGCTTTGTTTCTCAAAAGTTCTTGTTGAAGGCGGTATGAGTTTGCTCTTTTTAATTTATTATTTGTATTCATTAAAATTTTCTTTACATTAATATTGTAATTGAAATAAGTCACAAAATATTTCTTTTTAATACTTTTTAAAAATGACTCAAATATACACCATTCTTTTTGATCTTGACGGAACAATAGTTAATACGGCTCCTGATCTTATGGCGGCACACAATCATGTGATGAGAAAGTATGGTCACACAGAGAAAAGACTTGAGGATATCAAATCATTGGCAGGGAGAGGAGCATGGGTAATGATGCAAAGATCATTTAAAGAGGAAATTAAAGATGAAAAAATGAAAAAAGAAATGACAAAAGAATTTATTGATTTCTATTCAAAAAATATTGACCGAAATAGTATTCCTATTGATGGGTCTATTGATTTTTTTAAATGGGCTAAAAGTAAAAATATTTCAATGGCAGTTTGTACAAATAAACAAGAAAAATTAGCTGTGGATTTGTTAAAAAAATTAGATATTTATAAATACTTTGAGTATGTCGCTGGATCGGATACTTTTTCATACAACAAGCCAGATCCTAGACATCTTACGGATGTAATTGAAATAATTGGTGGAGACTTAAAAAAAACTATGATGATCGGTGATAGTGAAGTCGATGCAACTTCGGCACATAATGCAAACTTACCATTTGTTCTAGTCAGAGAAGGGTATACTGAAAAAACTGAAGAAGAAATAAAACATGATGAAGTCATTTCTGATTTTATAGGATTTGAAAAGATAATTCAAAAATATATATGATAACTTTCACATTATTTTCGGCTTTAGCAACATTTTATTTTACAATGTTTTTTACCCCGGGCCCAAATAATGCAATGCTTACAGCTTCCGGTTTAAAATTTGGTTTTGTTAGGACTTTGCCTCACTTAATTGGAATACCCTTAGGACATATAGTACAAATTGGACTGACTTGTTTTGGTTTAGCGAATGTATTCTTATTTTATCCGCAGGTTCAATTTTATATGAAAATTTTATGTTTTCTTTATTTGATTTATTTAGGATGGAAAATGATCGGATCTTTTAGTGTGGTGCAAAAAGAATCCGGAAGACCATTAAAGTTTTATGAAGCCTCTTTATTTCAGTTTATAAATCCAAAAGCCTGGTCTATTGCTGTAACAGTAGCCTCTGGATTTTTTCCCACAGAGGAAAATATCTTTATTGGAATTTCTTTCGTTACAATTACCGCTGCTTTTATATGCTTTCCTACTATAAGTCTTTGGGCTCTTTTTGGAAGCGGATTAAGAAAATTTGTGGGAAATACAAAAGTAAAAAAAATAGTTGAATACTTGCTTGCAATTTTATTGGTTTTAACAGGGATATTTATTTTAATAAAATAATAGCTTTGATTTTTACTAGTCTCTTTAATATAAGCTTTTCAGATGCATTTTACAAAAAAAAATATATCTGAAAAAAGATTAGCATTTGTAAAAAAATTAAAATCAAATAAACTTTTAAGATTTCCTGGTGCTTATAATCCTCTATGTGCAAAGTTGATTGCCGAAATAGGTTTTGATGGTGTGTATATTTCAGGGGGTGTAATGTCTAATGATCTTGGTCTTCCAGATATTGGTTTAACTACTTTAGATCACGTAAGTTATAGAGCAAACCAAATATCAAGAGTAACAGATCTTCCTACTATTGTTGACGCCGACACAGGTTTTACGAGTTGTTCAGAAACAATAAAAACTTTTGAGGATAAGGGATTAGCTGGGTGCCATATAGAGGATCAAATAGCTGAAAAAAGATGTGGGCATTTAGATAACAAAGAAATTATTTCAAAAGATGAAATGATAAAAAAGATTAAAGAGTCAGTTAATGCTAGAAAAGACAAAAATTTTTTAATTATAGTAAGGACTGATGCAAATACTGTTGAAGGTATAGATAAAACATTGGAAAGAATAAAATCTTATGAAGATGCTGGTGCTGATATGATTTTTCCAGAAGCAATGAAAGATGAAAAGGAGTTTGAAAAAGTTAGAAAAATATCAAAAGGATATTTGCTAGCTAACATGACAGAGTTCGGGAAATCCAAATTATTAAATAGATCACAGTTAGAAAATTTAGGATATAATATAGTTATTTACCCTGTGACAACACAAAGACTCGCCATGCAGAATGTTGAATTAGGTCTAAAATCAATATTTAAGGATGGCCATCAAAATAATATCATTGACAAAATGCAGACTAGAAAAAGGTTGTACGAGTTAGTAGAATATGACAAATACAATACACCTGATAAGAAAATAACTGATTTTTCTACAGAAGGACATGAATAATGAGTGAAGAAATTAAAAAAGGTTTGTTAGGTATAGTGGTTGATGAAACTACAATTTCGCATGTAGTTCCAGAACTCAGTGCCTTAACTTATAGAGGTTATACAGTTCAAGAACTTTGCGATAAATGTGATTTTGAAGAAGTGGCATATTTAGTGCTTAACGGAGAGCTTCCTAACAAAGGTCAGCTAAAAAAATTTATTAGACAAGAAAGATCAGAAAGAAAACTTTCTAAACAAATATTAAACGATATTAAAAAAATGCCTCGAAACGCTCATCCTATGGATGTAATTAGAACTTGTGTAAGTTTAATGGCATTAGAAGATAAGGATACAAAAGATAACTCGCCAAAAGCAAATATGAGAAAGGCAATGAGAATATTTGCTAAAACACCGACAGCCGTTGCTGCTTATTTCAGAACACGAAAAGGAAAGTCAATCATAGCTCCAAGTAAAAAATTATCTTTTTCAGAAAATTTCTTTAAAATGATGTTTAATAAAGTACCTGATAAAGAAATTGTGAGAGCATTTGATATTTCATTAATATTATACGCTGAACACAGTTTCAACGTTTCGACATTCACAGCAAGAACTATTACATCAAGTTTATCTGATTTACATGGCGCTATAACTGGAGCAATTGCCTCTTTAAAAGGTCCGCTTCATGGTGGGGCAAATGAAGCGGTGATGCACATGATGAAAGAAATTGGTAAACCTGAAAAAGCAAAAGCTTGGATTGAAAATGCTTTAAATAAAAAAAAGGTAGTAATGGGATTTGGACACAGAGTTTACCGTACAGGAGACTCGAGAGTGCCAACAATGAAACACTATATGTTTAAAGTAGCTAAGCTTTTGAAAAAAGAAAAATATACAAGAATGTATGAGATTTTAGAAAAAGTAATGTTGGACCGAAAAAATATTCATCCTAACGTAGATTTTCCATGTGGCCCAACTTATTACATGATGGGAATTGATATAGACTTTTATACACCGATATTTGTTATGTCACGTATCACGGGTTGGTCTGCGCATATAATGGAACAGCATGCTTCCAATAAACTAATTAGGCCTTTATCAAAATATAGAGGAGCAGAAGTAAGAGAAGTTATGCTTTTGAACCAAAGATAATGATTACCTTAACAGATTTGCTTTTATTTTTTATTCTAGTCACGTTAGCCACTTACACATTTATGCCTTGGAAAGGTATTGATAAAGGCTCAGGTTTTAAACTCTACGGGCAGTGGTTTATTTGGTTTACTATTTTTGGAGTGATTATCTTAGTGTTTAATAGTGTCGTTAATTAAAAATTTTTTTCAAGAAACTAGAATTCTCGATGGCGGGATGGGTCAGGAGCTACTTAACCGTGGAGTAAAACCTCACGGAACTCTGTGGGGAGCCTCAGCATTATATAATCGAAAATATCATAAGACAGTCGTCGAAACGCATTTAGATTTTATAAAAGCTGGAGCAGAAATTATAGTAACTAATAGCTTTGGAAGTAGAAAAAGAAGGTTAATCGAAAATGGTTTAGTAAAAGAATATAAAAATCTGAATGTTCTAGCTGGAAAACTGGCAAAAAAAGCCGTGACAAAATCTAAAAAAAAAATTTTAATTGCTGGAAGTCTTCCGCCTCAAAATTTTACTTATTTTGCTGATCTTGGAAAAGATCTTAAATTTATAAAAGAAAGTTTTAGATCCCAGGCAAAATATCTCAATCCATATGTTGATTTCTTTTACTTAGACGTAATGAGTAGTTGGAAAGAGTGTTCATTGGGTTTAAGTGCAATAAAAAAATACAAGAAAAAAATTTTAGTTGGTATCCACATTAGAAGTAAAGGATTATTGCCCTCTGGTGAAAAATTTATAACTGTTGCAAAAAAAGTCCAAAAACATAAGCCCATTGGAATTATGGCTTCTTGTATTTCTTTTGAAGATTTAAATGAAGTAATTAATGATGCTAAAAAACTTAAAGTTCCATTTGGATTTAAAATCAATGCTTTTGAACATATTCCGCCAGGTTGGAAACCAGACTCGAATAATCCTAAGGTTCAGCTTGGAAAAAGGAAAGATCTTACTCCTAAAAAATTCTTTGAAATTTGTAAAAGATTAAAGAACAAGGGTGCAAAAATTATTGGAGGATGTTGTGAAATTACTCCTAAGCATATTAAATACTTAAACAGTTTGAAATAATTATTTTTTTGCCTCTTTATGTTT
>CACGZQ010000015.1 GCA_902577575.1 uncultured Pelagibacteraceae bacterium
ATAGATAAAAGCAAGTTATGGAAGGGAGCACCCTACAAGCCATTAACAAAAGGACAAAATTTTACTGGAGGTCGTAATAATAATGGTAGAATAACTTCTAGACATATTGGAGGTGGATCCAAACACAAGTATAGAATAATCGATTTCTACAGAAAAAAGAAAAATGTTCAAGGAACAGTTGAGAGAATTGAATACGATCCTAATAGAACAGCTTATATTGCTTTAATTAATTATACTGATAAAGAAAAATCATATATTATTTGTCCGCAAGGTCTAAAAGTAGGAGATAAAGTCGAGTCTGGAAAAAACATTGAGATTAAAGTTGGTAACTCACTCGAACTTAGTGATATACCTCCCGGAACTTCTATACATAATGTTGAATTAATACCAGGAAATGGTGCAAAATTAGCAAGATCAGCTGGTTCCTCCATAACTTTATCTGGCTATGATGGAGATTACGCGATTATAAAACTTTCATCTGGAGAAATGAGAAAAGTGAGAGCTTCCTGCCAAGCAACTATTGGAGTTGTATCTAATGCTGATCAAAAAAATATTAAAATCGGTAAAGCAGGGAGAAATAGATGGAGAGGAAAGAGACCTCAGACGAGGGGTGTGGCCATGAATCCTGTTGACCATCCTCATGGAGGGGGAGAAGGTAAAACTTCCGGTGGAAGAAGCCCTGTATCACCATGGGGTCAATCTGCTAAAGGACTGAAAACTCGAAGACCAAAAAGAAGTGACAAGTTTATAATTGCTAGAAGAAAGAAAAGGAATAAATAATGACCAGATCAATTTGGAAAGGACCTTTTGTACATCCGAGCCTACTTAAAAAGATAGACAAACTAAAGGGTTCTTCTAACAATAAACCAATTAAAACTTGGTCAAGAAATTCTACGATTATTCCTGATTTTGTTGGTCATAGTTTTATGATTCATAATGGGAAAAGTTTTATACCAATTACAATTTCTGAAGAAATGGTAGGTCATAAACTTGGAGAGTTTGCACCTACAAGAACATTTAAAGGTCATACACCTGCAGATAAAAAAGCAGCCGCTACAGCAGCTGCAGAAACTAAACCTGCAGCCGGAGATAAAAAATAATGGAAAAAAACAACTTGTTTGTAAAAGCAGTAAATAAAAATGTTAGAACTAGCCCTAGAAAACTGGCTTTAGTTTGTAATTTTATCAAAGGAAAAAAAGCAGACATAGCGTTAAGAGATTTGGAATTTACCAGAAAGAGAATTGCGAGAGACGTTAGCAAAACAGTTAAATCTGCTATTTCTAATGCAGAAAATAATAATCAATTTGACATAGATAACTTGTTTATTAAAGAAGCTTATGTGGGTAAATCTCTAGTAATGAAAAGATATAGGCCAAGAGCAAAGGGAAGAGCTAGTCCAATAAAAAAACCATTTTCCAGAATTACAATAATTTTAGAGGAAAAGAAAGTTAAGAAGGGAAGTAAATAATGGGACAAAAAATAAATCCTATAGGATTAAGATTAGGAATTAACAGAGGATGGGACTCAACTTGGTTTGCTAAAAAAAGAGATTTTGGAAAGTATTTAATTGAAGATTTTAAAATTCGTAAATATATAAAAAAGAATATAACTAATTCTGGTGTTTCTGAAATTATAATCGAAAGATCATCAAAAAAATGTACGGTTTCAATACATACGTCTAGACCAGGTTTTGTAATTGGAAAAAAAGGTGCTGATATTGAAAAAATTAAAAAGAATATAATGAAAATTACAGATAGTGATGTGAATATTAATATTAAAGAAATCAAAAAACCAGAACTGAACTCTAATTTAGTAGCCGAGAATATTGCCCAACAATTAGTAAAAAGAGTCGCTTACAGGAGGGCAATGAAAAGAGCAATGCAATCAGCAATGAGATTAAACGCGAAAGGTATAAAAGTGATGGTGAGTGGCCGATTAGCAGGTAACGAAATAGCCCGAACAGAATGGTTAAGAGAAGGAAGCATACCCTCACATACTTTAAGAGCTGATTTAGATTATGGTTTTGCTGAGGCTTTGACAACTTATGGGATAATTGGTGTTAAAGTTTGGATTTATAAAGGTGAGCTAATGGCTAAAGACGTGGAAAAAGAAAAAAAGGAAAGGGTAAAAAGTGCTACAGCCGGTAAGAACTAAATATAGGAAAGCTTTTAAAGGAAGAATACATGGTAGCGCTTCAAGAGCTGTAAAATTGAATTACGGGCAATTCGGTTTAAAAGCAACACAACCTGAGAGAATTATAGGTAAACAAATCGAAGCAGCACGTGTTGCTTTGACAAGATATATGAAGAGGACAGGTAAAGTGTGGACACGTATTTTCCCAAATATTCCAGTTTCAAAAAAACCAACTGAGGTAAGAATGGGAAAAGGAAAAGGATCGCCAGAATATTATGCGTGTAGGGTAAAACCAGGTAGAATAATCTTTGAAATCGACGGGGTTTCTGAAGATGTAGCTAGAGAAGCATTATATAAGGCTTCAGCAAAATTACCAGTTAAAACTAAATTTATAAAAAGATAAAATATGAAAAAAAAAATCGAAAAAAAATTGACAACAAATGAATCTGAAAAAAAAATTGAAGCTTTAAAAAAAGATTTATTTAACCTAAGATTTAAAAAGGTAAATAATCAAATAAATAACCCAGCTCAATTTAACCAAATTAGAAAAAGTATAGCCAGACTTTATACAACAATAAAGAACACAAAATGACAAAAAAGATATTAAAAGGAACTGTCACTAGCGCAAAAAATAACAAAACAATCGTAGTAGAAGTTACTAGAAAGTTTAAACACCCTTTTTATGAAAAAATTATTAAGAGATCAAAAAAATATCATGCTCACGATGAAAAAAATAAGTTTAAAGAAGGGCAAGTAGTTTCAATTGAAGAATGTAAACCAATATCAAAAAAGAAAACCTGGCAGGTAATAGAATAATGATACAAATACAAACAGAACTAACTGTAGCTGATAACACTGGTGCTAAAAGGGTAGAATGCATAAAAGTTTTAGGGGGATCCAAAAGAAGATACGCATCTGTAGGAGATTTAATAGTTATCAGTGTAAAAGATGCTATTCCTAAGGGAAAAGTAAAAAAAGGAGCAGTGCACAAAGCCGTAGTAGTAAGAACACGAAAAGAAATTTACAGGGATGATGGATCGAAAGTTCAGTTTGATAAAAATGCTGTTGTTTTGACTGATGATAAAGGCGAACCGATTGGAACTAGAATATTTGGACCAGTTACCAGAGAGCTGAGATCAAGAGGTCATACAAAAATTATTTCTTTAGCACCAGAGGTTTTATAAATTATGATTAAAAAAGGAACACAAGTAAAGATTATAACTGGAAAAGACAAAGGTAAAACAGGTGAAATTTTAGAGATAAATAGAAAACTTGATAAAATTAAAGTTAAATCAATTAATATGATTAAAAAACATTTGAAGCCTACAAAAGAAAATAAAGGTGGAATAATTTCAAAAGAAAATTTTATACATCTATCTAACGTTAAAAGCATTGATGAAAAAAAAAAAGACAAAAAACTTAAAGGGAATAAATGATACCAAGATTAAAAATAGCTTATGATAAAGAGATAATTCTAAAATTAATGAGCAAATTATCTTTGAAAAACAAGCATGAAGTGCCAAAAATACAAAAAATTGTTTTAAATATGGGACTTGGAGAGGATGCGTCTGACAGCAAAAAGCTTAAATCTTGTGTTGATGACATGGCTTTAATCGCTGGACAAAAGCCCATAATTACAAAGTTTAAAAAATCGATTTCAAATTTTAAAACAAGAAAAGACTCTAACGCAGGTGTTAAAGTTACTTTAAGATCTCATAGAATGTATGAGTTTATAGATAGATTAGTAAATATCGCTTTACCTCGTATTAAAGACTTTAGAGGTTTGCCTCCTAAAGGTATAGATAGTTCACACAATTATTCATTTGGGATTAAAGAGCATATAATTTTTCCAGAAGTTAATTTTGATAAGGTAGAAAAAATAAGGGGCTTAGATATTACAATTGTTACATCTAGCAAAAGTAAGGAGGCAACGTTAGAGCTTTTAAAAGAATTTAATTTCCCTTTAATAACAAAAAAAAATTGAGGATATAATGGCAAAAAAAAGTGCAATACAAAAAAATTTAAAAAGAATGAAGCTTGTTAAGAGATATGAAAAAAAAAGAGCTGAATTGAAAAAGATTATAAATAATAAAAAATTAGAATTATCAGAAAGATTTGAGGCACAGTTAAAGTTGAATAAATTACCGAAAAATTCAGCGAAAATAAGGGTAAGAAATAGGTGTGAGGTTTCCGGGAGGCCTCACGGAGTATATAGAAAATTGAAGATATCTAGAATTGCGTTAAGAGATATGGCTTCATCAGGGAAAATTCCTGGGATAACAAAATCAAGTTGGTAGGAGGATTATGACATTTACAGACCCAATAGGCGATATGTTTTCAAGAATTAGAAACGGCCAACTAAGATCTTTAAATTCGATTGAAATACCTTCATCAAATTTTAGAAGAAATATATTAGAAATTTTGAAAAGAGAAGGATACATCAATGATTATTTTATTGAAAAAAATGATAATAATAAAATAACATTAAAAATTACATTAAAATATTATGAAGGAGACCCAGTCATCAAAGAAATTAAAAGAATATCAAAACCAGGTAGACGAGTTTACTCGAGGGCTACTAGTATTCCAAAAGTTATGAATGGTTTAGGACTAGCTATTCTTTCAACACCCAAAGGTGTGATGAGCGATACAGAAGCTAGAAAAAATAATGTTGGTGGAGAAATAATTTGTAGGGTGTTTTAATGTCAAAATTAGGAAGAAAAAATATTATATTACCAAAAGACTCTGCAATAAAAGTTGAGGGTCCTAGTTTGACTATCACAGGCCCTAAGGGGTCAAAAAAATTGTCAATTAATGATAAAATATTTTCATCTAAAGTAAGCGAAAATGAATTCCAAATCTCACCAATCCAAAAATCTATAGATAAAAAAACCTCTATAATGTGGGGCACATACAGAAGTTTAATAAATAACGCTGTTAAAGGTGTTACGCTAGGTCACGAAAAGATTTTGGAATTAAGCGGAGTAGGATTTAGAGCAAATTTAAAAGGCCAAATACTTAATTTACAAATTGGTTTTAGTCATGAGGTTAATTTTGACATACCAAAAGAAATTAAAATTGTTGTAGAAAAGCAAACTATAATAAAAATTAGCGGAGTTGATAAAGAATTAGTATCAAAAATTGCAGCTGATATTAAAAATTTAAAACCAGTCGAGCCATATAAAGCGAAAGGTATAAAAGAAAAAGGTCAATTTGTATTACGTAAAGAAGGAAAGAAAAAATAATGAAGAATTTAAGTAAAATTAAAAGAAAATTAAGAAATAGAAAAAAACTCAAAGACAAAAACACAAACAGATTAAGAATAACTGTTTCAAAATCTCTTAATAATTTATCAGCACAGATAATCGATGATAAGCAGAATAAAACGATAGTCTCGGCATCATCTACTGAAAAAGAACTAAAAGCAAAAAAAGCAAAAAAAATGGATAAATCTAATTTAATTGGCGAAATATTAGCTAAAAGGGCTAAAGAAAAAAATATAAGCGATGTTTATTTTGATAGAGGAGCATATAAATACCATGGAAGAATTAAACAGTTTGCTGAAATACTAAGAAAAAATGGACTAAAATTCTAATGGCTGAAAATAAAAAAATTGAAAGTGATATAAAAGAAAAACTTGTTGCTATTAACAGAATTACAAAAGTTGTTAAAGGCGGAAGAAGATTTGGTTTTGCAGCATTAGTAGTTGTTGGTAACCAGAAGGGATCAATTGGCATAGGTCAAGGTAAATCAAAACAAGTTCCAGACGCAATTAAAAAAGCTACCGAGGTAGCAAAAAGAAATTTAATAAAGATTCCTTTAAAAGAAGGAAGAACACTTCATCACGATGTTAATGGCAAAAATGGATCTGGAAAAGTTTTCTTACGGTCCGCCCCTGCAGGTACAGGTATAATCGCAGGAGGAGCTATCCGTTCAGTCTGTGAAGTATTAGGAATACAAGATGTAGTAGCAAAGTCTTTAGGATCAGCTAATCCACATAATGTATTGAAAGCTTGTATTAATGGTTTAAAATCTCAAATTTCTCCAAAAACTTTATCAGTGATACGAGGAAAAAAAATATCCGAGGTCGTAATTCAAAGAGAGGCAAAGTAATGGAATTAAATAATTTACCAAAAATAAATAAAAAAAAGATTAGATTAGGTAGAGGCATAGGCTCAGGAAGAGGCAAAACCTCATCTAGAGGACACAAAGGTCAAAAATCCAGATCGGGCGTTGCAATTAAAAGTTTTGAAGGGGGTCAAATGCCGCTTTATAGAAGGTTGCCAAAAAGAGGTTTTAAATCATTAAAAATAAATAATACTGCAATACTTAACTTATCAAAAATACAAGAAATTTTAGATAAAAAACAAAACGGTTTAAAAACTGTTTTAGACCTTAAGATTTTAAAAGATAAAAAATTAATTAATCAAAAGTATTCTAAATTAAAGATTCTAGGCTCAGGAGAAATTAAAACAAATATTCAGATAACCGCAAATTTTGCATCCAAACAAGCTTTGCAAAAAGTAGGAAAAGCTGGTGGCAAATTAAATTTGATTAAATAATAGGTAAAAATGTCAAGTGAGACTATTAATACAGCAGGTGCCTTTAGTCAGGCAAAAGATTTAAGAAATAGAATATTTTTTACAATTGTCATTTTGATGGTGTATAGGCTAGGAACTTATGTACCGCTTGCTGGTATAGATCCTTCTGCTCTCAAAGAAATAATGGCTTCAAGTCAAAAAGGTCTTTTAGGAATGTTTAATATGTTTTCGGGCGGCGCTGTTACACGGATGGCAATTTTTGCTTTAGGTATTATGCCTTACATATCCTCCTCAATTATTGTCCAACTATTAACTGGTGTTTCTGATTATTTTAAAAATTTAAAAGAACAAGGTGAAATAGGAAGAAAAAAAATTACTCAAATAACTAGATACGGAACCGTTTTAATTGCATGTCTTCAAGGTTATGGAGTATCAGTTGGATTAGAAAATGCAGGTAATCTTGTAATTGAACCAGGACTTTCATTTAGAATTGTGACAACTATTTCTCTGGTAGCTGGCACAACTTTTCTAATGTGGCTTGGAGAACAAATTACTTTAAGAGGTGTTGGAAATGGAATTTCATTAATAATTTTCTCTGGAATAGTTGCAGAAATACCTAGAGCTTTAGCATCTACTTTTGAACTAGGTAGAACTGGTGCGTTATCTGCTTTGATGATAGTAGGAATCTTTATCTTAGTTATTTTGACGGTTCTTTTTATCGTTTTTTTTGAAAGAGCAATGAGAAAAATTTTAATAAATTATCCTAAACGTCAAGTTGGAAATAAAATGTATGGTGGAGAGTCCTCTCATCTTCCATTAAAAATAAATACAGCTGGTGTTATACCAGCAATTTTCGCGTCGGCGTTACTATTGCTACCAATAACAATATCTAATTTTGGATTTGCAGAGTCAGATTCATTTATTAAAATTTCCTCGCTATTTACACAAGGACAACCGCTTTATATGTTACTATATGCTTCAGGTATAATCTTTTTCTCTTTTTTTTACACATCTATTGTTTTTAATCCAAAAGAAACTGCAGAAAATTTAAGAAAATACGGAGGCTATGTACCAGGTATAAGACCTGGAGAGAGAACTGCTGAATATATAGATGCAATTTTGATGAGATTAACAACTGTTGGAGCTTTGTATTTAACTTTTGTATGTTTGATGCCTGAATTCTTAATCGCTAAATATCCAATTCCTTTTTATTTAGGAGGTACTTCTATTTTAATTGTTGTGGTAGTAGCAATGGATACTGTAACACAGGTTCAAACAAGATTGATGAGTTCTCAATACGAATCTTTAATTAAAAAAACTAAGTTCGGAAAATAAGATAAAATGAATATAGTAATTTTCGGCCCACCAGGTGCAGGAAAAGGAACTCAATCAAAATATATAGTAGATAAATTCAAATTATATCAGCTTTCAACTGGTGATTTATTACGTAAAGAAATAAAAAATAAAACAAAATTAGGTTTGAAAATATCATCAATTATTAATTCTGGCGAATTGGTTTCAGATGAAATTGTTGGAAATTTGATAGAAAATTTTATCTCTAATGATAAGTATAAAGATAAAATCATTTTTGATGGTTATCCTAGAACATTAAATCAAGCTAAGAATCTTGATGAGTTACTTAAAAGATATGACCAAGAAATCGATATTGTATTAAAACTTTCTGTAAGTTTGGAAACAGTTAAAAAAAGAATTTTAGAAAGACAATTTCAAGAAAAAAGAACAGATGATAATGAGCATGTTGCAATCAAAAGATATAAAACTTATGAAAATTCATCTGAGCCAGTTATAGAATATTATAAGCATTCCAATTTACTTAAAGTTATTAACGGCGAGGCTAGCATATCGGAAATTAATATTGAAATAAGCGGCATATTAGAGGCTATCAAGGGTTGACTTTAAATGATTACACAATATAAATACGCAAGAATAAAACACTCATTTAGTATATGGCTCGGATAGCAGGAATTAACATTCCACAAAACAAAGTTGTTAGTATTGCCTTAACCTATATTCATGGAATAGGACTTTACTCATCAAAAAGAATTTGTGAAAAACTTAACATACCTTCCTCAAAAAGAGTTAATGAGTTATCCGAGGAGCAAGTTTTAAAGATTAGAGAATATATAGATGCAAATCATAAAGTTGAAGGGGATTTAAGGCGTGAAGTATCAGTAAATATTAAAAGGTTAGTAGATTTGGCTTGTTATAGAGGAACAAGACATAAAAAAAAGTTACCTGTAAGAGGACAAAGAACTCAATGCAACGCGAGAACTAGAAAAGGAAAAGCGATTGCTATAGCTGGGAAAAAACTTACTCCACTTAAAAAATAATTATGAATAAAAAAATCCAAAAAACCGAAAATACAAAAATTGAGAAAAATGATAGTAAAAAAAATATTACAACCCCAAAAAAAAAGAAAATAAAGAAAAATATTTCATCTGGTATAGCTTATGTGTATTCGACATTTAATAATACTATTGTTTCGATTGCTGACGAAGGTGGTAACGTCATTTCATGGTCTTCTGCTGGAGCAAAAGGTTTTAAAGGATCTAGAAAATCAACACCTTACGCTGCGCAAGTAGCTGCCGATGACGCTGGTGCAAAAGCTTATGAACAAGGACTAAGAACTCTTATTGTTCAAGTAAAAGGCCCAGGTTCAGGTAGAGAAACCGCATTAAGATCATTACAATCGAGAGGTTTCAAAATTTTATCAATTAAAGATACAACACCTATGCCACACAATGGAGCAAGACCACCAAAAAGAAGGAGAGTATAAATGCAACCAACAACAAATATAATAGATAAAAATTGGAAAGCTTTAATTAAACCTAATAAACTAGATATATCTAGCAATGAAGACAAAACTGTTGCAAAGGTTGTAGCTGAACCACTAGAAAAAGGCTTTGGACAAACTATTGGCAATTCATTAAGAAGAATACTTCTTTCTTCCATTCAGGGAGCAGCAGTCACAGCAATTCAAATAGACGGTGTTTTACATGAGTTTTCGTCAATTAAAGGCGTTAGAGAGGATGTGACTGATATAGTTTTAAATGTTAAAAATTTAGCAATCAAATCCACAACTTCAAATCCAAAAAAAATTATTTTAGATATTAAAGGACCAAAAGAAGTTAAAGCAAGCGATATTACCCTAGTTCCTGAAATAGAAATATTAAATCCAGATCAAACTATTTGTAATTTGGACGAAAAAACTAATTTTCACATGGAACTGATGGTTAGCACTGGAAAAGGTTATGTACAAGCTCCCAAAAATAAATCAGACGAAAGTCCCTTAGGACTTATTTCAATTGACTCTCTCTTTAGTCCCGTAAAAAAAGTATCTTACTCAGTAGAAAATACAAGAGCTGGTAGTGCTTTAGATTACGATAAACTAGTTATGACAGTGGAAACTAATGGCACTGTTGATGCTGAAGATGCAATTGCATACTCTGCAAGAATTTTTCAAGACCAATTGTCAATGTTTGTTAATTTTGAGGATCCTCAAGAAGTTGTAAAAGAAGTTAAATCTAGCGAACCTGAATTTAATAGAAATTTATTAAAAAGGGTTGAAGAATTGGAACTTTCCGTTAGATCTATGAATTGTCTTAAAAATGATAATATAATCTATATTGGAGATTTGGTCCAAAAAACCGAACCGGAGATGCTTAGAACTCCCAACTTTGGTAGAAAATCTCTTAACGAAATAAAAGAAGTTCTGAATACTATGTC
>CACGZQ010000016.1 GCA_902577575.1 uncultured Pelagibacteraceae bacterium
TCTAACTTCAATGCCTCATCTTTTAATTGCGGGTACAACAGGTTCAGGAAAGTCTGTTTGTATAAATACTATTATCGTTTCACTGCTTTACAAATTAAGCCCAGATCTTTGCAAATTTATTTTAATTGATCCAAAAATGTTAGAGCTATCTACTTACGAAGGAATACCTCATTTGTTAACTCCAGTTATTACTGATGCTAAAAAAGCCACGTCAGCTTTATCTTGGACAGTCAAAGAAATGAACAGCAGATATAAATTAATGAGTAAGGTAGGAGTGAGAAACATTGATGGCTATAACGCTAAACATAAACTCAAAATGCCTTACATAGTTGTAGTTGTTGACGAGATGTCAGACTTAATGCTTGTAGCTGGAAAAGAAATTGAAAACTACATTCAAAAATTATCACAAATGGCAAGAGCTGCAGGTATTCATATCATCATGGCTACGCAAAGACCTAGCGTCGATGTTATAACTGGTACAATAAAAGCGAATTTCCCAACAAGAATATCTTTTCAAGTAAGTTCCAAAATTGATAGTAGAACTATTTTAGGAGAGCAGGGTGCTGAGCAATTGCTTGGCAAAGGAGATATGTTGTTTATGTCATCTGCAAACAGAATAGTTAGAATTCATGGACCATATGTTTCTGAGCAGGAAATAGAGAAAATTACTAATTCATTAAGAGCTCAAGGAGAACCAGATTATATGGAAGAGATCACTTCCCAAGAAACAACTGAAAGCTCATTAACGTCTGGAAATGATGGTGATGAAGATGAATTATTCAATCAGGCTGTAGAAATTATAAAAGCTGAAGGAAAAGCCTCTACAAGTTTTTTACAGAGAAAATTACAAATCGGATACAATAGAGCTGCTAGAATTATTGATATGATGGAAGAAAAAGGTATTGTTAGTAAGGCAAATCATGTTGGTAAACGTGAAGTTCTTTAAAAAAATATTTTCACTCTCGTTTTTTTTATTAATAACAACGAGTTTATTAGCTAATGAAAAAGATCAAATAGTTACTCAATTAAATAACTTAAAATCTTTAGAATTTACATTTGATCAATTAATTAATGAAAAAACGGAAAAAGGTAGTTGTCTTTTAGAGTTTCCTGGAAAATTGAAATGCAATTACTTTGACGATAAAGAAAAAGAATTAGTTATTAATAATAAGAGATTAGCAATAACCCAGAAAAGATATAATAAAACTTATCATTATCCTATTTCAAAATCTCCATTCTTAAATATTTTATATAAAGATAAACTTTTAGAAATTGTACAATCAGGGGAGTTAGAGTTAACTGATGAAATAATTAAGCTTGTTTATTTTGGTGATAACGAAATAACAGTTTTCTTTGACAAAAAAAATCTAGATTTAAAAGGGTGGGAAATTAAAGATCAATACAACAATAATATAAATTTCTCCTTAAAGATTGTTGCTAAAAATGACGTCTTTAAAAAAGGTACCTTTAAAGTACCTGAAATAAACTAAGCTACAAAATCAATTTCCTCTTCTTTGAAAATTTCAAAGCCTTTAGATTTATAATTTTGTAATGCATGTTTATGGTCTAAACTACAAGTATGAACCCACATTCTTTTGGGATTTTTTCTTGATGCACTTGCAATAGCATGATTTACAAGAGTTGAGCCAAGCTTCAAACCTCTGAATTCTTTTAGTACCCCTAGATTAATAAGCTCTACTTCATTTGATCCAGGATGATATTCTTGTTCGTAGTATCCTACTAGATCTTCACCTTTTTTTAGAACATGTGTTTCTAAATTTTTATTTGTAACATACTTCACCCATTCACTATCAGGCCAAAGTAATCTATCTCTCCAGTAATGATCTACACCTATTTGTTTATAAAAAAATCTATTTAAATGAAAATTATCTTTATCGTCCAAAATAATTTGAAAATTTTCTGGAAGATTTAAATCAACTGTTTTTGAAAAATCTCTAATTTCTAAAAAATATCTTTTTACTCTTGATACCATTAACTGACCATCTTTCCGATCTTTTCACCTGCAAATATATGAAAGTGTAAATGAGGAACCTCCTGTCCGCCATCACTTCCAATATTAGTTAAAGCTCGATATCCTTTATCTTTAGCACCCACTAAGTTTGCGACATGCGTCACTGCTTTGTTTAACTCTACAATCTCTTTATCTGAAGCTTTGTTGTTGAAATCATTAAGATCTACGTATTCACCTTTAGGAATAACTAAAACATGAACTTTCTTTTGAGGATTAATATCATGAAAAGCTAAAACATGATCATTTTCATAAATTTTTTTACACGGAATTTCACCCCTTAGAATTTTAGCAAATATATTATTTTTGTCGTAATTCATTTCTGTCTTTTCTTAAGTTCGCTCATCACATCTTCAATTTTTATATTGTTAGCCTCTAAGTAAACCATTAAATGATAAACCACATCAGCAGCTTCGTGTATCTTATTTGAATTTTTTTCCACAGATTCTATTAATTCGCCTATTTCTTCTTTTAGTTTTGAAACACTTAGGTTCTTATCGTTCAAAATCTTGTTGGTATAAGACTTGTCTGGAGAAGAATTTTTTCTCTCTCTGATTGTTTTGATTAATTGTTCTAAGTTTTCAAACATTTTATAACCTTACTGATACATTTTTAGAATTCAAATATTCTTTAGCATCTTTGATTTTATATTCGCCATAATGAAAAATAGAAGCTGCTAAAACTGCACTTGCTCCGCCTTTAACTATACCATCATATAAGTGATCTAGAGTTCCAACTCCACCGGAAGCTATTACAGGAATATTGGTGTTATTCGTAATTGTTTTTAATAAATCAACATCGTAACCAGTTTTAGTTCCATCTTTATCCATTGAAGTTAATAAAATTTCTCCTGCTCCATTTTCTTCTACTTTTTTAGCAAACTCTACTGTATCGATACCGGTTTTATTCCTTCCACCGTGTGTAAATACTTCCCATTTATTATCTGAAACTTTTTTTGCATCAATCGCAACCACAATACATTGAGATCCAAATTTTTTTGAAGCTTCCTTAACAAGGTCGACATTTTTTACAGCGGCAGTATTAATTGAGACTTTATCTGCACCGGCTAACAATAAATCGGTAATATTTTGAATAGTTCTTACTCCACCTCCAACAGTTAAAGGAACGAAACATTCTTTCGCAGTTTTTCTAACAATATCAATAATCGTTTCTCTATTTTCATTTGAAGCGGTAATATCAAGAAAACAAATCTCGTCAGCCCCACCGTCACTATAAATTTTAGCTTGTTCTACTGGATCACCGGCATCTTTTAATTCAACAAAGTTAATACCTTTAACAACTCTTCCATCTTTAACATCAAGACAAGGTATAATTCTATTTTTAAGCATTAATCTCCTTTGCTAACTCATCAAGCTTAATATCACCATCGTAAATAGCTTTACCAACAATAATACCTTCAATTTTTTTATTATTTAACTCTTTGGCCTTCTTAATGTCATTAATAGAAGAAACGCCTCCTGAAATAACAACAGGACAATTAGAAAGCCCAGCAATTTTTACACTCTCATCTAAGTTGGGGCTAGTTTTCATTCCATCTCTATTTATGTCTGTAAAAATAATTCTGCTAACACCAAAGTCATTTACTTCTTTTAAAAAATCTGTGGTTTTAATTTCTAGATTTTCTCTCCAGCCTGATACAGAAAGGTTGCCATCTTTTGCATCTAACCCCAAAGCAATTTGACCTTTAAATTTTACACAAGACTCTTTTAAAAATTCTTTATTTTTAATAGCACCACTTCCTAAAATTACTTTCTCAACACCAGTATCGACATATTGTTTGATATTATCGAGAGATCTAACACCGCCACCTATTTCGATTTTCAAATCGTATTTACTCACTATTTCTTTTATAATATCTAAATTGACTGTTTTGCCCGTCAAAGCTCCATCTAGATCAACAATGTGTAAATTTTTAAAGCCATGATCTTTAAATTTCGCTGCTTGCTCAATAGGTGAAGTTTTATATTCGGTTTTATTTTCGAAGTCACCTTTGATTAATCTTACGCATTTCTTATCTTTTATATCTATTGCGGGAAATATTTTCATTATAAATTTAAAAAGTTATCAATTACTTTTAATCCAATTTTATCACTCTTCTCAGGGTGAAACTGTGTTCCAAATAAATTATCTTTCTCGACAGAACAGACAATTTTAGATGAATAATCAGTTGTTGCTGAAATGACTGATTTATCTTCAGGAATAAACTCATAGCTGTGAACGAAATACATATGAGATTTATTCTTTATATCTTTAAATATTTTACTTTCTTTTTGAATTTCAATTTCATTCCAACCAATGTGCGGGAGTTTAAATTTTCCTTTTTGATTATTAATTCTAGAAACTTTTCCAGGAATCCAACCTAGTCCTTTAGTTTCTGCTTCTTCATAACCCACATCAGCGAACATTTGTAAGCCTACACAAATTCCTAATAGAGGTTTCTTATTTGTAATTGCAAAATCTTTTAACGTGTCAACTAATCCAGAAATTTTATTTAAAGAGTCTGCGCAGCTTTTAAAAGAACCTTGCCCTGGTAAAACAATTTTGTCACAAGACTTAATTTTATTAATGTCTGAAGTTACCTCTAGATTAACTTTACCTCTAGCGACCTCTGTAAAAGAGTTTATGACTGAGCTTATATTGCCCGATTGGTAGTCAACAATAGTGACGTTCATCAATTTTAAATAGAGCCTTTTGTCGAAGGTATTGAGTTTTTAATTCTTTTATCAATCGCTAAAGCATCTTTTAATGATCTAGCTAAACCTTTATAACATGACTCAATCTTGTGGTGACTATTTTCACCGTAAATATTTTCTATGTGTAAAGTAACTCCAGCTGATTGTGAAAAGGCTTGGAACCATTCTTTAAATAATTCAGTTTCCATCTCTCCAAGTTTTTCAACTGGCAAATTAACTTTCCAAATTAAATAAGGTCTGTTTGATACATCAATTGAAACTCGACTTAGAGTTTCGTCCATTGGAATCATTGTTGATGCGTATCGCGTGATTCCTTTTCGATTACCTGCGGCTTTTTTAATAGCTTCTCCAATTGCTATGCCTGTATCCTCGGTAGTGTGGTGTAAATCTATATGCGTATCACCCTTCGCTTTAACTTCTAAGTCTATAAGAGAGTGCTTTGATAATTGCTCCAACATGTGGTCTAAGAAACCTATACCGGTTTTAATTTTATACTTTCCTTTCCCATCTAAATTAACCGCGACAGAAATACTGGTCTCTTTAGTTTTCCTAGTAATTTTTGCTTTTCTACTCATAAACTATGCCTGATGTACCTTTGATATATATTTAAATGCTCATTTTATCAATAAATCACTATTGAAGATCTCAAAATAATCTCCACATATAACTTCATGAATACAGCTGAAAAATGGCACGGCACTACAATTGTCCTTCTTAGAAAGGGCGGGGAGACTATCGTAGCAGGAGACGGTCAGGTAAGTCTTGGTAATACAGTTTTAAAAAGCAAGGCCAAGAAAGTTAGAAAAATTGAAAGCAGAGGGGTAATAGCAGGATTTGCCGGTTCAACTGCAGACGCTTTGACTTTATTTGAGAGACTCGAGGCAAAATTAGAAAAGCATGCCGGCAACTTACAAAGAGCAGCTGTTGAATTAGCTAAGGATTGGAGAAGTGATAAATTTTTAAGAAGATTAGAAGCATTAATGGCAGTAGCAGATAAAAATCACAGCTTTATCATTTCCGGAACTGGTGACGTTTTAGAACCAGAAGATGGAATAATAGGTATAGGATCTGGTGGAAACTATGCTCTTGCAGCTGCAAAGGTATTAATTGAGACTGATATGAGAGCAGAGGAGATAGCAAAAAAAGCTTTAAAAGTAGCATCAGACATCTGCGTATTTACAAACAATAACATAACAATGGAAAAAATTTAAATGTCTAAGTCAAAAAAAGAAACGAACTTAAAACTAGTCAAAGGTTCTAAAGCTGATAGCTCAAAAGTGAGCGCCCTTTCTCCAAGAGAAATAGTTTCAGAGCTAGATAGATATGTAATCGGTCAAAAAGAAGCGAAAAAAGCCGTAGCTGTTGCTTTGAGGAATAGGTGGAGAAGACAGGCTCTTAGTGATGAAATGAGAGACGAAGTGTTACCGAAAAATATACTTATGATTGGTCCGACAGGGGTAGGTAAGACGGAAATATCAAGAAGACTTTCAAGATTAGCTGAAGCTCCTTTTATAAAAGTTGAAGCAACAAGATTTACCGAAGTAGGTTACGTGGGTAAAGATGTAGAACAGATAGTAAGAGACTTAATTGAAATAGCTATAGCAATGGAGAGGGAAAGAAAAAGAAAAGAGGTAAAAGCAAAAGCTGAGCTCAAAGCTGAGGAAAAAGTTTTAGATGCATTAGTGGGAAGTAAAGCAAGTATCGCAACAAGAGAAAGCTTTAGAAAAAGACTTAGAAACGGTGATCTCGATGATAATGAAATAGAAATCGAAGTTCAGGACTTAAAATCTGGAATTCAAAGTTTTGAGATACCTGGAATGCCAGGAGGAAACGTGGGCATGGTTAATCTTGGAGATATCTTGGGAAAATCTATGGGTGGCAAAAAAGGTAAAAAGAAAAAAATGTCTGTAAAAGAGTCTCATGGAATATTGGTAGCTCAAGAATCGGACAAAATGATAGAAGAAGATAAAATTATTAAAGAAGCCAAAAAATCAACTGAAGAAAATGGAATTGTTTTTCTCGATGAGATTGACAAAGTTTCAGCAAGAAGTGATAGGGTCGGTGGTGATGTTTCAAGAGAAGGAGTACAAAGGGATTTATTACCATTAATAGAGGGAACAACTGTTAGCACAAAACATGGTCCAATAAAAACAGATCATATCTTATTTATTGCCTCTGGAGCGTTTCAATTAGCTAAACCATCAGACTTGTTACCTGAGTTACAAGGGAGATTACCAATAAGAGTAGAATTAAATGCTCTTAACGAGGAAGACTTTAAAAGAATACTCAAAGAACCTGATAATAGTTTAATAAAACAATATAAAGCTTTATTGAAAACTGAAGATGTTAACTTAGAATTTGCAGAAGATGGTATTGATATGTTGGCTAAGATTTCTGCAGAGGTTAATTCTTCAGTAGAAAATATTGGAGCAAGAAGGCTTCACACAATAATTGAGAAAGTTTTAGATGACATTAGTTTTAATGCTACTGATAAAGCAGGAGAAACTATAACTGTCGACAAAAAATTTGTACAAGAAAACTTGGGTAACCTGGTAAAGAATACAGATCTGTCAAAATTTATTTTGTAAATTTCTTAGTTTTATCAATATTGCGCCTTCGCCGCCATCTTTTTCATTAGCTTCCTCTATAGCTAAAACATATTTGCTTAATTCTTCATCAGAATTAATATACTCGGGTACAGAAAATTTTAGTTTTCCCAGATCTTTGGAGACATAAATATCTTTTTCATTTGTAGAATGAATTCCTTTACCAGTTATTAATAATATTTCCCTAAAGTTATTTTCTATACAGGAAATTATCAATTCTTTTACTTTAGTGTTCGCGCCGCTCAAAGTATAACCATGTAGGTCAAATTTAAATCTATCCTTCACTTTATTTGTAAAGGACTTACTTCTGTCTTTGTCGTAAACGTCTGAGGGATTTTTAATATAATCTTGCCAAGTATCTTTATCTTCTTTAGAAAGATCCTTTTTGTTTGTCACTGGCTAATAATTTCAGATAAATACCAGTTTGGACTTTTATTGTTGATATTTTTTGTAAATTTCCAACTATCAGTAACAAATTTTATTTTGTCAGGATTGCCTTCGATAATCTTGTTATCTTTATCTTTTTTCACAGAAATTACTTCTGCTACAAATTTTACAGTGGCGAATAAGTTATCTTTTATTTTCTCGTATTTTTCAACGGATGACTCTTTTACACCAATAAACGTAAACTCTGATTTAATATTTTCTTTATTTCTAACTTTAATAGCATCTGAAAAATTAGAAAACATATTTGGTGACAATAGTGCTTTCAACTTGATTAGATCTCCATTTGAGAAAGATGTTAATATACTTTCGTAAGCTATTTCTGCACCTTTAAGAAACTCTTTTTTATTTTCTCCTTCTAAGATATCTAAATTTGGTTTTACACTATCGGCATCATTTTTAGGCATTGTAAATTTTTTTTCTGTAAAATTAGGGTATACCTTTGACTCATGCCCTGTTTTTCTTCCTAATATACTTCTGAGTCGTAGAATTATGAATCCCGCGATCATACCTAATAAAATAATATCTAAATAGCCAAAACTGTTACTCATAATTTGATAAATATACATTAATAATATAATTTTGTATCTGACAAATGAACACATTTTTTCTTATTTTCATTGGATTGCCAGCAATAGAGATTTTCTTGATGATCAAAATTGGAGGTAAAATTGGAGCCTTTAACACTATAGCTTTGGTTTTTTTTACTGCAATTTTAGGTATTTTCTATGCTCGGATTCAAGGTTTGCAGACTTTAAAGTCAGGCTTAACCAATCTGTATCAAAACAAAATTCCAATTTATGAATTAATTTCAGGAGCTTCAATAGCATTTGCTGCAATATTATTAATTATACCAGGTTTTTTTACAGATTTCATTGGCTTCGTATTGCTTATCCCTTTTACTAGAAATATTTTTTTAAGAATTGCACTTAAAGATAAAAAACTTGAAAAAAAAACGGACAAAATAAACAAAACGATCGAAGGAGAAATCGTAAATAAGAATAAAGATGAGTTATAAAATTATTGGTAAATACATTAAAGAAATAAATTTCAATATACCTAATCCTAAAACTTTTTTTTTACTTTCAAAAGAAATTGAAAGCTATAAGATAAATATAGATATTAAAAGTAATCAAATAAAAAAAAATATAGTTGAAGTTTTAACCTCTCTTAACTTAAATCCAATTAAAAACAGCGATGATAGCATTAATACCAGAATAGTATTTTCAACTATAATAGAGCTTTCTGACAAAACTATAGAAAAAAATGAAGTTGAAAAAATCATTCTAATAAAAGTTCCATCTCAAATTTACAAAGAACTAAGGCAAATATTTGTTAGCTTGTTCGAGTACTCTGGTTTCAAAGATATAAAAATAAATGAAAATGTAGATTTTGAAAAACTTTATAATATGCGTAAAATTCAGTAAAAATTTTTTTTAAGCTCTTTTTTTAAAAACTCTTTATGAAGTCTTATTTCGTCGTTTGAAATACTTAAAACTTTTTTATAGTATTTTTTATTTTGAGTAAAATTTTGTTGAACACCTGGTGAGGTTAAATTGAATTTTGGTTCCTTGGCATCTAAAAGGTTTATGTAAACTTCTCTTAATAGTTCACAATCAAGTAAAGCATTGTGTTTCGTTCTTTTAGATAAATCTATATTGAACTTCTTACAAAGCGCATCTAAAGAATTAGATGTTCCTGGATATTTATTTCTTGCAACTGCTAGTGAGTCTATTACAAAATTATTGTTTATCTGCATCTTTTTTAATAAGTCCAGTTCACCATTTAAAAAGCTTAAGTCAAAACTTGCGTTATGAATTATTATTTTTTTTCCTTCGATAAATTTTAAAAAGTCATCGGCAATTTTATCAAAAGTCTCTTTAGTGCTTAAAAATTCCTCAGAAAAACCATGGATGTTGAAAGCTTCCTTTGGCACTTCTCTCTTGGGGTTTATTAATTTATGAAATACTGAACCAGTGGGTATCAAATCTTTGGTTTCTATGCATGCTATTTCCACTATTCTGTGCCCTTCTTTGAAAGATAAACCAGTAGTCTCCGTATCTA
>CACGZQ010000017.1 GCA_902577575.1 uncultured Pelagibacteraceae bacterium
AAAATTTTATGGAGTAAGCTCTAAAGAAGGATTGGAGTTTTTCGAGGCACATAAATCTGCTGACGTAATTCATAGGGCAGAGTGTGAAAAACTTCTAGATGGGCTATCAAAAAACGAGCAAGAAAAAGCTGAAAACGCTTCCTTGTTAACTGCTAGATACCTTTGGAACTTCTTAAGTGGAATGGTGTCTAAGCATAAACTCAAAGCTGCAGCTTAGGATTTTAAACTCAGGATTGACAATTTAGTCTAAGAGGAATACCTATGAAATAGGTATGGAAATTTATCTTCCTATTGTACAAGTTCATATAGATATCATTTTAATTTTATTTATTAGCTTTGGTGTTGGAGTACTTTCAGGTTTGTTCGGAGTTGGAGGTGGTTTTTTAATGACTCCCTTTTTAATTTTTTTAGGCATTCCACCTGTCTATGCAGTACCAAATGAAATAAATAATATTTTAGCGACCTCAGTATCTGGGTCTATGACACACTGGTTTAAAAATACCTTAGATTATAAAATGGGTTTAATGATTATTATCGGAGGTATAGCCGGGACTGTAATTGGTATTATCACTTTTACCTTTTTTAAAGAAACAGGGAAGCTAAGTTTAATTATTTCTTTATCCTACATGTATCTTCTTGCAATTATTGGTACTTTGATGCTTATCGAAGGTGCAAAAGAATTAGATAGAGCTAGAAAAAAACTAATATTAAAACAAAAATTACATACCCATTATTGGATACACGGTCTCCCATTGAAGCTACGGTTTCCAAAATCAAGATTGTATGAGAGTGCTTTCACTCCAATTATTTTAGGAGTTATAGTAGGTTTTGTTGCTGCTTTAATTGGAGTAGGTGGAGCTTTTTTAATGGTACCGGCAATGATTTATCTTATAGGAATGCCTGTTAAATTAATTCCAGGAACATCTTTATTTGTTACTGTATCTATAAGTGCACTAGTCACAGTTCTTCATGCATTAAATTATGGTTCTATTGATTTAATTTTAGTTATTATTTTAGTAGTAGGCTCTATTATTGGTGTACAAGTTGGTCAAAAGGTCGGACAATACCTAGATAGTTCTCATTTAAAAACATTGTTTGCGATGTTATTGTGCACTGTCGCAATTGCCATTGCTTACGATACATTTTTCTATGAGGGAGCAAGGCAGTTGAAAAACACAGAAATAGTAAATGTTGAAAATCTTAATTTTTTTTCAAAATTTATTTCTAAATTATCCGATAATAATCCTCTACTATATGGATCTTTGGCAATACTTTTAGCAATAGCACTAGGAGTAATAGGAGCAGGGACTAGACAATTACTAAGCAAGTATAAATATTTGTTTGTTATCAAAAAAAACTAAATTGAGATTCTAATTATACCAAAAATTGAAACTAATATTAAAAAATAAAGTACATATTTTTTATAATTTTCTTTAGAACTTCCAGTGAATAACTTTGTACCTATATAAACACCTATTGGGACCACTAATATTAAAGGCAAAGTTCTATAAAAAATTTTGTAATCTAAAATATCTTTGAAATATGCAAGCAGAAGAGCATAAAAATCAGTAAAAAAAAATAATGCCGCAAGTGAGGCTCTTATTACCGCTGGTTCAGCTGCAATTATTAAAAAATATAATGCAATTGGTAGACCTGCCAAAGTACCAAATCCATTGACTGTTCCAGCGATGACACCAACAAAGAACTTTGATAAATTGTGATTTAAATCTCTATTTTTGTAACCTCTTAATAATAAAAAAGCGAAAATTAATACTGTAATTGAAATTATTAAATGTGTTAACTTAGGTTGTAACACTGAAAGAAGATGAATTCCTAACGGTGTACCAAACAATACTCCTAAAAGAAGAAATAAAACAAATTTCCAATTAATTTTATTCCATATACTTGGGATCATAAAAAAACTAGCAATTATTTCTAACAAAAGAATAATTGGCACTATTTCTTTAGGCGGTAGTATAAATGAAAGAAGAGAAACGCTAGATGCTGAAAAACCGAATCCACTAAAACCCCTCACCAAGGAAGCAAAAAGAATTACACTACAGAAAAATAAAAATTCTAAAAAACTCAGATTTATTGTTTCTAAATATTCCATAAAAAGATGGGTTATCTTAATTTTAATTTGCTTTACATAAAACAAATTTAAATGATATTAAGCTTTAATTATTAATTATAACGAGTTTTTATGCACAAAAAATCATCGAATAGAAGTTTTGGGATATTATTTTTCGTTGTATTTTTGGGATTTGGATTGTGGCCATTAACTAAAGATCAACCGATAAACTTTATTTTAATATTTATTTCAACTATCTTCCTAATTTTAGGAGTATTCAACTCTAAAATTTTATCTCCACTTAATAACTTATGGATTAAATTTGGAGAACTTTTGGGAAGAATAGTTGCACCAATCGTTATGGCCTTAGTTTATTTTGTTATTCTAACCCCTGTAAGTTTATTAGTCAGAATGTTCGGCAAAGATTTACTCGGACTTAAATTTTTAAAAAAACAAAATTCATATTGGATTAAAAGAAATAAAGATATGGGCAAAATGGATAAGCAATTTTGATGATAGAATTTTTAAAAGAGTTTTGGGAATTTTTAAGAGAAAGAAAAAAATATTGGCTATTGCCTATTATTATTGTACTAGCATTATTTGGTATATTGATAGTTTTGAGCCAAGGTTCTGCAGTAGCCCCATTTATTTATACAATTTTTTAAGTGACCTCTATTCTTGGCATATCAGCTTTTTATCACGATAGTGCAGCGGCATTAATCATTGATGGAGATATAATTGCTGCGGCACAAGAGGAGAGATTTTCAAGAAAAAAGCATGATGCTAGTTATCCCTTTCATGCAGTTAATTATGTTTTAAAAGAAAAAAATCTAAGCATAAGCGAAGTTGATTATATTGTTTTTTTTGAAAAACCCTTTTTAAAATTTGAAAGACTACTGGAAACTTACATGGCTTTTGCCCCAAAAGGTTTTAAATCTTTCAGTCTTTCAATGCCTATTTGGTTGAGAGAAAAATTGTTTCAAAAAAAATTTTTGTTTGAAAAACTTAAACAACACGATGGAAAATTCAATGATATAAATAAAATAAAGTTTTCTGAGCATCATTATAGTCATGCCGCTAGCGCGTTTTATCCATCACCATTCAAGGAAGCAATAGTTTTAACTTTAGATGGAGTTGGGGAATGGGCAACAACAACAGTTGCTATTGGTAAAAAAAATAATTTGCGAATGATAAAGGAAATACATTTCCCACATTCTCTTGGATTGTTATATTCTGCATTTACTTACTACACAGGTTTTAAAGTTAATAGCGGAGAGTATAAAGTAATGGGTTTGGCTCCTTACGGAAAACCAAAATACAAAAATTTAATAATTAAAGAGTTAATGGATTTAAAAGAAGACGGTTCTTTTAAATTAAATATGAAATACTTTAACTACGCAACAGGTTTGACAATGACAAATGAAAAATTCTCTAGTTTGTTTGGTCAACCAGTCAGAGATCCAAAAAAAGATTTATTAACAGATTTTCACATGGATATAGCGTCTTCTATACAAGCGGTTACAGAGGAGGTCGTATTAAGATTAACTAAAGATATAGCCAATGAATATAAAATAAAAAACTTATGTTTGGCTGGAGGAGTAGCTTTAAATTGCGTTACTAATGGTAAAATTTTAAAAGAAAAGTATTTTCAAAATATATGGATCCAGCCAGCAGCCGGCGATGCAGGAGGATCTTTGGGAGCAGCCTTAGCTTATTGGTATCGAGAATTAGATAAACCTAGAGAAGATTTAAAAGATAAAATGAAAGGAGCATATCTAGGACCTATTCTTAAAGAGGATTCTATTGAAAAAAACTTAAAATCTTTAAAAGCAGCTTACACTAAGAAAACGTACTCTGAAATTTCCAAACTAATAGCTAAAGAGCTTGCAAATAGTAAAATTGTCGGCTGGTTTCAAGGTAGAATGGAATTTGGACCTAGAGCTTTAGGTGCCCGTTCAATCTTAGCAGACCCAAGATCAGAAAAAATGCAGAAAGAATTAAATTTGAAAATAAAGTTTAGAGAAAGTTTTCGTCCTTTTGCTCCTTCAGTGCTGAGAGAAGATGTTAACGAATGGTTTGAAATTGACTATGATAGCCCTTATATGCTTCTAGTTTCTGATATTAAAAAAGAAAAACAAATTAATATGTCAGAAAATGATAAAAAACTTTTCGGAATCGATAAATTAAATATTAAAAGATCATCAGTACCAGCTATCACCCATGTAGATTACTCAGCAAGAATTCAAACTGTTCACAAAGAAACAAATCCGAAATATCATGATCTTATTAATGAGTTTAAGAAAATTACTAATTGCCCAGTGCTTGTAAATACCTCTTTTAATGTGCGTGGTGAACCAATAGTATGTACTGTAGACGATGCATTTAATTGTTTTATGGGAACTAATTTAGATATTTTAGTGATTGAAAATTTTCTTCTTTTGAAAGAAGACCAAGATAAGTCTTTGCTAAAAGATTATAAAAATAAATTTGAGTTGGATTAATTTAAATTTAATACAGAGGCAGGATCTAACTTTACTTCAAACCAGTTGAGTCTAATATCTAAATGTGGACCAGTTGCTCTACCACTTTGCCCAAGAGTTCCAACAATCTCACCCTTTTTCACTCTCTGACCTTTCTTAACATTAATTTCTTTCATATGCATATACAGTGTACTAATTCCATGCCCATGATCGAAAATGATTGTTCCACCAGTAAAGTACATGTCATTTTCTACTAACGTCACAACTCCATCCATCATAGATTTTACCGGAGTTCCCTCTGGTGCATGAAAGTCTATACCATAATGCGGTCTTCTAGGTTTTCCATTTAAAATTCTCTGACTGCCGTAAACTCCTGTAATAATATATTTATCAATAGGATAGATAAATTTATCTTTAAAGAAAACCAATTTACTATCTATTGCTCTAGCCTTTCCAATTAAAATATTATCTTTTTTAATTTTCTCATAAACTTCTGGTGGAGGTGTTACCTGTTTTGGTGGCAGACCATCAATTCTTTGTATTTTATATTTTCTTTTAACAACCTTTTTTTCAATCAATTTGGTTTCTTTCTTATTAATTATTTTAATAAAAACGTTGTTTTTTCTATCTCTATCTAAACCAAAAACAAAATAACCATCATTCGAAACTCTTACTTTTCTATTATCAATAAAAACTTTTGAATTGGGATCTGTTTTTCCTAAGATAAAAGAACCTTGTTTGAAATTCCCTAAAAATTCAACCGCGTGAGAAATATTAAATATTAATAAAAAAGATATTATAAATTTAATCATAATAAAATTCGTAAATCTTCATAGATCAATTGAAAAGCTACAAAAAGAATTGCAATTAATCCAACCCAACTTATCCAAGAATATTTTTTAATAAGTTTTGCAGTGTAATTAGCTGCAAAGGCCATTAATAATATTGAAAGCCCTAAGCCAAAAGCAAGAAGAGTATAATGGTCTCCAGCTGCACCAGCTACACCTAAAACGTTGTCTAAACTCATTGTGACATCTGCAAGAATTACTGTGATGATTGCTTTTTTAAGATTTGATTTGTCAACTTCGATATTTTTTTCTTCGATTTTATTTTGAATTACATCTCTGTAAAGTTTGTAGCAAATATAAAGTAATAAAATTCCACCAATTAATCTTAAACCAGAGATCTGTAATAAATAAGCTGTAATAAAAGTAAAAAGAATTCTTAGAACCACAGCTCCGCCGATACCCCAAAAAATAATTCTTTTCCTGTTTGAGGCGTCAAATTTCGAGGCAACCATTCCAATAATAATTGCATTATCTCCGGCTAAGACTAAGTCTATAAGGATAATTTCTATTAATATAATTAGTTGCTCTGTCATTGTGAACTTTATATTCTATTAATTAATGAACTATAAAAATATTAATGTAGAAAAGCGAGAAAATTACGCAATTATCGAAATTGCTAACAATAAAAATAATAGTTTAGATCAAAAAACCCTTAATGAAATTGGAGACGCAACCAAGAATTTGAATAAAGTAAAAGAAATCAGATGCATTGGTTTAATTGGGGGTTCAAAGTTTTTTTCACCTGGCGCTGATATCAAAGAACTTGAAAAATTAGACTCTAAAAAAGCAAAAAAACAAAAACTTTTTTCCAAAGTTGATGATTTACAAAAAATCGATATTCCAATTATTTCATTTGTTGAGGGTTATGCTTTAGGAGGCGGTTTT
>CACGZQ010000018.1 GCA_902577575.1 uncultured Pelagibacteraceae bacterium
AGTATTTTGTTAGCTTCACTTTTGTTTTCATTTTGCAGAAGCAATTTAGCTTGTATAAATTTTTCAGATATCAGTTCATTTTTATTTAATTTGTATACATTGAAAGAGATGATTGAAAAAATAGTTAATAATACACATACAAAAGATAAAAGTATTTTACGTTTGTTTCCTTTAAGAAATAAAATTATTCTATCTCTTAAATCTTTTTTTTTTTCTAAACTCTCACTCATTAAAAGAAATTTTTATTAGTTGGAAATTTATTTAATTTTACTTCTTTAGTATATTTTTTTATAGCTTTTTCAATTACTCTATTAAGTTGAGCATATTTTTTAACGAATTTTGGATAAAAACCACTTAGACCCAGCATGTCATCTGTCACTAAAATTTGACCATCACAATAAGATGAGGAGCCAATCCCGATTGTTGGTATCTTCACTTTTTCTGTTATTAATTTGGAAGCTGTAGAAGCGATACATTCAAGTACTATGGAAAATGCACCTGCTTTTTGGATCTCAATAGCTTCTTTCAAAAGTTTTTTAGTTTCAATACTAGAACTCCCCTCTATTCTAAATTTTTTATTAAATTGAGGTGTATATCCTATATGCCCCATAACTGGTATATTTGATTTTACAAGCTCGCTAATAATGTGAAAGTTTTTTTTGTTACTCTCTATTTTAACAGCATCACAGCCAGTAATTTTTTTCAATAATCTAGCATTTTTTTTCGCGTTTTTTTTGTTTCTATAGGTGCCTTTAGGCATATCTACCACCATAAGAGACTTTTTTATTCCAAGTTTCACACTCTTTGAATGTTGTATTATGTTAGTCAAAGAAATTTTGTGGGTATTGGTTAATCCGTAGAGGACATTGGCCATTGAGTCTCCTACTAAAACTATATCGCAATATTTATCTAATATCTTTGCTATACTTTTTGAATAAGCTGTTAAACATACAATTTTACCTCTATTTTTTTTAGATATAATTTTTTGTATCTTTTTATTCATTTAATTATATTTACTACTCTAGTTCAATTGTCCCTGGCGGCTTTGATGTTATATCATAAACTACTCGATTGATACCTTTGACATTATTTATAATTTTATTAGAGATATTGTCTAAAAAATATTTTGGAAAGGAAAAATAATCAGCTGTCATACCATCTTCAGAAACTACTGCTCTTAGTAAACATGTGTATTCGTAAGTCCTTGAGTCCCCCATAACGCCCACTGTTTTAGATGGCAATAAAGCAGCATATGCTTGCCAGATTTTGTTATAAAGATTATTTTTTATTAGTTCAGTTATGTAAATATCATCGGCAGCCTGAAGTATCTTAATTTTTTCATATGTAACATTTCCTAATATTCTTATTCCTAAACCAGGTCCAGGGAAAGGATGTCTTTGACTTATAATTTTAACTAAACCTAGTGAATTTCCAAGTTTTCTTACCTCATCTTTAAAAAAATCTTTCAAAGGTTCAATTAATCTCAAATTCATTTTTTTTGGAAGGCCGCCGACATTATGATGGGATTTTATTTTAGATGTTTTACTGCCAGTAGAAGATCTACTTTCGATTATATCAGGATAAAGAGTGCCTTGTGCTAGAAATCTAACTCCCCTCTCTTTCTTTGCCTCTTTTTCAAAGATTTTAATAAACAAATTACCAATAATTTTTCTTTTCTTTTCTGGGTTAGAAATATTTTTCAATTTTTTTAAAAAGGTTTTTGATGAATTTACTAATTTGACATTAAGATTATATTTATTTTTAAAAATTTTGTAAGTTACTTTAAATTCATTTTTTCGCATTAGACCAGTATCTACCATAATGCAAATTAAATTTTTTTTTATTGCTTTATTAATTAATAAAGCCACAACACTACTATCGACACCTCCAGAAAGAGCACAAATAACTTTATCTCTTTTTACTGTCTCTCTTACATATCTTATTAATTTTGTCTTTTGAGAGAGAACATTCCATTTTTTTTTAATCTTGCAAATAGAAAAGATAAAATTTTTGAATATTTGTTCACCGTTATCTGTGTGCGTTACTTCTGGATGAAACTGAACTCCATAAATTTTTTTTTTTGTATTCTCTATTATTGTTAATTTTGAGTTTTTTGTTGATGCTATAATCTTAAAATTTTTTGGTAATTTTATCACAGCATCCTCATGACTCATCCAAACTGAATTATTAGATATAAAAAAATTTTTAGTTAATAGAGAATCTTTTTTCTTAAAAATCACCGCTCTCCCGAATTCACGTTTTTTTTTAGAAGATTTTATTCTACCTCCGAATAATTTTGCTATCAGTTGAAGACCGTAGCAAACTCCTAAGATCGGTATATTTTTAAAAAAAATCTTTCGTGGTATACTTTGAAAATTTTTTTGCGTAACAGATGATGGACCTCCAGATAAAATGATTCCTTTAATTTCTTTAAAATTTTTGATTTTTCTTATCTGATTTGGAGTTAAAACCTCGGAATATGCTCCTAAATCTCTCACCCTTCTTGCTATTAGTTTTGTTACTTGTGAACCAAAATCAACTATCAATATCTTTTCGTTAGATTTTTGAAACTGCATTTATTTTTTAGATAAATTTTCGATCTCGATTTTTAGTTCTATGCTCTTATCACAAAATTTATCGCATAACATAGATAGTCTCTTGTTAAGTTCTTTGCTTTTTTTGTAATCAGACTCATCGAGCTTAAGTTTTGCTAAGGAATAAATAGCTTCTTCGTTTTTAGGATTTAATAAAATAACTGTTTTTAAATTTTTTTCTTCTAAATTTTTTTTTTTTAGATTTTTAAAAATTTTCGATAAGTATAAGTAAGACATTTCATTTTTCGGGTTAAAAACAATATCTTGTTCAAATTTAAATTTCGCTTGGTTGTATTTTTTATCTTTAAAAAGACTCAATCCTTCTTCAAAGTAATTTGTATTAGATAGCACAGGTCCAATTAATATCGAATAAAATATAAAAATTTTTAATGTTCTAATTATCATAATTTAAAATTTGTTTTTTGTGTCATTTCAACACTATGAACCATACTTTCATAAAAACCAGCTTTAGTTATTTTTATAAATTCTGCGTTTTTCATAATTTGTGATAAGTTTTTCGCGCCTATGTATCCCATAGAAGACCTTAGTCCTCCAACTAATTGATAAATTATTTTAGAGACATTGCCTTTAAATTCTACTCTTCCTTCTACTCCCTCTGGCACAAATTTTGACTTATCTTTAAAATTTTTTTGAAAATATCTGTTCGCTGATCCTGATGACATTGCTCCAATTGATCCCATGCCTCTATAATGTTTGAAGAATTTTCCTTTGAACTTAAATTTTTTACCTGGGCTCTCATTTGTACCTGCAAAAATTGACCCCATCATAATAGCATCTGCACCTGCTGCTAATGCTTTTGCAATATCACCCGAAAATTTTATGCCTCCATCAGATATAATTTTTACTTTCTTGTTCTTCAAAGCTTTTTTTACCTCCATAATTGCGGATATTTGAGGGACACCTATGCCAGATACCATTCTTGTAGTACAAATAGAACCTGGTCCGATACCTACTTTAATAATATCAGCGCCTGAATTATATAATTTTTTAGCTGCTTGAGCTGTAGCAATGTTACCCACACAAATTGGAGTTTTGCTTTTTATTTTTTTTATTTTATCTAATATTTTTAGCACTTTATTGCTGTGACCATGTGCAGTATCTAAAACTATAAGATCACATCCGTTGTAAATTAATGATTTAGCCCTTTCTAAATCATTGTTGCTTGTACCCACTGCAGCACTAACAACTAAACTTTTTTTTTTTACTTTTATTATTTCATTTACTTGATCTTTGATACTTAAATTTCTATGTATAACACCCATACCTCCAGTTGTAGCAATAGCTATTGCCATTTTCGACTCGGTAACAGTGTCCATAGCAGATGAAAGAAATGGAACACTTAATTTAATCCTTTGAGTTAAATTTAAAGATATATCTGTCTCAGATGGTAAAATGCTCGAGTACTGAGGCAGTAATAAGACATCATCAAAAGTAAGTGCTTCTTTTATTGTACCCATATAAACTTATATACAATTACTGAAATTTATAAAGTCTTTAAAAATTTACAATGTAAATAAGTTTCTTTTGACTCGTCTTTACTTGACTTTGGTTTAAAAAAATTAACATTTTTGAATGTGGATTTAGCTAAATCTTTTACTTCAATAAAATCCGTGCCCATAAACACTTTAGAGACTAGTACGCCTTCAGGTTTTAGTATTTTAGTGCAGAAATTGATAATTTCTGTGCATAATTGATTAGTTCTTATAGAGTCCAAAGACTTATTTCCAGTTGTATCCGCAGCCATATCTGAGACAACCACATCAATTTT
>CACGZQ010000019.1 GCA_902577575.1 uncultured Pelagibacteraceae bacterium
TTTGATACACTCCGTAAGCCAATAATGTTTTAGTATCAATCTTGTTAAGATAGTCCAAAAGCTCCTTTTCTTTAAAATTCCTCATTTTGAGTTCGGATGAATCTGAGTGATTCCAAACCATTGCTCCGTTTTTTGAAAAACATACAGAACTTATAAGATAATGTTTTGAATTATTTAATTTTTTTAAAATTTTTAAAGCCTCATCTCTAGATTTAGGCTTATTTATGAGTTCATTGTTTAGAGAAATAACACTATCTGCACCTAGAACAAGTCTATCTGGATTTTTACTACTAACCTTAACAGATTTAATTTCGGCTAGATTTTTAGATATTAATAACGGATTTGCTCCCTCTGCCAGAAGTGAAGTTTTTACTTCATCCTCATCTACGTTAGACAACACGACATCTGAATCGATTTTGTAATTATCTAAAATTTTTTTTCTTACACCGCTTTTTGAGGCTAAAATTATTTTCATCTATTTCTTTTAATCTCAATAATCTTTAAAATTGATGCTGCTGTTTCCTCTACTGACCTTCTTGTGACGTCTATTATTGGCCAATTATTTTTCTTAAATAAATTTTTGGATTCATCCAATTCTTTCTGAATATAATTTAGATTTGTATAATCTTTTATATTATGATCATTCATTATCGCAACTCTATTTCTCCTGATATCTGCCAACCTTTCTGGGTCAGCTATTAAACCAATTATACAAGCCTTTTTATTTAATATTAGCCCCTCAGGTATTTTTTGTTCCAAGACCAACGGTATATTAATCGTTTTATAACCTCTGTTTGCTAAATATATTGAGGTAGGTGTTTTACTAGTTCTGCTAACACCTAAGAGAATAACATCGGCTTCTTCGATATCGTCAACTTTTTTACCATCATCGTGTGTCATTGTAAATTGAATGGCTTCAATTCTTTTATAATAGTCATCATCCAAAACATGCTGCGCGCTTGGTTTGTGAATTGCTTTTTGATTTAATAATTTTGAGAAACTTAAGATTAAATTTCCTAAAATACCAAAGCAAGGGACATTATTCTTCTCACTTTGACTTGAAATGTACTTTGCTAGTTTTGTCTCGACTATTGTATAGAGAATTAATGAGTTTGCTGACTTGTTGCATTCTATAATTATCTTGTCAATTTGCTGTTCTGTTCTCACAAACGCGAATTCTTTCTTCTCGTAAGAAAAATTCGCAAACTGTGATTTAAGAGATAAAAAAATCCTATCGAGTGTTTCGCCTGTGGAGTCAGACACAAGATATACATTGTATTTTTCGTTCATATGTATGTTAATAAATACTTAATAAATAATATTTTTCCACCTATTATAGTGAAGTGAATAAAAAAAATAACATTAATTAACATTATCTTAACGTTTTATTAGCTGTTAATTATATTTACCTATTAATGTTTATATGATCAATAAACGTTTTAAATATTAGGGTTTTTTGGAAAGTTATTAAATAAAGTTTGTATAAAACATGTATAAATAGTTATATGAGATTTCAACAGACCCTAATACAATAACAACTTTATAAATATTTATTTATTTAATATGACTATTCTTAAAGAAATTTTAGAGAGGAAAAATACTTGTAAATCGATATGGTTTATGAGACAAGCAGGTAGATACTTGCCTGAATTCAGAGAAATTAGAAAACAAAACCCAGACTTTATTAATCTTTGTTTAAACAGTGAGTTAAGTTCTGAGATAACTCTACATCCTATTAAAAGATTTAACTTAGACTCAGCAATTATCTTTTCAGATATTTTAATAGTGCCTTATTCGTTAGGTCAAAATGTTAAATTTATTAAAAAAAGTGGACCGGAGTTGAGTAGTTTCAACATAGAATGTTTTTTAGATGTTACTGAAAATCAATTCTCAAAAACACTAAGCCCAGTTTATAAATCAATCGAAATAACAAGAAAGAAACTAGATAAAAAAAAATCCTTGATATCCTTTATAGGAGCACCTTGGACTTTGCTTGTATATATGCTGAACCTTAAAAAAGGTAATAATAAAAAGGTAGATATTAATAAATTAAAAAAAGAAAAAGCTACAATTAACAAAATTTTAAAGAAAATAATAATTTTTTTATGTATACATATTAAGAACCAAATAGATGCTGGTGCTGATATAGTTCAAATATTTGATTCCTGGGCTGGACTGGTACCTGTTGAATATATCAATGAATTTTGTTACATACCAAATTTAGAGATAGTTGATTTTTGCAAAAAAGAGAAAATTCCTAGTATTTGTTTCCCACGAGGTATCAAAGAAAAATATCACGAATTTAATAATATAGTTAAACCGGACGGTATAAATATAGATTATGAAGTTGATCCACATTGGGTAAGAAAAAATTTAAGAAACGTTGTTATTCAAGGTGGTTTGGATCCAAAGAAATTATTAGCATCAGAGAGTGAAATGTTAGAAGGGGCGACGAAATACATACGAGCCTTTAAAGGTATTCCCTATATTTTTAACTTAGGCCATGGTTTACTTCCCGAAACAGATCCTGATAGAGTAAAGAAATTAGTTGAATTTTATAGGAGCTTTGATGAATAAAGATCATCCTGAAGTTAAATTTGGTAAAACTGGAGTATTAATAATAAATCTAGGAACCCCAGATTCCACAAGCTGGTGGGATATAAGAAAGTATTTAAAAGAATTTTTATCAGACAGAAGAGTAATAGAATTAAATCCTATAATCTGGCAAATAATTTTAAATTTATTTATCTTAACCTTTAGGCCTTCAAAAACAGCGCATGCTTATAAGAAGATATGGATGAAAGACACTAATCAGTCACCTTTAATGTACTTTACTGAAAATCAGGCTAAAAAACTAAGAGATGTTATAGGAAACGAAAAACTTATTGTTGATTTTGCAATGAGATACGGAAACCCTAGTATTAAATTTAAACTTAAAAGTTTAAAGGAAACTGGATGCGAAAGTATAATTATTTTACCTTTGTATCCTCAATATGCTGCCGCAACTACCGCAACCGTATGTGATGAAGTGTATAGATCCTTAATGAGAATGAGATGGCAACCAAGCCTTCAAATCGTGCCACATTATGAGAGCCATCCAAGCTATATTTCTGCATTGGTAAATAGTATTGAGAAAAAAATTTTAGAAATTAATTGGAAACCAGATTTAATAGTCTGTTCTTATCACGGAATACCTAAATCTTATTTTGATAAAGGAGACCCTTATCATTGCTATTGTCACAAAACTACTAGACTTATAAAGGAGAAGTTTAACAAGATAGATATTCTGACTACATTTCAGTCTAGATTTGGACCTCAAGAATGGTTAACGCCATACACAGATAAAACGATTGAGGAATTACCGAAAAAGGGTATAAAAAATTTGCTAGTTTTGTGCCCTGGTTTTGCTTCTGATTGTGTAGAGACCTTAGAGGAAATAAACATTCAAGGAAAAGAAAGC
>CACGZQ010000020.1 GCA_902577575.1 uncultured Pelagibacteraceae bacterium
GCAGGAGTTGATATTACCTTTGACCCTAGAACAATAGGCATGCAAATAGATGATACGATTATGCAAAAAAATTTAAGCGCTAGGCTAGCGCTATCTGAAAAGAAATATTTTTTAAAGGTAGACACAGAAGTTAAAGATGGAAATATATTTATTTCTGGTAAAGTTGATGAGCCAGAGGAAAAGATTAAAATCACAAAAATGGCGTGGGAAACAAAAGGTGTGAGATCAGTGAAAAATGCAATAACAATTAAGGGACAAACAACTTTCAAAGGAACTACAAAAGATATTCTTATTACCAGTCAATTAAGATCAGCTTTAATATTTAACAAAAAAACCAAAGCAAGAAATTACACTCTAGAGACAATAAATAAAAAAATCTATATTTTTGGCATAGCTATGGATGAAGAGGAGAGAAAAGAAGTGATTAATGAGGCTAATAAGATTTACGATGTTGAAAAGGTAATACCTTCAATTTACTTAGCCTCGGAGCTAAGTAGGAGTAAGCTTTAATTACTTTGAGTAATCTATGACGTCAGAAGAGTAAGCAGCAATAGATGCTAAGTTTAAAATTTCTGATGTGCTAGCTCTTAATGGAGCTACTTCAATCGGAGATCCTAAACCAATTAATAGTGGACCAATAAGTTTTCCACCACCAAAAACTTTCATTAGTTTTGTTGAAATTGCAGCACTATGCAAAGCGGGCATTATTAATATATTTGCGTTACCTACTATTTTAGAAAAAGGATAAATCTCTTTGTATACAGGGTTCAGTGCAACATCTGGCTGCATTTCTCCGTCAAAATCGAAGTCAACTTTTTCTTTCTTTAATAATTCAATTGCATCTCTAACATGTTTAGTATTTCTGGATATTGGCTTTCCGAATGTTGAGTGAGACAGAAAAGCTACTTTTGGATCAAATCCAAATAATCTGGCCACCCTCACGCAAGATTTTGATACCTTAACTAATCTTTCAGGTGATGGAAAATCTTGAACATTAGTATCAGCCACAAGCACTGTTTTCCCTTTTAATGTAATCATTGTCATCCCAAAAATTTCTTCACCGGGCCTTGGCTCTGTAACCTTTTTAAGTTTTTCTATTGAAGCAGCATAATGCCGTATATTTCCTGTTACCATTGCATCGGCATCATTACATGCAATCATTGAAGCTCCCCATGCAATACGATCGTTTCGTACAAGTCGATCAACATCCCTCTCTAATTGACCCTCTCTTTGAAGTTTTTTATATAAATGTTTGACATATTTATTCCTCTTTTCTTTATCTGTAGAATTAACAATTTGAATTTTATAATTTTCGTCGAACCCGATATTTTTTAATTGTTCTCTAATTCTTTTTTCTGCACCTATAAGTATGGGCGTGCCAAGTTTATTTCTTCCGAACTCAATTGCAGCTTTTAACATACTTTCGTCTTCGCCTTCTGCAAAAATTACTCTTTTCGGATTTTTTCTAACTTTAGCATTTATTCCTTGCATTAGAGACATTGTTGGATCTAATCGATTGGTTAATTGATCCTTATAAACTTCTAAATCTTCTAAATTTTTTCTAGCAACCCCACTTTTCATTGCAGCTTCTGCTACAGCAGCAGGTATCTCACTAATTAATCTAGGATCAAAGGTTGAGGGAATAATATAATTTTTTCCATATCTTGGTCTGTCTCCGCCGTAAGCTGACACAACTTCATCAGGAACATTTTGTCTAGCAAGCATTGCAATTGAATTAGCAGCTGCTACCTTCATTGCTTCATTTATTTCTTTGGCCCTAACATCTAAAGCTCCTCTAAAAATGTAAGGGAAACCTATGAGATTATTAACCTGATTGGGATAATCGGATCTACCGGTGGCAACAATTGCATCAGACCTAACTTCCTCAATGAGCTCGGGTTTTATTTCTGGGTCAGGATTAGCGCACGCAAATATAATTGGTTTATCAGCCATAGATTTAATCATCTCTTTAGAAACAACATCCTTGGCAGATAAGCCAAGAAAAACATCTGCACCTCTCATAGCTTCTCCTAACGTTCTAAGTTTTGTATCAATTGCGTGGGCTGATTTGAACTGATCTAAGTTTTCTCTTCCTTTATAAATCACACCTTTACTATCGCACATAATAATATTTTCGTTTTTTACTCCTGAACTTTTAAATAAATTTGCGCAAGCTTGAGCAGATGCTCCTGCACCATTTACAACTACTTTTACTTCATCAATTTTTTTTCTTGAAATATCTAATGCATTAATTAATGCTGCTGTCGTAATTATTGCAGTGCCATGCTGGTCATCATGGAAAATTGGAATATCTAAAACTTCTTTTAATTTTTGTTCTATAATAAAACATCCTGGTGCAGCTATATCTTCCAGATTGATTCCGCCAAAAGTTCCTCCAATATTTTTAATAGTTTCAATTACTGAATTAGGATCATCATTATTTATTTCAATATCAATAGAATCTATATCTGCGAATCTTTTGAAAAGTACTGATTTACCTTCCATAACAGGTTTAGACGCTAACGCACCTAAATTACCAAGTCCTAAAATTGCTGATCCATTACTTATAACTGCAACGAGATTTCCCTTGCTAGTATAGTCGTATGCTAAATCAGGATTTTTTGCTATTTCTTTGACTGGCGCCGCAACCCCTGGAGAATAAGCTAACGAAAGATCCCTTTTTGTAGTGAGGGGTTTGCTTGAATTTATCTCAATTTTGCCCGACTTACCCTTTATATGAAAATCAAGTGCTTCTTTATCTGAATAATGATCTATTTCTGTTTTCTTTGGCATTTATTTTTATGAGTATGTAATATAAAGAATTTTAATTCACTATAAATTTATGGCTTAATTTAGATTTTCTATGAACTTACTCTCCTCAGCATCAATATTTAGTTTTTTTACAATAATCAGCAGAATTTTGGGATATTTGAGGGACATCTTGATAGCTATTTTTCTTGGAGCTTCAATCTTTGCAGATGCTTTTTTTGTAGCTTTTAGACTGCCTAATACTTTCAGGAGACTTTTTGCAGAGGGAACATTTAACGCGGCTTTCATACCTAGCTACACCGCATCAAAAATTGAAGGGAAAAAA
>CACGZQ010000021.1 GCA_902577575.1 uncultured Pelagibacteraceae bacterium
ATAGCATTAAAAGCTAAAACTCTCGAGTTAAAAGAGGAGAAGGAGTTAAGCCGCCAACTATCAATTGATTTAAAAAGATTTATTCGCGAAGATCAAGCTGAACTCAGACGAGAACGAGCAGATAAACAAAGGAAGTTTTTAGAACAAATACAACTTGAGAAGAAAATTGAAGGCTTCGTCCGAAGAGAGGAAAAAGAGGTTCAAGCGCTATCAAAATATGTTTTAAATCAACAAAGAGAGTCTTACGAAGAAGTCAAACTACGAATAGATAAAATTAAAGAGAAATATAAAGCTTTAAGACAACAAAAAATTGAGGAAGCAATTAGAGAACGACTAACTCAATTTGGTGTTGAGGTAAAAGACAGTGATACTAAAGAAATATTACTAGAGAAGGAAAGAGGTTATAATGAGGAAAGAGAGAAGGTAGAGTATGCGCTAGAGTCTTTCTACAGAGCTTCCCACTCACTTTGTTTTATGATTTCAAAAAGATATTTAAGTAAACACCTTCCTATAATGAGGTGTATAGATAAAAGGATAGAGGAGTCAGCTATATATATTAAATGGGATGATACTCCTGAAGATGAGTGGCTGATATGTATTTATTTAAAAGATGATACTCCTACCGAAGGGATAATTATTGAGGATAAAACAGATCCAGAAAAAAATATTTCAAAAGAATTTAAGAGAGATCAGATTTTTAACGCTTCAGATTTTATGGTGGACTCACTTACTGCTTTACTTGATAGAGAAAGAAATAAAAGAAAAGCTAGTTGATAAGATCATTTAATTTTTTAATCTCACCAATTTTAAAAATAATTGCCTCTTCTTTTTTGTAGCCGAACTTTTCAGCATTTTCTTTAAATCTTATAGGAGGTTCCCAAATTGGTTCCAAACTTAATATTGCAGTTCCCCAATGCATGCCCACAACTTTTTTTACTTCTAAGTCTCTCATTAAAGATAAAAGTTCTTCAGGATTTGCGTGAGCTGTAGATCTATCCTTGACCGGAACAATTGGATAAAAATTGTAGGCACCTAAATTTCCAAAACCCAAATCGATAGGACCAAATTTTTTTCCTAATTCCTTGTAAAATGGTGCTGGTCCAGTATCACAAGCAAAAAAGATTTTTTTATCTTTGTATTCAATCAAAAAACTTCCCCAAAGAGATCTATTTGTATTTCCATCTCCCCAGATCCACCGTTTGGACCAGTGTTGACTTGGAAGCATTGTAACTGTGATTTCTTCATTAATTTTAATTTTATCAAACCAATCCATTTCTTTAACTGTACCTTTTTTATATCCATTTTTTGTGAAATATTTACCAAGCTTAAGAGGCACAAGAACTTTGGCATTCTTATAAGGAAAGTTTTTAATCGTACGAATACTCATGTGATCATAATGATTATGTGTCAGCAAAAATAAATCTATTTCTGGAAGCTCTTTAAGTGTCAAAGGGGACTCCACATATTTCTTGGGACCAAATACCATAGGTCCATAATTCTTTTCGAAAACCGGATCAGTAATAATTGTAGTTTCTCCAAGTTTAATTATAAAGCTCGCGTGATCAAGCCACATTACATATGAGTCAGATTTATGTTTTTCAAGATTTTTTAAAACTATTTGTTTATCAATTACATGTTCAGGTGGATAATCTATCTTAAGTTTCTTTTTTTCCTCTCTAAAAACTTTCCAATCCCATTTAAAATTAGGATCCCTTTTTGGACCTCCCTCAAGGTTTCTAAAAGCATATAATTTTCCGTCTTTGTAAACATGATGATAAGGTTTTTCCATAGCATTTAAACTAATACTAAATGAAAATAATGTACACAGAATAAGGGGTATTCGCATACCCCTTATTAGCACAGAGAATTTAATTTGAAAGAAAATTAACTATCTGGACAATTTGACTTATTAATCTTCTTACTAAAGTCTTGCAGTGAGTCCTTACTTACAAACCATACAAAACTAGATTCACTTAAATTGTTTGCATCTGGTTTTGTGCATTTCTTGCCAAGCTTAATCGCCGCAAGTTGACTTCCACCAGAGCAAGCGGTTAGAAATAATAATAAAGTTATAGTTGATAATATTTTCATGGTTAAAAGTTAAACTGAAAGTCTGTGCTTTGCTTGGCATAATTTGGACCAAAAAAAGAAATTGAAACTTTATTGAATAAGATAAACTTTAGCTTTATGATTAAAATTATGTCCAAAAGCCACATTTATAAATTGAAAGTTTTTGTTGAAGACGTTGACTTTGGTCGAGTATTTTATTCACGATATCTTCAGTATATCGAAAGAGCTAGAACTGAACTAATATACTCAAGACTTGGACTTACATTAACTCAACTTATGAACGAGTATGATATTATGTTTGTTGTTAGAAGCTGTAATATAAAATACCTTAAACCTGCAATTTTTGAGGATAATTTGAGTGTTGAAACAACCGTTCTAAAAAAGACTAATGTTAGGCTAAATTTGCTTCAAGAGGTAAAAAGAGGAGCAGAAACTCTTGTCTATGCGGAAGTGGAACTAGCAGTTGTAGATCGAAGTGGGTCAATAAAAAAACTTTCTAAAGATTTTTTTGGAAAAATTTAAATTTGGCCAAGAAACGCCTAATATCTG
>CACGZQ010000022.1 GCA_902577575.1 uncultured Pelagibacteraceae bacterium
ACGTGAAACTTGTATTATTTGATCTAATTTTTTAAAAGCCCTGCAGATTAAAATCTCAGAATCTATCACTTCATCTCGAACATCCCCTAAAACCTCTGCATTTAAACTCAATTCCCTAATTGCACCCATTAGGAACCTTCTTTTTACTGGTGATTTTTCATATAATTTCACGTGAAAAGCCTTATTTTTATTGAATATCTCTAATACAAGCCCCGGAAATCCTGCGCCTGTTCCAAGATCGGCCATTGAATTAACGTTAAAATCAATAAACTTAACTAATTGAGCTGAATCAAGTATATGTCTATGCCAAATTTGGTTCTCCGTGCTTTTAGCGATTAAATTATAATTTTGATTTTCTTTTAAAACTAGATTTGTGAACTTTTTAAGCTTTTCAATTGAATGATCGCTAAAATTAAGACTCTTTTTGAGAATATTTATGACTTCAAGCTGCTGCATCAAGCAGTGGCTTTATATCTAAGTTTTTTAATGTGTGAAAGAAGAATAATTACAGCTGCTGGCGTAACACCATCAATACGAATAGCTTGGCCAAGCGTTTTAGGCTTTACCTGAAGTAGCTTACTCTTAATCTCATTAGATAAGCCGCTCAGTTTTTCATAATCTATACCATCAGGAATGATAACGGACTCATCTTTCTTAAAAGACTCTATATCTCTATCTTGTCTGTCCAGGTAACCCAAGTAATGGGCATCTGTTACAACTTGGTTTTCTATAGGTCTTGGAAAATTAGGAATATCAGGAAAAATCTGCCTTATTTTTGCCATATTTACTTTTCGCTGACCCATAATCTCTAGGCAAGATCTTTTTACTCCATCCATAGCAATTTTAATATCATATTTCTTCGCTTGATTAGGTGATAAATAATTATTTTTTAAAATTGAATTAAGAGCCAAAATATTTTTTTTCTTTTCATTAAATATTTTTTTTCTTTCAGACTTCACTAAATTCAAATTAATTCCAAGTTCAGTTAGTCTTTGATCAGCATTATCGGCTCTTAAAGTTAGTCTATATTCAGCTCTGGATGTAAACATTCTATAAGGTTCTGTAACTCCTTTAGTAATGAGGTCATCAATCATAACACCAATATAAGAGGTTGATCGATCTAAAATAAAATCCTCTTGATTTCGAATTTTTAAAGCCGCATTAATGCCTGCTATCAGACCTTGAGCAGCAGCTTCTTCATACCCTGTAGTTCCATTAATTTGACCAGCAAGAAATAAAGAATTGATTTTTTTGGTTTCTAAGGTTGCTTTTAACTCCCTTGGATCCACGTAATCATACTCAATCGCGTAACCAGCCCTCTTCATCTTAACATGCTCTAAACCCTTGATTTTGCTTAATATTTTAAGCTGTATCTCCTCTGGAAGTGAAGTTGATATACCATTTGGGTAAATAGTATTGTCCTTTAATCCCTCTGGTTCTAGGAAAATTTGATGTTTTTCTTTTTCGTTAAACTTAACAATTTTATCCTCAATAGATGGACAATACCTAGGTCCTACTCCTTTTATGTTTCCTGAATACATAGCGCTTCTTGAAATGTTTTCACTAATAATTTTATGAACATCATTATTTGTGTAAGTCATCCCACATTTAATCTGTTTATTATTAATCTTGTTCGTCAAGAAAGAGAAATAATAATGATCATCATCAGCAGGCTGCATTTCTAAGTCATCATAATTAATTGTATCCCCATCTAGTCTGGGAGGCGTTCCGGTTTTTAATCTTCCAATTTGCATTTTAAATTTCGCTAGTTGCTCACTTAAACCGGTAGATGGTTTTTCATCATACCGACCAGCTGGTATCTGTGTTTCACCTATGTGTATTAAACCATTCAAAAAAGTGCCCGTAGTAAGGATTAGTTCTTTAGTTTTTATTTCTTTGCCACTCTGACAAACAAATCCTATAACTTTTTTGTTATCAAATAAGAATTTTACTACTGGATCGGCTACAACTTCTAAATTTTCATAATTTAATAAAATTTTTTGCATATGTTCTTTGTAAAGAGCTCTGTCTGATTGAGTCCTTGGTCCTTGCACTGCTGGGCCACGACTTCTATTTAATAATCTAAATTGAATACCTGATTTATCAGCTACTAGTCCCATCACACCATCTAAAGCATCGATTTCTCTGACAAGATGCCCTTTTCCAAGTCCTCCTATAGCGGGATTACACGACATTTCACCAATAGTCTCGATTTTATGTGTAAAAAGAGCAGTATTTACACCCATTCTAGCGGAAGCTGCTGCTGCCTCACATCCGGCGTGTCCTCCACCTATAACTACTACATCATAGCTTTGTTTTGTCATGTTGTGAATGTAAACGTCTAGATTAAGAATACAAGTAATATTTTATTTACCAATACAGAAGTCTTTAAATATAGATCCAAGTATTTCTTCCACATCTACCTTACCGACGATACTACCAAGATGTCGTGTGGCCATTCTTAAGTCTTCTGCTGCTAATTCTAG